>JBGSIC010000014.1:0-69174 GCA_041751875.1 Bdellovibrionota bacterium
CCACCGCTCGGCCGGCCACGCCAGCCACCACGATCCCCACCGCCTTCGCGAGGGGCTCGGTCACGGCTGCCACCGCGATCCGGTGGAGGGCTCCATCGAGGCCGCTCTGCGCGTTCGGGACGATCCCTACCCGCTGGCGGACGACGATTACCTCGGTTTTCGTCAATGCGGTTACCGACATTGTCTTCCGATTCGGCTGCGGGAACAAACTCGCTCGTGTCTCCCTCAACTTCCTCAGCATGAACATCGGACTCACCGGCATCATCCCCACCTTCGGCTTCGAATGCAGGCTCAAAACCCGGCTCGTCGCCATCGGAATCCGGCTCTTCGTTATCGCCGTGGTCCTCTTCTTGACCGCCGGAACCAGAATCTTGTTCATTGAGAAGTGCGCGACGGGACAACCGAATCTTTCCTCGGTTATCAACTTCTAAGCACTTCACACGAACGATTTCGCCTTCTTTCAAAACGTCTTCCACGCGGTCCACGCGGTGGTTTTCCAGTTCTGAGATGTGACACAAACCTTCTGTACCCGGAATAATTTCAATGAAGGCACCGAAGTCCACAATACGGGTGACTTTACCTTCGTAAATTCTTCCTGGCTCAGGCTCCTCACAAATGCCTTCGATGATCGAAATCGCTTTTTTGAGCGACTCGCCGTCAGCCGAAGCCACGTGTACTGAACCATCGTCCTCGATATCAATCTTCACGCCGGTCTGCTCGATAATCCCACGGATCACCTTGCCTCCCGGTCCGATCACTTCTCTTACTTTGTCAGGCTTGATGTGGAGCGTGTGAATACGGGGCGCGAAGACCGAAAGTTCTGGTCGAGGCTGCGCTAACGCCTCATTCATTTTTCCCAAGATGTGAAGACGTCCTTCACGCGCTTGGCTAAGTGCTTGCTCCATGATCTCACGGCTTACGCCGCCGATCTTCAAATCCATCTGGAAAGCGGTGATCCCTTCATCGGTTCCGCAGACTTTAAAGTCCATGTCACCTAAGTGATCTTCGTCACCCAGAATGTCGGAAAGCACTGCAACGTCTTTGCCTTCCAGCATGAGTCCCATCGCCACGCCGGCAACAGGCTTTTTAATTGGAATCCCAGCGTCCATCATGGCTAAAGTGCCGCCGCAAACAGAGGCCATGGAAGAGGATCCGTTCGATTCCATGACTTCAGAAACCAAACGAATCGTGTACGGAAAAGCTTCCTTCGACGGGATCACATACTGCAATGCCCGTTCCGCTAAGAAACCATGTCCGACTTCCCGGCGACCAGGCGGACGTAGAGGTCGCGCCTCTCCCACCGAGTAGGGAGGAAAGTTATAGTGAAGCATGAAGGGCTTTTGGAAAACACCCCCAATGCCGTCGATCTTCTGTTCATCATCTGAAGTTCCCAGGGTAACCGTAGCCAACACCTGAGTTTCCCCACGGGTAAACAGAGCCGAGCCGTGCACGCGCTTGAGAAGACCCACTTCGCAATCGATGTTACGGATGGCGTCGTAAGCGCGGCCGTCGATGCGTTTCTTGGTCTTAAGAGTCAAACGGCGAGCAAAGTCCGATTTGAAATCTTCAAAGTAGGTGCTCAGGTTCTTATTGCGAAGAGTCTCTTCAGAAGTTTTCGGCTCTTTGATGCCGAATTTTTCTTTCGCCTTCTTCTTCAAAGCACCAATCGCGTCATAGCGTGCAAGCTTTTCGCGAACGCCCATCGCTTCGCCCATGGGCTTTTCCAAGAACGCAGCAAGGTCCTTCTTCAAACCTTCGTCAACCACGGGCTTATCGTATTCCCGCTTCTTAACATTGCCGGTTTTTTCACGCAATTCGTCTTGAAGGTCCATGATCGCCTTCATTTTTTCATGCGCGTAAAAAATGGCGTCAGCGAGTTGTTCTTCGGTAACTTCTTCCGCTTTACCTTCCACCATGACCACGCCCGAACGAACGGCTGACACCAATAGATCCATTTTGCTATCGGCTTGTTCCTGGGGAGGAATGTTTAAAACAAAATCCCCATTTTTCATCCCGATGCGGCAGGAGGCCACCGGGCCATCCCAAGGAATGTCTGACATGTGAAGAGCCGCGCTCGCACCTATTTGGCCCAAGAAATCATATTCATTGGTTCCATCAACTGAGAGCACCGTAACGACCACGTTGGTTTCATACATGTAGTCGCTCGGGAAGAGCGGCCGAATGGGCCGGTCTGTCATACGAGCTGAAAGGGTTGCCTTATCAGAAGGTCTCGCTTCACGTTTGAAAAAGCCACCGGGCATACGGCCCGCGGCATAATATTTTTCCTGGAAATCTACCGTTAGGGGGAAGAAATCCATTCCGGGTTTAAGTTCTTTAGCTGAAACGACCGTTACGAGTACCTGCGTTTCCCCATACGTCACTAACACTGAGGCATCTGTTTGCTTGGCGATTTTCCCTGTTTGCAGGGTTAGAGTCCGGCCACCATAGTCCGTGCTGACTTCGACGACTTTCATTCGTCACCTTCTTTTTTCTTTTTTAGTTGATGTTTATTTCGAAATCTATTTTCTCAAGTTGAGTCGCTCGACCATGGTCTTGTAACGAGCAACATCGACTTTTTGTAAATATTCCAACAGACGTCTTCGTTGGCCAACCAACTTGAGAAGGCCACGACGTGAGTGGTGATCTTTTTTATGTTCTTTGAAGTGCGGGGTAAGAGTATTAATCCGCTCGGTCAACAACGCGACCTGGACTTCCGGAGAACCGGTATCCCGCTCGTGAATTCGATAGGTTGAAATGACGCTGGATTTATTCTCTTTGTTGAGTGACACCTTTTACGTTCCTTTACTTCCTACTGCTACTAATTGCTCTACTCTACGGAGCGGCCGATTCGGCTGTAACCCCTTCACTTCCTTTATAGTTCCCCAAGCTCATACCACCGGGTGCAGGCCTTTGCAAATGCTGCCTTGCGCCCCGGACCATGCGCTCCGACTTAAGGAAATTCACGTAGTGCTCCCACCCTTGCCGCTGGTGGTTTCCAAAGTTTTGGGTGAGATCCTCGACGGTCACAGCCTGGGAAAGTTCGAATTCCCCGCAGGATAGGCGTCTTAAACCCTCTAAATGACCCACTGTCCCCAAGCGCCGGCCCAGTTCGTCGGCCAGACTGCGGATGTAGGTCCCCTTTGAACAGTGCACTTCAAATTCAATAAATGGGGCTTCAAAACTAACCAAACGGGTGGAATAAATTTTCACCGGAATGGGCTCGCGCCGAATGCTAATCTGCTGGCGCGCAAGCTCGTAAAGTCGCACGCCTTTAACTTTTTTTGCGCTAAACATGGGAGGCGTCTGGTACCAGGTCCCCTCAAAGGATTTCAAAGCGGCTTCCACCGCCTCGCGGGTCAGCTCCGGTACGACTTCCGTTTCCACCACCGCACCTGTACCATCCATCGAATCGGTCGCGGTGCCTAAACGGGCTCGCCCAAAATACGACTTATCCGCATTGATAAGGATGTTGGAAAGTTTGGTCGCTCTGCCCACAAGCAAGATGAGCACGCCACTCGCAAAAGGGTCCAGACTACCGGTGTGACCGATTTTGGCCTTTCCCAAAACACGTTTTAGGCTTCTTACCACGTCGAAACTCGTGGGCCCCGGAGGCTTATCCACCACAAAAAGAGCATCCGCTAACATCTAACTCAGTGCCCCCGCTTCTTCGTAGGGGCGATCTTTTTCATTCCACTCTCGCAAAAGAGAAAGCACCCGATCAGCGGCTTCGCCGTCTAGATCTCTTTCAAAATGGAGTTCTGGGACAGAGCGGAGCTTTAGGCCCGACAACTGCCGACGCAAAAAGGGGTAAGCTGATTTGAGCGCTTTGGTCACCTGAAGGTCGTCTGAGGTTTCTGCGTAGTAAATATACGCATGCTTAAGATCAGTACTCATGTCCACACGGCTAATAATGAGATCGCGTAGGCGGGGATCGGATACGGTTTCACGAAGCGCATGGGAAAGCGTTTCTTGTACCAGTTGTCCTATTCTTTGGGGTCGGCGCGCGCTCATGACTACAACGTTCCTGCTATTTCGTCCTTTTCAAACGCTTCGATGCGATCGCCATTTTTGATGTCGTTGAAATTTTCGAGTCCAATACCACATTCATGGCCGTGTGTGACTTCTTTCACGTCGTCTTTAAAACGGCGCAAGCTCGCACACCGACCTTGGTAGATCACACGGCTATCGCGAACCAGACGCACGTGACACCCACGAATGAACTTTCCGTCAGTAACGGAAGAACCCGCAACCGCGCCAATCTTCGGAATATTGAAGACATCGCGTACTTCCGCATGACCGATCACTCGCTCCACGACGGTCTTCTCTACTAATCCTTCAAGCAACTTTTTCACGTCATCGACTAGTTCGTAGATGACACGGTAGCAGCGAATTTCGACACCTTCTCGCTCGGCAATCGCCTTCGCCTTCGCGTCAGGACGCACGTTGAAGCCAAACACGACACCATCACTCGCCGCAGCAAGCATGACATCGCTCTCCGTGATTCCGCCCACCGCGGTATGCAAAAATTTAATGTCGACTTTTTCCTTCGGGAACTTTGAAAGCGATTCTTTAAGCGCTTCTACCGAACCCTGCACATCTGACTTAAGCACCGCACGCAACTGTTTGCGTTCGACCGCGCCCGCGAGCATCTGCTCCAAAGTCATTTTCGCTTTGTCTTCCGCTTTAGGCATTTTCGCCTTGCGTGCGTCGACCACTTCGCGTGCAGACCGTTCATCTTTTACCGCGTTAAGAGAGTCACCGGCCGAAACGATTTCCGACAATCCGATGATTTCAACCGGATCGCTCGGACCCGCTTCATCCAAACGTTTACCCTGGAAATCGTTGATCGCGCGTACTTTCCCAAATGTGAGTCCGCAGGCAATGATATCGCCCGGGCGCAACGTTCCGGATTGGACAAGAACCGTGGCGACAGGGCCGCGACCTTTTTCCATTCGTGACTCCACGATCACGCCTTGTGCCGCTCCCGTCGGATCCGCTTTAAGCTCCAACAGTTCTGCATGGAGAAGGACGCTTTCCAAAAGCTGGTCAATTCCTTTACCGGTCTTAGCCGAAACACTCACATAAATCGTGTCACCACCCCACTCTTCGGGGTTTAGCTCATAGTTTGCTAACGCTTGTTTTGTTTTATCCGGGTTTGCGTCGGGCAAGTCTGTCTTATTAACGGCGACAATAATGGGGACACCGGCCGCTTTCGCATGGTTGATTGACTCGACTGTTTGAGGCATAGGCCCTTCAGTCGCCGACACCACTAAGATGACAATGTCCGTTACACCCGCTCCGCGCGCACGCATCGCGGTGAATGCCTCGTGGCCTGGGGTATCGACGAAGGTAATGCGGCTGTCTTTGTGCGGAACGGAATAGGCACCAATGTGCTGAGTAATTCCGCCAGCTTCACCCTCTGCCACTTTGGCCTTACGGATCTTGTCGAGCAGGGAAGTTTTACCGTGATCGACGTGCCCCATAATGGTCACTACCGGAGCACGCGTTACTTTGTTGGTGTCATCTTCGACACCGGCTGCTGCTGCCAAAAACTCTTCCTCTTTAAAAATATTCTGCTTAACGGAATAACCGAGGTCGGCCGCCACAATCGTCGCCGTATCAAAGTCGATTTCAGGCTTCTCGCCAATTTCCGTTCCCAATTCGCCTAGCTTTTTCTGCAACTGCTTCGCCTTAACCCCCATGGCCTTGGCCAAGTCTTCAAGCGAAATGGTCTCTCCCATTTCCACCACGCGTTTACGGGCAGAACGAGTTGTGATCAAAGTTTTTTGAGCAGGCCGATTCAATGCGGGCTTTTTCTTTTTGCCGCTGCGAATGAGTTCTCGTTTTAGGAAGTCTGCACTGCGGAAGACGCCGCTCTGGCGCTGCAACATGCGACGCTTGTTAGCGGCTTCCTTGGTCTCCGGAGCGGCTGCGGCCATGACCACATCGATTTCACGCACGCGCTTCGGAGAGGAATCTTCCGCGGCGGCCTCATCTTTCGTGGGACGTTCCCGTTTTTTGGGCTTGGCGCCGATAGTCTCTTCTAAATGTTGATCAGTAGAAACTTTCTTGATGATAGAAGGAAAAGCTACCCGACGAGTTGGTGCCGCCGTGGGAGCCTCTTCGGTTTCGCCCGAAGCGGCCGTTTCAACTACCTCAACGGACTCTTCCTGAACTTCAATAATCGTTTCGGAGTTGTCTTCCTCAGCCTGAGGCGCTCCCACCTCTCCTTCAGCCGCAGTTTCCACCGGCTCGGGAACTTCCTCGACCACAGGTTCCGGAGCCGCTTTTTTACGACGTCGGATAACCGTTTGCCCGACTCGACGCTCAGTCGTTACGGTGCCCGGTGCCTTGGGAGCCGCCACTTCTTCTTTCGGCGCCGAAGGAGCTGCTGCAACCGGATCAGCCGCGGCCTGCCCCGCGCTGGATCGCACAATGACTTTCCGCCTCGTTACAGGTGGGGTCTTCTTGTAATAATCCCGCACCATCCGCGCTTCTTCTGACCCGATGACGCTGGTAGGGTTCTTGATATTGATCCCCAGGCGCTGTGCCACTTCGAGAATATTGCGGCTTTCCTGGTTGAGCTCTTTGGCGAGCTCATAAACTTTCAACCTTGCTGCCATATTTTATTCGCTATGCCTCTGTGCCACCCGGCTCACCGGATGCTTTAACGCTATCCGGCTTTGTCGGAGGCGGAGTGGATTCGTCTCCCGTTGTCTCTGCCGCTGCTGCTTCCTTAGATTCAGCTGCTGCTTCCTTAGATTCAGCTGCTGCTTCCTTAGATTCAGCTGCTGCTTCCTTAGATTCAGCTGCTGCTTCCGTGGACTCTGCCGCTGCTTCGTTGGCCCCTGCCTCGGAGGCCTTAACTTCGGCTTTCAGTTTCGCAAACACTTCATCCGCAGAAAGCTTCTTCGAAATCGCCGCTTGCGGCTGCGACATGGTGGTTGATACTTTCACCTTCTCCACCACTTCAGCTTTAATCTTTGCGTAGTCTTCTGACTTCACCAGTTCGTTCGCCGCTGCGATAAGCGTCTGGGCACGTTCCACCGACAGGCCTGGCACAACCTTCAAAGCTTCCGGCTGAGACTGAGCCAATACATCCGCCGTAAAACCAAAATGGTAAAGAGTCCGCGCAAGCGTATCGTCTACATCCGGAATCCGCATTAAAATGCCCTTTGCCTCTTCGACACGGGTGTTCATGCGCACTTCAGAAAGAATATCGATTTTCCAACCGGTGAGCATCGACGCCAACTTCACGTTCTGACCGCGCTTACCAATTGCCAAGGAGAGTTGGTTGTCGGCCACCACAATTTCCATCGCGTGGTTTTCTTCGTCGAGTAACACTTTTTGAACTTCAGCGGGGGCGAGCGCGTTACACACGAAACGCGTTTCATCCTCGTCCCAAGGCACAATGTCGATCTTCTCGCCGCGCAATTCTTGCACGACATTCTGGACACGTACGCCCTTCACGCCGACGCAAGCGCCAACGGGATCCACATCCGCATCGGTGGAATCCACGGCAATTTTTGCACGCACGCCAGGCTCACGCGCTGCGCTTTTGATTACCACAATGCCTTCATTTACTTCAGGCACTTCCTGATGGAACAGCTGAACGAGGAGTTCCGAGCACGTACGAGACAAAACAATTTTTGGACCGCGCGGGGTCTGCTGAACGTCGATCAGGTAACCTAATACCCGATCCCCCGGCCGATAGTGCTCACCTGGAATCTGCTCACGGCCAGGCATAATCGCATCGGTACGACCGAGATCCACAATGATACAGCCCTTTTCAATACGACGACAAACGCCGCTGACAAGCTCACCCTTACGGACGTTGAATTCATTGTAAATAATGTCGCGTTCCGCATCGCGCACTTTTTGAATGATGACCTGTTTGGCAGTTTGGGCCGCGATTCGACCGAATTCGGAAGAATCGAGTTTGACACCTATGCTGTCACCCAAAACCACACCTGGATCAAGTTCAAGCGCCTTGTCTTTAACAATTTCCGTGTGAGGGTTACGAAGACGCTCCACGACAGTCTTAAATTCAAATAACTCGACTTCGCCTAAATCGGGATTGAACTGAGCTTCAATTTCGTGCTCCAGACCAAACTTTTTCTTGGCGGCCATGACCATCGCGGATTCAAGTGCTTCAATGAGCACACTGCGATCGATGCCTTTTTCTTTTTCAACTAATTCTATAACTCGTGCTAATTCCGATGCCATTTCCTACCTCTACCTCGTCATCCTTCCCAAATAAGATTGCCTCGCTTGATATTCGACAGCAAGACAGAGACTTCCTTTTGGTCCACTTTGAGCTTCAAACTCTCTCCCTGAATTTGAAGAACCTTGGCGCGCGTTTGCGAACCCAAGCCCTCCACAGGGGTGTAAAATCGTAACTTCACTTCTTCGCCCACACAGGCTTCGAAGTCCGAACGCAAGCGCAAACGCCGGTCCAGGCCCGGCGACGAAACTTCCAAATCGTAGGGACCAGAGAAAATTTGTTCGGTATCCAAAGCCGGGCTAAGAATCTCAGTCACCTTCACGCAATCCCCAAGGGAAACCCCTTGTGCAGCGTCTGAACTTTCCCCACGGGGTTTATCCGTTTCAATAAACAATCGCACCGTCGAGCGACCAGAAAGCTGACAGTCCAAATCCACCGTACGATAGCCCAAGGAGCCGATCAAACCCTGGCAGAAATCGATCAGTTTTTGTTCCACTTCTGATTTACGTATCGATTCCAATTAAACGGGTCCCTAAACAAAAATGCGGGCTTAAGCCCGCATCCCTACCACAACCGTAAAACTTCTTGCGCGCCGCGCCTCTTCACTACCACAGCGAGGCTTGGAGTACCACACCTTAGCCGGCCTCCTAGCTTGTAGCAGTTTCTGTTTGCGAAAACAAGGGTTTGCTCGGTTCCTAGAAGTGGGCGGGGGAGCGGCTTTCGGGGCAATGGACTCGAAATTAATAGCCGTCGCGGAGAAGATCCGACATGTCCTGTTCCGGCTCGGCAGGACGGAGAGGCGGGGCTTCAATCGTCCCCCCATTCTCGTCGGTTTTAGGCGCGGTGGGGATCTCGGTGGTCGCTCGTGGGATACCTGGTTCCGAAACGCGCGCCACATTGGTGCCGTCGCGGTTGGGCACAAACCCATTTTTAAACGCCACGCGTACTCGATCAACCGTTTCGGAGGTTGCCAGCCGTCCGGTGTCCTTATCTACGTAAGCAAAGGAAATATCGTCCGGAATGGGAAAGTCTTTCTTGGGGTACTGATCCAGTACGTACTTCATGTACTCGGCAAAAATGGGGGCCGCGGCTCTGCCGCCGCCCTCACCTGCGGCCATCTGTTTTTGGGAGTCAAAGCCTACCCAGACTCCCGTCATGATCTGCGGACTGTAACCAATAAACCAGCCATCGTGGAAATCGTTGGAGGTTCCTGTTTTACCAGCAATATAAGGAGAAATATAAGCTCGCCGTCCGGTACCTTCTTGAACCGCCCCGCGCAGCAGATCCGTCATCATGTAAGCCGTCTGAGGCGAAATCACCAGGCCATCGTTCGGCGGCGAACGCAAAGGATCCGCGTCGGGCCCCTCAGTCGGCATCGCATCTAAAGGCGAGGTGTTCTTCTTCAAGTCGTATTCTTCGAGCACTTCCCCGTCGCCGTTGGCCACACGTTCGATGTAGACCAGTGAGCCGGGTTGTCCTAGGCGCGGAAAAATCGCAAACGCTTGCATGAGTTCTTCCAGACTGGCCGACCATGAACCGAGGGCGATAGTCAGATCGCGAGGCAAAGGCGCTTCAATTCCCAACGCGCGAGCATACTGAATGGCGTAGTCCACTCCAATTTCGCTGAGAAGCTTGATAGTGGGGATATTCATCGACCGGATGAGAGCGGTGCGCAGGGTGATCTCACCGCGAAACTTTTCTTCATAGTTGTGGGGCTTCCAGTCATCCACTTCCGTATCCTGAAGTCCCGATTCGAGGTCGGCCTCTTCTTGTTTAAAGACAACCGGAGAATCGGCCACCAATGAAGAAGGTGAGAAACCTTTATCAAAGCCAGCGGCGTATAAAAGCGCTTTGGAAGTGGATCCCACCTGGCGCTTGGCTTGTAAGGCACGATTGAACTGGCTCTTGTCGAAATCTGTTCCACCTACCATCGCGACGACAAAGCCAGTATCAATTTCATACGATAGAAGAGCCCCTTGCACTTCGGGTTCTTGTTCTAGAGAAGCGACTACTTCTCCCTTGGCCTTACGGATGGTGTCGATTTTTACCTGAACCACGTCTCCGCTCTTCAGAAAAGAGGAGATGTTTCGCACGGGATGTCCGTTCACCACAACCCAGGACATGGTATCGAGAGGAAGTTGAATCTGCGTTTTCCCGATGCGCGCTAAAGCCAGACGTTGTTCATCGATGACCGTCTCAATCAGCGCGGAGTAAAACTTCCCGCTCTGCACGGGGGTTTCCCCATAATAAGGACTGCGGGGGTTATCCATAAACGTACGATCGTAGAGGAGCTTTGCGCCTTCCGCGATTTCACCGGGCAAAATGCGAGCAGGACTCGCCTCTTCTAATACAGAATCATGAACTTTTGTCAGGAAGGCGTCTTTTTCCTCGGGAGTGGCAAGCTGCTGCAGGGGACCGCGCCATCCCAAACGTTTGTCGACTTCCCGTAAGCCATTATCGAGAGCTTTTTCCGCAACCTGCTGAAAGTCATGGCGAACGGTCGTGCTAACGCGAAAGCCTTCACGCAACACGTTTTCGTTTCCATACTTTTTTACCAAATGCGTGCGCACATATTCGGTGAAGTAAGGCGAAGCTTGGTAGAGCCTTTTCATCGGATGCAGTTTTAACGGTTCAGCGTACGCGGCCCGCGCTTCTTCCACACTGATGTAACCTTCATCCACCATGCGTCTGAGCACATAACGCTGACGCATTTTAGATTTGTAAGGATTGCGAAAGGGGTCCCATTCGGCCGGGCGCTGAGGCAAGCCAGCTAAGATCGCCGATTCGGCGATACTCAGTTCTTGAACTTCTTTCTCGAAGTAGTTTCTCGCCGCCGCGCGAATACCGTAGGCCGCGTGGCCCAAATAAATTTCACTCAAATAGAGGCTGAGAATTTCACGTTTATTGAGCTGCTTTTCCATCTGCCGCGCGAGTATCATCTCACGGACTTTTCGCGTAATTTCCTTCTTACGCGTGGTGAGCAAAATGCTGCGTGCGACCTGCTGGGTAATAGTGCTCGCTCCTTGAGCGTACCGACCCGCCATGATGTTGGAAAACATGGCACGCGCAATCCCCACAAAATCGATGCCGCCGTGCTGATAGAAATTAGAATCCTCCGCCGCGATAAATGCCCCGGCCACATGCCTGGGGATATCCTCGAAACGCACCGGGTATCGACGCTCCAAGGTGTACTCACCGATTTTTGCCCCGTCGGCCGAGTACACTTCCGTGGAATTAGAATGGCGAAAGTTTTTGAGAGAATTTACATCCGGTAAGCCGTGCCAGAGACTGAAAAGAAAGAGGAATCCCGCCAAAATGCCCCCCGCCGCGACCGCGAAGGCAATGACGGAAAAGCTCTTTAAAAAGCCTGAAAAATTGGAGGGAAACCGTTTACTCATAAAGACTTAGTCTAGCACATCCTAATCGAGTGCCCTTCCCCCTGCAAACCCCTCGCCCACCCAGAGAACCCGAGCTTCCCGTACGCGTCACGCCCTTCCCCCTTGACGCCTGGCCTTTGCCCTTTATGATCGAGGTCATGCAAAAGAAAGAACGCTCCCCGGCGGATACCGAGCCCACTCAAATCACCCTGACTTTGCCTGCGCACGTTGTACGCGATATGGAGCTGATGGCCCGTAATACAAAACGGCCCGTCGATGAACTTGTGACGATCTCGCTGAAAATGTATATCGCAACGCATAACGATTACCTACTCCGCAACAAAGTACCCTAAATTTTCTACGGAGCCGGTGCTTCCGCGCTGTCATCATCGCCCTCTAAACCACTTTCCAAAATCTCTTCGGGTGAGGACAATGAACGAAACGTGTAGCCGGACGCCACCAACCGGTCTAACGCACGCCCCACTTTGTGCCGCAGAACTTGGAGCGTTTCGCCCTCTTGACCTTCCCATTCCGTCAATCGCAATTCCAATTCCATCATGATCCGGTCGCCATCCCAGTTCTTGTGCAAAAGCGCACTTCGAAGCGAGCCAGCAGGGACCTGATCGGCAAAAAGATGCTGGAGGACTAAGGCCTCAGGGCCACCGCCATTTTCTTCCCCCGAAAGAAGGAAGGAAAGAAGAGTGGAATTAGTCAAAATAGCGTCGTGTAAGAGAGCTTCCAGAGGCAACTGGAACGGCCCCCTGAGCACCAAACCTTCCACCCCCCTGCCAGACCGAGGACTCGGTTCATTCGGCTCAAACCACTTGTCTTGGAGGGCGTACAACGTTGTCCAAGCCTTTAACGCCTGCCGATGCCGTCGGTAAAGAGCGCTTTCCTCGGAATCTAATAGCTGCCCCACTTGAGTAATGGCGCGAGCGTAATCGTTTGTGACAAACCGGAAATCTCGCAGCGAAGTCTCGGCAAACCTAACGCCATGCACTTTCAAAAAACGCCGCGAAACTTCCAAAGCGGTAGCAACGCTCATCCGCATATGAATCGACGATTCCACCGAGCCATAGTGGGCAAGTAAACTTTGCAACAACTCGTTGCCCTCTTCCGCCCTAAGACGACCCGCTGCCTGGGCCTTCTGCAAGGCTTCGGTGGCCTGAAGCACGCGAGCCCAGTGCTCATCGATATGACGCACCGCTTGGGTTTGAATTTCTTCTTCGAGCACAAGGACCTGAGTCCGCGAAAAGCCTTGTTGCGCAACCCGAGAAACGGCGCTCTGAGCTCCTCCCGCTTGGGCTTGCACACTAGGATGAGCAGCCGCCGCGTTCAAATCTAAAAACCGTGCTTCTTCTTCCAAAGCTGTTGGAATTTTCTTCGGCAAAGGCGCTCGGATCGCATCAGGGGCGAGTTCTCTGGCCGCGGTTTGACCCGAAGGAGTCGGGAGTGCACGCGAGAGCGGACCTTTTTTGCTTTGCTCTATCAAAAGACGTTCGGCTGCGCGCACCCGCTCGAGGGCCGCTTCAAAGACGCGTTCGTTCTCGGGAAGCTCAAGTTCGTACTTCTGCAGCTGCGCGCGCACTTCAGCGGAAGAGCGATTAGCACGCGGAGCCAGTTCCCGCTCCCAGCGGCGAGCCGCAGCGCGAATGCCCTGCTCGTCCAGTGAGCTGGCGGCGAGTAAGTTCTCGGCGCCAATCAAGGTGTCGGTGCGACCCCGGAACAGATCCGATAAACGAACGGCTTCGGTGGGTTCCAGCGGGCGCCCCAGCCAATGGCGACTGATCGAAATATCCATTCCTTGGGTGATCGTACGAAGCACTTCTGGCACATCCCAATACTCGGGTGACACATCGGTAACCACGCCGTATTCTTCTAAGGTCATCAAACGACGAGAGTCGGGGGCATAATCATGCAAACGCTTTTCCGCACGTTTTAATAAATCTTGGTCAACACGTCCTTCGAGCTCTCCACGACGAACCGCCACTTCCGTTTGCGTCCATTTCTTCGCTCGAGGGTCCATTCCCAAAGTCGCTTTGGCTTCCGCTAAAGAGGGGGGCTGATTGAGAACACGACTGAGATCCTTAAGCCGCATTTGGTAGAACTGTTCAAAAATCCCTTGCGCGCGAGCCGCTCCCTGCTGTCTTCCCACTTCCGCTGCAATTTCCATATCCCGCGTGTAAGCAATGGCGATCTGATAAGCACGCGCTTCACTCGCTGATATCCCCGCTACCAAACTTTCTCCGTAGGCAGCTTGCAAATCGGTCGAGGTGAGACGTGACCGCAACAGCGACAAGATATCGTCGGCTCCACCGCTTTCATTTTTCACTGCGAGCGCCATCACGCGGTTAAGCTCAATTCCGTAGTCTTCCGCAATCCAACGCACGCCCGTCTCACGTGCTTTTTCCGGCAAAAGCGCACTCATTTCACCCTCACGCGCCAGAGGACTCTCTGCGGCCGGTTTGGGCGACTGCGTGATAAGCGGCACCGATCGCGCTTGTGAACCTGCGATCGTCAGCTCGGGAATCTCGTCTTCCGATCGTTGCTGTTCCTTGGCGATAATAACGCGCGCCGGGCTCATGAACTCCTTGGCAAGTTTATGGTAATCGCGGCGCGCAATGGCTCGCAACAGCTGATTATCTGCTTGGATGCCACTCGCATCCGCAATCAGGCGAAGTTCGCGCGCCATTTCCTGCATGGGCTCACTAACCGCATTCGCTTGGCCTGATCTCCCCAAACTGAAAAGCCGCGATCCGACAACCGAACCCTCTTCTTCAGCGATCGTTACGTTAATGGCTTTCTGAGAAGGAGTCGCAAACCGCAAATAAAGTGGATGATGCGTATCAATAATTGCCGCGAGTAACTCCTCCACGTCGCTGCGATCGGCTGCGGCTTTATCGGCCAGTTTCTTTTTCAAGGCATCAAAGCGTGCAGGAGTGATTTGTTTTTGTGCGAGCAGCTGTTCTAGCTGTTTGGTTTCCTCTGCCACCCGTCCCACGCGTAGTGCCCGAACGTGCTGCAATTCCTTGGAGAACGTCTCAGCCATTTGGAACAAACGGATGTCATACTTTTCGCGCCAGGCGCCGACTAGATGGAAACTTAAAACGTTGCTCGCGTTCTTTTCGGCTTCCATCACCCTGTAAATTTTATTTAGCTTCGCTGTTTGGGGTCCTAATGCAAATACTGAGGCCGGCATGCCGGTGAACGGCAACCAACCTGGCATGTGTCGGAACACGGGAGCGCCCATTCCTGGGAGGATCGGTACGTCTTTACCGGTAAACATAAGCGCAAGATCATCACGCGATACAAAGCGTTTTTGCAGGAGTTGGCGGTCAATATTTGCCAGTTTATCGATCACAGGCTGAATTTCACGACGACGGTCCAAAATATTCGGAGTTACCGCACGGCCTCCGCTGAGTTCGAGCGGCTTAAGGGTCTTTCGGTCTAGCTTTAATTCAGACGAGATTCCCTTGAGCTGAGCGCGGATATCGTTGCGAAGTGCCTCTGCCATTTTAGGAGAGAGGATAAAGCCATCTCCTTTTTGCGCCGCCCCCAAAACACCTTCAAGCTTGTCGAGAGTCGCCTGGCGGATACGCGCGACCGCTTCGGTCTCAGACATTTTCATGAGCCCTTGCGGATCGAGTCCCAGTTGTTTGGCGTAACTTTTCAGACGGCGTGCCATCATCCACTGGGGACGTACGCGCGTCATCACCATGCCGGTGCCACCACGAAGGACTTTCTGCGCCAGGCCCAATCCCTGGAAAGTCATCGCCCCAAGCCAAAGACGAGAAAACCAACGCAGCTTGCTCTGTTGGCGAGAAAGCATGTCCGACTCAACCAAATCCACGTCCATGCCTTTTTCGTCACTGACCAGCGGCATTACGTCGGCAATAACGGTATCGCGGTTCCCGCGCAGGAACTCCAAGCGCCCTTCGCTTGCCCAGTAGTCTTCCGCCATTTCATCGTAAAGAGTGATGCCGAAGTAAATATTAAAGAGAACGCCCGCACCTGCCGTGACCCATTGTTTAACCGATTGAGATACCGCGGCCCCTCCCAGAGCTGTTTCTCCCGCAAACAATTGCAACAACATAATACCGAACAAAGCGTGGACCACGGTCTCTGCTTTCTCCCACGTCTGCCGAATGCGCGTTTTTTCGGCCTGCAGCTCTAAAAGTTTTCGGTACGTTTGATTGTTATCGCCTTCAGGTAAAAACTCATTCAAAAACACCGCGAGATTTTCGTAATAGAGAATCTGAGATTCTTTGATGAGATCCTTTACTTTTTTGAAGTCTGCGTCCGACTGCGTGTCTTTTACCCAGGCGACCTGGCACAGCTTGTCCAGACGAGGCAAAATATTATCCGCAACCACCGCTGTGCCTCGACGGTAATCGATTTTTTGTACTTCGCCTGCAAAATAAGAATCGATGAGTCCCAACAACTTCTGACGATCTGCTTTCTGACTTGCTGTCAGCCCAGACTCCACTCGGCTTTTCGTCATCAGCCCCGCCTGCCAGATGGCAGCCGCTATTTGCTCGGAACCTGGGTAAGAACTCGGTAGCGTTATTTCGCCGGAATAGTTCGTCTGCCGTTTGTAGCTTTCGAGCATCGCATCCAGTTGATCCTGACCGGCAGGAGAAATCAGCCACCCACGCGACAGACGGGAACCCCACTTTTTCGCAAACCCTCCGGCGTTCAATAAAATGCTATTGCCCTCTACTTGGGCCTTACGCGTTTCTTCAAACGGATATTTATCAACGAGCTGAGAAACTTTATCCACAAAATCGATGTACTGTTCGCGAGCCTGCACCACACGACGCAGTTCGCTTTCGCCGACCCCTTCAAGGCCTGCTAGCCGAGCACGTTGCAACAAACCTTGAGCGCCTCGGGTATCCAAGTGGTCATTACCCCCAAAGGTGTAGGACCCCCACGCATTCTGGTGCTGATCGAACGAATGTCTGCGAATCGGGCTACCACTTTGGATTTCTCCCACTCCCACCATGCGCCCCTGAACCGACATGAGTTGCTTGTACAATGGACGAGACCCGCGGTCGCTCGTGTTCACCTGGTACCGGAGATAGGTTGCGGGTTTCTCGAGCATCGCCGTGTAGTCTTCAAACGTTTCCGCCGGCAAAAACTCTGTTCGCTGAGCCGGAAACACGGGAAAAAACCGCGTTTCGTAGTCTGGGCCCCAGTCGGGATTTTCCGATACCGTACTGGACACGGCGGTATTCGCAAAACGTCGTTCACCAACGCCCACCAGGGCGAAGCGTCTTTCCTGTGCGATAATCGTGTGGACGATTTCTTCTGCGTCGTCGGTGAGTTTTTCCCAACCCGCAAAATCTTTCAGGTTGAGGCCCATCACATCAATCAACGCGGGCAAAAGTGCGGCGGTGTCCGTGTTCGTCAACGCCTGTTCAATCGGCTGGGGTCCGGTCAGGGCACGCGAAGTGCCATAGTGGTTTTTCTTCCAGTTAAGTAAAGCCAGCATGAAGGGATAGGTTTGTGCGCTTGCACTGGCTTCCGCGTTGCGATCAAATAGCGCGATAAGCTTTTCAAGCTGCTGATATTCGGACGATTCACGCCACGCTTCTAAACTTTGGTGGGTGTTCCAAATATGTTTGCCTGAAGCGTTCCCACTACGCGCTGTAAAAGCAGACCGTGCGGATACATTTTCCGCCAAATCCAACGTCCATTTAGCAAAACGTTCACCCGAAGTAGTAGGAACGCCAATGGGATACCATTCATAGGAGAACAACTGCGCGTCACGTTCAAACGCCGTACGCCCTTGCGCCGCACTTTCATTCAACTGTTTCTCCCACTGCGCAAGTTCTTTATCTTGTGCGGTAGGAGCGTAAGGAAGAAAGTACTCTGCCATGAAACGCACGAACCGTGTGCGATCCGTCACTCGGCGCGCATTCGGGACAAACGAAACAGAACTGCCCGGCGCAAAAGGACGCACTTCCAACGTGAGGCGCGCAGGAGCAGACAGCCCCAGCCGCTGTTTTTCGCGCCGTTCCTTTTGGTAAGCGATCAGGGTTTCCGCTGCTTGGCGCTGCACTTCCCGATCAAAACGTGCCACGACTTCATCGATGATCGAGCGCCTTTGGTCGACGCTCATCATCAAAAATTCGGTATACCCTTTGTCTAAAGCAAGTTCTTGCCCTTCTTGTGGCAGTTCGACTCGTCCCTCGTTTAGGCGATAAGGCAAAAAGCCAAAGAAAAGAGCGAAGAGTTCCTCACCGACAATAATCTGATTAGCAGTTGTCTCTTCTTCACGCACATCCCTCCAAAGGGACACCACGCTCTGTAATTCTTCACCCCAGGTTTCGTAATCAAGCCGCTCTTCGGTGTCTTCTTCGGAGAAGAGGAAAGTCGGAGTTTTCTTTGCGGCGTTACTATTCTCCACGGACTCAGGGGGTTGGGACCCTGAATCCGTGGAGATCTTTTGAGTTGTCTCAGGCAGAGCCTGAGACGGGGGGACTGAAGAAAGCGCTTTTAAGGCACGGGAGAATAATGTGCTGCTCGCACCACTGATTTCGTTTTTAGTTTCCTGGAACCAACGCCCGATTTTTTGGGCTATGGGCGTATCCGAATCATCATTTTCGAGGGCTTCAGGAAACTGTTCTTCGTAGATCTTCTGAGCGTAGTTTCTAAAATAGATTTTTAATTGCTCGTACGCTTCTTTCTTTTGCAACTGCCTTAAGGCATACACCGTCGCCAAACGCGTGTTTACATCGCTATCGAGTAAACCCTGAAACACGGTGGGACCTTCCACCAGCTTGCCAAACATTTCCGCACGTACATCAGTCGCAAATTCCTCTTGCGCAACGCGAATAAGCGCTTCGGCCATGAGAACGGGACTTACTTCGCTGAGCTTCTTTTTTTGTTCTTCGTTATTTTCTTCCTTCTCGGCCTTATCCCCTTCTGCTCTTTCTGTTTTTGTTTTCTCTTCCGCCTCTTTTTTCTCAGCCACTTCCGATCTGGTTTCAAACGCCTGGTAAGGGGCGGTGTTCAACCAAACGGTGAGTTCGCCTTCCTTATCGAGAACGGGTCCAAAAGAAACAGCCGGATGAAAAAGGAGGGAGGCACTCGATTGCACTAAGGCACCGTAGCGAGCGCGCAATACCGAAGGTACCCAAACGCTTGCGTGCGCTTCCGCTTTGGCGTTTTCCTGCGCCGTTTTGAGATCCTTTTGAAGAACTTCAGCCTTTTCTAGCCAACCATTGGCTACACCTTCCCACGTGATTCCATCCAATCGCTGGCCTTGAAGAATCGACGTGAGCCATTCCTTTTCCTCACGTCGAGACGCCGTTAACAAAGCTCCCAAGCGATCCACAATCAAACGCAGGTTTCCGGGTAAGGCTGTTCCTTGCTCTAAATAGGCAATGACCGCAGGGCTCTGCGAACGCAAAGAAGCCGTGTCAGCTTCCAAAAGGCGGTCAAGCTGGGCTTGGGCATTCTCCGCAGCCGCACCTTCTTTTAGCGCCGTGAAATAGAGACTCACGTCTTCGAGATAACTTTCTGCGCGGGCGAAGGAGACTTCCGCGAGCATCCCGGTGGCTTCTTTGGCGATGGTATTTAAGTCGACAAGAACTTCCGCAGGGGTCATGGAAAGCGCCTTACCTTCGGCATCCTCACGCGAATTTACAAACTGATCGGCATAGTAGGCGTTCCAAATCGCCGAGACAGAACTGTCTCTCGAGGCTGTGGCGAGTTGTTTGGTAACGGTGTGTTCGGGGAAATAGATTTGTAGCAAACGCTCTAAGCCGACGTAGGCGTTAATTTGGTGCTCGGCACGCGCAGCAACAAGTTTGAAGTGACGGGCTCTTTCTCCGATCCGCGTCATGACATCAGCGTCAAAGCGTTTCGCCTCTTCCAAATCTTTCAGCTGGAACTCAAGATTAAGTAATTCTTTCTTGGCTTCCTTCAATGCCCGTTCCGGATCAGGCTGAGCAATACTCAATGTTTCGATATGGTCTAAAACAAGCGAACGGAAGGCATAGAAGTTAGGCGTAATGGATTCGGCCATGACTTCAGCAGTGCGATTGCGCGCAAGACTCTCTGTCTGTTCGGGAGGCGCAATGAGGAGCAGTGCGTACTCTTTCCCCACCAGAGCTTGAAAAACAAAGAACACGCCGCTCAATTTTTCTTCTGTTGGATTCTCGAGCGCTTCGCTAATGGCTTTACCCGCACGCTCTACCCGCGCGTTCCATTTTTTGGTCCAACCCTGCGCGTCCCAAGCTTTCCTTGCTCCCATGCGCACTAAGAGTGCTTCCGCGGTCAAACCAGCGTTCTCTTTTTTATGAGCTGCTTGCGAAACACCTACCAGGAACGCATCAATCAACGTTCTTGCTTGTTCGCCTTCCTCAGATTGCGGATAGAGATAACCGTACCATCCGGTAAACAGTTCCTCTGCAACCGTATCGGCTTGAAAAATCGCATTTTCAACAGCCATCTCATCTTCCGCGCCCTCGTAGAGAGATCCCGCATTCGCTTTGCCGGGGTAAAGCAGGCCTGTCTCACCAAAAGACTCGAGGAAACTCGTCACCTGGACTTGCGTCACTTCCATGGCACGGGTTTCATAAAACGCCTGCAACACGCCACGATTTTCTTCCTGCAGGGGAAACAACCACTTTTGGCAGTTTTCGTCTTTGCTACGATCCTTAAGGCCCAGGCAATAGGCGACAAAGCGCTCGCCTGGCTTTTTGTCTTCCTTCAAGACCGCAAAGATCCGGCCAGAAATCAATTCACCCTCGCGCTCAGTAGCTTGTTCAAACACTTCGCGAACCTTGGGGAGTTGGTTCTGGCGAGTGCCTTCTGCTTCACGCGCAAAAAGCTCGCCGCGCTCTTTGGCTCCTTCCGTAATTCCAATTTCCAGCGCGCTAACTTCTTTCCACGTGCGCTCGACGTATTCCCGCCATGCCTTTTCCTCTCGCGTGGAGCTCTTGGCTTTTCGCAGAGGGGCTAAATATTTTTCCTGCAAACGTAGCGCAACACGCTTGCGCGCATCTGAGTAGGCTATCTCAGCGCTACGCGTTTCTTTTAAAAGCCATGACTTCACTTCATCCAGAGCCGCTTTGCGTTCCGTTGCCCGGAGATCGCGATCGCGTTCGGCATCGGCCCGCGCGGTCTCTTCAAACTTCGCAAGCACAGCGTCCGCGAGCGCTTCTACACTGCGCACCGTCGTTCTCTTCTGGGTGCCATCGGGCAACGTGACCGTTTGCACGAAGTTACGCGCAAGCCAATTCGGGTCGTTGTAGCCGGGCATCTGAGACAATTTTTCGATAAGCTCTTTTCGCTTCGAGCGAGCCAACGCAGAAAGCCCTTTGGCCAGGGCAAGGTGATGATCGGCCTTTTCCGGAGTCAGAAGAAAGACGGGTTTCTGTGTTCCTTTTCCGTAAGCATCGGGAAGAGTCGACGACGCACGCGCCTCGGGAATATCCGTGAGCGAAGCCTCTTGCACACGCGGCATGAGATCATTTAACCGCAACTCGGTTTCCTCGTCGGAAAGACTGTCAGCCGCAAATTGCTTTTGCCACACTTCGGAATCCAGAAACGCTTGAGTGATTTTTTCCGCCATCGCATCCCATTCTTTAGCGAACTCGGGACTCGCAATGGTCTGTCTCCACTGCAAGCGGAAGGATTGCTGCCATGTTGCCTGAAGAGCGGGAGCATTCAGTTTCTCGTTGTTGAGCGCAAACAACATGACATAGGTCTCAAGTGCGTCTTCCATGGCATAGCGGACAACTTGGGACACCATTTTTTCGGCGATTTGCTGACGCTGCGCCCAGTCTTTTTCTTCTAAATTGATCCACTCCTGCTGCACGAGCACTGCCCAGGTACGCAGTTTGTCCCCGAGAATTTGTGCGAAGGGGGCTTGGTCTTGAGAAAGATGGGCGTCGAAGGGATAGGCACCCATCTGAACGAGCGCTTCTTTTTTCTCATTCTCCAAAACAGCTTCTTCGTCGACCGTCATACCCGCCATCAGGGTTGCGCGCGACAGCGCTAAGATGGCGCTACTCGCAAGCGCTTGAGCAGTAGCGTAGATGGGGTAAGCCGTTTCTACATCGGGTAAAGGAATTTGGCGGGAACCTTCTGCATAGGACTGCACCAGCTCATCGACGGCTTGATTGAAGCGTTGGATCCACCACTGTCGGTAACCCACTTCCGAGTTGCGTTGGTACTGCCAAACGTATTCTTTTATGTCATCGGCGCGCACACAGGCGTCAGGGATCGCACGGCGTTCCTTTTCAGGAAGAAACGAGTTAGCAGTCGCGAGTTCCGTAAGAAGGCCCTTAATTCCCAGGCGACGAATGGCGTTGAGATAGGCGCCGTGGGACACTTGGCTGTTCTTCTCTTCGCGCGCTTGAAGAGTCGCCACGATCTCTTCATCTAAGAGACGAGCGTCTTTTTCTTTTCCATCACAAAAGCAGTAACCGGTCGAGGTAGTGGGAACGCCGGCGTCAGAACAAAGCTTTTCTTTTTCCGAGCAGGCGACAAATTGAGGGGAATATCCGGGCAGCAATCCCGACGTGAGCATTTGATTGGCGAGTACCGCTTGGCGAGATTTCTCTCTGTCTGTCTCTGTCAAAATCGCCTGAAGTTTGATTCCCACATTCTCGGGAACAGAGAAATCCGGCAAAGTCGGAGGGACTTCTTTCGTTTTTAGTCCCCAAACCTGTGCGTGAAGGCGAGCCAGTTTTCGGAGGTTTGCATTCCAACCCAACCATTTTTTCACTTCGCTGCTAGTAAAAGGAGACGTCGGCGTTTTCCGGCTGAGATCTCCCAAAAAAGAGGGCATTGCCCCGGGGGAAGAGTTGCCACTGAGCACGGCCTCGCCTTCCTCGTTTTTTTGATCCCAAATAAGCGGCTGGCATAAATGAGAACTCAGGGGAGAGGTCACGGCCGGCGGGCGCGGGGCCGCATCGGTTAGCTCGAAGGGAAGAGTCCCCAACGCGGCTTCTTCTGACGCGAGATAATCGGAGAGCGCCTTCTGTGCGTCAGCCACGATGGCATTTACTTCGTCTACTGAAGTGGGAAGCGCGTCTTTTGGGTAATAGGAATCGCAGGCTTTAAACGGCTCAAAAAGCGCCGTCATTTCCACTTTCCAATATTCGAGTAAACCCGGGATGGATTTTTGAGTGATGTCGCGTAAGCGCCAGGTAGCCAGAATGAACTTTTCCAAAAGGGGCGCTCGGCGATCCCCTTTGGGCTCTGCCTCTGCTTCCGTTTTGGTTTCCGGCTCTGCTTCAGACGCGGCTTCGGGAGTCGCTGCCGCAACGGGAACCGGCGCAGCGGTGGCGCTTTCCACCGCCTTAGGCGCGGAATGGGCCGGCGCTTGGTTAGCCTGGGCCCACAAAGGTGCAGGCATAAGCATCCCCAAACACAAGTAACTGGCTATGACACGCTTAAAAAACACCGCGCGCGTACCCCGATTGCTAGAGCTAAAGACCTAAAATAATGAACATTTTGCCGAAGGGCCCAACCAAACAGAAACTCAAAAGTGTTTGCATTTATACAGGATTTTACCGCACCACGTCAAGATAGCCTCTTTCGTCACCTCCTCTATATGCGGGACTTGTCCAGGTAAACACTGTCTTATTGCACGCTTGGAGAGACGCTCCGCACTAGAAAAAAGTGAGTTTGAAAGGCAGATCCGGTTTGAAAACCGGCGTGTTTTGCTCCCATTGGGGGTACGTCCGGCGAGAGAGCTCCTGACCCCTTTATGTGAGTCCTTTTAGGTCTTTAGGGCGCCCGTGTTTGGCTGGAAGTTGGCCAGGAGCGCCAACTCAGGCGTGTCATTTTCGGCTTGCTTCGGTCCTAAACTCTGTGTCATAAAGCACTTTCATTGGTGGCATACAAATTCGTGTTTGAGGATAGGTTAGGCACTTAACTGATGACACCACCTTTAAAAGGATGAGGGTATACAAATGAAGTATCTCAGTAAGCTTATGACCGTGTGGGCGATGGCCTTCGGCATTGCTGCCAGTGCAGCTCCCGCTACGGTTACCGTAGACTTAGCGACGCAATTGACACAAACGCAGCAACGCGAGTTGGTTGCTTTATTGACGCAAGAAAGCGCCGCGGTCGCTGAACGCGCCGCCGTTGGTTACTTAACTAAAGTGCTCGGACAAGACGCGTCGGCTTATTGGACCGCTCGCTTAACCCTCGGCAAAGTGACTGTCGATGGTTTGCAAGCCATTCACTCGAAAGTGCACTCTACGAAATTGAATCGGGACGAAGTGCTTCGCCTGATCGACAAAGATGCGCAGACCAGCGCTCTTGTTGCTGCTTTGAATATCACCGCCGGTGAGAGCTCAATCGACATACAGGCTGGACATGAATCTGTGGATGTCGCGGCTGCCCTTCCCAAAGCGCGCAACAACAATTTGACGTCGGCTCAAGCAAAAGCTTTGGTCCGCAAGTGGGTGCCTGCAGCCAGTGGCAGCGGTACCGCCATTGCGACCAATGGTTTCCAAGTCGACCTGTCGAAATTGGACGCTTTCAAAAAAGATTTAACGGATCGCGCAGCGAACATGGATCCCGCGGCTGATGCCCAGATGGAAAACGTGGGTCGCGTCCTCGGAGCTCTTGAGCGCCGTGGTTGCTCACTCGTCCGTGCCAATAACACCAACGGATGTGATATGTTGCGCGCCGGCGTGAACGCTTGGATCTTGTCGGATCGCTTTACGGAAAGCACCGCTGCGGCGAATTTCGAAGCCCAGATCATCGACAACGGTTTAGGTCATGAAGAACCCGCTCGCGTTCAGCAAGGAAATGCGAATGTGTTGAGTGCAGCTCTCCAGCAGGGTCCTTCTTACTGGGAAGAAAATGCTCAGTTGGATGAATGTTACCAAGGCGCGGTCGCGAACTAAGACGGCGAACCAAGTAACACTGATCTCATTCTTTTAAAGTCATCAAAGAGCGCGCCCCCAAAAGGCGCGCTCTTTTTTTTAGGCTGCCCTTGAGCCGCTTCTAGTTAGAGTCTAGACACCTTTGTGGCGATTTTGGGCCCATTTGAGGCGCAGCCTGTAAGTGCGCAGCGCGAGACGAGCCTCAGACAATCCGAACCCTTGGCTGCGGATTTGCTCGATTGGAGCGTAGCCCCGCTTGCGGGGCCCAGGCCCGGTGGCCTGTAGACGGTAAGAACACGATGCGAAGATTTGCCCCCATTTCAGCTCTCCTTTTGCTTTTCGGGTGGATGACTCCGTCTGTTGCCGACCCCAACATTGAAGAGCTCATCCGCAATTCGACCTCCGATGTGCAGAAGATTTTAACTGCCACCACGCAGATTGCCCAAGACCAGAGTGACCCTGAGCCCAGCGCACGGCATATGTTCCTGGCTCTCCTGAGAGACGATCAGCACTTCGCGCAATCGTTGCTCCAGCGACAAGGGATTAATTTCGAAAGACTCCAGTCCGCGGCAGAACAAGAATTTGCTTCTCGTGCTGGGGTTAGCGGACCAGAAGTTTCGGTTCACATGGTAAAACTTTTGCCGATCCTTAAGGCAGCTGATGCTAAGCGCCACCGTCTCGGGCATACCAAAATTAACCTCGCCCACCTTCTGATGACAGTGCCAGAACACGACCCTAAAATCGCAGAAGTCTTAAGTGCCGTAGGCTTAAGTAAAGAAGCCTTCTCCGCGAAAATTGAAGGGGAGATTAAGTCACGCTCGTCCGAGGGCGCCGATGTCGAAAGCCGGATGTTCGCACTCGAACGCTACGGCACGGACTACACCCAGTTAGCTCGTGAAGGAAAATTGGATCCTGTCATTGGGCGAGAGAAAACCATTCGTAACGTCATTCAAACGCTGGGTCGCCGACGGAAAAACAACGTCGCTTTGGTTGGCGAACCCGGAGTGGGTAAAACTGCGATTGCAGAAGGCCTCGCGCAACTCATTGCAAGCGATGACGTACCTGCGTTTCTTAAAGACCACCGTGTTATCTTTTTGGATATCCCTGGCATGCTGGCAGGCGCAAAACAACGCGGCGAATTCGAAAGCCGGTTAAAAGCTGTAGTAGATGATTTGACTGCGGATCCTAAAACGATTGTCGTTGTCGATGAGCTTCACATGATTGTCGGCGCGGGAAAAGCCGAAGGCGGACCCGACGCAGCCAATATTCTTAAACCGGCACTGGCACGCGGGCAGCTGAAAATGATCGGCACCACCACGCTCGACGAGTACCGGAAATACATTGAGCCCGACAGCGCTTTAGAACGGCGTTTCCAGCCAGAAACCGTTCCCCCGGCTACCGAAGACGAGAGTTATGCCATCTTAAAAGGTTTGCAACAACGCTACGAAGATCACCACGGGATTAAGTACGAAGAAGAGGCGATTCGCGTCATTCCCAAGTACGGCAATCGGTACGTCACCACGCGCTTTCTTCCGGATAAAGCACTCGATATTTTCGATGAAGCGGGAACACTTGCCCGCCTTGAACAAAACTATCCCAACGCCTTGGCTGAACTTGACGAGAAGTTTAACGCTCTAACGTTAAAGCGTCGCTCCCTTGGGGAGGCTAACGACCCTGTCACGCAAGCAGCGATCGACGATGTGAGTGCGCAACTCCTAAAAGTAGATCAAGAACGAGCGGCTCTTTCACGGGAGTGGACCCGCTCCAAAGAACTCAATGACGAAATCGCAGAAGCCGAGAAGCGATTGCAAAGCCTCGAAAAGCAGCAACGCGTCCATATTGCTGCCCAAGAGTTTGAAGCCGCCAACGACCTGAAGAAAGAGATTGAAACCCTTCAAGCGGAACTATCTAAGTCTAGGGAGGATCTCGGGCTTATCATTCGTAAGTCGGGAGTGGGTGCCACGACCGTAACCGAGGATCACGTAGCACGAGTTGTGGAACGCATGTCGGGAGTGCCCGTCGCGCGCATGCGAAAAAGCGCAGCCGAACGCTTACGCGAAGGCGAAGCGGCGATGACGAACAAGCTTGTAGGACAAGATCACGCAGTAAAACCTATTTTTAAGGCCCTTCGCAGGCGCTATTCCAACCTGTGGGAAAAGTCGTCGAAAGGCCCACTGGGCAGCACCGTTCTTTTTGGTGAAACCGGAAC
This sequence comes from Bdellovibrionota bacterium, assembly GCA_041751875.1. GTDB lineage: Bacteria > Bdellovibrionota > FAC87 > UBA2466 > JACKAF01 > JBGSIC01. Next base: position 26,668 of record JBGSIC010000014.1, read on the forward strand.
AGGAAAGACGTTCTTGGCGGAAAATCTCGCCGAGGAAATGTTCGACTCGAAAGATGCGATCATCCGATTAAACATGGCGGAGTACATGGACAAAATCGCGATTAACCGTCTTATTGGCGCGCCTCCCGGGTACGTCGGTTACGAAGAGGGCGGTAAACTTACCGAAGCCATCAAGCGCCGTCCTTACATGGTCGTGCTGGTGGACGAAATGGAAAAAGCCGACCCCAAAGTCCTTAACTTTTTCTTGGCGGCTCTCGAAGGCAACTTTATTACCGATGCCGCGGGTAACGAAATCGATATTCGTAACGTCATCTTCGTTTTCACCAGTAACGTGGGTGCCGATCTCATAAAAGCGGGTGAGTATAAAGGTGACGAGCTTAAACAAAAGATTGTTGAGCTAGCGAAACAAAGGTTTAGCCCCGAGTTCATGAATCGCCAGGGATCTATCTCGGTGATGAACTCTATTGGCGAGCCAGAGCTCGATCGCATTCTCGGTAATAAGCTGATTACCCTGGAAGAAGAGCTGGCTTCAAAGGGCATCAAACTGGAGCTCACTCCTGAAGCGCGGGCGGCTATTGTGAAACTTTCGCACGTCGAAGATACCGGCGCACGTCAAATGAACCGTGTTGTCGATGACTTTCTGCAGGACCCCCTTTCAGAGCGTTTTTTAAATGAGCAGTTGCGCCCCGGGGACACGGCTGAGATTCACTATGACGGAACGAGTTTTACCTACCGTGAAACGGTAGATGGCAAAGCGCGATGCGCAGCTGACCTAGCTAAGATGGCAGGAGAGGAATAATGAAACGCCGACTTTCGTTAACTTTGATGGGTATTTTGTTTCTGGCTTTAATCGGTGTCGGGCTCTATTTTTTGCAGAACGTGCCCCAACCCAAAGGGGAACTCCCCGGTACTGCGAAGCTCACCCTTCTCCATCAATCCAATCGTTTAGCTGAAATCGAGCCTTGCGGTTGCCACTACAACCAAAATGGTGGTCTGGATAGAGAAGCCAACGCGGTTTCCGACGTGCGCAAGGAATCGGCCCAAGTTTTATACGTGGACTCAGGCAATGCCTTTTCTCCCTTTAAGTCCAAGCTCCCCGTGGAACATTTTCGCGAGCGCGCGAAGGCCGTAGTCGCTGGATACAATGCTTCTGGTTTAGATTTGTTTGCACCGGGTCCGGCAGATTTTCGTTTGGGCGTGTCGGCTCTTAAGGAACTCGAAAAAGATTCCAAGTTCGCTTGGGTGAGCACAAATGTTCAGGCCGCGAGCGGTCTTACCCCTATCTTTGCTCCATATCAGATTATCTCGCGTGAAGGGGTGAACTACGGCGTGCTGGGCCTTTCGGACCCGAAGAAGATCAGTGGGGATGTCGTCGCCGAACAACCAGAAACCGCGCTTCGCACTTATCTCCCCAAACTGAAAGAGCGCGCCGATGTCATCATCGTCCTCTCGCAGCTCGGTCCAGAGGCCGAGCGCCAGCTTTCGGAACGTTTTCCAGAGATCCAACTTTTTGTGGGTGCAGACACGCGCTTTGGTTCGAACGACCCCGTCTGGCTCAAAGGCAGAAGTCTTCTCGTAGACAACGAAGATCGTGGCTACAAGCTCGGGCGACTCGATATTACTTGGAATTTCCCCTTCAAGGGTTTCTCATCTCCAGCGATGGAAGAACAGAACCAACTGGAACTCACCATGCTTCAGGCTGAAGCACAAAAAGACCCTTCGCTTGCTAAAAACATTGAGAACTTTAAGATTCACAAGGATCTTAACCCGATTCCTGGCGCCTCCACCTATCAGCATTCCCTCATCGCGCTTAGCGCAGACCCTTACGGCAAACCCAACGCCGTCTCGCAAATTATCGCTACCGAGAAAGAGCGCGTTCGTAAGAAGGCTTTAGCCGAATAGGTGCCTGTGCACTTTTCGGTAGAAAAGTGACCTGGCACCTATTCGGTGTTTCGAACGAAGTTCGAAAGCCAAAAGTACAAAGGCACCTAAACCGCGCACCTATTCGGTGTTTCGAACGAAGTTCGAAAAGCCAAAAGTGCACAGGCACCTTTGCCTAGGCACCTAGAATTGTCTGTATTCTGATCTAATACGTGCATTTGCTTTACAAAAAATACAGCGTGCGTATTTCACTCTAGATCCATGAAATCGCATTTCTTTTCCCCCGCTAAAAACTGTCTACGTACAAAACTGCGACAGACACACAATGTGCGCATCCGGCTAGGTGGGCTTAAGTGATTGGCATTTCACTTGCAAACTATCCCTGCATTAGCGATTCGGTAAACGTTCCAAACAATAGTTTGTAGTTGTTGGGCGTTGGTTAAAAGTTTTTATTGCTTTGTAACAGTTTGCCGCGTCCCTACCCCCCAAATGGCTCTCGAGAGAGAGCTGCATGATTTGGCCTGGTGAGGTGGATTGGGTTTCAGCTCACCGGGCCGATAGTGCTTTCACGCATTTTATCGGCTTTTTTCATCGCAATAGACCCTTAACAAGTTGTTAACGCTTTCGGTCAGGATTCTTGCCGCACTGGGTGTGAGATCCATAATGGACCTGTAGTACCAATCGAGTTCTCGATTTCGAGGCGTCTCTGGAAGGCCGGGGACGCCTCGTTTCATGTCAGCTCGCGCCTACCACATTGTTTAAGGCTTCGTATGTTGTGCGCGTGCTTTCATGGGCAACCTCTAGACGGCTACCTTGAAAACGCACGCACCCTGTCCGTGATTCTAACAAGCTCGAGGGCGTGGGTTTACTACTAGTACGAAATTTCGAACTTTTCGGGAAAATGCGTACGGATGTACTTTTCGACTTCGGTCGCGGTTTCTTCTAGCGCCTTGTTAGTCACGTCAAACACAGGCCAATGGCGGTGTTGCCGAAAAATCGATTTTGCGTACTCAATTTCCTGAATGACATGATCGAGGCTGGCGTAGTCAGACGTCGGATCATCACCCATTCTTACCAAACGCTGCCGGCGGATCTGAACCAACGAGCTGGAATCAATCATGAGCCCAATTATACGACGTTGGTCAATCTCTTCGATTTTCTTGGGCAGCTCCATCCCATGGACAATGGGCACGTTCGCAACACGCCAACCTTTATACGACAGATAAACGCTAAGGGGAGTTTTGCTCGTCCGCGACAGGCCCACCAAAATAATGTCGGCTTTGGCTAAATTCGTGGGGTAGCGACCATCATCGTGCTTCACGGTATATTCGATTGCGTCTATTCGCTTAAAATAATACTCGTTCACCTGGTGAAAAAGACCCGGCTCGGCATGGGGATCCTTCTTCAAGTACTGAGACAGGTGTTCCATTAACGGTCCCAGTAAATCCACTCCTGGCGTTCCCGCCTTCGTCGAAACGTCCGCGATGTATTTGCGTAGACCTTCGGAAACGACAGTGTGAATCACAAGGGTTTGAGAGTTTTTGGCCTTGGCGAACACATCGTCCACCTGAGCCTCCGTGCGAATATTCTTGTATCTGACAATCTTTAGTCCCTTGCGTTCAAACTGGACCAAAGCCGCGTTCACAAGCTGCTCGGCGGTTTCCCCCGTCCCGTCAGAAAGAACAAAAATAGTTAACTTATTCTCAAGCTCCGTCATATTCTATGTTCATACCTAAGCGGCTGGCCTTTCGCAAAGCGAATCGCCTCTTCCCCGCAGATCTGCGCCATTCTAGCCCGCGTCTCCCTTTCCGCAGACCCTACGTGAGGCAAGCAAAAAGCGTTGGGTAGGCGTAAAAGCTCCCCGGGAACCTGGGGCTCCTTTTCGTAAACGTCCAAGCCAACACGAAACTCCGGATTTCTCTTTAAATGCGCAATAAGAGCCGTTTCATCCACGACCGCGCCGCGCGACGTATTCACCAGAACGCTGCGGGATTTCATTTGTGAAAGACTGCGCTCGTTGATGAAATGTCTGGTGTCCGAAGTTAAAGGACAGTGCAGCGACAGCATATCGCTGCTCATGATTAATTCCTCTGCCGAGACATAACGCGCCCGGAGTGCCTCTTCTGTGGCGGCCGGCAAGCGATTGCGGTTATGGTAAATCACCTTCATCCCAAAGGGGGCAGCCCTTCGGGCGACCGCCTGACCAATGCGACCCATTCCCAAAATACCTAGTGTGGCTCCCTCAATCCGGTGTCCGACAAACACATCTGGACCAAAATCACACCTTCCCTCTTCCCGCATCCAATGACTGGCCTCATTGAGTCGCCGGGCCACAGCTAACAAAAGAGCCCATGCCGTATTGGCTGTCGCTTCCGTGAGCACATCGGGCGTATGCGCAATCTTGATTCCTTTGGCGGTAAGCTCTGAAACATTCAAATGGTTGGTTCCGACCGAATACGTCACGACACACTTCAAATTCGACGCTGTCGCACCATCAATACGATCATTGAGCATGCAAATGACTACGTCGGCGCCCCTTAGGGCCTCTTTGAGTTCCTCGTGAGAAAGAGGACGTCCCTTCTCCACGGTTTCAATTTGCGTGAAGGCTTTTCTTAGCTCCTCCTCAGGCAGGCCAAACAGCGCTCGCGTGAGAACAAGTTTCACAAAGAACCCTCAATCAGATAGGAGCCTAATTTCAGTCGGTTGGCGTCCGAGCGCATGATACGCAAATGCATCTGAATGCCGTCTTCGACATATTTTGTTTCGAGCACCTTGGCGTTCTCGTGAATCTGAGACTGCAAGATGGTCTGCGAGTACGGGAGCACTACCGTAAGCTCAAGCATGTCTTTGAGGAAAAACCCATAGAGGGCTTCACGTAACTCAAAAACTTGCTTTTCGTTTTGCGCGGACAGTACGTGAGCCACGCCGTATTTGCGCGAAAGAACTTTCACCAAAAGCTCGTCCTTCACGCGATCGAGCTTATTAAACACTGGAAGGATAGGTTTATTCCCTGCCCCAATTTCTTCAAGCACCCTCTCAGTGACTTCCATCTCTTCTTCGTAACTCGGTGAAGAAAGATCCACGACGTGCAGCAAAAGGTCGGCTTCAATCACCTCGCTCAGCGTACTGCGGAACGACGCCACTAAATCATGGGGTAACTTTTTGATAAAACCCACCGTGTCACTTAGCAAAATGGGCGGCCGGGTTTTCGGATCAATAATACGAATGGTCGGATCCAGCGTCGCAAACAACTGATCGTCCACGAGCACTTCTGCCGTGGTCAGCGCATTCATCAGCGTGGATTTGCCAGCGTTTGTGTAACCCACCAAAGCAACCCGCAAAAACTTATCACGTTTCTCGCGTTGAACTGATCGTTCATGACTGGTGCGGGCAATCTCTTTCTTCAGGCGAGAAATCCGCGTTCGGATCTGCCGTCTATCGAGCTCAATTTGTTTTTCTCCCATGCCCTTAAGACCGATACCCCCTTTTTGCCGTCCTAGATGAGTCCAAAGGCGGGTGAGTCGAGAACTCAAGTACTGCAACGTCGCCATTTCAACCTGATTTTTGGCCTCTTTACTCCGAGCGTGCTTGGAGAAAATATCAAGAATAACGCCGGTGCGATCCACGATGCGACAGCCCACGATTTGCTCCAGGTGTCTCTGCTGACCGCCTGTCAACTCGTTGTCAAAAACAATCAAATTGCAGTCGAGTTCTTTTCGACGAACGGCAAGTTCCTCGGCTTTTCCCTTACCTAAAAACAGTCCTGGATCCGGAGTGTGTCGCTTTTGAACCCACCGGTCCACGACGAGCCCTCCATCGGTATCCACAAGCCGGGCCAATTCCTCCATCGATTCGGTCATGGAATTATCGGTTTCAGGATGTAGCTGCACGCCGACCAGAATCACTTTTTCGCGTTCTTGGGCAATACGCGAGAGGTTCGAACTCATCTTTAGTCGTCACCAAAGCTGGACGAAATGGGCTCGTCTGCAAGAATGGTTAACGCCTCAGGAAAAGTTTGGTGCTTTTCTTTTTGAAGGAGCTTTTTTAGCGTTGCGGCTTTTTCGGGGGACTCGCAAACCGCTATCACGTTTTCCAACTTCATGCCGGCTGCATTTTGAAACAAGCGTTCGGTAGCAAATTCTTCGCCACATTCTACTGCTACCCAGGGGGCCTTGAGACGACCGCGCGTAGGAATAAAGGTAGTTTGATCTTCTTTCACACGCGGGTCCTTCAAATACCGAGAAAGCGCTCCCTGTAGCCACCAGTCAACATGCTGGATGGCTTGGGTTTGAATCGGCGTGGCGGAAGGCCGGGGTTCGAGCCAAACCCAAACACAGGCAACGTCCTGTTCGCGAAGGTCCTGAGGAGCGGTGTCTTCTTTTAAAGCCGGTATCTGCATAAAAAGAGTGTATCCCAAAAAACGAGAGCCGCCAAAGCAGGGGTGCTTAGGGCGCCTTTTCAGGGCGGTCGAGCGAGCGGGCCATGCGGTCCAGGACGCCATTGATGAAGGCCGGGCTACTCTCCGAGCCGAACTGTTTGGCCAGCTCGATCATCTCATCGATCGTGACTGTCTTGGGGATATCGTCGCAATGGTAAAGTTCGAACGCGCCCAGACGCAAAATCGCACGGTCCACCACCGTCATACGTTCCACGCGCCAGTTCTCAGACGCGGTACGGATGTACTCGTCTAATCGCGCGGCCTGGCCACTGACTCCCAGGACCAGAGTCCGGGTGAAAAGATCGACTTCTGTTTTCTCTTCAGAAAATTGCTTCTCAAAATATTCGACCGCGTCCCCAGGAGAAAACTCGTGGTTCTGATCCATAAGATAGAGGATCTGCATGGCGGCGATGCGAGATTGTCGGCGGGGCGCACTCATAGTTTGGGGTACAACGGATATTCATCGCACAATTTTTTTACCGATCGACGCACTTCGGACAGGGTGTCCGCTGAGCCATCGCGCACAACACGAGCAATCAGTTTGCCCAAGATTTCCATCTCCGACTCTCCCATTCCGCGTGTCGTGATGGAAGGGGTCCCCAAACGAATACCGCTCGTTACGAAAGCGCTTTCGGTCTCAAAGGGTACGGTGTTTTTGTTCACCGTAAGACCAACCTGATCCAAACGCGCTTCGGCGTCCTTGCCCGTAATTTTCTGACTTCTTAAATCCACCAGCAAAAGATGATTTTCGGTTCCCCCGCTAACCAAGTCACACCCTTCGGCCATGAGAGTTTCTCCCAGGACGCGGCAGTTCTTCACGACCTGTTTCTGATAGGTGGCGAATTCCGGCGTTGCGGCTTCTCCGAAAGCCACCGCTTTTGCTGCAATGACATGCATGAGAGGCCCGCCCTGAATTCCGGGAAAAATACGGCTATCCACTTTCTTCTTAAACTCTTCGCGACACAGAATAAATCCGCCGCGAGGGCCGCGGAGCGTTTTATGCGTCGTACTAGTAACGAAATGTGCAAAAGGGACAGGCGAAGGGTGAACGCCCGCTGCGACCAAGCCCGCAATGTGCGCCATATCGACCATCAAAAGAGCATTCACTTCCTCTGCGATCTGCGCGAACGCCTCAAAATCAATAATGCGAGGATACGCACTCGCTCCGGCTACAATCATGGCCGGACGATTTTTCTTGGCAAGATCGCGCACCTGATCAAAATCAATACGTTGATCTTCTTTGCGCACACCGTACGCAATCCCTTTGTAGATCATGCCCGAGAAATTGACTTTAAAACCATGGGTGAGATGGCCTCCGTGGCTCAAATCCATGCCCAAGATCGTGGCTCCTGGCTCCAGACAGCTGAAATAGACGCCCATGTTCGCTTGCGAACCGGAATGAGGTTGGACGTTGACGTGATCGGAGCCGAAGAGTTTCTGACAGCGTTGACGGGCAAGTTCTTCTATCTCATCCACGAACTCGCATCCGCCGTAGTATCGCTTCCCTGGGTAACCTTCCGCGTATTTATTGGTTAGCACCGTCCCTTGCGCCTGCATGACGGCAACCGAGGTTGAGTTTTCGCTCGGGATAAGTTCCAGGCTGTTTTGCTGTCGGTCTAGTTCCTTTTCAATGGAAGCCCACACTTGGGGATCGGCTTTTTTAAGATCAATATCCTTCACTTGGTTTCCATTTCATGAATAATGTCCACCCGCGCCGCGTGGCGTCCGCCCTCAAATTCCGTGGTCAGCCACGTTTTACAAATCTCAAACGCGGTTTCCGCTGGTACGATCCGTCCCCCCAGGCACATCACGTTGGTATTGTTGTGCTGGCGAGCCAATTGCGCGACATTAACGTCCCAAAGATTAGCGGCGCGCACGCCTCCCATTTTGTTGGCGGCTATCGCCATTCCGGTGCCACTGCCACAAATTAAAATACCGCGCCCCTCTCCTCGCCCCACCTTCTCGCCCACTTTTCTGGCGTAATCGGGGTAATCCACGGGCGACTCGCCTTCGCAACCGAGATCGCTAAATTCTATTTGGGGGAAAGTTTCTTTAAGTCGGGGGAGCAAAGTTGCTTTGAGGGCAAAGCCGCCATGGTCGCATCCGACAAATACCTTTTGTTTCACGGCTATTACCTTTCAAACTTCTTGAGGATGAGCGTCGCGTTCGTGCCTCCGAAACCAAACGAATTAGTCATCACGGTGTCCACTTTTTTCTGACGTGCTTCGTTTGGAACGTAATCTAAATCACATTCAGGACTTGGATTTTCAAGATTGATTGTTGGCGGAATGGCACCGTGTTGCATCGCTTGCACACAGAACATCGCTTCCAAAGCACCGGCAGCACCCAGCAGGTGACCCGTCATCGATTTTGTGGAGCTGACCGCAAGATTTTTGGCGTGAGAACCAAACACCGATTTAAGAGCGACTGTTTCCATCACGTCACCAAGAGGAGTGGAGGTTCCGTGCGTGTTTACATACTGAACGGCTTCGGGCTTCAGCTTCGCGTCTTCGAGCGCCAGCTTCATGCACCTCACCGCACCTTCTCCATCTGGACTCGGAGCGGTGATGTGGAAAGCATCGCAGTTCGAACCGTAACCAACCATTTCGGCAAAGATCGTGGCACCACGCTTCTTAGCATGCTCCAATTCTTCTAAAATCATCACGGCGGCCCCTTCTCCCATCACAAAGCCGTCACGGTCTTTGTCGTAAGGGCGAGAAGCGCGTGTTGGCTCGTCGTTTCGCTGGGAAAGAGCGCGCGCAGAACAAAAACCTGCAAAGCTTAAGTCACAAATGACTGCCTCCGCGCCACCGGCCACCATCACATCGACTCCTCCGTGCTGAATCGTCCGAACGGATTCACCGAGTGCGTGGGCGCTGGAAGAGCAGGCGGTGGTTATCACCGTGTTCGGGCCTTTTAGCCCGTACTTAATCGCAATCTGGCCCGGTGCCAGGTTGCCGATGATCATGGGAATAAAGAAAGGGCTTACCCGCCTGGGGCCGTTGTCCAAAACTTCTTTGTGCCACCTTTGAATTTCAATCAGACCACCGATACCGACACCTACACACGCGCCGATACGCTCGCGGTTTTCCTTCTCAAGCTCCAAGCCTGAGTGCTTAATCGCTTCATCGCCTGCAATCATGCAGAACTGGATAAAGCGGTCCATTTTTTTTAGTTCTTTTACGTTGAAATAAGCGGTGGGATCGTAATCCTTAACTTCACCCGCAATTCGGCACGTGTACCTGGCCGCATCGAATTGCTTTACTGTGGCAATCCCGGATCGGGCTGCCATCATGGAGTCCCAGTTGGCGGGCGCGGTATTGCCCACCGGACTGATCGCCCCGTAGCCTGTCACTACCACTCGTCGCATTGGTTTGATTTCGCGTACTAGTTAACTTTCGCTTTGATGTAGTTCACTACATCATTCACGGTTTTGATTTTCTCGGCATCTTCATCCGGGATTTCTAAGTCAAATTCTTCTTCCATGGTCATGACAAGCTCAACGATGTCGAGTGAGTCAGCGCCCAGGTCATCAATGAAAGACGCTTCGGGAGTCACGGTGTCTGCCTCTACTCCGAGCTGTTCAACAATGATATTCTTCACCTTTTCTTCAGTGGTCATTACCCTCTCCCTTACGAGTGTCCAAAAATATTGGCCGACTCTAGCACCGGGTAGCAACCAGTGCAAGGCTTGGATTTCTCATTACTTAGCCCACCTGCCGGTGGCAGCCGGCGGGCTTTCGCGCTCCTATAGGGGCACAACTTATTGATTTTACAAGGTTCTAAAGGAAGGTCCGAGAAAACAGTTTGACAGGAGGGTCGTCCCAGATGGAGATTTTAGCCGTTAGGCTTTGAAATTGAAAAGGAAGTTCCATGAAAACTTTTTTGTTGGTCGCAGCACTTTTCGCGTTGCAACCGGGCGCTTCTGCAGAAACTGAACAGCGTTTTGATTATTCCCCGTTCGGAACCGAAATTGAACTTCGTACCGCACCCAACAGCGAGAAGCTCGCGTTCGGTGTGATTTTTTCCTACGGCGACGATCCCGATGGCAATTCCTGGCTCATCAATCTCATTTCGAAAACAGATTTCGAAGAACAGTCAGCGTGGAATTTGTTCAGCAAAGATTCTGCGCAGTATCTGTTCCCTAAGTGGCGGACAGTAAAAAAAGGTCCTGCGTTTCAGGCATCTCTTCCAGAGAAAGAAGCGATTACAGTATTGGGAACCCAAACGGATTGGGTAATGGTGTTTAAAACCAAGGATGACGTTTTAAGTTATTTGCGCATCGGAGAAATGTGCGAAGACAAAAGATTCCAGGACTACTTTAAGAATCTCACCGACTCAAAAGCGTGCCATGAAATCACGCCTGACGATCTGTAGAACCTCTTAGAACGTTATCGCGCTCTTAGGATTTCCACTCTGCTTCGTTCGCCTTCGTTTCAGCGGCGATGACTCCCGAAAGAACCACGAGCGAAATCAGGTTGGGAAGCGCCATGAGTCCGTTAGCAGCATCCGCAAAATCCCACACGGCTGCAGCGGGTTGTACCGCCCCAAACCACACAGCCGCCACCCAACAAAGTCGGTACGGAGTAATCGATTTTTTTCCAAACAAATACTCTACGGCCCTTTCTCCGTAGTAGCTCCATCCCAGAATAGTGGAAAAAACAAAAGTCGCGAGTCCGATCAAAAGGATGATGGGGCCAATAGCGTGCAACTCTCCAAACGCTGCGCTGGTAAGTTGAGCTTTGGGTAGCCCCTCGTTCCAGTGACCACTTACCACTAAAACGAGTCCCGTCATTAAACACACGACAACGGTATCCCAAAACGTACCCGTTGCTGAAACCAAAGCCTGGCGCACGGGGTTAGGCGTTCTCGCCGCGGCCGCCACAATAGGAGCGCTACCTAGTCCCGATTCATTGGAAAAAAGACCGCGCGCAATTCCCGACTGGACCGCTTGCTTGAAGGTGGCGCCCAAGAAACCGCCGACGGCTGCTTGGCCACTGAAAGCACCGGTGAGAATTTCTCCAATCGCCCCGGGCAAAGCAGAGAGGTTGGTGAGAAGCACCAATGCACAGCCAACAATGTACACAACCGCCATGACGGGAACGAGTACCGCGCAGACACGCGCGATGGATCGGATTCCCCCCAAAATGACGGCTGCCGTAAGCGCGGCCATCACACCGCCCATTACCACGCGAGTGGTGAAGAAGTTTTCCGGAGCAACATGCCCCAACGCGAGTTCCACTAGGCTATTGGCCTGGGTCATGTTTCCAATCCCAAAAGCCGCAATGCAGGTAAAAACAGCAAAGATCACGCCCAACCACTTTTTCCCCATCCCGCGTTCAAGCACGTACATAGGTCCACCGGCCATTTGCCCATCGGCCGTTTGAATGCGGTACTTCACCGATAAAACGGCTTCTCCGTATTTCGTGGCGATCCCAAATATTCCGGTGAGCCACATCCAAAAGACCGCGCCGGGTCCCCCGACACTCACAGCTCCCGCGACCCCGATGATATTGCCCGTGCCAATCGTCGCCGCCAATGCGGTCATCAAAGACCCAAATTGGCTGATATCCCCCTTGCCCGTTTGCTCCCGGCTAAAGGAAATGCGTATGGCCTTGAAGATGTGTCTTTGAATAAAGCCCGTACGGAAAGTTAAAAAAACGTGGGTCCCCATCAACAATATAATAAGAGGAAGACCCCATACCCATCCCGATAAGGAAGCGGAAAATTCACCAAACCAAGCCATAAGGGACCCCTTAATTAATAGAGGGTCAAATCCTAAACCACAGTGCCGTTTTTTTAAACTCGGATGAAGTCTTTAATTACGTGTACATCGGAGAAAGGCGGGCAACGGAAGCATCGAAACCCTAGAAAATCATTCCCCGCGTAAAGTGAACCGTGTCGGTTCCTTCAGGACGAATGCTGGTCAGATACCAGGCGTCCCCCTCTTTCTTGAGGTTCACGCGGCGCTCGGTGGTTTCCGTAGTGGGATCGGTTCCCCCTGGGTTGGAAACGGTCACTTTGTAATGGACGTTTGCGATCTGATTTAGCGTGTTGTTCTGCAACACTTCAAAACTCTTCAGTTCAAGAGGATTATTGATGTAGGCCAGTTCGAAGGTTTCCTCATTCATCTCGTTAAAAGCCCGTCGCATTTCCTCGCCACACAACGACGCGAGTTTCTGGCGATCGTCTTGTGCTTTCACCTGAGTGCTCATCTGCACGAACAGTTTGACCACCTCTTCAGGGGGCAAACCCGAGTGAGCTGCTTTTTTTGTGCAGGCACTCGACACAACAAACAAACCAAGAAGGATAACGGGAAGCCGTTTGATTTTGCGCATGCGAATAGTTTAACCTCAAGGCCACTCCTTGAGCAAGCAGCCTTGCCGGAATACCGGGGGTGGGATATCCGCTTAGACATGCCACAGACAAAGGCCCAATGTTTGGTTTTAGGCGCCGGAATTATCGGTAGCGCCGTTGCTTACGAACTTTCGCGCAGGGGGGTCCGCGACATTCACGTTCTCGATCCCGATTTGGAGGGCCAGTTCAGCAGCACAGAACGCAACGCGGGGGGGGTCCGCCATCTTTGGCGCCATCCTATTAACGTGGAACTCGCCCGTCACTCGATTGCGCTTTTTGAAGAAATTAAAGAGGAGATCGGCTTTCAGCAATCAGGGTATCTATGGCTCTTCAAAAAAGAGGAATCCCAAACCGCCGATGACCTTCTCGCCCATACTCGTTCCATGGGTGTCGCCTACGAAAAGCTTTCTCCGAGTGACATTAAGCAGCGCTATCCCTTTCTGGATAAAACAGAGGACCTTTCATGCGGCATGTTTGGGGCAAAGGATGGCCTTTTAAATGCTAACGCGCTTAAGTCGTACTTTCGCAAAGAGGCGCAGGAAAAAGGGGTTCGTTTTCACGATCGCTTCCGCGCCTTAAAAATCAGCAAACACAACGGGGGCGTCCGGGTTGCGGGCGAAGTCTTCCCCGATCAAAAGGAAGCCCACGCCTATCTTCAGGCCCCTTCCGACACGGTTCAGTTTGAGAAACAAGAGTGGAGCGCGGAAGTCGTGATTCTTTGTATGGGAGCCTGGAGCCAAACCGTGGATTTCCAGGAAGAGGAGCCGCTCGACCTGAAACCGATACGTCGGCAGATCGCTCTTTTTCAAGCAGAAGGTTTTGATATGACCCCCTACGGAATGGTGGTCGATACCAGCAAAGTGTACTTCCATCCCGAAGGGGGAAACATTTTGGCGGGCTTTGTAATTAAAGACGAAAAGGCTGGATTTAATTTTAGCTACGACCCCAACTTCTTTGAAGAACATCTCTGGCCTCCCCTCTTTGAACGTTCCACGAAGCTGGAAAGACTCAAACATGTGACTGGTTGGGGCGGGATGTACCATTACACGCCCGATACGACAGGCATCCTGGGAAAAGTTCCCGGGTGGGACAACCTCATTGAAGCCCACAGTTTCACCGGCCGGGGAGTCATGCAGTGCTACGGGGCGGCGCTGGCGGTTGCGGACCTTGTGCTCAAAAAATCCTTTTCTCGCTTCGATGCCGCCTGCCTAAGCCGAACCCGGTTTCGCGATCCTAAGCAATGGCTGGCGGAAACCCTTCATATTTAACACTTAACTTTACGCGTCATCAGTCAATTTCCGCTCCCGCCGATAAGAGTAGAGAAAGCGGGAGGCTCTATGGCGGAAGCCAAAAAAGAAGCAGCAGCAAAAGAAGTCGTTAAAAAAGAAGGTGCGGTAACAAAAGGCGCAGCTCCTAAAAAGGAACTGCCCAAACGAGGACGCACCAAAAAAGAAATCGAGTTTGCCAATACCCCGCGCGAGAAGCGCAAATGCGCCATTGGTTCTTGCAAGCAGAGCTACAAAGCAAAGGGCTACTGCAAGAAGCATTACAAGAAATGGCGAAACGGCGAATACGGTTTAGCTCGCTATAAGACCTGCGCTACGATGGACTGCCGTACTCCCATGGCTGACCATCGCTTCGGTTATTGCGAAGCGCACTATCAAGAAAAGTACAACAAGCAGTCCAAGGCCCATTCGGCACCTGAGGCAGCACCCGCAGCCGCACCGGCCGCCGACGAAAAAGCGACCGCTTAGCTTTCTACCCCAGACGCTGCGCTAGCCATCCCCAATCAAATGGGCTAGCTTAGGCAGTTCAATGGGAACGCTCCGCGAGAAACTCCTCGCTGGTAATAAAGTCATCAGTGCTGAAATCACGCCCCCGAAGGGAATAGGCGTGAAAAAGCTTTTGGACAACGCTCGCCTTCTTTCTCCTTTTGTAGACGCCATCAACATCACCGACTGCCAACGCGCTTTAGTGAAGATGTCGAGTTTGGCCGCCTGCAAAGTTCTGCTCGATGAAGGCCTCGAACCGGTTTACCAACTTACCTGCCGCGATCGAAATAGAATCGCTCTCCAATCCGATCTGATGGGAGCCGGAGCTTTGGGCATTACAAATTTACTCTGCCTAACTGGCGATCCGGTTAAAGTCGGCGACCACCCCGATTCCAAACCCGTTTTTGAACTCGAAGCGGTCGGCCTTTTAAATATCGTACAAAAACTGCAAGCTCGTGAAGACGATAAGGGCAACAAAATGAACAAGGCTACCCAGTTCTTCGTCGGGGCCGTCGTCAACCCCACATTGAAAAGCGCGGGACAGATGGTACGCCTGGAAAAGAAAATCCAATCGGGTGCCCTTTTCTTTCAGACGCAAGCCAACTACGATTTAGAAGATTTTGTGGGTTTCTTGAAAAGCGCGAAATCACGGCAGACAAAAATCATCGCCGGTGTGCTCATCATCGAGTCCTACGAAATGCTGGCCTATATTCACAAAAATCTTCCCGGTGTCCAGGTTCCCGAAGATGTGCTCCAACGTTTCGAGCGCTCCAAAGATCCGCTTCAAACCGGAATCGACTTTGCCGTGGAAACCATGTTGGCGGTCGAAAAGGAATGCGCTGGTTTTCACCTCATGTCCATTCGAGCTGAAGAGCTCATCCCTAAAGTGATGGAGTCTTATGCCAAACGAAAGTCTTAGAACCCCTCTTTATTCGCACCACGTGGATCTCAAAGCACGCATGGTACCTTTTGCTGGCTATGAAATGCCCGTGCAGTACTCGGGCGTTTTAGAAGAAACCAAAGCCGTGCGCCAAGCAGCAGGGCTTTTTGACGTGAGCCACATGGGGCAATTCGCCTTGCGAGGAAAAGACGCGCTTTCCGCTTTGAATAAACTCGTCACCAACGACTTGGAAAAGCTCCAGCTGGGTCAAGCGCAGTACAATGTCCTTTGTCGACCCGATGGGGGCGCCATCGACGATCTCGTAGTCTACCGCCGAGCGGAAGACTATATCTATATTTGTGTAAATGCCTCGAACAGGGAAAACGATTTTCAATGGATGCAGTCGCACCTTCCCCCTCAACTTTCTTTCGAAGATGAAAGCGAAGCAACCGCTTTGATCGCACTTCAAGGCCCGCGGTCAGTGGAAATTTTGGATGCTTTGGGACTGGGCGCTGTTACCGCCAAGCTTCCCTACTACTGGGCTACGGAAGGCGAAATCGGCGTCATTTCCGCTTACGTTTCGCGCACAGGCTACACGGGAGAAGATGGGTTTGAACTTTACGTGGAAGCAGAAAATGCTGGCGCGTTGTGGGAACAAATCTTAGACGTCGGAATGGACAAGGGCTGCATCCCGTGCGGTCTGGGATCACGCGATACTCTGCGCACTGAAATGGGGTATCCGCTTTACGGCCATGAACTCACACTGAACTCGTCGCCGATAGCGGCAGGACTTAAATGGGTTGTGAAACTTAAGAAGAATGAATTTATCGGGAAAGAGGCGCTTCAGAAAGAAGTCGAAATGGGTTCGCCCCGACAACTTAAAGCGATGCTTCTCACCGACCGGCGCATGGCGCGGCCCGGTTATCCCATCTTGAGCGAAGGCAAAGTGGTGGGCGAAGTCACCAGCGGTGTCTTTAGTCCCCACCTGGATGCACCTATTGCACTGGGCTTTGTCGAAAAAGCCGCAGCGACGGCTCCCACGTTCGACATCGAAGTCCGAGGAGCGGCGGTACCCGCGAAGGTAGTACCCTTACCCTTCGTGCAACCGCACACCCGAAAGTTCTAAAAGGTGCCTGGCACCTTTCGGAACCGCCCAAGGTTTGGACAGCGCGCGTGCCTCTCTAACGAAATCGCAATTTTACAATGAAACAGTCCACCTAAGCCCCCTCCGTTTCGTATTCGCGTGGTCTTCACCTGGCCCAAAGTGACAACAGTACTAGCACTCGACAAATTGCGCGCCTGAGTCACGCAGCAAAAAAAGGCACCACTTAAAGAAATCAGTTCGAGCTTTGGCATTCGCGTTGCACTTTCAACGGGTGAGGGAACGCGTCGTCAGACGTATTCACTCAGTTTGCTTGTTGTTGTAGTAGAGCGACGTTAGCGAGAGTGGCGCATGGAACGTAAGACATTTATTTCTCTCTTTTCTCTTCTTTTCGTTTTCACGAGTGCGGCATCCCATGCTGAGTCGCATTCTTTTGGAAGTGATCCTAGCGTATTTAAAGGCCGCGCCATTGTTCCCCAAGATGCTCCGGAGAAAAAGCCTTTCGTCGATTTGTATATGAAAGACCGTCGTGGCAGCCGTATCGAACGTGCTAACTACCGGACAGAACTTGAAAAGCGCCGTGAACAGCCTCTCACCAAAAGCGTACTAAGAGATTTTGACGCGGTACTAGGTAAAACCACCGATCTCGCTATCATTTACGCAGAAGGCATTAACAACAACCCGCTTCTCGGCGGTAAAGGCAAAATGGATAGCTTCCAGGAAGCAGCCCGCGCGTTTTCTGAACTTTTAGGCTCCATCCCCCGCGATGAAGAAAAAACCATGGCGGGAAAAATCAAAGATTTGCGCGATAGTTTCGAAGAAAAACGCGAACGCATGGAAGGCGATTCCGATCTAACGCCAGAAGAAAAACAAGAATTGGAATATTTGAAACTGGGCTTGTGGGCTTCTGACGAAGCAACCAGCATGCTTAAAGACGGTGAAGAGCACAAAGAAGCGGAAGGCAATGATGAGAGCCAGCAGTTCCGCAAAGCTTTCTCAACCGCATTTTCGGAAAAATTGGAACGCAACCGCAAAGAACATGCCCTTTTTGAAAAGGCCGCTAAGGGTGACCCCGCGGCAAAAAAAGAATTGATTGCTCGTAACCCGGTAACGCTATTAACGTACGCCGCTCAACAGAAGTTGCCGGAGAAAGCTGCGGAAGCCATTCGCGCTTTAAGCACGGGCGAAAATAACAGTTTAACCCTTTACGACGAAAACAACGTCGCGATTCCCATTACCTTCGGAAAAACGCCGGAAGAGATTCAAGCCACGCTTGATAAATGGCGCGACCGATACGCAAGCGGATCCTTTTCGCTACAACCTTTAGCAAAACTGCCCGTCACCGCAGCCGCGCCCGAACGGCCTGCTGCCACGGCGCAAGTTCCTCGCGCGGGTGCTAGCGACGACAACGTTTCCCGTGCACGGCCTGGGCAGGCCTCGGCACCCCAAAACGCTATCGCCCAAAACCAAGCGCTGATCGCAGCGCAACAGGTCGCCGCTCAGCGAGAAGCCGATAGACAGCGCGCGCTAGAAATTGTTCAACAGCGCGCCCAACAATTTAACGCCAATCGCCGGGCACAATTAGGCCAAACCGCTCAGGGAAGAATTGCTTCGGTTTTGGACAACCAAAAATTAAGAGATCAAGCCGCTGCGCAGTTGGCTCAACAACAAGCCGCCCGCCAAGCCGCCGTCGCTCGTTTTGGTCTTGCCCGACTCTTAGAATCCCGTCGCCGCGCTTCTCCGGTTTCCTACCGTGTTCCCGGACAACGGGGTGGCAATGTAAGCGCCTCAGCCGATCCGGAAGGTTATATGGAAAACCGCTGCGCGAGCTGCCATGCGGTAGATTCGTTGCCCGAACAAATCCGCAACGCCGATCCAAACGGCATCTTGGCTCAAATGCCTTACGACGGCACGCCGATGGACGAGACCGAAAAACAGGCTCTCATCGATTGGGCAAATACGATATAAGCCCACGCCCTCTCTAAGAACTGAGCAAACTGTTCACGTGAACAGTTTGTCGTATAACGATCCTATTCTCCCCTCAACACCCGAGAGTCTTGCGCTTTTACGAAAATCATCAAAGCAAGTCCTTCCTGACTTTCGTCCGCAATCAGCACTCGCGAAAACGCCTCCCTTTCTCCTTTAAACCAGACGCTCGCGTGCTCTCTGCAAACCTTTTAAGCAGTAAGTCTGCATACTTGCAGAACTCTGATAGAATACGTGTTCAACCCAAGGCTACGGGCTCCTTCTGAGCCTGGCACCTCCCTTGCATTTTTAGGGGCTATTACAGGGGACAACTATGCTTGTGGTGCGCACTTTTTCTCTTCTTCTTTTGGCCGCCGTTTTAGGAACACCTGTTTTCGCAGATATATACCGCGACGTTTACGCCGGTTTCGGAAAAGTCGCTGAAAACGCCGAAAGCACCACACGCAATCTAGCTCGCAGCTGGGAAGAGAACAGCATGACCGAGAACGCCACTGTTATGGCGACCTGGCTGTCTAATCCGAAACTTAGCGAAAAAACCATTGAAGCTGTTCTCAGCGCGGCCCGGGAACTCACTAAGAAAGATAAGAATAATATTTTTGCCCGCTACCTGAAGTACAGCGCCCAAACGGTTTTGAAAGAGCGTTTTCAAGAAATAGATGTGGAAGACGCGAAAATAGATTCCCAATACAAAGAAGCTTTTGCAGCCGCTCTAGAAGAAGAGAAGCCTGCCTCCGAAAAGCCTGCCTCCGAAAAGCCGGCTGGCGACAAAGCCACTGCGCAGAACTCCACACCGACGACCGAAAAGCCCGCCGCCGACGATGTAGATGACCAAACTACACACGAGGGATCAGGCGGTCCCGTTCCCGGAGATGCCACGCGCCCCACTGATGACAGCCCCATTTCAAAGTGGGTAAGCGGATTGGGCCTAAAGGAAGCCGGCGCGAACGCGAAAGTCGAAAAATGGATGAAGGAACTTGAAAACAAAGAAACCCGCTGGGGGGCCGCCGAAAAACTTCTCGCGCAAGACGCCATCTGGAACAAAGACAAAGCACTTTTGAAAAACTTAAGCGAGTTTGAATTGTCAGGAGAGGCGCAGGAGACATTGAAAAAACTTTACGCTGCTCGCAATCAGACCGATGTCAAAGTGCTTCGCGCTGCGGCTCACGGCGATCCCGAGGACAAAGCTTCGCGCTTAGAGGTCACTCGTCGAGTCAACTCCACCGAGAAAGAGAATGATTGGATGCAAAAGGGCTTCCCTTCCATCCGCCCTGAACTTCTTTTGGAATTTAAGGAAAAGATTAAAAGCGATGATACGACCGTCGCCGGTAAAGCGCTCGCGGAAATGATTGGCACCTTAAACTCTGACCAGAAAAGCGCGCTTAAAGATAAAGCTTCCGGATGGCTGGAGAAGAATAAGGACGAGGGACTCAAAACTTTCGCCGCACGCATGGCATGTGCCTCTCTTCTCGCGCTTTCCAAGGGTAAAGAGGTAGCGAAGGCCTGCAAAGATCTCGGTGACTTCGCTGACAAGTTCAATACTGCTTACGAACAAGTGCGGAACGGACACAAAAAGTTTCACGAATATCTGGCCAAAGCAGACGAGAAAGGCGGCGTGGAGAAAGCACGTGCCTGGCTTTTCGACAAAACGAAAGGCAACTACTCGGAAGAAAACCTCATGGACTATTTAGGTCAACGTGTAGAGAGCTGCGACAAACTGAAAAGTGGAACAGAAGAGCAAAAAAATGCGTGTGATGACGCCACTCGTTTAGCCAAGGTGCTCGGCTGGAAGGACGACAAGGGCAACTGGAATTTAAATATGAGCACGCGCGACGCAGGAACCGACAGCAACGCCGCCCAACTGGTCCAGCTCGGGGGCGCGGATGACATCGGTAAAAACCTCGCTGCCTTTGGAAGACGCGAAACGGGCTTTAATCCGAATACCAAAACGAAAACCTTCGGAAAAGATAACAATCGAAGCCGCTTCCAAAGTTTTGCCTATGCTCCCACTCACAACGCGGCGGGTGGACAGGACTCAGCTCTGAACAAAACTTTCACGAAGAAGAAGCCTAAACTCTATTCGGTCAAAGACGGAAAAGTGGCCGTGCTCGGCAAGGCTCCCACAATGGCTGCCGCTGCTCCTAAAACCGAAACTCCGACGGAAGGCGAAAAGCCCGCCGGAACGGATGACACGAAACAAACTCCGGCTCAGAAACAGTTTAAAGCCTTAACCGCTGCGGAGATAGACACCAAGATTCTCAGCGCCGGAGCCAACAAGTGCGCCCAATGCCACCACGACAACGATGGCGGCCGGGGCTCGCTTTCCGCAGAGTTCCTGAACGGCTCATTCGAAAACGAAGATCAGTTCAATAAAATGGTTGGTCCCCAACTCAAACTAAAAGGGGTCACGCTTACACCGGATGAAATTCGGTCGCTTCGAATCCTTTCCGGTTTCGAGGAGGCAGCAAAGTAGGCGTCTTAATCTGATGCTAAGGGGAGTTCTAGGTTTTCATTGACTAGCCCTTTAAATTTCCTATGTTATGGCTTGATTCGAGCTATTTCATAAGGGCGGCCAGATGAACATTCCTGACGGATTGCGTTACACCAAAGAACACGAGTGGGTACTTCTAGGAACGGGAGCAAAAGAGGCCACCGTGGGCATCACCCAGTATGCTCAAGAAGCCTTGGGCGACGTGACCTTCATCGAACTTCCCAATGTGGGCGACACGCTCACTCAAAGCAAAACTTTCGGAGTTGTCGAATCGGTTAAAGCCGTGAGCGACCTCTACGCCCCTGTTTCGGGAACGGTTTCCAAGGTTAACAAGGCCGTCCTCGAATCCCCTGAACTGGTGAACGAAGACCCGTACGGCAAAGCCTGGATGCTAACCATCGATGTGAGCAGCCTTGACGAAAAAACGTTGATGAGCGCCGATCAATACCGCACCTTCTTAGAGGAACAACACTAAGTGCCCAGTTTCCCGCTCACTCCCGACGAG
The DNA here is from genome assembly GCA_041751875.1 of Bdellovibrionota bacterium. GTDB lineage: Bacteria > Bdellovibrionota > FAC87 > UBA2466 > JACKAF01 > JBGSIC01. Next base: position 48,076 of record JBGSIC010000014.1, read on the forward strand.
GAGCGCCGAGCTCTCGAAGTTATCGGCGTTCAGACCATCGAAGATCTTTTTTCGTCTATTCCCCCTCAGGTGCGCGAGCGGGCAAAGATGGATTTTGGCGAAGCCAACGCAGGTTTAAGTGAACATGAACTGCGTCGTTACTTCGACGGCATCGCTAAACACAACACCCAACATACTTCTCACTTTTTGGGTGGTGGGGTTTACGACAATATTATTCCAGCCATCGTAAACCAGTTAGTGTTGCGTGGAGAATTTCTCACGTGCTACACGCCTTATCAGCCAGAAATCAGCCAGGGCACGCTGCAGGCCATTTTTGAATTTCAAACCATGATTTGCCGCCTAACCGGCATGGAAGTTTCCAACGCATCTCTTTACGATGGCGCCTCGGCGACCGCTGAAGCGGTCATGATGGCCCAGCGTATTTCGGGAAAGCCCGACGCCCCCATTCTCATGGCTGCCTCGACACCGCCTGAGTATAAAACGGTCGTAAACACGTTTTTAAAATGTAACTCTTCACCGCCCATTGAAGTGCCCTGGAACAAAGAGGGTTCACTCGACGAAGAGAAACTCAAGAGTTTAATAGCAGAACACAAGCCCAGCGCTTTGGTTGTGGCTTCTCCAAACTATTTTGGTCTCATTGAGCCCTTAGACGTAATTCGCAAGCACTTACCAGCGGATTGCCTTTTGATTGTCACCATGGCCGACCCCTCTGCCCTTTCGCTATTTGAAACACCCGCAGCGCTCGGAGCGGATGTTGTCGTGGGCGAAGCGCACCAGTTCGGGACTCCCATGCTCTTTGGCGGACCGCACGTAGGTTTCTTTGCTACCAAGAAGAAGTTTCTTCGCAACCTGCCAGGACGCTTGGTAGGCGAAACGGTTGATGATCGCGGGCAGCGCGCCTACGCGTTAACTCTTGCCACGCGCGAACAGCACATTCGGCGTGAAAAAGCGACTTCCAACATTTGCACCAACCAGGGCCTTATTGCCTTGCGCACGACGATTTATTTGAGCTTCTTGGGCAAACAAGGACTCATCCAGTTGGGTGAAATGAACTACTCGCTGTTTGATTACCTAAAGGAATCGCTCGCCAGTCACGGCATTCCCTTGAAATTTAAGAAGGGCCTCCACTACCGCGAAGGTGTGTTTGAAGTACCCAATCTTTCCGTGCGCTTTGACAAGCTGACGGCCAATGGCATTGTCCCCGGTATTTGTCTGTCTCAGAAGTACTCAGGGTCGCAACGAGAAGAATTTGAAAACGCTCTTCTTGTTTGCGTTCATCCCGGGCACACACGAGCGGAAATTGATGCTCTCGTAGAGGGCCTCAGTCATGGATAAGGGAATGGATCAGAATAAGAGTTTAGGAACACAAGGACTGGTCTTGCGAGAGGCGACGATTTTTGAAAGGTCGGCTGCCGGCCGCAAAGGTTTTGGGTTACCCCCGTTAGACGTGCCTTTAAAGAAACCTTCTCTTTATAAGCGTACTCACGCGGCGGAGTTACCCGAAGTCAGCGAACTCGATGTGGTTCGCCATTTCACCCGCCTTTCGAGCTGGAATTACTCTATCGACACCGGAACGTTTCCGTTGGGTTCGTGCACGATGAAGTACAACCCGCGAATCAACGAAGAAATTGCCGCCCTGCCTGGGTTTGCGAATATTCATCCTGACATGCCGGTTGAACTTTGCCAGGGGGCTCTGGAAGTCGTTCACACGCTCGAAGGGCTTCTGGGCGAAATCGCAGGCCTCGATGAAGTCAGCGCACAGCCCGCGGCCGGAGCCGTGGGAGAGTTCACTGGGTTATCCCTAATTCATGCGTTTCACGCCCAACACAATAGCCCGCGTAAATATGTGCTGGTGCCCGATACGGCGCATGGTACGAATCCGGCATCGTGTACGCTGGCGGGTTACCAGACGATCACTTTGCCGTCGGGTCCCAAGGGAATTTTGGATATCGAACCTGTGCAGGCGGCGATACAAAAATATGGTCGCGATATTGCCGCGTTGATGGTCACAAACCCCAACACGCTTGGGCTGTTCGAATCGAATATCTCACAAATTTCTGAACTTCTTCATGGCATCGGTGCGCAGGTTTATATGGACGGCGCCAACATGAATGCCATCGTCGGAATGGCACGCCCGGGCGATATGGGTGTCGATGTAATGCATTTTAATTTGCACAAAACTTTTTCCACTCCTCACGGCGGGGGTGGTCCTGGCGCAGGGCCGGTTGCCGTCCGCTCACACTTGGCCCCTTTTCTCCCCAACCCACGGGTGCGAAAATCCAGCGCGGGCTATAGCTATGAGTGGTTGCCAAACTCCATTGGCAAAGTGAAATCCGGCCTGGGCAACTTTGGTGTCCTGGTGCGCGCACTTTGTTATATTCGCCATCACGGCCGAGACGGCGTGACGAGAATCGCCAAAAACTCGGTTCTCAACGCTAACTATCTGCGAGCGCATCTGTCGAAAATTTTCCAACTCGCGTACGAAACACCGAGTTTCCATGAGTTTGTGGTCAGTGACAGCCGCCAGCTAAAATCACACAATGTAAAAACCTTGCAGATTGCCAAAGCGCTCATTGACCATGGATTTCATCCTCCCACTATTTATTTTCCCTTGGTCGTTCCGGGCGCTATGCTCATGGAACCAACTGAAACGGAAAGCCTTCAAGACCTAGACAAGTTGGTCGAAGCATTCCAAGATATTGTTCACCGCATCGAGTCCGGTAAGGAGACCTTTGACAACGCTCCAACAAAAACCGTCGTGGGACGGGTTGACGAAGCTGCGGCAGCCCGCAGACCTGTCCTCTCACTGGACGATCGTACTCTCTAATCGCTGGTATATTTTACTTCTGATTGGACTCGCCCTTTTTCACTATGGAATCCTCTCTTCCATTCCGTTGAGTGGGGAAGAACTGAGCTACCTAAGTTGGGCTCAAGATAAGAATCTGGCCTTTGTCCAACACAGGCCCATGGTGGCTTATTGGATCGACTTATCATCTAGCCTCTTCGGCCCTACCGCTTTGGGAATTCGTTTTTTCTCTCCGATTGTCACCTTTGCGCTCCTCTGGTGGCTGGGATCTTTGTCGCCAGTGAAATCTGTGTTTCTCACGTTGCTTTTTACTCCTGTCGTTTTGATTTCCTCTCTGCGGATGAGCCCTTGGGTACCGTTGGCACTTTTTTGGACGCTTTACCTTCTTTGGCTGCGTCGTACCTGCGTTTGGTTGACTCAGTGGGAGGCCGATCCGATTAGCCGGGTCTACCAAAAACACGCCTTGCCGCTTTTTCAATGGCTCTTGGGGGGCCTCATTCTGGGATTAGGGGCGCTCAGCCACCCCTATATGGTGCTAGCCGCCGTGAGTAGTCTGCTGCTTTTTGCGTTCGGTTATCGACGACAGGCTTGGTGGGTGGGTTGGAGTCTGCACCTGGGAGTCGCTCTCCTCGTTGCCATCCCCGTCCTATGGTTCCCGTGGAACATGGCGGGAAATCCCGCGTCTGAAGCGCGTGCCCTTTTCTCGTTAGACGGGAATTTCGCCTACCAAATTCTGTGGGTGGGTGCCGCTCCCCTTCTCTGTTTGCCGTGGGCCCTATTACGCATGCTGGGTCGGAGCGATCCGGCCTACCAACCCCACTATGCTCTCTACATGGTTCCCTTCTTTTTCTTGGTAGTCGCTTTTTTCTTTAGAACCGTTCCCCCTGAAGCTTTTGTCTTGAGTTACCTGGCTTTTTTCCCTTTGCTCCAGCGCTTGGTCGACAGTTCCTCTTTTCGAACCGTGACCCGTTTTTTTGTGTTGGTAAGTTTCCTGCCCGCTTTGGGTTTCTCAATCGCTCTCTTTGGGGATTCCGTTTTGGGATGGCAAGTGATTCCCCCGCACCGGGATTTCTTCGCGCAAGATCGCTTGAAGACAGCGCTCGCGGAAGAAGTCGCCCATCGTGTAAAAGGACACCCCTCGCGTCTATACGCGCTTCCAGCAGAAATGGCTTTGCGCATTACAGTCGGTGGGGTCCCCACCCTTTCCCTTACCGAGGAAAAGGGCATTCAAAACGCCTGTGCGCAGAATGAGGCTTTGCTCTTCGCTCCCGCTCCCGATTCGATTCCGGCTCGACTTCGCGACTGCTTTGTTCGTTCTGAAACGATAGAAATTTTCCCTTTAGCTTTAGCTCCCGGCCCGAAGGAGTTCCAACTGATTCGGTTGGGTAAATAAGGATGAAACAGTTTCTCTCTTATTCTTGGCTCGGTTTGGTGGTGCTAGTCGTTTTGGCGCTAGACGTATTTTCGGTTCTGCCGCCCCGCTTTCCCCGGCCAATGGAAAAAACCTACTTGGAGGGTATTTTTCATGTTCATTCCACCTACTCGCATGATGGCGGAGGGAGCATCGAAGAGATCGCTCAGGCGGCCAACAACGCTGACATCGATTTTGTTTTCGTAACTGACCACAACACCAATCAAGGATTTCTCGACGGTAAAGAGGGGGTATCCGGCAAAACCGACATCTTTATTGAGGATGAGGTTTCGATCCGTCTCGGCCATGTGGTCACGGTCTACACGCATACGAGTGACCGGAAGCTAGATAAAAAAACGATAGGTGGTTACGCCCAAGAACAAGTCATCGGTAACAAGCGATTTCATCCCGATACCTTTCAGGTTATCGCTCACCCCACAAGTCTCAAGCACCCTTGGACTCAATGGGACCGCATCACCGCGGGAATGGAAATCATTAATTTCGACAGCCTCTGGCGTCGCCAGCTACACGACGCGCCTTTGAATTTCTTGACGACCCTTGGCCTGTCATTCGTAAACCCTTTTCTTTCGGCAATTCGCTTTTATGACGTTAGTCCGAAGAGCCTTGAAATGTGGGATCACGCTAACAGCGTCTCGAGCGGCCATTTTGGAATTCTCGGCCAGGACTCCCACCAAAGATTGGCTCTTCCCCCCTTAGGATCGATCGCCTGGCCAAGCTACGAACGCGATTTTAAAATCGCTGCGAACGTGATTCGCCCCCCCGAAAAAGTTGCCGCTGATTTTCCCACTCGGAAGCAGCAGATCTACAAATGGATCCGTGAAGGTCGATTTGCTGTCTTCTTTAGATTGCTGCACCCCTATGACGGGTATAACTGGAACCTCCACTGCGGATCGGACAGGTATAGCAGCGGCGATCGGATTGCTTTTAGGGACTGTCGTCACGTCTTTTCTGTTCCCAATTCTCCCTATCCTCACACGGTCCGGGTGTGGAAGGACGGAGCTCTGCATTCCGAAGTGCCGGTACACGCCGTGCCACCCGAACTCCCTTTGGAGGGCCCGGGAACCTACCGCGTCGAGGTCTGGGCAAAGGTCTCCAGCCGTTTCGGCATTACAGTTAGCCGCGCCGTTCCAATCGTTCTATTTAATCCCATTTATGTGGAATAGAGCGGATCTAGTAATTGCCCCTTCTTTCCGATAAATAGAGTGGGGCGTTTCCTTTGCGGGCTACGCTACCGATACCCTTCTCACCGGAGGGTTGATGAAAGGGATGCGATGAAGGGCCTCAAGATTATTCCATTTTTCCTGGTATTGATTCTTCTCTCCTACGTAGGTGTGCTGTTCGTGCAGCTAAACCCAGCGGAAATCTCTGTTGTGTTCTTTGGTGGTTACGAATCCCCTCCTCTCGCAATGGGTTTCGTCGTGCTTACCAGCGCGCTCGTAGGAATGCTGCTGGCTGGAGTGCTCTGCCTTTTGGAACTTGTGGTCTTGTATGTGCAGAACAAGAGTTTACGTCGCAAACTTAGTGCTCTTACAAAGAAACATGGAGTCGTGGAAGCCAACGACTTAGAAGACGACTTCGGTTTGAAACGAAAAAACGGATCGAAGGCTTTAGGGGGAAACGGTCAGCCCAAAAAAGGGGTGGAACTTGATAAAAAATCCACACCTTCAAAGACCGCACCTGAAGCCAAGCCATAACCTTTTTCCAGTCATTGCTAAGGTAGTTCCATGCCGAGAAACATTTTATTTCTTCAGGCTGAACTCACTCGCCCTACGGGCGAGTGGCTGGCTATGCATCAGTGGACCGCCTCCTCTTTAAAAACATTTCCCAAAAAGGCAGCCAGCGATCCCTTCCAGATAATTGTATACGCGCCCAAAACCCCCCAAGACTTTGCTAAAGGTTCGAGCCTTCGAACGCTCTACCCCAACGCCTGGATCGCGGTTTCCTTAAAGGATGCTTGGGTTGCGACGCTGGCAAAAGAGGAAAACCCTGCGAGCTATTTCGATGAGATTCTTGGGGCCCCCTTTGAGGACGCTGTGGTGCGCTTATCGCTTTCTCATTGGACTAGGCATGTCGAATCACGCGAAAAGGTAACGGAACTGGAAACTTCAGCGGAATCACTACGACTTCAGTGCGAAGATCTAGAGCGGCTTTCTGGACAGTTGGTCCGCCAGGTAGAGAGGGATGTTGAACTCGCCTCGCGCATTCAACGTAGCCTGCATCCGAAGCTCATTCCCACGCTTCCCGGCATTTTTCTCAAAGCTAAGTTCTTACCCGCGGCGGGAACCGGGGGCGACTACTACGACATCTTCCAGTTCGGGGATGGGCGTTTAGGCATTCTACTAGCTGACTCGAAGTCGCATGGCATGGCGGCTTCGCTCCTTACAGTACTGATCAAAATTCGTCTCGAAGAGATGAAAGAACGTTTTTTCGACACTCACACTTTGGTCGAACACATCAATCGCGAAATCCAAGCCGTGCACGGAAAAGAAATTTCTTCGGTATCTCTCCTTTACGGCATTCTCGATCGCAAGTCCCTGACGTTTCAATACACCGTTGCGGGTCCCTTGGGTCCCTTACTCTGGCGCCTGGGAGAAATGGCGCCTCTTAATACCGTCGTGAATCCGGCTTTAGGAGAGGTCAGCGACTACAGTTTTCAAGAAAGTTTTATTTCGCTCAAACCTGCTGACCTTTTGGTGTTTAGCACCGATGGTCTTGATGCACCACTGGCTGCCGGTCAGACCGCACATTCCAATCGCATTCAGTCACTCGCAGAAATTTTAAAAGCGGCAACGGAACCTGGTGACTTACTCTCCACGCAGAATGAAATTCTCTCGCATGTGGACCGCCACACCGAAAGCTCCCCCCTGCCCGACGACATTACGTTGATTCAACTTCTGATAGATTCGCAAACGCTCTACGTTGCTTCAGAATCAAAATAGATTTTTTGAACTCGCTGCGAAATTCCGGTAAAAACTTCGTAAGGAATTGTGTTTGCCCAACTCGCCACTTCACCAGCCCAGATTGATTGTTTTCCATCCGACCCGATTAAGGTAGCCAGATCACCTTCCTTTACGTCAGGAATGTGAGTTACCCGCGCTGCGCACAAGTCCATCGAGACTCTTCCGCAAAGCTTTGCCCGCACCCCACGGATGAGAAGCTCGCCTTGGTTGCCCAGAATGCGGGGGTAGCCATCGGCGTAGCCGACTGAGATCAAAGCCAAACGCTCGGGTTTTTCTGTGGTGAACGTGCGGCCATAGCCGACAGTTTCCCCCGCGACCACATTCTTTAAGCTGATGACTCGCGCCTTCCACTGCAATACCGGGTAGAGAGTCACTCCGGGAATGCCGGCGGGCCCCACCCCATAAAGACTCAAGCCGGGTCGCACTGCCGTACATTCCTTGGTGCGATCGCGCATAATCGCCGCCGAGTTCGCGTAGTGAATGCGGGCATCGGTATTGAGAAGGCGCGCTTCGCGAAACCGCTTACACCATGATTCAAAAAGCGCGATTTGCTCGTCAATAAACTGCGATCGCGGATCGTCACTGTTGGCAAGATGCGTGGAAATCCCCGCTAGTTTCTCCGGAAACCCCGCAAGCACTTTCATCGCCTCCGGCAACTCATCCGGTTTGAGTCCAAGGCGGTTCATGCCGGTATCAATTTTCAAATGAAGCGGAGGTAACTGGGCGCGTCCCTGGAGCGATTTCAAGTGATTGAGACTGTGAATAATCGGAATCAAATTGTACCGAAAGTACGCATCAATCTGGTGAGGCAAAAAACCCGAGAGGACTAAAATGGTAAATGGCCTGTCAAAATGGTGGCGCAACTGAATCGCCTCTTCAAGAGTAGCTACGGCAACAGCTTCCGCTCCCCCTCGTTGGAGCAACACTTTCGCGACCGGTAAAACACCATGGCCATAAGCATCCGCCTTAATCACGGGGATGACCTCTCTGCGGCAGGCTGCTCGCAGGCTCACCATATTTTTCACCAAAGCCTGGAGATTGATCTCGGCCACGGTGCGGTAAGGAAACTCAAATATCTTAGCCATTTACGTCATCCACTTTAGCGACAAGAAAAAAAAGTGTCACCCATCTTCTCCATCGCGACGGGCAAGGGGCTCCCCTGGAGTATTGACACCCCCTCACGTCACCACCATACCTATCCGTGGAGAGTTTTTCGGGCAAACGCGTAACGAAGTTTTCTTAACTTCTGCACGAGGAAAGTCCGGACACCGAACGGCACCGTAGCGGGTAACGCCCGTCCAACGTGAGTTGCGGACCAGCGCAACAGAAAGGAAGTACAGCGCGATACCTCGGTCCTTGGCAAAGGCAGAGGGTAATCCTTTTCAACTCGAGTCGACATCTTGATTCGAAAAAGGAGAAAGCGGCTGTAGTGAAATCAGGCAAGCTCTACGGGGTGCAAGGTCAAAAAGTGAAGTGTGGATAACCCTTCGGGGAAGTCCCCCAAGTGCCTTCCTTGGTTACTTCCAGGTAGATCGCTCGAGCCACTTGGTAACAAAGGGCCTAGAGGAATGTTTGTCACTAGAGAATGCAGAACTTTTCTTCGAAGAAGTTTTACGTCTCTCTTTTACAGAATCCGGCTTATGAAAAACTCTCCACTTTTTCTTCTATTATTCTTCTTCACTGCAATATCAGTGGCCGACGACAAACCCAGCACCACACCTTCGCTTCTAGACTTAAAGTCCCAGGTCTCTGAACCTTTGCGGAAACAAGAAAAAGAGAAAAGGATACGGGATACCAAAGTCCCCCCCCTGAGCCAGCCGGTGGCGCCTCCCTGCGATCCGAGCCACGGCGATTGTCTGAGAAAGCACCCTGAATACGCAGACCAGCTGCGTATTCCGCACGTACCGCCGCTGGCTCCTCCCGTCACGGGCGGAGATACGCGAAATTAATTGTCACATCATCTGACGAAAACTTGTTTCTTAAATCGGTACGCGTCTTCCACCCGAATGGGATGGGATTTGATCATGGGTTCTGGAAGTTTGCTCGATGGAAACCAATCCCACGCGTCGACTTCGTCGGTGAGTCGAACCTCTCCTTCGAATTCGGTCACCTTAAAGAGGATGACCAGGAATTGTCCAAAATGCCCTTCTTTGATGGGCTCTTCCGTAACGGTCAGTTCTGGATTGGAATAAATTCCCACGAGCTGTTCGGCCCTGACAGTAAGCCCCGTCTCCTCAGCAACCTCTCGCCGCAAGGCGCCCACCCAATCCTCACCGCCGTCAAAATGTCCGCCTGGTAAACACCACTTGCCGGGCTCCCTAATGTGCTTTGAGCGCCGGGTAATCAGAATCTCATTCTTCTTGTTAAAAATAGCCGCATTCACGGCCGCGTACGGAACAATGCGATTTTTGCTAGGTGCGGGGTTCATCCCGAATGCCTTTCCTGCTGCGAGTTTACAAGGCTCTTACTAAGACCAATCATTGTAATTTCTTACGCTCTAACATACAAAGCTCGCATGCCAAGTACCAGCGCTTTTGTTGTTCACCGTTCTGAAGGATTTGCCCGAACGGGGTCGCTTACCCTTCATCGGGGAATCGTGGAAACCCCGGTCTTCATGCCCGTGGGGACCTGCGCTGCGGTAAAGACTTTGGGAGCGGAAGAACTCGCCCCCCTGGGATCTCAGATCATCCTCGGGAACACTTATCATTTGTACCTTCGCCCCGGCCTAGAGGTGTTGAGTCGGTTTGGAGGTCTTCACAATTTTATGGGTTGGTCAGGCCCCATCTTGACCGACAGTGGCGGCTTTCAGGTGTTTAGTCTCGCGAAACTTAAGAAGATATCCGACGAGGGCGCTCACTTTCAGTCGCACCTGAATGGAGACTCCCTCTTTCTTAGTCCTGAACTTTCCGCGCAGATTCAACAAACCATAGGGTCCGACATCGCGATGGTCCTCGATGAATGCGTCGCACTCCCCAACACGGTAGAAAAACTGAAAGAAGCCGTCGACAGAAGTTACCTTTGGGCCCAACGTTTCTTGCAGGTTCCGCGATTGAAACACCAGAAGATTTTCGGCATCGTCCAGGGTGGCAATAATTTCAAGTTGCGTCGCGAAAGTCTTGCGGCCACCGTTTCTCTTCCGATTGACGGAGTGGCCGTGGGCGGACTCAGTGTGGGCGAACCTCACAGCGTGATGATCGAAGTACTGGCCGAGTTGGCGCCAGCTCTTCCTGCTGCCCTTCCCCACTACCTAATGGGTGTCGGATCTCCCCTCGATCTTTTGGAAGCGGTTAACCTCGGTATCGATATGTTTGATTGTGTGTTGCCCACACGAAACGGTCGCAACGGCGGCTTCTTCACGGACCAGGGCCTTCTCAATATACGCAACAAAATCCACACTTTCGATCAAAACCCCATCGACCCGGAATGTGGTTGTCCCTGCTGTTCCCGGTACACCCGGGGCTATCTCCGCCACCTCTTTATGACGAAAGAAATTCTTGGGTGCCGCCTTGCAACCCTGCATAATGTCTTCTATTATCATCGCCTCTTAGGAAGATTCCGTACGGCTTTACGCCAGGGAAAGTTCACTGAACTTTACGCGGAACTCCGTCCGGTTCTCCGCGCAGGTTATGCGAAGGAAGATCAGGGTTTGGTTTCTAGTAGTGAGGAAGTTTAAAGATGAGTAAATGGATCGCGATGGGTTTGCTGGGCATGAGTCGTTTAAGCTTGGCAGACGCCGCTCCCGCCGCATCAGGATTCCAACAGACGGTTGGACCGATGATCCCCATCCTTCTTATGTTTGCGATTTTTTACTTTCTTCTGATTCGTCCCCAGCAGAAGAAGCAAAAATTGCATCAGCAGTTTTTACAGAACCTGAAAAAAGGGGAAATGGTCATTACCAACGGTGGAATCGTTGGTACGATCAAAAGTATCAGTGACCGTTTAGTTACGTTAGAAGTAGATAAAGACGTATGCATCAAGCTTTTAAGGGGTCAAATTCTTGAGAATGCGAACTCGCTTAAAGCAGCCGTGAAGGAATAAGCAACGATGAAGGGTCTCACCTGGCGGGTTTTTGTAGTCCTGGGGTCTATTCTTTTTTCCCTCTACCTTTTAGTTCCCACTTATCTTCGCTATGGGTTTGGCATAACGGTTCCCAAAGTCGTTCGAGCAGACGATCCATGGTACTTCCATATCATTCCTTCTGAAGTGGTTCGCCTCGGTCTTGATCTCCGCGGTGGCGTCCATCTTTCCCTTGGCATTGATTTCAACGAAGTTGGCAAAGACGCGGTGATGAAATTTCGCGCTCAGCTGGAAGACATGCTCAAAGAAGAGAAAGTTGAAGGCGTAACGACAAAAGTGACGCTTCAGGATACCGTGCAGATCGACTTTCCCAACGACGCGACCTGGGAAAAAGTCGATGACATCTTAGGCAAACAATTTGGACAGCAAGTTGATTTTGTTAACCAGGGCGCCAATTCCGCAAATATTCGCTTGAGCGCCATGGAAATCCAGCGGGTCAATGAACGTGCTCTTGACCAAGCCCTTGAAACCCTTCGCAATCGTATTGACGAATTTGGCATCGCGGAACCCATTCTCCAGAGGCAGGGTGACGATAAACTTCTGGTGCAGTTTCCTGGCATGAAGGAAATCGGTCGCTTAAAAGAAATCATATCCCGAACAGCAAAGCTTTCTTTCCAAATGGAACGGAGCGGTCCCGAGGAGCCAGGCGGCCCTCCCCCGGCTTCACAACTTGATACTTGGGTAGCTGACTACTTGAGAGCAAAAAAGCTGGATCTTTCCGCTACCAATCCTATTGCTTCGCACACGAATGATCTCAATACTTTCCTGGCGAGCAAACTTCCCGAAGGGACCGAGATTCGCTTTAAGAAGCAAATTGATATCAACACGCGTGAGGCGAATTACATTCCTTATCTCGTTGATCGCGAGCCCATTTTGACTGGTGATGAGCTGGACGATGCCTTCTACTCGTTCAATCAGCAGAACAATGAGCCGATGGTTAACTTTGTTTTGAGTCCCACGGCTGCTTCCAAGTTTGAGACTGCCACCGGTAATAACATCGGTCGGTACATGGCGATTATCCTCGATAATAACGTACACTCCGCTCCTCGTATCAACTCTCGTATCCCAGGTGGACGTGGCGTCATTGAAATGGGTGGTGGCGCCGGACGCCAGCAAGATCAAATTTTAAACGATGCGAAAGACACCGCGCTCGTGCTTCGCTCAGGCGCTCTACCGGCGAAACTGATTTTCCTGGAAGAACGCGTGATTGGTCCTTCGCTTGGCGCGGACTCCATCCGCGCGGGAACCATTTCACTGGCGGTCGGCCTAGCCTGCGTCTTTATTTTTATCTCCTTTTACTATCGCCTCTCGGGCTTGGTGGCGGTGTTTGCCCTTAGCTTGAACGGCCTATTTATCTTGGCCTGCTTGGCTGCCTTTGAGGGCACGCTCTCCCTTCCTGGCTTAGCCGGTATTACGCTGACACTAGGCATGGCGGTTGACTCGAGTGTTCTCATTTTCGAACACATGCGCGAAGAGCTTCGGGCAGGAAAAAGTGCGGCGCTGTCTATCGCGGAAGGTTACAGCCGTGCCTTTACCGCGATTTTTGACGCCAACTTGACCACAATCATCGCCGGTCTTGTCCTCTTAAGTTTCGGTTACGGCCCCATCAAAGGATTTGCTGTAACGCTTTTGATTGGTTTGGTCTGCTCCATGTACACTGCTGTCTTCGTGACCCGTGTGGTGTTCGACTACTTTATTGTGGCAAAAGGCAAAAAAACGGTGAGCATCTGAGGCACGCATGAAAATGTTTCAACTAGTCAGTCCCAATCTCAACGTAAATTGGCTCAAGTGGTCGCGGCCTTTTTTGCTCCTATCTTTGTTAGCCCTTTCCCTTTCCATTTATCTCGTTCTTACGAAGGGCTTTAACTTCGGCATCGATTTTACCGGCGGCACGGTGGCCCAAATCATCTTTGCCGAGCCCAAAACAGCTGAAGAAGTTCGCAAATTGGTAAACGAACTCGGAGACGAAGGGGCCTCTGTGGTCGCCATGGGCGATGAAAGCCGCGAGTATCTCATTACGAGCCGCACCCAGGTGGATGAATCGAAAACCAACAAATTGGTAGATAACCTGTTGGCGAAAGTCGGCAAGGACAAGGTCGAAATCGAACGGGTAGACGTTGTTGGCCCCAAAGTGGGGGCGGAACTCAAATGGAGCGCGTTGAAAGCGCTTTTTTACTCCATCATTTTGATCATGGTCTACATCTGGTTCCGTTTCGATTTTAAGTTCGCACCTGGAGCGACCGCCGCGATGGTGCACGATTTGATCATCATGTGCGGGGTCTACGTGCTTTCCGGCAGGGAGTTTACGATTGCTTCAGTCGCTGCGTTGCTCACAATTGCAGGCTACAGCGTGAACGACACGATCGTGATTTACGATCGTGCCCGCGAACTCTTTAAAGCGGGCGGAGACAATCTGCCCGTCGGCCCAACCATTAACAAAGCGCTGAACCAGACTTTCTCACGAACCATCTTAACCAGTCTTTTAACTTTCCTCTCCATCGTCGGACTGCTCCTTTATACGGAGGGTGAGATCCAAAGTTTCGCTTTTGCTCTGGCGATCGGAATCATAGTGGGTTGCTATTCCACTATTTTCATCGCGGCTCCCTTTACCATCTTCATTGATAAATTGGCCACGAAGCGCGCTAAATAATGTCGTCTTTCACTCGCATCCAAGATTTACACCGTTTCGTTGGAGAAACGGTGTCTCTTCGCGGGTGGGTTTACAACACACGCAGTTCCGGAAAAGTAAAATTTCTTCTCTTTAGAGACGGGTCGGGTATTGTCCAGTGCGTGTTGGTTGCGGGCCAAGTTCCCGAAGCCACGCTCGCCGCTTTCGAGAAGCTCACTCAGGAGTCCTCTCTCACTCTTACGGGGAAAGTGAAAGCGGATAAGCGGTCTCCCATTGGAGTAGAGCTCGATGTCATCGACCTCCAGCCCATTCATATTTCTCCCGAATATCCCATTGGGAATAAAGAACACGGTATCGACTTTCTTCTCTCTCAGCGCCACCTTTGGCTTCGTAGCAAGCGGCCGCACGCGATCTTAAGAATTCGTGATAGCTTTATTCGCGCCATTCGCGACTTCTTTTTTCAGGAAGGTTTTGTCTTGGTCGATGCGCCGATCTTCACACCCGCCGCATGCGAGGGGACTTCCACACTGTTTGAAACGGACTACTTTGGAACCAAAGCCTATCTCACTCAGAGCGGCCAGCTATACGCGGAGGCCGCAGCAATGGCTTTGGGCAAGGTCTACACCTTTGGTCCCACATTCCGGGCGGAAAAAAGTAAGACTCGGCGTCACCTCACTGAATTTTGGATGGTCGAACCTGAAGCGGCGTTTTTTGATTTAAACGACGACATGGCCCTGGCCGAGCGTTTCTTGGAATTTACGATTCAACGCACCCTGAAAGAATGCGAAGTCGAGTTTAAAACACTCGAGCGTAACACCAGCCTTCTGGAACAAGTGAAGGCTCCTTTCCCGCGTCTTCCCTATCGCGAAGCGATTGATTTACTTAAGGGCAAAGGGGTTTCGGTAAACTTTGGAGACGATTTTGGCGCGCCAGAAGAAACGATTATTGGAGAACATTTCAACAAACCAGTGATCATCCACCGTTACCCCGCCAAGATCAAAGCGTTCTACATGAAACGCGACCCCGAGGATGCCGAAGTGGCGTTAGCGATGGATTGCATCGCACCGGAAGGCTACGGCGAGATTATCGGGGGTTCGCAAAGAGAAGACGACTACGACACCCTTGCTGCTCGCATTGCGGAACACAACCTCCCGCGGGAAGCATTCGAATGGTATCTCGACCTGCGCAAGTACGGTTCGGTGCCGCACGCCGGATTCGGTCTTGGGCTCGAACGTACCCTTTCCTGGTTGTGTGGACTCGATCACTTACGAGAAACCGCCGCCTTCCCCCGCATGATTCACCGGCTCGCCCCCTAGACATAAACGCTTCAAATCCTTACGGAAAATGACGCACCGCTGATGCGCACGCTCCCAACCCGCTCTCCTGGCGTATTTCCAGTGAATATGCTAAAGGTAGCCCGAGGTAAGACGCTATGCAGAAGCACTTTCTAGGCTCCTTGTTGGTAGGGGCGCTTTTTCTTTCATCTCTTCTTCTCGTTTTTCCCGCTTATGGCGCCGAAATCGAACTCGAATGCAAAAACACCGACTTTGCGAGAGATCCGGGGGACGGGACTCGCAGTGCTTACAAAGACACGGCGAAGCTCGATCGACGAATTCTGAATTGGCTGGTTTCAGAGAAGAAACGGCAGAACACGCAGACTGTGCGGGTAGGATTTTGCCAAATCGTCCAGCCCTATCCTGAGCGCAATAGCACACCTGACGGTTACCGAACGGTAACCATGTACGACGAATTTTTTGATGAAGTGAAAAACGAATTTGTCCGTCACGGAATGAAGTTTGTTTATTTTGAAAAGCAAGTTCAACGCGACGGCCGCTTGGTGCCAGTGAGAACGGTCGAAGCGTTTGCCGATTGTTCCTCGATTGAGGCCTGTGTGCGCATGGGGATCTACGCCCGTGCTCCAATGCCTGCACGTGCCGCAGATGGGCGCACAAACCTCCAACCCCTTCCGGGTCCGGCACCGGAGGAGGACAAAGATTCTTTGCGTCGTCCTTTAGTTCCTGTTCCCTCCAGAGTACCCACCCTTGCTGCTCCCGTTGGAGGTAACCGATGATAAACTTATTCCGCGTGGCTACCCTTGCCATGTTCCTTGGCGCCTCGGTGGTGCAGGCCTACACACCCCCGCGCATGAAAACGATTTCCTGCAATGACTACAAATTTACGGAACGCGTTTGGCATGACTTGACCGCGCAAGAACCGCGGCTCCGTGATCACTTGGTTGGTATCCAACGCCAGGCCCCCGGCCCTGATCCGAAAATCGTAAAAATGCGGCACTGCCGAGTGAGCGTTCCCGTTAATGATCGGGGTGAAGAAATAGCGGGCGAGCGCATCGCCTATATGGATAAAACCTGGGATGTGAAATACACAGACGGGCGAGTCGACACGTACCACTCCGGTTTGAAAATTATTTACAATGAATCGACTTCGTCGCTGAGGACTTACAAACAAACGGACAATGTACTTACCGTGATCGGATACGATGCGTGCGGCATTCCGATTGTCACTTCCAGCGGAAGCGGAAACTGGGTTTCCGTGCCCTCTTCAACGCGTAAAGTTTACGGCTTCACCGTCTGCGGTGGCGGAATTTCCTGCGAGGAACTCGGCATACCTCTGTATGACACACCAACCTCTGGTGAGGAAGTTCCTGAGCTTATTTTTGGCGCTCGCTAGGTACCCGTTCAATCCAATCCCCATTCCTTTTTCTCTCCGGCCTTCGTACGTCTGACTTTGACGTGGCACACCATTTTTTGTTGCTTTCATTTCGGAACAATGCGTTATTGAAAGAAAGGGCGGGGTTGGGGCACATTCGACTAGGCAAACCAGCCTCTCCCATACCGTAAAACAAGGGGAACATTATGAAACTCATGGTGCATTTGTGGTTGGTTGCCATTCTTTCCGTCTCGGCTTTCGCACAGGAAGAAGAACCAAAGTTTGAGGACCTCAGCGAAGAAGAGCAGGCACAAGTTCAGGCCGCAATTGGGGAAGCGTTAAAAGAAGCGGAATCAGCGCCCATCCTTCTTGCGCAGAAGTCGATCGGTGGCTTGGGAGAACGGGAAGATCACACGAACCCGGCATCCATGTGCGTTTTGATGGATACCAAACATGTGATGGCCAATATTTCTACTGACGAAGAAGGCTACGAGAAGACACAGTCTCGCATCAAAGATGTGAAATGGGCCGAGCTAAACGACATCAAAGACAACATCGAAAAGGCCGCGAAAGAAGAGCTAAAGACGGTTGCTGTTCATAAAAAGCTTGCCGAGCCCACGGTGACCTACCGAGTGATCGTATACCAAAAGTTCAAAGCCAAAGTTGGAGACAAAGAATTCGAGATGGCAAAGCCGGAAGAAGTGATTCTTTATCAACTAGCTGAAAAAGAACAAAAGCGCGAAGGCGAAGCCACGGACTGGCTCATTGAATATATCGATGAAAAATGCCCGAACGAAAAGCCTTACGAGGAGCTGGTAGCTTCGAGTGAACGGGAGCTCGAAGTTCCTGTGGAAGAAGAAAAAGAATAGCTTAGAAGCAGAATTGACCTAGATGCCGCGGTGGGCCATCTCGACCTACCGCGGCCTCTGACTCCGCCGCCAGCCTCGGCCAGCTAGCGCCCTGTGTCGTTTCTTAACCCCCGTCAACACTATCTTTCCCCAAGCGTTTTAGCCCGTCCGCACTCTGCCGATACAATATAGAATATATTTAGGGTTCACGGCCTTTCACGCTCGGGTTTCACCACCCGACTCGGCAAATGGGGTTCTATGCTCCGACATGGGTTGCTTTTAGCGGTGGGAATTTTTGCGTCTTGGGTTGCTCCTTCCTATGGGGCTTGCGCAGCCAAGTTTAAACAAGACGCCTTCGAGTTTTCCCTCGAGGCAAATGAAACGTTTACTCAGTCGCTTCGTGCGCTCTTGGTAGATCCTCTCCCCTCTACTACCCTGAACTTTCAGTTTATCGCCTCACAGGCACCTCCTCCGTGGGCAAACCTGGAAGGGGGGCAGAATCAAGAACAGCTACGAGCGCTACCTCCTGCTAGTGCAGCCGGTCTCCACCAGACCACCATGTTTGTAAGCTGCGGTGAGGACGCCGGGGGCGCAACCGCCATTTCCTTGCGCGTTAAGATATCGCCCAAGTGGACCTCACCCGAACTCGTTATCGCCGCTACGGAAGATGCTCCCTACACGCTCGATTTGAAATCCATGGTCACCTCTTTGGGTGATCCCAGCAAACTCGTTTTTTCCGCGTCGAACCTTTCCTCGCGCGCGCCTTGGTTGAGTTTAAACGGGAGTGTTTTATCGGGAACCCCTCGCCGTATTAACGTAAATACGTTTAGCGGGATCACGCTGACGGTCTCCGATCCTTCAGGGGGATCGTCTTCCATCCCCGCCCGGGGCGAAGTGGTTAAGGTCACTCGCCCACCCAAATGGGCGAGCAATCCCATTATTTTGAGCGATGGTGAAGAGGGCTCAGCGTATAACCAGCCAACTCGCCTTTTTGTCAGTCACACGGAACCTGAAGCGGGCAACCTCTATCCGCTGCGATTTCAGATCACCGAAAGCAACCGAACCTGGGTAAAAATTGATCCGACCTCAGGAGTCATTTCGGGCAGCCCGAGTTTTAGCGATTCCGGCAGCGTAAGCCTGAAAGTAAAAGTGTCTTTCACGGAAGCGCAAAAAGAATACTCGGATACCACCACCTTTCAGTTCGTCGTAAAAAATAAAAACCGCGCTCCTCAGTGGACCGAGGCACCGGTGTTTACGGCAACCGAAGATACCCCCTTTCAAGCAGATTTAAGTCCGTTTGCCCAAGATGGCGATGTGGCTGAAGGCGATACGCTACGCTTTGAGATTACCGTGTCGCCCAATCCGGCCTGGGCTTCTCTTACCCAAAACGGAAAACTTTTTCGCGGTACTCCGTCACAGAATGAAGTGGGTCCGAACATTTTCCGCGTGAAAGTGACCGATGCCGCGGGCCTTTCGAGTGAAACTCAAGTTACGGTTAATGTGCAGCCCGCAAATGATCCGCCGGTCTGGTCACAAGCCACAATCGTTTTGCCGGATGCCATCGTAGGAAAACCCTACGCCCAAAGCATCGCAGGTTTTGCGAGTGACCCTGACAATAGCGTGGCGGAACTTCGTTTTTCAAAAGTAAATCCGAACGACGCCCCGTGGTCGATTCTAGATGCCTCAGGACAACTGACCGGTACACCCAAGAAAACCGAAGAAGGAAACTACCAGTTCTCCGCACGCGTACAGGATCCGGGTGGACTCTCCGCGACCGTGACAGTGATTGTAAAAGTGGTGTTTATCAACACACCCCCAGAATGGGCCGCGCCTCCTACCTTCAACGCGCAAGAAGATACCCCGTTTAATACCGACCTGAGCACTTTTGTCTCCGATCCCGATCTGAATCAAGGAGATACGCTACGCTTTGAAGTCACAAGCTCTCCGACGGGAAATACATGGGCAAAGATTTCTACTGATGGCAAAACCTTCGGCGGTACGCCAGAGCAAAAAGACGTCGGTGCGAACGAGTTTGTCGTAAAAGTCAGCGATGCGTTCGGGGGCTCTGTTTCCCAAACCATCAATGTGCAGGTGACACCAGTAAACGATGCACCGAGATGGAAAAACGATCCTATTCGCTTACCTGATGCGATCATCGCGAAAGATTATAATCAAAATCTTTCTCAGTTCGCAGAAGACGTGGACAACACGCTAGCGGAACTCACGTTCGAAAAAACGGGGACAGGAGCCGATTGGGTGAACGTTTCCCTACAAGGGAGCGTTACAGGGATTCCCCAAAAAGCGCATGAGGGGTTAAACACCTTCCAGGCGAGAGTGACCGATCCGGCGGGTCTTTCAGCGATCGCCACCGTCGAAATCAATGTACGTTTTGTAAACACGCCTCCTACGTGGGATCCGATCCCGCAGTTCACCGCCACGGAAGATATTCTGTTTGAAGGCGACGTAAAACCCTTTGCAAAAGATCCAGATACCACTCAGGGCGATATTCTGAAATTTTCCTTGGTGCAACAAACACCGTCCTGGCTTTCCGTAAATGAAACCTCAGGAAAACTTTCAGGAACGCCGCTACAAGCCCACGTCGGCTTGCAATCCTTTAAGGTGCGAGTAACCGACAATTTTGGCGGAAGTGCGGACACCAACTTCACGATTTTGGTCGGCGCCACGAACGACGCCCCGAACTGGAAACAAGATCCGATCATTCTTCCTAACGGTAACGTCGGCACTCCCTATACTCAGGACCTCAAGCCGTTTGTGGAGGACGTGGATAACGCGCTTAGCGAACTTAAGTTTGAAAAGGTAGGACAAGACACGCCGTGGATAACCGTAAGTCCTCAAGGCGTGGTCAGCGGAACCCCGCTAAAAGTCCACGAAGGTCCGAATGCATTCCAAGTAAAAGTTACCGATCCAGGAAACCTAAGTGATACGGCGACGGTTCAGATTACCATTGCCGAGCCTAAGTTCCCGCCCTCCTGGACACTGAATCCAATTCCTCTTGGCAATATTGCCGTAGGAAAACTTTTCAACTTCGACCTGAAGCCTTTTTTGACAGACGGAGACACTCCAAAAGAACAACTGGTTTGTTCGAAGAAAGCCGGCGCCCTTCCCGCTTGGCTCGAAGTGAAATCCGATTGCACCGTGACGGGAACACCTCAAGTGGCCGACTTGGGCGCTTTTACAACCAGCTTCGTGGTGACTGATGGTTTTAGCGTCGCCGAAACCGATGGGACAGGAACGGTTATCAACGGATTCCCGCCCTCGTTCACACAAAATCCGATTCCTTTGGGTAATGTTCCCGTCGGTAAGGTGTTCAATTTCGATCTGAAACCCTTTTTGACAGACGGAGACACTCCGAAAGAACAACTCGTTTGCTCTAAAAAAGCGGGAGCGCTACCCGCGTGGCTCGAAGTGAAATCGGATTGTACGGTCACCGGAACGCCTCAAGTGAGTGATCTCGGCGCTTTCACCACCACCTTTGTCGTCACTGATGGTATCAGCACGGCGGAAGCCGATGGTACCGGCACCGTGATTAACGGCTTCCCTCCTGTCTGGACACAAAATCCCATTCCTTTGGGCAACGCGCAGGTCGGAAAAGTATTTAACTTCGATCTGAAACCCTTTTTGACAGACGGAGACACTCCGAAAGAACAACTCGTTTGCTC
>JBGSIC010000015.1:0-216399 GCA_041751875.1 Bdellovibrionota bacterium
GCCGGCGGCGGTGGTGCCGGCGGCGGAAGTAGAGGAGGCGACGAATTCGGAGCGGGTGGCGGCGCTGACTTTTTCGGTGGGGACAAAAAGAAGGGTACCAATAACGATGGTGGCGATAACTCGGGTGGGGATCGTAGACGGACCGGTAGCGGGTATTCGGGCAACTCAGGCGGCGCGGACGACGGCGGCACTTCACGCGGCGGTAGAGGCAAGAAAGAGCAACGCGAAGAAGGTGGCAACAAAGACGATCAATCCACAGCCGCAGCAAATAAACGATCGGAAACAGTTGAGATGGCACGCGCGCGCGCGTTTGCGGAAAGGCAATCGGGCAGTTTTGATTGGTGGATGATTCTTAAAATTATTATCGTCCTTGTGATTATCGGAATTCTCGCGCTGATCGCGCTGGGTAATATGCGCCGTCGCTAGCGCGACTTCCTTTTTCCTTCGTCCTTCTTCTTCCCCTTAGGCTTTTTCTCGCCTACTATTATTTTCTTACAGCAATGATGTGGAGGCTCCCGTGAGGCGTTTTCTTTTCCTTATCGTGTTCTTTACTTCTTCGAATCTAGTTTACGGATATGTGGCTGGTACCTCTGTTGTCCGCCCCGGTGGGTGGGAAGTTCTGTTGAAAACAGAGCTGATGCGCGGCCTATCGGGTCCAGAGAACCTGCCTGAAACACAGCAAACACAAGTACCCCACGTAAACATCTACGAGGTAGGTGGGGCTTATAGTGTGGGGACCAAGGGGGTATTCCAAGACATAAAAGTGCGTTTGTCGGGCAGCTATTACAAGAGCGCCGCCGAGTTGCTGCTGGGAATTCCCAAGTACCCTCTCGATGACGGATGGATCCTCGGAGCGGAAATCAGTGCCAATTTTATTCACGAGCCAGAGCGTTTGTTGGGCGTGTTTTTGCGTTCCCAAAATCCCCTCGGCATGAACGTGGAAAAGTTTATCAATCCGAAAGTCGATCGCATCGGACTCGGCGTTCAAACCGCGTTTAAGTTTAGTGAGGATTTTGGTCAAGAAATGGTTCTCTTTTTCGGGAGCGGCGTCAAAGGAGGTGGGTTTGAACAGAATCCTGCGATTACGCTTTCCCTTTTGGGAGCTTGGATCATAGACGCCAATCGAGGCGCTGTGCTTCGCATCGGCCCGTTTTTCGAAGGGGATATCGGCGAAAGAAAAGACGCGCAGTATGGCACGCAGGGCGTACGGGCGTTCCGATTAGGAATGACGATTGCGGCAAGCTACGAGTTTGTAAAGGATGTCGCCCTTGAGGCTTCATTTACGCAGAAGTTTTCTGGCAACTATTTCCGCGCGACAAAAGACTTTATTGTTTCCATTCGATCTATTTTTTAATTGGGGGAAGTTTTTGTAGACCTTTCGGTTAGGTACTCCCGAAGGAGCACCTAACCGATAGCAGGTCAAAATCGACAGCCAAGCGACATTCGGGGGTAGTCCTCTTAACTGTCCCAGAGCGAACGAAGACGGCAGGTGACAAATCGTTCCAGGGGTTATTGGGATATTGGGTAGGGGCCGTCTCAAGTCTCTGGTTTTCTATGACTCATGCGAGTCAGGAAGATCCAAAAATGATTTCTTCTACCGTATCTTCAATAAACCTATTAAATCGGAACAACGTCTCAGACCAACCTTAGAGCAAGCCCTATGCCATTGCGCCATTTGGACGCTAGGTCGCTGAACGTGTGTGATTTTGGGCGTTTAGTTGTATTCGCCCCGGCGACAGAAAGGGGCGCTGGGGGCGGAAGTGCCGTACAACGGCGTCCCACCAGTGACAAGATGCGTAATCGTGCCAACTTCTCTCTTTTCTCTGGGCTTCAGGCCGAGCCTTAAGAATCCCGATAAGGAAGGGTGGGCCAACGTCTACTCCATTTGTTCTTCTTTTTTTTAGCGGGCTCGGCAGCCGCTGATACCTTGGAGGTTCTCTCCACGCTGCCTCATAGCGGGTATTCCGAAGGGCTCGAATTCCACGATGGCTTTTTGTGGCATGCGCTGCCTCAACACTTGATCAAGATTGATCCGCAGACTGGCAAGGTATTGGAACGTTACACTCCGGCAACTTCCTATAGTGAAAGTCTCACCTGGTTCCACGGCAGCTTATGGAACGTAAGCTTCGCGGATAACGGGATTTATAAAGGAACGCTCAAGGGCGGGGTGCTACAGTTTCAGCGTGTAGGCGATACCCCGGAAAAGCATGCGTGGGGGCTTACCCACGATGGCCGCCATTTGATTTTAACGGGCAACTACAGCTCCCAACTCTATTTTGTTAGCCCTCAGACCCTTAAAGTGCAAAAGAAGGTCACGGTGCCTGTGAAGGACCTGGAAGACTTGGCATGGGATGGGATAGGGATTTGGACTTCGAGTTTTACGGAGCGCCGCGGGCAAGTCTTTAGAGTCAATCCGCAGGACGGGAGTGTGAATACTTTCTACGCGCTCCCCGATCCAGAAGCCTGTCCGATTATCGACGGTATTGCTTACTCAAATGAGAAGTTGTGGATCACGGGAAAAAACTGCCCCTCAATCTGGGTGGTGAAAAGACCTGCCGAAAGAGCGATCAGTTCAGGCGAGATTACCAAAAAAGAAAAAACTCGGAGCCGCTGAGGGATAGGGGAAACGGCCCCGAGTTTTCATGTATGCGCTTGTGCAAAAAGAAGCCTCCGCTGCCTTCTTGAGAGGCCGCGGTAACTCCGCGCTAAAAAATTTTGTAAATACTTAAAGGGTCAGTGACTGCTGATTAAAAAAAATAGCATAGGCAAAAAAAGAAAGGTAGATGGCGAAAGCGAAGTTGCGGACAAAGTCTTAACAAAAAAAGCTTAGGACCAAAGCGTTAGCGCGGGAGAGTCGAAGGAAGTTTTCGGATTACGAAACGGCGAAAGAAGAACCGCAGCCGCAGCTTTTGGTGGCATTGGGGTTTTTAAAACCGAAGCCGGTTCCGTTTAACCCGCCACTAAATTCGAGGGTCATGCCCTTGAGGTACAGGTAACTTTTTGGGTCCACTACGACGCGGATGCCCTGTTCTTCGAACACCTTGTCATCCGTTTTTTTCTCTTCGGTGAAGTCGAGCTTGTACGACAACCCGCTGCAACCCCCTCCCTCCACGGAAACGCGTAGAGAGGTTTCGACGGGCTTATTCTGCTCGCTAAGAATTTTTTTTACTTGGCTCGCGGCCTCTGGAGAAACGTGAATCATCTTGTGCTTGAGTCTAACACGGGCAGACGCCACGCAAAAAAATTATTCCTGCACCCGCGTCACTCTTATAAGTACTTAAAATTACGTAGGAAGTTGGTGCGACTCCGGGGTGAACATCTCTTTGCTTAACAGCTTTCGAGAATTGGTGTATGTGTGAGTCACACCAATCAAAGAGGCCAACGTTAGGCTAGGCATCGGCCTCTTCCAAAGGTCTTCTCAGACTGATCGATTGTTGTATTTCTTAGGCCACAAATTTTAAATAGAAATCCCTCCCTCTAGGGAAGGGCCTATTTTGATAGGAGCGATACGATTATGACCGAAGCGAAACGTTCACCCAAAAAGCGCCGGAGCCCTGTGAAGCCCGACGTGGATCGGGAAGAACCTGAAGCAGAACGCCGTACTCCCGCTCCTCGCGCCCCGCAAACGGCACCGCCCCCAGCGAAAGCGGCGGCTCCCAGCAAGCCAGCTCCACCAGCTCAGCGAGCTGTGCAGAGTAATCCCGGATCTGTCGACGCTTACATGATGCAAATGTATTTTGACGAGCAGAAGGGCTTATACGTGGGAACGATTGCAGAGATTCCCGAAATGAGAGTTGAAGGGGAAACCCAAGAAGAAGTGGTTACCACCCTCACTCGAGATTTAGAAGATTTTGCGATTGATAGAGAACACGATGGAAGCCCCATGCCGGTTCCGCTCTCGGCAAAGACCTATCCGTCGAAACTTAGCGTGACGCTTTCCCAGGATCTTTACCGTCGTTTGGAATTGCGATCGATTCAGGAAAAAATTGAACTCGAACGCTTGGCTTCTGAAATTTTAGCGGAAGGCCTTCAAAAACGTGGTGGAACCGAAACGCGTTCCCGTCAGCCGAGCAACAACAGTGCTCAGGGGCACGATCGCAACGGCAACGATCGTCACGGAAATCGGGAAAACCAAGGCGGAAGGCACAACAACCGCCGCGGGGGACGCCAGCACTCAGGCGGCCCGAACCGAAAGCGGGGCTTCGACTACCACGGCACCATGGATAGCCGCGAGAACTTCATGGATTACGTCCGCAAGCTCGAAAAGGGCCAACGAAAATAAACCCACGCCCTCGACCAACTTAACGGCGCGGACGCTGTGCGTGCGTTTTCAAGGATACTTCCTCAAAAAGGCATCTTAAAATTTGTGAATCAGGTGCCAGGTCACTTTTGGTATTTCATCCCAAAAGTGGCACAGGCACCTTCGCAATCCACTATAATTTCTTAAAGTATTCTTTCGAACCCGTGGGATTGGGCTTCATCGTTTCTTTGCCGGGAGACCAGTTGGCCGGGCAAACTTCACCCGTCTTGGCACTCTGTTGAAGAGCCGCAAGCACGCGCACCACCTCATCCACATTGCGACCGATCCCCAAATCATGCACGAGTTGGTATTGAACAATGCCATCCGGGTTGATCAAGAAAAGACCGCGTAGGCTGATCCCCGCGGGAATCAGCACACCGTAGTCGGTGGCGACTTTCTTGGTGATATCGGCCAAAAGGGGGAATTGCAGTTTTCCGATTCCGCCTTCGTTACGCGCCTTTTGCGCCCAGGCCAAATGCGAAAACTTGCTATCCACGGAGCAGCCCACGACTTCGCAATTAAGTTCTTTGAAAGCCGAAATTTTATCGTCAAAGGCTGTGATTTCTGTGGGGCAGACGAAAGTAAAGTCGAGAGGATAGAAAAAGAGGCAAGTCCACTTACCTTTAAAATCCTTCAGCGAAATCTTTTTGAATTCTTCGCCAACCAGCGCTTCGGCCGAAAAATCGGGAGCAGGTTTTTGAACCAAACTAGCGGGTGATGTTTCTAAGTGAGCCATTAAAGATCCTCCATGAACGGGTGTACGTTGTACGACTACAAAAGCAGGCAGAGCCTACTTCTCGAGGGAAAGAGTGTCAACCGAACGGCGCGCCTTTCGGGACACATTGGGGAAGAAAACTAAGAGGTTAGTAAATGCCGGCGAATTTCAAGATCGCAATCACGACCACCACAACGCCGATAATATAAAACACGTTTTGCATAAGTTCTCCTTTCGCTTTGTCTGATTTCACTGGAATGTTCCAGAAAGCCAGACTCATTGATTAAAGCAAAATCTTCTTCTCAGCGTAATGAGACGAAAGGGAGACACCCAGAATACGACGCTACTATTCCCTCAGTTACAATTGTTCACACTCCGCCGTTTCTTGTCACTTTGGTGATCACCACTCACAAACCATGGACGTAGCCTTTTGGAATGCTCGACAAAAATGAGCCTGAGCACTTGGTCCGTTGTTTGCAATTTCATGTCGCGAGAATTTGTATCTTCAAGTTGTTGTTGAGCGTACCAGGAGTGAAACGTGAGAGCGAAAGTTGTAGCGCGATTAGTTGTGGTGTTGATGTGGGCAGTGAGCCTGACGGCTTCTGCGGAACACGTTATTGTCGACGGTAACGGGCGATTTGTCCTGGATCCCGCCATTAAGAGTAGGTTGCAGCAACTCGTGCAAACCGCAAGCACCTGTGATCTCAGATTAGATCCCAATCTTCCTAATTTAATTGAATCGGCTGCCGTCCAGCAAGCCGGTGGACTGGGCAACCCCTTAGGTGGTGGTGCCTTAGCTTTGCCTCCCGTTCCGACTGATACGGGCGCTGGCGCCGGTGGTGCTGCCGTGGCCCCTCCCGCTGAAGAAGGCGGCGATGAGGAAGTGACAGCGGCTGACGCCGAACCTGCGAAACCAGAGACGAATGAAGCGTCTGGTAGCGCGGATGATGCGGCCGCCGCGACCGTGTCCGCTGGAACCCTTTCTAAGTGTATGAACTGCCATGTGACGGGCAAAGGCGGCCCTAATTTTGGTAGCGAGGCTGGTTTACTGGCTAAGATGAAAGCCAAACCTGCTGACGCCCTTCGAATGGCGCGAACCAAAAGCGGTTTCGCGGATGGCACCCCTCAGTTTAAAGAAATCGCAGCGTTCGTCGCGGCGAAGTAGACTGCCTGTTAAAGCCTCTCCCGTGCGGGGGAGGCTTTCCTTTTTCCCCCAAGCGACGTTTTTTGTTCCGACCTGCGAAGCCTCTAGACATCGTAAATCCCAGTAAAATCAGGAGCCTCAGTCCACGCCTCTCGAAAGCTCGTGGTTTCTCCACAACTCTTAGGTCTTTCGAGGACGCCCTCTAGGCACCTTCGGGCGGGCCAGGAGGTAAAACGCAAAATACTCCAGCACTTAGAAAACCCCCTGCGGGGAGCGACTTTGGTACACCCGTTGCAATTTACCCCCGGAGTAGCGCTTCGGGCCCTCGTGTGGGCCCAAGCAAAGCCCATTGTGAGAATGCCCCAGCAGGGGCAGGAGCAGAAGATGAAGAAGTTGATGTTGTCCGTAGCGATGTTGATGTTGATTGCCTCCCAAGGCTTTTCAGCAGAAGAAGCCGGCATTCCGAGTATCGGAGCGCCTGTTGATCACCAATCGACCCTCCCGGCCATTCCGGCGGATTTGGGACGTCCCCAGTACGGCGTCACCCCCCAGGGTGAGAACGTGCAGGATGTGATCAATAAAGCGGTCCAAGCGATTAACGCGTGCAAAGAAGAACGCGATGCTCGCCGCCAAGAAGTCATCGGCCGCTAATTTCACCGCTGCGGGTGCTCCCCGTTGGGGGAGCAACCCAGATATTCTAATATTTCTGAAAAGTTCAATCTCGAGCGAGAGTGTGTTTTCACGCTCGCTTAGTTGACTCACGCACAAGTCTACCTAGTATAAGTAGGTGGTGAGCAACGAAATCAATAATGCCTCGACCCCTACCCCAAAAGGGAAGGCGAGAAGGCCCCCTCCCGTTCCCAAAGAATCCAAAGAACTCGTTACCGTGGCAGACGTCCTGCCCCCTAATCTCGTACTCTTGCCCGTCTCTCAGACCAGCATTTTTCCTGGCATGATTGTTCCGGTGATTATCCCCGAGGGGAAGCTCACCAAGGCCATAGACAACGTGATGCAGGGGTCGGGCTACCTGGGCGTTGTCTTGGGCAAAGAAGAAGATAAAGAATGGGAGGCGGCGAGCCCGTCGACCAGCATGACCGGCTTGCCCATGGAGAGAGCCGAAACCTCGGGTAAAGCCTCCTTGAAGCACCCCAAGCCAGAAAGCACGCCTGAGTTTTGCCGATATGGCGTGATGGCCAAAGTGCTAAAACGCATCAACCTCCCGGACAATCAGGTGAGCATGTTGCTTTCCGGCGTCCAACGTTTTGAAATTGATCGCGTCTTAAACCGTGAGCCGCACTATATTGCTTCGGTAAAGTATCTTCTTGAAGAAGGAAAAAACGACACCGAGATGGAAGCCCTCCTTAGGAGTGCGCTTGCCCAATTTAAACAGCTGTCGAAGGACAACCCGCTTATTTCTGAAGAAGTGAAAGTAGCGTTGGTTAATATCGATGGCCCTGGCAAGTTGGCCGATTTGATGGCGTCCGTGCTGGTGCGAGACGTGAAAAACTACCAAAGCTTTTTGGCAGCCGGAAACATCAAAGACCGTCTTCAACTTCTTTTGCTTCTGTTGCGCAAAGAACAAGACGTCCAGAATGTTCAGAAGCAGATTCACGAAGAGATCAACCAGAAGGTAACCGCGGCCCAAAAGGAATTTTACTTAAGCGAACAGCTGAAAGTGATTCAGCGCGAGCTCGGTAAGCACTCGGATGATAAAACACGCTTAATCGACAAGTTTAGAAAACGTTTGGAGATGAAAACGCTTTCTGAGGAAGCTAAAAGGCGCATCGGGGAAGAGTTCGAGAAAATTGAAACCTTGCATGAGCAGTCTTCGGAATATTCGGTTGCACTGAATTACTTGGATTGGGCGACCGATATCCCGTGGGGCGTGCATACCGATGAGAATTTCAGTTTGCGCAAAGCGCGAGAAATTTTGGATGAAGATCACTACGGCTTAAAGGACCCGAAAGAGCGCATTTTGGAATTTTTGGCCGTCAAGAAGTTGAAGAAGAGTTCGGAGGGTTCCATCCTTTGCTTTGTAGGTCCTCCGGGCACCGGTAAAACGAGTCTAGGAAAGTCGATTGCCCGCGCATTGGGGCGCAAGTTTTTTCGGTTCTCCGTGGGCGGGATGCGAGATGAAGCCGAAATTAAGGGGCATCGGCGAACCTACGTGGGCGCGATGCCGGGTAAGGTCATTCAGGGCGTGAAACGCGTCGGCAGTCAAAACCCCGTATTCCTTCTCGATGAAGTGGATAAGATGGGAACGCACATGAGCTCGGGAGGCGATCCCGCCTCCGCGCTTTTGGAGCTTCTCGACCCCGAACAGAACAAAGAATTCTTGGACCATTACCTCGATATTCCTTTTGACTGTTCAGAGGTGTTTTTTATTACGACCGCAAACACGACGGACACGATTCCCGAAGCGCTACTTGATCGCATGGAGATCATTCCTCTTCACAGCTATTCGGACAACGAGAAGTTTCAAATTGCAAAAAAGTTTCTGATTCCGCGTCAGATGAAGAAAAATGGACTGACGCAAAAGCATCTCGGTTTTCAGACCGAAGGCATTCGTTTGATTATTTCTCAGTACGCGCGTGAAGCGGGTGTGCGAAACCTCGAAAAGCAGATTGCCAAGATTTGTCGCAAAGTCGCTTACCGGGTTGCGACGGGCAAGAAAAATCGCGTGTCGATTGATGGGGCGCGTACCATTCACCAGTTTCTAGGACAGCCTCCCTTTGCTCAAGAACTGGGGCCCGACGGGCTGCGACCCGGCGTGGTCACGGGCCTCGCTTGGACCCAGATGGGGGGAGAAGTTTTGTATTTGGAGAGCGTGGCGGTCGAGGGGAAGGGGAGTTTCACTCTGACGGGTTCACTAGGCGAGGTCATGCAGGAATCAGCGAGTATCGCTTACACGTTTGCGCGAGAAAAGTGTCGTTCCCTTAAAGTCCCTTCCAAGTTTTTCGACAAAAATATTTTGCATCTACACGCGCCCGCTGGTGCCACTCCGAAAGACGGGCCCTCCGCAGGAGTGACCATGGCGGTGAGTTTAGTTTCGCTGTTGGCGAATAAGCCGGTGAAGCCGAAGCTTGCCATGACAGGCGAACTTACGCTCTCAGGCCGCATTTTGCCTGTAGGGGGTATTAAGGAAAAACTTCTCGCGGCGAAGCGTAATGGGATTAAAACGGTCATCCTGCCTAAGGCGAACGCCAAAGAAGTGATTAAGGTAGAGCCCGAAATCCGCAAAGGGCTAAAAATTCATCTCGTGTCGAATATGAGCCAGGTCTTGCGGTTGGCTTTCTAGTAGGGAATCGGGTCGTAGGAAACAAAAATGCTTTCTCCCGGACCGACCGCGCCTTCCTCAAAAGTTAAAAACAAGTTATTAAGCACGGAATAGTCATATCCCTCGCGAAGAAAGCGGTTGCCGACCTTCACGGTGAGAATTCCTTTTCGCTTGTCGACCGCGTACGGAAGCTTCGTGTTGAGCTGGTCAGACAAGAGTACGGACTCGCTTAAGCTTCGAATGAAGCGAGTAAAGTTGAGCGTACAGATATCTTCCTTTAAGCCCCCTGTCGCATCGGAAAGCGCCATGTACTGAACGCCCTTAACGTTGGGGTAAGCATCCGAGTTGCTACATTTGCCATCCACCTTGCTGACAAAGGAATGGAACTTCACATTTAGCTCCGGATAAAATGTCTGCAACCGCGAGAGAAAACCGGGATTTGTTGCTGGTGTGGATTCTTCCGCTTCCAAAGCCCATATGGCCGTTGGACCAGAAAGCCGGACGTGTGCTCCACGGCTTTCATCTGGATAAATTTCGCGGAAACGCGCCAGAGCTTCCGTGTGAGTCAAGGATTCTTGCCAAACATAAGTGTGATCTTGGGTGTTGTTGTATTCCACTACGCTGACGTTCTCCGGAAGGTCCACCAACACATCGCTTAATTCAAGCGTTCCCAGTTCGTTGGCCGTATTCCGCGCCGTAGGCACAAAGCCTACCGTTGTCGACATTGTGGAGGCGTCTTCAGGGTAGTACAGACCGGCACTATTTTTGAGCAGCTTGTTATAGCGGTAGAAAAAGTTGCGTTCGCACGCGATGGGTGAACATTCGGAGACACCAGGATAATTTATGGCGTCTTTTATAATCGCTTCCAGACGCGTTCCTGAAGAGGGGTCGGCCACGCAATTTTCGTAACTCGCCTTAAGAACCGAAATGGTTTTGTTGCTTATGGGAGCAGGGGGATTAAGGGCGCCATCTGTGCGGGTTTGACAAGTATAGCTATTGGGCCGCCGGCACTGCGAGTAACCATGCGCTTGGTAGTTCCCATTACCATAGTGGAATACTTGTTCATGCAGAGGATCGCGGCAAGTATAAACCTGGTTCAGATTTTCAAAGCCGATGTTGTTGGGATTATCTTGCAGGAGCAACACTTCTTTAGCGAGTACCTTTTTCTTACGGTGAGTAATACGGCGAAACTTATACGTGTAGCCCTGGAGTTCCTTATTCTCCGTGAGAAGAATATTGCGAGCACCATTTGAGGCAGTGGTGGAGTTGTCTTCGTCACTTAACACGACGATCGCGAGGTTGCGGATGCTATCCACGTCCGTTGCATGGTTAGCTAGCCAAAGATACTGATTGAGATCCGGATCGTTTTGGAGTTTCGCCAAAGAAGTTCGTAGCGTTTCACGGCCTTCCAAAATCGCCAGTAAAGCCTCAGGCAAAGGGTCCGAAGAAGTCGCCTGTATCTGGGCAAGCAGTGCCCGGATTTCAGGCTTGTACATGTTTTCGATCGCTTTCATGGCAATGGCGATACCGGGCTCAGTATCGATTCCGGTGGTTGTGAGTCCATTTAAAAAGTTGGTTATCTGAGCCGTTCCTGGCAAGCCAGTATAAATTTTCGGAGTACCCAAGCTAGACACGCTATTGATGGAGGCCGAACCGACCGGTTGGTGTTCTGACATCTTAAGCATGTGAAGGGTGGCCTCAGCCGCTTCCCGCCCTTGGGGGTCGCGCAGTTGAGACACCAAGTTGGGGAGTGCCCCGGCAAGCGGGCCCATTTGTTCCCCCATCGACGCGCTATCATCCACGATGAACATAATCTGGTTGTCAGTGCGGACGAGGCCTTCGGTACTCGTGGTGAACTCGAAATAAGAAGTATCAATAACTCGTTGGAACCTACCGCTTTGGGTACATGCCCCCAGAAGAAGGAGGGGGGCAATAAAGCTCAAATTTTTCCACATACGATCGGCTCCTGACGCGGTGCTCTGGTAACGTTTCGGCATTCTTGGCTACAACCTGAAGATGCAAACTGGATACCGAATCGTCAGGCGCAAAAAATTGTGACGGTCGTCAAACAATTGGTCAGGTTTGATTTCACAATCGGGTAGGTAGTGAACATGAGAACGCTTTCCAGAACACCCTAACAATTATGCAGTTTAAAAAGTTGTCGAGGGAAGTTTGGCTTTTTCAGGGGTGTTTCTCTGTTTCATCCAGAGTAAACTTCTGTCCCATGAATTGGTTTTTGATTTTGCTATTCGGCTGCGGGCAGCTGGCAGTTGCTGCCGCCGACTACGAGGTTTTGGTGAGGCAAGCCCGCGAGGGTTTTAAAGCGGGCACCGAATCGAGCCGGCTAAAGGTGGGCGCCCAAATTTATGCGGGACGGTGTGCTCGTTGCCATGGTGTTCCTGGCAAGTCCCAGGGGAGGGGGCTGTTTGATTCTCCAGATTTGTCGACGGGAACCTATAAGTTTCGCTCCACCCGAAGCGGGGCACTTCCCCGCGACGCTGATATTTTACGTTCCGTGAGCGAAGGCATTCCGGGAACGCGCATGCCGGGATTTTCGTTTCTCAGTTTGGCAGACAGGTGGGCCCTGGTTCTTTACTTGAAATCGCTCTCTTCTTATTTTGAAGGAGGCGAAGAGCCAGAAGCGCTTCTTGTTCCCCCGGCACCGCCGGAAACTGCTGAGCGTGTGCAGAAGGGACAGCTCTGGTTTGTGGCCCAGCGCTGCTTTGAGTGTCACGGGCCGCAGGGGCGAGGGGACGGCCCCCAAGCGAAGACTTTGAAGGATTCCCAGAATCGCCCCATTACTCCTGCTAGTTTTGCGGCTGGCCGCTTTAAGAGCGGCCCCCACCCGCGAGACTGGTACCGCACGCTGTTAACGGGGCTAGATGGCACTCCGATGGCCTCCTACGGCGAGGGCGCGTTTCTCATTCCGCAGGAAGGGCTAAAATTGACCGGTGAAGGGGGCAAAGTCTCCTATCCCGCTCTGGAGGCCATTCGGCCCGCCCTTGATTCTGCTACGTCGGAAAAGTTAAAGGCTTTAATGGATAGCTTGCCTACGCAGGCCCAGCTTGCCAAAATGGCGCCCGAAGCGAAAGCCAAGTTGGAGGCGGAGCGACGGTGGGAACTAGTGTATTTTTTGAAAGCCTTACGGAAGAAGTGAAAGGACGCAGAGTGGAAGAGAATAAAGTGGAACTGTGGCGAGTCTATCCGGCCGAACAACAAGCGCTAAAAGAGTATGTGGAAGCGTTGTACGAACACGACGATCAGCGCGATTCTCTCATCAATATTTCCGAAGGTGTGGAAAGCTTGTTGCGCAATGAAGCGCTGGCGACGCCTTACTTTATTGGACAAGGATCGGAGCGCGTGGGCTACGTTATTTTGACCCGGTACCATAGCGTGAAAAGGGGCGGGCTCACGATTTTCATCGATGAACTTTTCGTCGAACCCAAACGCCGAAGGGGCGGAATCGGTCGCCAGATCATGAAGGCAATTATCCAGATTGCCCAGCAGGAAAAAGCCAAGGCAATGTGGGCGCAAACGGAACCTTTCAATGAAGCTGCGCAAGCCTTCTTCTTGGGGCAGGGCTTTCGTCCTGATGGACAGAAGTCGTTCGAACGCCCCGTCTAGGATTTGGCTCATCGTGCCATTGCATCCTGACAGAGCGCCCTTATAGTAGGCCCCATAGCAAGGGGGCTTTCATGTTTCGTCTGTTTCTAGTGGTCGGCATTTTATTGTCTCAAGGCACCGCTCTCGCGTGTTCCTCAGGCTTGATTCCTAGTGGGCCTGAAAAACTTTTTATCAAGAGTTACGACTGGCATATCGGCACGGGCGTATTGACGGTGAACAAACGGAACGTTGCCAAAACTTCGTTGCAAGTAAAGCCCACTGACAATGCGATTTCCTGGACCTCCCAATGGGGAAGTCTGACCTTCAATCAGCACGGACGAGAATTTCCTCTCGGTGGAATAAATGAAAAGGGGTTGGCCATTGAAATTTTGTGGCTCGAGGAAACCCAGTATCCTGAGGCAGACGACAGAGCTTCGCTGAACGAACTGCAGTGGATCCAGTACCAACTAGATAATTTCGACACGGTAAAGGAACTTGCGTTGAAAGCAGATCTCTACCGCGTCTCTGATATCGCCGCTAAAGTGCATTACATTGCTTGCGATTCGTCAGGTGATTGCGCCACATTTGAGTACCTGGGCAAGCAGCTAAAAAAGCACCCGGAGGCGACTTCTCCGCTTGTCGTTCCGATTCTGACAAACAACACCTACGAGGAAAGCATCGCTTATCTCAAGAAGCACAGTGGGTTTGGGGGCAATCGACCGATTCCTCAGGGCAATCTTTCGCTCGCCCGCTTTGCGCGTGCGGCCTCTTTGGCGCAGCAACCCTCAGTGGGTTGGGAGTCGGGATTTGATGTTCTAGACAGCGTGCGTTCGGTCGCAAGCCAGTGGCAAATCGTTTACGGGCTTTCGAGTAAAGAAGTGCGGGTCAAAACCAAGAAGAGCCAAGCGATCAAAACAATAAATAGTGCGCAGTTTGATTACTCGTGTTTAAGCCCGGTAAAGGTGCTCGATGTGAACAGTGCTGCTGCAGGCGATGTGACCGCGCGCTTTGAAGACTTTAGTGACGCGGAAAACCTAAAGATGATCCAAAAAGGCTTCAACGGCATCGGGGTGGCTCTTCCCCAGGACGCGGACAAGATGCTGGCCGCCTACCCCTCGACCACACGCTGCACCGAGTAGTTGGAGCGACGGAACTGTTTGTTAAACTGAAAGCCTTAATGAAAGGCACACCTTGGCGCATTCTTTTGTCGTAATTACCGATCGAGGAGGGCATTTGCACAACGCCGCCATGCTACTTGAGCAGATGGGCGTATCGCCGAGTGCCCTTGTCACGACTTACGGACCCGATATTCGCGCGGCTTCGGATTTCAGGTGGCTAAAAGGTGTCCCGCTCTTTACGGTACCGTACCTTTTTAGCTGGTTTGGTAAACGGCGTTGGCTTAATCCCTTTAAAGCACTCGCGCATGTCGTCGTTAGTCTAGTCTTGGTTCTGCGCCTTAGACCCAAGGCGGTGGTGTCCTTGGGGGCCACTAACGTCGTGGTGTTCTGTGTGTTGGCAAAAGTTTTGGGAGCCAAACTGATTCACGTTGAGTGCATGAACCAGGTGCGAAGCCGAAGTCACACGGGCACCTTGCTCTATCCTTTTTGTGCGGAACTTTTTGTCCAGTGGCCGGAGCTATTGCCGCTCTACGGTCCCAAGGCGCGCTACGCGGGGTGGGTACTATGATCTTGGTTGTCGTCTCCACGGGGCATTTTGATCCTCTGATTGAAGCCTGCAACGACTTAAGTGATCGCTTTGATTTCCTCGGGCAGGTGGGAAGTAGCGAAGCGGCTGCGGAGTTCCCCCATTTTAAGACCTGTACCCCCGCAGAACTGGAAAATCACATGCGCGCCGCTGAACTCGTGATTACCCATGCCGGCACCGGGATGCTTTCGATGCTTTACCGTTTGGGGAAAAAGGCCGTCATCATTCCCAAGCAGATACGTTACGGAGAAGCGAACGACGGACAGGTGGAATTGGCGCAGAAGTGGGGAGCGCTCGGCTTAGGCATTTTGTGCATGGACGTTAATAAACTGGAAAGCGCGATCCAGCAGTGCCGGTCGCGGTCTTTCCAGTCCCCCCAATTTGAAGCCCTAGGGCAGCATCTTCGGCAATCGCTTAACGGTTACCTCGACTCGCCCCCCGACGTGCCGGCCCTCTAGAAGCCCGCCGCCGGGTCATAGATCTTATAAAGACTCCCCACAAACTGCTTTTCCATTTGAACGTAACGGCGAAGCAGAGTGAGTCTCTCCTCCATGTTACCGCTCAATTGCCGCAGCGTCTGAAGCGAAGCCGCCTTGGACGGATCTTCCGGGTATTCGCTGGCAAGCTTTTCTGCTTTCTCTAGTTCAGCCTTTAGCGAACCATCCATCACGTCCTTAGCTGCCAGCCATACGTCTTCCATGAAGTTGACGTTGTTCTTGATCAGCGCGCCGGTCGCGGTGTCCATGTTGAGCCCGAGTTCGAACTCCGCCATGTTGAGCGGCGAAGTGAAGCTACGGTGACCCACCTGAATGCTCGCCAGGTTGATCTTGTTGCGCTCTTCGAAGATGCGCTTGAGTGCCTTTTTATCTTCTTCACCCTGTTTCTCGATGGCCTGGTTAAGCGCTTTCACCTTGCCTTCGATTTCCTTCAACTGAACTTTCAGCTGATCCGCAATAGGGGCGGGCGGACTGGTTTCAAGGAGCGTATTAATTTCTTGGGCGTCTAAGGCCAGACGAACCAGTTGGATCTGATCTTCCTGCTGGATGCCAAGAATCAAACGGAACTCTTCGCGCAATTTGCGAACCTTTTCGACAGCGTCTTTGGTTGCTTGGGATCCGTCGTTGGGTGTCAATCGCAACATTTCAATGGATTCCGCAGTCAACTGACCCGGACGTCCCAGCTCAGTCCCCAGAATATCGGTTGCGATGTAGCGCAAATTCGGATTGGAGAACACAAGGTTGGGGCCATCTTCTCCATCTACCGAGTTCGATAGAATGAGTTTGAAGACCTCTGCCATGGGCTTGTCCAGATCCTCGTACAGCGACATGGCTTGCCCCGTAATGGGATGGGGAGTTTGGCTTCCAATCATCAGAAGCGCCAAGATTTTATCGATGAGAACGCCCTTGGTTTCGAGTTCGTCGTAAACCAAATCAGCTTCATCGTAATCTGACTTTTCATTGCCCTCAGCATCGCGTCCCGACATGATTTCAACCAAGGCTTGGAAAGCTTCGCCGCGTGCTTGGCCGGCGTCCTTGATAGCCGCGCTGAGTTTCTCGGCGTCCAGAATGACCTGGCCACCCTCGGGCAACTTCAAAGGAACCGTGCGCGTGCTTTCCGGATCCGCTTCAATGCGCTGCTGGAGCAGGCTCCAGAGTTCCGAAATCCCACTCGGGCCTTCTGCGGCTGCTTTGACCACTGCCGTGGAATGATCATACATAAAGCGAAGCGGAACGATGAACATGGCGATCCGTTGCAGGTACTCACTTTGGTTATTGCTGAAGAACGCACGCCCGTCTCGCTTGTTGAAGATGGCGTAGTTCAAGTCGTAGCGCTTTTTGAGCGTTTTGGTGACTTCACTTAGCGTTGTGCCAGCGTCGTGCAGACCGCACAGCATATTGCGGGAGCTCATAGCCTGATGATCCGTGCAGAAGTAGTAGTTCTTTTTCTGGAACTCTTCCAACGCCTTCGGATCGTCACTGTAAGCCGCCGTTAACGCTGCCGTGTCGTAACCGGCAGGGCCGTGCGCTTCTTGAGGTGCGTAAGCGTAATCCATCACACTGCCGCTCTTTACTTCGCCTGCAAAGTGTTTCTTGTCCGCCGAACCCATGAAGTTGTGACGCAAGCCGAAGTTGTGTCCCATTTCATGTGCTAAGAGCGGCATGAAGATCTCGATTTCAAGCTCTTCATCCGAAAGATCTTTCACCAGGACCGCTTCACGGATGGAACCCAATCGGAACTCGTCCAACTTCTGCGTGTTGCAGGTGTGTTCGGGTCCCTTCTTGGAGGTGTCTCCAACCATGGCCAGTCGCGCTTCTTTCATGATGTCGACGGTACGGAAAGAGCGTTTTCCGTTTGTGCCTTCAACATAGAAATGGCTGAGAATCTTTTCATCGCGGCCCAAGTTGCTCTTAAGCGCCTGGATCGCCACGGAGTTGTTCATCCCGGTGAGTCCCAGTTCCTGCCAACCCATGAGCGGGCCTTGCGTAAGGGCTGCCACGGCGGGGCTGTCAGTGTGGAACGTAGCGGAGGTTTTTAGTTTCTCCGTTTTTTCTTTGTCGCGAGCTGCCTTTTCTTCAAACGCTTCTGCCCACAGGCGGGTCGACCGAATGGCACTCTTTAACGTCCCACCATAGAGAAAGACATCGCCCTTTAGAATTTCTCCTGTGCGGGGATTAGTCACACTCGGTCCATAGCCGAGAAGCCGTCCCCCGCTCATGTCGTCATCGTAGTGAATAAAGCTGTAGCGCAAATCACCTAACTTTTGCCCGGTGTTTTCGCGGATTTCGAGCAACGCTTTGCCCGTGGCGGCTTTCCAAGCCTTGTTCCAGTTCGCGAAAACATCGCGGGTAGGTCCCTTAAGATGTTCAGGGTAGTTGCCTGAGAAGTAATACACGATGGGTTTCGTGCTATCCCAGCGGTTCATGAACTCTTTAAGGTCCTTCGTTAAAATTTGTCCGTACTCGTTCATTTTGTAGGTTTCGGTTTTGAAAATGCCGAAACGAGTCTGGGCAAACTTGGAGTACTCTTTCTGCTGGTAAGTTGCAGAGGGAGCAAACTTCAAGAAGCTGTGGTGAACCGAAACCTGACTGCCATCACGCAGTTCTTTGTCGATCGTGTAGTTAATCGCTCCCACTTTGTCATCGAACTCGACTTGCAGAGGGGGCGTCGTGATAGCGACGTTCTCGGTTCCCAAAACATCTTGGGAATCTTGAGTGAAGTCGATTTCCATGTAGGCACGTTCTTGCCATGGGCGACGCTCTGTCGTTACTTCTTCTTCGTGGGTATTCTTGCCGTCGGCATTCTGCTTAGGAACCACGTCCACGTGCCGAATCGGGTAGCTCGCCAGGCGGCGCTTGGTCACCATACCTGCTGAGGTGTAAAGCGGATCCACAGAAACCACGTTGAGCCGGTTTTCGGTGATCTCGAAATTCACAAGATCATTTTCATTGAGATAAATGCCCACTGCGCCCATCGGAACAAGATTACCGGCGTTGTTTACGGCGACTTGGCTTGATTGGTAAATGTAAGGCCCTTGCTGGAAGCGTGATTTTGCCAGGCGGCCCGCTTCTTGGACTACTGGTTCGTAGGCTCGCTCCTTTGCGCAACTTACGAGTAAGCCAAGGCTTAACGCAACGAGAACGGCTTTGATTGTGACTGACTGATTCCCCATTTGTACTTCCCCCATCTGCTTTTCAAACAGCGCGCCGGAGCGCCTTTACAAACTTACGGTTACGTAAGCGGACCAACGACTCGTTCGGCTATCCATCAACCGAAACGTGCTGTGTAGTCCCGTCGTTTCATCCACTAGACTGCTTAGAAACTCATGCGATAAACCCACCGTGAGAGCGGGGTTGACGACGTATTCCGCCACCATCGCTGTCGCAAATCCGTTTTTCCAGACCGCAGTCTGACTTTGAGAAAAAATGAAATGCCATTCGAAATTGAATGGAGCAGGAGCAAACAGAAGCGCCACCCGTTCGGCGAAACCGTACCGGGGAAGGTCACGCCCGTCCGTGGCCTGGCGATACCGGTTGGCCTGACCGAAACCCGACGCGCGGGTGAGTACGGAAAAGGCTCCCGCTACCGGAATATGCGCTTCCGCTTCCAAAACGGCACGCACCTGCGAACCGTCGTTCGACCAGCGGTCGATTTGGTTTGCCTGAAGGTAATAGCGCAAGGCGGTGTCGACCCCGTCCACCAACGGAATGTTTTGAATGAGGAGAGCGTAGGCCCGCGCCATGCTGAAATTTTGGTACGGATCCAAGGGCCGATCCAATTCAGCGTAAAGAACGCCGGTCCAGTTCTGGCTCAAGGGTGCCGTCAAAGAAGGTTCAAAAGTAAAAGACGCCAGGGAATTTAGTCTGTCGCGCGTGGTACCTAAAGTAGTGGTGAGTGAAGCGGAGATGGGAGAGGGCTCGGTTTCGAGCGATGTCGAAACCGAGCTTCCCAATTCGCTATCTGTTGCCGCTCCCAAAACCAACGGCACGAAAAGAAAGCCAACGAACCCCAACCTAAATGTGTTTTTTATTACCGCCCCCACATTTCTAGCCGTAACAAACCGGCACAGTGATGTAATGCATTAAATAATGCTGAGCGAAAATAAAAACCTTTTCTTTTGGAACACGTTGTTACATATTGTATGGCGCGTTTTAACCTGCCGATAATTTCCCACGTACTTGTAAGTTACTGAAAAGATACAGGGTTTCAGAGGCCCTAATTTAGAGGCTTTGGGCGAGAGCGTCATAGAGATAAATCGCCCCCTGAATCGCCTTTTTCAAATCCCCTAGGTGAACGCTCTCATTTTCAGAATGTGCGTTCGTGTGAGGGTCTTCTACACCAATCATCAGGGCCGGAACACCCCCTAATACCTGGGTGAACGGATCCACAAAAGGAATCGTGCCGCCTTGGCCGATGAAAACGCAGTTTTTCCCAAATGCCCGCGTGAGGGCTTCCCGGGCCGTGTTGAAAACCGCGTTGTCAGGATTGGTGAGCCACCAAGGGGCGGATGACTCGGAGGTGATCTTTACTTCGACTCCCCAAGGTGCATTCTTCTTTAGAAAATCACTAATTTGCTTAAACGTTTTCTCTGCCGACATTTTGGGAACCGTTCGCACCCCGACCCGACACCAGGCCGAATCGCAAATGATATTGGAAACGCGTTCACGGGAGCTCGCTTGAATGGCGTTTATTGCCAGAGACGGAAGGCGCCACAACTGTTTGGGAATGCTTTGTCCCTTTTGTAAAAGAGCCACGTCCTTGTACAAGTGAGCCCGCTCCCGAAACAGTTCTTCAGTCAGTCCTAAGGAGGCAAAGCTTTCTTTTTCGACTTCACTCAAGTCCACAACATCATCATAAATTCCCGGGACCGCAATTTTGCCGTCTTTATCCATCAAAGGGGCTAGCATTTGCGCCAGGGCCAGAACGGGATCGGGTAGGGGGCCACCCTTCATTCCGGAATGTACCGAAGAATCCATCGTGGTGACTTCCACATCGAGGGAAACCAAACCGCGAAGCGATGTGGTGATCGCAGGAATGCCGACGTCATAGTTCTCCGTATCAGTAAGAACGATCACGTCAGCACTCATCTTTTTTTCGTACGTTTTGAGAAACGTTTCGAGATGAGCGGAACCTGTTTCCTCTTCCCCTTCGATTAAGATTTTTACGTTGAGGGGAAGCTTTCCTATCGTTTTAAGATAGGAGGCCAGCGCGCTCGTGTGGACAATGATGCCCGCTTTGTCATCCGCGGATCCTCTTCCGAAAAGACGGTCACCTTTTTGCACGGGTTCAAAGGGAGGCGTTTTCCATTTCTTGTCTTGGCCGGGAGGTTGAACATCATGATGCGCGTAAAGAAGAAGAGTGGGCTTCCCTGGTGCCTTTAACCAATCTCCATAGACGTAAGGATGGGCACCTTCCACTTCCAGAAGGCTTACGTTTTCAAAACCCTCTTCCTTAAGTAAAGCCGCCACGGCTTGGGCCGACCTGCGGACTTCTTCAGGGGGAAAGCCGGCCGCGCTAATCGAGGGAATGCGAGTCAACGCCTTGAGTTTTTCCACATTGGAGTCAAAAGAGGTTTCTGCGTGGGTAAGGACTTTGTCCAGTTCGGGAGAGGGTTTCATACCGAGAGCTTCTATCACAAGGTTTCCCAAAGAGAAAAGGGTCGACGTCTACCCGGGCACCTTGAAACGCACGGGGAAGGTGCCAGGTC
Source organism: Bdellovibrionota bacterium (assembly GCA_041751875.1). Taxonomy (GTDB): domain Bacteria; phylum Bdellovibrionota; class FAC87; order UBA2466; family JACKAF01; genus JBGSIC01. Next base: position 20,949 of record JBGSIC010000015.1, read on the forward strand.
ACTTTCCGTCATGCTGCCGGAAAGTGCACAGGCACCTGTTGACACGTTTTGGAGCGGTTGCCATGGTACGTCCATGCCATTACTACTCGAAGGAAAACCCGTCGCCGAATCTATTTACGCTCAACTCAGAGCCTCCCTTCCCAACACCAAAAGGAAGCCCAAACTGGCAGTGGTTCTGGTGGGAAGCGATCCTGCTTCCCAGACCTATGTGCGCAGTAAAGCCAAGAAATGCGAAGAGCTTGGTATGGCCTCCGATACGCTGGAACTCAAAGCGAGCACCTCCGAGACAGAACTTCTGAATCTCATCGCCAAACTCAACGCGGATGACACTGTTACGGGAATACTGGTTCAGCTTCCGCTTCCCTCTCAGATTTCGCGCCATCAGGTCTCACTTACCATTGATCCGTTTAAGGATGTGGACGGCTTACACCCGGTCAATGCGGGACTGTTGATGCAGGGGCAACCCAATTTTATTCCGTGCACACCAGCAGGTATCATGGAGATGCTGAACTTTTACAAAATTGAAGCGAGCGGGAAAAAAGCGGTTGTCATCGGGCGGAGCGAAATTGTGGGCAAGCCCATGGCGCTACTGCTTCAGCAGGCCAACGCGACGGTGACGGTCTGTCATTCGAAGACTCCGGATATTGAGAAAGTTTGCCGAGAAGCGGAGATCCTCGTGGTAGCGATGGGAAAACCGAAAGCGGTTACCCAGAGCTGGGTGTCCTCGGGAGCCGTCGTGGTGGATGTAGGTATTCATCGCGTGGAGGGAAAGCTTTGTGGTGATGTGGATTTTGAAGCGGTTCAAAGCCGAGTGAGCGCCATTTCCCCGGTGCCCGGTGGGGTGGGGCCGCTCACCATCGCGATGCTAATGCAGAACGTACTTATCAGCGCTTCTTGAAATTAAAGCAGGCCTTCGGATTTCCAGCGTTCGAGCAGGGGCCGAATTTGTGTTCGCAAGTGTTCAACCTCCCCATCATTTTGAATAACGTCGGTTGCGAGTTCTAAACGTTTTTCATCCGGTAGCTGCGCATTCATAATTTTCCGCACCATTTGCGGCGACATATTATCTCGCGTGACCACGCGTCCATGCCGAATTTCCGGCGTAGCGTTGACAACGATAAGTTCGTCCAAGACTTGGTAGTGCCCGCTCTCCACCAGAAGGGCGGCCTCACACACAATCATTTTCTCTCCGGCTTCCCAGGCCTCATCACATTGATGCTCGAACTCGCGAATAATCAGGGGGTGCAAGAGATTTTCCAGGTCTTTCTTGGCTTGAGAATCACGGAACACCGCATCGCGCACGGCTTCACGATCTAACTTCCCTTGCGCAGAAACATTGCGTCCGAGAAGGCGGGTAATTTGCTTAACGATAGTGGGACTCTCGTCCGTCAGTTGCCGACCGAGATTGTCCATGTCAATGACGCGGATGCCCTCTTCGCGCAACAAACGGGCAACGGTGGATTTACCCGCGCCGATGCCCCCGGTTAGTCCGATCTTTTTAATGCGTTTTGCTGCCTTCATAAGGAATAAATTCTAACCCGGTCAGACAGTTGAGTGACACCTTTTTTCCCGATAGACTGCGCGCATGGATTTAAAGGACTTAACTCAGCTCTTAGCTCAGCCGACCGCTCCCTTTCGGGAAGATCACGTGAAAGCCACTTTGACGGCATGGTTCAAACAGGACCGTATTCCCTATTTTGAAGATCCCAGCGGAAACCTCGTGGTGGGAGCGCCTTCCGCAAAAGCGTATCAGGCGCTTATTCGAAAAAAGACCAAAGAACCTCTTCGTATTTTTATCGCTCACATGGATCACCCCGGGTTCCACGGGGTGAAATGGGAGGGAGATCGGCTTGCGATTAAATGGCATGGGGGATCGCCCATTGATGATTTGCCCGGGACACCGGTTTGGCTCGCAGACAAGTCGGGTTACGTCGGGGAAGGGATTTTGGAGAAAGCGGAAATGGCATCCTCCGGGCGGCCGTGCATCGACACGGGGGAACTCAGCGTCACGGATGCAGGCTTAGTGAAAACGCCTGCCAAGAAGCTTTGGGGAGGCTTGCGATTTCGCGCGCCGGTTTGGATCGAGGGAGAAACGCTTTACACCAAAGCCGCAGATGATCTTGCCGGCGTTTATGCGATCTTGTCGCTTGCTCGCTCGCTCTACAAAAAAAAGGGCCAGGGCCGAAGTCAGAGTCGTGAAAATTTTATCGGCTTATTAACCCGAGCAGAAGAAGTCGGATTTATCGGAACGCTTGCGCATCTCAATTGGGCGAAAATCAAACCGGTCAATCGTCGCGTACTGGTGGTCAGCCTAGAAGCGTCGCGAACGTTGCCGGGAGCCGACGTCGGTAAAGGGCCGGTCGTTCGTCTAGGCGACCGAGCGACGGTGTTTGATGCGGGGGCGAGTCAGGTACTCACCGAATTGGCTCAGAAAACGTTGAAGAAAGATTACCAGCGTCGACTCATGGACGGGGGAACGTGTGAAGCGACCGCAGCCACCGTGTACGGGTTACCTGCCATCGGGATTTCTCTGCCGCTGGGGAACTACCACAATCAAAATTTTGAAGGCGGACCCGACTCGCGTGGTCCAAACGGATCGGCGCCCGAGTTTGTGCACCTTAAGGATCTTCAGGGGATGGTAGCGCTTTGTCAGGCGCTCGTCGCACCCGGACTTCCTTGGGACAAACCCTGGAAGAACACACGTGCGCGGCTGGACAAGTCGCTTCATTCGATGCGAAAATTTCTGTGAGGAAAAAATGAAACGCAATCTGTGGTACGGGGTCATTTTGTGGGCCATTATTTTCGTTGAGGTCTCGGTGATCGGGTTTACCCCGACGCTAGCGACTCAAGGGGAAAATGGATTTGTGCTTCTGCCAATGGGATTGGTGCTGCACTTTTTGCTATTGGCGACGATGGCGTTCTTATTGGCCACTCAGTATTTCAAGAAAGCCACGCCCAGCCCTAAAGCGGGTGTGAAGGCAGCGGCAGTCATGGTGGGGGTAGGGCTCGTACTAGATGCCCTTATCACGGTACCGTTTTTCGTGAAGAGCTACGTTCTTTTTTATACGAAGTGGTCGCTGTGGGTAGGCATTGCGCTAGTACTCATCATCTTTGCATGGAGAGGAAAGAAACTGGAAAAGCATCCTGACCTCGCTCGAGATTTTTAATACCTGAGGGTAGAACACGCGAGCGTCAAATACCCGAGGGTCGTCTTAATGTTTAGAGTCGCGGACTCGTCCCCGAGGGCTTGAGAAGCCCACCCATTTCTAAACATTGCTTTCTATCCGTCATTACTTAGCACTCGCGAACACTCTCTTGAATTCCGATTCGATCAAGTCGCTCGCGTGCTTTAACCCCTCAGGTGCTCTATATAGCGCCGTACGCCTTCCTCGAGCGAAAAAAACTTCTGCGAGTAGCCCTGCATGCGCAGTTTCCCCATTTTGGCTTCCGTAAAATATTGGTAACGGGCCGCAAGGGCTTCAGGCATGGGAATATATTCGACGCGCGGGTCTTTATCTAATGCCACGAAGACGGCGTTTGCCAAGTCTAAGTAGCTTCGTGCTTGTCCGGTTCCCAAGTTATAGATACCGCGAGACAAAAGATTATTGTGAGCAAAACGCATCACATCCACACAATCATCGACATAAATAAAATCACGCTTCTGTTGGCCATGCGCTACGTCGGAGCGCTCACTTTTGAAGAGACGAACGGAACCGGTTGCCGTGATCTGATCAAATGCGTGGAGAATCACCGACGCCATTTTCTCCTTGTGGCGCTCTCCAAACCCATAAACATTAAACAATTTAAATCCCGCCCATGAAGGCGGCGCGTGGCCCTCTTTTTCCTGTGCAAGGACCCACTGGTCGAAACGATGTTTGGAAAGACCGTAGGGATTAAGAGGGCGAAGAGCATCGAGTGTTTCTTCGTCGTCGAGATAACCAAGCGCACCGTCACCATAGGTGGCGGCGCTACTGGCGTAATAAAAAGGCAAGTAATGTTCTTTAGCAAAAGTCCAAAGATTCTGCGAGTAAGCGGTATTCCATTTATCCAAAAAGGCGGTGTCGAGGCACGTGGTATCCGAACAAGCCCCTAGATGAAAGATTGCCGCAAGCGGGGGATTTTTTGCCCGCAACCAAGCAAACAGTTCCGCTTTATCTATCTTCTCCATCTCCGAGGGAAGAGGCAGTTCGCGATTTCCTTCGAAACGAGTCAGGGAATCCACCCCAATCACGGGGTGCCCGCCTTTTATGAGAGAGTGCACAAGCTGCGCGCCGATAAAACCAGCGGCTCCGGTGACAATGATAGGTTTAGAGGGAATCACGGGCTATTTGTCAGGGATATTGCGATCGGTGTCAAATCGGAGGCCTAAGCTCGCTTTCGCGGGGATCCACAGCGGGAGTGATCAGGCGCGTCCCCCTTTGGAAAGTGAAGTACGACCAGGCCCACTGAAAAAGAACCAGGACACGGTTTTTAAACCCGATCAAATAGAATATGTGGACAACAATCCAAAGGATCCAAGCGAAAAAACCGCTAAGCTTTATCCAACCAAAATCAGCGATCGCAAACGCCCGTCCCACCGTCGCAAGATTCCCTTTGTCCCGGTACACAAACGGACCTGGCAATGGGCATTCCTTAATTTGGTTTGCGATATGCGAGGCAACGTAACGCCCTTCCTGCATCGCAACGGGGGCAATGCCCGGCAGAGGCTTCTGATCAGCTCCTAAAACATGGGCTGCGTCTCCAATCACAAATACATTAGAAAAGGGGGGACACGTAAGGTCAGGTTTTACTTGCGCCCGACCGGCGCGATCCACCGTGATCCCTTTTAACCATTTCCCGACGGGTGTTGCTGCTACGCCTGCGGTCCAAAGGACGTTGTGAGCGTGAATCCTTCTACCACCGACTTTTACGCCACTGGCATCAATGGCTTCAACGGCTTGCCCAGTTAAAATTTCCACTCCCAGTCGCCGGAGCGAGGCTGCGGCTTTCTCACTCAGTTTTTCTGGGAACTGCGCCAAGATGCGATTTCCCGCTTCCACCAAAATGACTTTTGCCTCCGCAGGGCGAATCTTGCGGAAGTCTTCTGAGAGAGCTTTGTGCGCGAGTTCGGCCAACGCACCAGCCAGTTCCACTCCGGTAGGGCCGCCTCCCACCAATACAAAAGTCAAAAGCGCTTCGCGCTTCGCTGGATCGGTTTCCATTTCAGCGGCTTCAAATGCGAGCAAGGTATTCTTGCGGATAAAGAGTGCATCAGGAATGGATTTTAATGAAGGAGCCACTCGCGCCCATTCGGGGTGCGAGAAGTAGTTGTACACGGCGCCGGTCGCCACAACTAAGTAGTCGTAGGAAACAAGCCCACTTGTTGTCGTTATGGTTTGGGCCTGGGCGTCTATTGCCGTCACTTCGGTCATGCGCACTTCGGCGTTGCGTTGTTTACGCAGTACCTGGCGCACGGGAATGGCAATTTCAGCGGGTGATAATCCCGCAGTGGCCACTTGGTAAAGGAGCGGTTGGAACAGATGGTGATTTTGTTTATCTAGGACGATCACATCGGCGTTGCAACGTTTAAGACATTTCGCCGCCGTCAGTCCGCCGAACCCGGCTCCTACGATAACCACTTGGGGGCGTTTCACTTAGGTCACCATCTCGCTTACGGCCTTCGCCCAAAGCGGATCTGAGTTTAGGGAGGGCACGAGAAACAAGCTTTCACCCCCATGATTCAAAAAAGCCTCTTTCCCGCGAATGGAAATTTCTTCTAGCGTCTCCAAGCAGTCAGCGACAAAAGACGGACAAAACACGGCAAGTTTTTTGATTCCTTTGTGGGGGAGTTCAGCGAGCAGGAGGTCGGTGTAAGGACGAATCCAGGGCGTTGTGCCGAGACGCGATTGAAAACAAACCGTGTATTTATCGGGCGCAATTCCCAGTCGTTCGGCAAGGGCTTTGGCGGTGGCGAAAGACTGCGCGCGGTAGCATCGAGAATTTCCGGGCGCAATTTCATCGCAGCACGACGGAGTAAGAAAGCAATGCTCTTTCGACGGGTCTGTCTTACGGATTTGCCTTTCGGGAAGCCCGTGAAAACTAAAAAGGGCGTGGTCCCAAGGGTGACTTTCTAAATGCGGTCGGGAGATGGCAGCCACAGCATCGAGATAAGCAGGATGATCATAAAAAGGAGGCAGCACTTTCACGGCAGGCACCGAAGAACTTTTGGCGATAAGCTCTTGTAGCTTTGCTATCGAAGACTCGGTGGCTGCCAAACTGTACTGAGGGTAAAGCGGAAGCGCGATAATTTCCTCAACTCCTTCAACGAGAAGTTGGTTTAAGGCACTTTCAATAGAAGGATTCCCGTACCGCATTCCCAATTTCACACAATAGTCCTGCCCTAGGCTTTGCTGAACTTGAGTAACGAGTTTAAGGGAATGCGAAAGTAGAGGAGACCCTTCAGTCGTCCAAACTTTCTGGTAGGCCCGGGCTGACTTTTTAGGCCGAAAGGGCAAAATCACGCCATAGACGAGCAAGGTGCGCCCCACGCGGCCGATATCAATGACATAAGGGTCCATCAAAAACTCGCGTAGGTATCGCCGTACGGCGGTCGTAGTGGGTGCGTCTGGTGTACCGAGATTGATGAGAAGAAGCCCTTTTTTCATTGCGGGCTATTAAAGGCGAGGTGGAGGGCGATGGCAAACAGTCGAACTAAATCAGCCCTTCTTTTTCAAAAAGACCCATCAGGCGCTCGCAGCTTGCCCGTAGTCCGATACGAGAGGTGTCTAAAACGCAGTGAGGAGATTCGGGTGTTTCATAGGGGTCCGAAACTCCGGTGAGTTGGTGAACTTGGCCGGCACGGGCACGGCGGTACAGGCCTTTGGGATCGCGGGCTTCGCAAACACGCAGTGGCGTACTCAGGTAAATCTCAAAAAAGGGGGCAAGCGTAGAGCGAAAACGTTCCCGCAGTTTGCGATAGGGCGAAATCAAGGAAACCACGACGGTGTGTCCATTTTGCTGAGCCTTTGAGGCGAGACGCGCTGCCCGTCGCATATTGCGTAACCGGTCGATACGACGAAATCCACTCTCTCCGAATTGCTCGCGTAATACGTCTCCGTCAATGTGACTGACTGTGAGACCTCGGGCTCTCAAACGCGCACAGAGTTCCAGGGCCAGAGTGGTTTTTCCGGAACCGGAAAGGCCTGTGAGCCAAAACACGGGAGGGAGTTTAGTTGCCATAAGTAGGAATCACCTTTTCATTTTCGAGATAAGACAAAACGGTTTGCACCTGATCTGATGTTTTTCCGTCCAGACGCAGATCCGCCGTCAGGGTGGGCGAGCTCGACCCCATCCACACTGTCGTCAAACGCGCCGGAGAGATGATTTTTTCAAGCCATTGTTTCTCGGTGTCAGTAATGTTTAGGGCGCTGACCAGTACAATCAAACCGGTCCCGAGAAGAAGGTGGCTTGCCTCACCTAAGCGGCGCAAGTGTTCCAGACGATTTCCTTCTTCAGAAGAGAGATCGGCCCCCAATCCGTACACGACGCTACCCATCCCGAGGTAGGTGGGCCATTGACCGCGTTCAAAGAGAGCGCGCTCCACGGATTGTGCGAGAGCCTTGCGTCCACTGCGTTGGGGCCCCGTGAGCAGGAGCAGGGTTGGCGTTTGTTTCAGGCGTTTTACTCTCTCCGAATGAGAAATGCCGCTTCCAATCCACTTCATTTTCCGTTGCGAAAGTTGGTCATCGAGTTCGGCAGGGGCGAAGGATAGTTTATCGGTGAGTAGGCCCCCTCCGGCCACTCGGTAACCGTCCACAAGAACAAAGCGCTGACTCTCGGGAAAGCGAACATCTAAGTCGAAGGCGAGCGTTTGCTTAAAGTGCAGGCGGATCTGCGCGATGTCGTTTTGCCCCACAATAGCGCAATCCTTGCCCCTCAGCGTAGAGGCGTCTCGTACGTCGCAGATTTCCTCAACGCGCGCTTCTACGCTAGCGGTGCCTAGTTTGAGCTGATAGCTCTTCGATTGGGTGAGGGGCTCCTTCGACAACCAAAATAAAGTTGCCTCCACCCGTGTTCCGGATGAGAGGGGGACAGATTCCGCGTGTGTGGCGATTTCTCCGCGCTCCAGGAAAAGTTCCGGCGTGAGCGTGATGGCCGCGGCTTCACCCGCGGTGGCCCGTGTACGCGACTGGGGGAAATGCTCAACACTTTTCACGGTGGCCTGTTTCCGAGAGGGGTAAAAAGTGAGCGTATCGCCCGTTTGCAACTCTCCGGATTGCAAGGTGCCTACGTAGAGCCTTCGCTGGGATTTGTCGGCGCTGAATTTATAGATGTCTTGCAGAGGAAAACGCAACGCTTGTTCGGCAAGGGAAGCCGGACTTTCAAAACCAAGAAGAACTTCTCGCAAACAGGGCCCGTGGTACCACGGCATTTTGGAGGAAAGCGAAATAAAATTGTCTCCCTCTCGGGCGCTTAAGGGGATGACAGCGCGTGCGGTAATGCCGACTTTGGCCAGAAAGGGGGCGAATGTGTGTTGAATGGATTCAAAGACAGCCTGGTCGTAAGCGACGGTATCCATCTTGTTGACTAACACAACGACCTGTTTGAGTCCCAACAGAGAAAGCATTTTTCCGTGACGCCGAGAGTTTTCCTGAATGCCTTCCGCGGCGTCGATGACCAAAAACGCAGCCTGGGCGTTTGCTGCGCCTGTTACCATGTTTTTCAAAAACTCGATATGTCCGGGAGCATCGATCAGTTGGAAGGCGCGATTGGCCAGGCGAAACGGAATGCGTGCACAATCGATGGTGATTCCCTGAGCCCGTTCTTGCCTGAGAGAATCGGTGAGAAAAGCGTACTCGAAGAGTTTTCCGTTTCGCTGACAGTAAAGGCGAAGCTTCTCGAGTTTTTCTGGGGCAAGATCCTCGCATTCGGCGAGCAAGCGACCCAAGACAGAACTCTTCCCGTGGTCCACATGACCGGTGAAGACGACGGAAAGGGGCAGGTCCCACTGTGTGGTGTTACATGTATCCATCTTTACGAAGCGTTTCGAGACCGCCCTGTTCCTCATCCTGCGCTCTACCCGATCGTTCGGGCACGTGTTTCAGAGCCCCCGAAGAGAGCTCGACCAAAATATCTGAGGGCGTTTTTGCTTGGGAGGAAATGGGGGTAGTGCATGGGGCGCAACCCAAGGACCGGTAGCGGGTGCCGTTGCCCCGATCAAAATAGAGGGAAACAACCGGAATCTTTTCACGCGCGATGTACTGCCAGATATTGGTTTCCGTCCAATCGAGAAGGGGATGAATGCGGACATGGCAATGAGGGGGCAGTGTGGTGTTGTACTGCTGCCAAAATTCGGGCGGCTGATCGGCAAAATCCCACTGGTTGTCAGCGGTGCGGGGAGAGAAGTAGCGCTCTTTTGATCGTGAACCTTCTTCGTCAGCGCGAATTCCCACGATGACCCCCCGATAGGGGCGGGTGTCGGTGTCTTCCAAATATTTTTCCGCAGTCGCGTTCCAGCGGTAGCGCTTCCCTTTTCCTGACAGGGTAGCGGCGAGTGGTTGGGTTTTTAGTTTGTTGCAGCAACCCAGGCGATCCAGTTTCCCATCGGGATAGGTTTGTTTCTGGTCGACTGCTTCTTGGTTTGTTCCAAACAGGAGAGGGAGATTCCACTGTTTTACCAAGCGATCGCGGTAGGCAATCATTTCAGGAATTTTAAATCGGGTATCAATATGGACGAGGGGAAAAGGCACTTGGCCCAGAAAAGCTTTGCGGGCGAGCCACAACATTACAGTGCTGTCTTTGCCAATGGACCAAAGCATCGCGAGTGAGTCGATCTCACGATAAGCCTCGCGCAGAATATGGATGCTCCGACTTTCCAGCCGGTCGAGCGGATCAGAAGGGTTAAATGCGTCTGGTTGCGTCATAAGAGGGAGAGAAAGCCCCTCTTATTTTATCCTATGTATCCAAAAGCAGGTCTAGAGTTCCACAACTGCGATCGCAGATTGTCCCAGCGGAAAGCGCCCCCCTCTTTGGAGCAGGTCGTCGAACGGGCGGATGTAAGGGCAGAGTCTTTCGAACACGCCTACTGCGGTGGGATTAAAGTGTTGGGTCTTGCGAACCTTTCCCATCCAAACCCAACCCGGTAGGCCGAGTAGATTGAAATAGCGAAACGTAAGGCGCGCCTCGGGAGCCACTTCGCATACCAGCTTTTCGAACGCCTTGCGCGAGTAACGGCGGTAGTGGCCAAACTTTTCGTCCAAGGTACCAAACGCCCATTCTTGCGCCGGTACAAAGCTAACAAAACGCTTCGGACCTGGGGTAGGGCTTGCCTTCAAAAGCGCGATAAAGGCCCGCATCACACCGGCGTCGTCTTCGATATGTTCCAAGACGTTGAAGGAAACGACTGTATCGAATTTGAAATGACCGTAGTCGGCTAGAGTATCGGAAGGCACTTTGGCCAATTTAGTAAGGACTCTTTCGTCTCCCGGAAAAGTTTCGGCGAGTCGCTTTTGTAGCAAGGAAAATAGGTGGGGATCGGCCTCAGAGAGCACAAGAAGCTCTCTTCGCGGCAGCCAACGGCTAAGGTTTCCCGTTCCCGCTCCCCATTCCAAAATCCTTTTCCCTAGGAAGGGATTAACCGAATCGGCGACCCACCGCTGGTAGTTTGGCGTGCGTTCCAGAAGTTCAAGCTCAAACGGAACAGCGTTGTCAGGCATGTGCATCTCTTTGGGAAAGTGCTGAAAATGAGTAGGCTTTGTTCCGGTTTCGAGTGGGAAGGTAGGCATCCGGAAGATTCGTAAATGCCTGATCCAGCGTAACCACACAGTTGTACCGCACGAGGTGCCAAAGAGCGGCGACTCCATCTTTCCAGTTAATTTTCTTTCCGTCGAGTCGGGTGCGAGGCGAATACGAAATAGGAATTTCAAACAGGCGGGCGGAGGTCTTTGCGACATAGGCAGTCAGCTCAACTTCAATGCCAAAGCGCTTGGAATCCAGGTTCATTGCTTTCAAAAGGTCCGCCCGGAAGACTTTGTAACAAGTCTCCATATCCGTGAGATAGATGCCCGACAATAAGTTACTCAAGAGAGTTAAAACTCGGTTGGTGAGAAAGTGGTAAGTGCGGTGCACTTGAAGCGCGTTGCGTTTAAAACGGGAACCAAATACCACATCGGCCGCGCCGCTGACAATCGGCTGAACAAGCGATTCCACGTCGGCCGGATCATATTCGAAATCCGCGTCCTGAATCACGATCACGTTTCCGCTCGCGATCTGAATCGCCCGCGAGAGCGCGGCGCCTTTGCCCTTATTGGTTTCATTCTCCAAGAGCAAAAAACCGTGACGTTCCCTCAATTCGCGAAGGATTTCTCGAGAATTGTCCGTGGAACAGTCATCAACAAAAATCCACTCCCTTTCCAGGCTGCTTGGACTTCCCAGCAAGTGTTCGACCACCTCCTTCAAGTGAGGGGCTTCATTGAACACGGGTACCAGCACACTTAGGCGTGCATTCTCCATCTTTCCTCCGTTGGGCCCTGGGTATACCACAAGGGGGGCCCGGATCGTCAAAGGCGGCCATTTTTGACCTGAAAGCCGGGGCCCCTTACAGTCACCCCCCATGGGGTACAAAATCGTTGAAAGTTTTGAAGAGGAGCCATGTCGATGGCGCTTCTATGCGGTACTGGCTGTCGTGTTGTTCGCAGTGGCAAACATCCTGGTTCTACTCAAGCCGCACTATGAGTTCGTGGTGGGAGATGGGCGTTGGTACTATGCCTATCTTCCTTCGCTTGTGATCGACGGCGATCTGGATCTGTCAAATCAGGTCGCCAAGCACTGGGGGGTCGATTTTAAAGAAGGGCTTCTTACCGAGCTTCACCCCGCGACGGGTCTTTTGCACAACAAATACTCAGTGGGAATGGCGCTGACGCTGCTACCGGGCTTTGTGATTTCGCATCTGATTTCCCTTCTTCTTTTCAGTTTAAGTGGGAGCCCGCTCTTTACGCCGGATGGCTACTCCGTTTTGTACCAGTTAGGGGCTTTGATTTCCGTGATGGGTCTAGGCTTACTAGGAATGGTGCTATGCGACCGTTTGCTCAGCAGGAAGTTTGCACTCTCTGGGGTTGCTGTTTGGGGCGCCGTCACTTCATTTTGGACGATAAGCCACTATTCCTACTACTACTTTAGAGAACCTTTGATGGCACACACGGTTTCCGCATTTTGGGTGGTCGCCTGTTTTTATTTAGGGGCGCGGATTAGTCGGAACATCTCCCCCACTATAGCGGTTGGGTTGATGTTGGCGGCCTTTGGTATGGCGCTCGTCGTGCGACCTAGCAATGTCTTTGTGCTTCCCTTTGTTTTGTCGGTGTTTGTGAGTCATTTATTTTCGGTAAACCGTAGGGAGTTGCTTGTTCTTTTAGGATTTGTCCTGCTCTCGCTTATTCCTTTTGCTTTGCAGTCATCGGTTTGGCATGTGATGGCGGGTAGGTGGTTATACTATAGCTACAACGACCCCGGCTTTCTGCACTGGAAATCCCCCTTTCTTTGGTCGACGTTATTTTCGACAAACCATGGCCTGTTTTTCTGGTCCCCCCTCTTGATAATGGCCGTTGCGGGCTATGTGCGAGAGCTGCGCGCGCGAGGGGGGGCGTTTCTTTGGTTGGGGGCTTTGGGAGCACTCATTTTGTGGTATCTCAATAGCAGTTTCTTTATGTGGTGGTTCGGCGATTCGTTCGGTGGCCGCGCTTTCCTCGAGTTGGCGCCGCTTTTCATTTTAGGACTGGGTTTTGTGTACGATCGGGTGGCACGGGGAGGAGCCCGAACGCGGCTCCCCCTGATCCTATTTTTAGCGGGCTGTTTTATTTATAATTACTCACTGATGGCACTGTATATCGCGCGCTTTATCCCTCGCGAGGGCCCCCTCTTTTAAATGTTATCTTTCCGTTAGTAAAACGGCCGTTGAGTTGTAATAGGCGATCCCTTCTTTCCCGTTGTAGGTGAGCGAGTCTTTCTCTGTGCCCCGGCAGCCGGCGAAGAGTAACTTGTTACCCCATTTGGTCGAAACTTCCTTCAGCCAGTTGTTACAGGTGGAAAGGTAGTTACTCCACGCCTGTGTTTTTGCCTGGGGCCCTACAAAGCTTTCGCTCGTGAGGTCGTTTTCTGATCTGTCGAATGGAACGGAAATTTCAATGGAACGAGTTCCAATGGCCTGGCCGCGATAACCTACATGGACATTCTTGGTCTGGTTACCACAGTACTCAATACTTTGTCCCGTGACCGGATGAACCTCGGTCCAACATTCGAAACTGGTTTTCGTTTCATTGAGTTTCTCAAATTTGGGAGCGGAGCACGCTGAAACCGATTGGATTGAAGCGCTGTAGAGATGGAAAGGGGATTTCTTTATCCACTCGTTGCAGGCATTCGTTGCTTGTTTTTTTAGCTGTTCAAACTTGTCAGGAGTGGTGCCCGTAATTTGTGTGCTGATGGTTTCTTGAATGGAAACGGTTTGGGCGATAGCGAAATTGCCCACGATAAAGAAGAAGCCGAGAAAGGTTTTGCGAATCATTTTTACCCCCGAAGGTGATTGAAATTTAAAAACACACTGCGTGTTTTGCAATCGGCGTTCCAAAAGATTGGGCTGGGGGCGTGCTGTCATTTTGTATCGAGCGAGTAAAAACTTCATGATCAGAAAGAAATGGCACCATCGTACCTGAGGGGCACACAGTTTTTTGGAGAGGGGGAGCTTTTTCCCGAAGGCTGAAGTAGCCATCGGGTCCTCAACCTTTGCGGTTCTTTTTGCCAGCAAGGTGCGCTCGAACCTCGATGAATTTTTGGCCCTATGTCACCCTACGAACTATTCTTAAGAATAGTTGGCGATCAGTGTGGGAGCGGTTTCCGAGGGGGGCACAAGTTTGGGAATTGAAATGGCCATATATCTGCGGAGCAGATTAGGAGGGAGGGGGACAAGATACGCGAGCGTCTGGATCTAATTGGAATTCGAAACAGTGTTCGCGAGTGCTGAGTAGGAGTGTGTAGATTTAGAGAGTGAGAAGTTAGGGGCGCTTCTTCAGCCTTCGGGAAGACGTCTCTCTGCGGCCAAAGTCGGAGACCCTCAGGTATTAGGAGGGAGGGGGACTTGAACCCCCATTTCCTTTCGGAAGCCGCATTTCGAATGCGGTGCCATACCATTTGACGATCCCTCCGCCAAATTTTGAAATATAGGTATAAAGGCTCCCGACAGGAATGTCCACGCTGGGAGTTTTAGGGGTTAAGTTCGCCGATACCCAGTTTAAGCGCTAGGCCGGAGTTAGGGCTGGATTCAAAACGCGGGCTCTCGCGGCGACGCTCTTGCAAAATCGCAAAACCGTAGGCTTCCTGCACCGAAATAAAATTGTCGCCGTTAACGTCGGCACTAAATGCCTGCCCCTCGTGATTTTGAAACGCCAGTGCGGTAGTGAACAGATAAAGAAACTCGTTAAAGCGCAAGTCCATCGAAGCCCAACTAAATTCCTGCTCGGTCGATGCCGAAACGGCGACGGTTCGCAGGTCGATGCTGGGTCGTACAAAACCCCCACTAAAGCACTGCTCATAAACCGCGATGACGTTTTTGACGGTCAGCTCTTTAAGCCAGGTAGTAAACTCGGTTGCCGAGATCTCTCCGTCGAGTAGCACCAGGTTGGCTCCTTTTTTGGTCATGCTACCGTGGGTATTTACCACCACAAGAAGCTGATCGTCGGCCGTGAGCGTGGCTTTAAGGTGTTCGAAGAGTATTCGCACGTCACTTACCGAAGAACCGTGTCCGATATCGCTCGTCTGATCACCATTTAGGTCACTTTTCGTAGTGCGGTGGTTGCTGTCGGCGACAAAAATATGATCTTGTTGGTACCCGTACACCTCAGTGAGGGTGCGATAGAGAAAGGAAAGATCGTTCCAGTGGCGTTGTTCGGCAAAGCCATTGATGGCAACGGCGTAGAAACGTTTCGGGTTAGCCACGCGGTACTGACCGCCCCAGGCATTGAGACTAAAAACCGGCGCGATGTCCCCGTCCAATGGTTGGTTGGGGCCGCGTAGCAGGCGGGCTTTGGCGAGAGCTTCGGGGGGAAGGTCACTGGTGATGCGTTTGAGAACGGTGCCATCAGCAGACACCAGTTGAAATTCTGCTGGGTGCGACCAGTTGGCGTCGGGGAGTTTGTCCTCAAAAAGGATGGTTTCTCCCGCTTTTAACGGCGAAAAGGTGACGGTCTTTTGGGAGAGAAGGGGGATTTTTCCACCACTTTGCAGAGAAGTGACATCGTAGACGCGGACACTTGCCCACCCTGTTACCGTCCATAAAAGCAATGTAAACGCTAAACCCCGCCGCATAGGAGCACCATACCAAAAAAAACTCAGCATCCCTAGAGCCTACGACGCGAGGTGGTAACAGGAGGTGTCACGCGCAGCGTTATATTATTTGAGAACTTCTTGCTTCCGCTTGGCTTTTATTCGCTCAATACGCGAACGCAACAGATCCCGTGCGTTGAGAAGCTCATTGACCCCACCGGCATTCGGGGCGGATTTGATGTGCTCGTCATACGCTTTAAGTTCGTGTTCCATCTTGGCAACTTGGGCGTCGAGATCTTTCTGGTAAATCTCGTCCGGGGTGGGTTTTAGACAACCGGGGGAAAGTGACAAAACCAGCGCACCCCAAAAAATCCAGGTCCTTTTGCGATCAAATAACGGCATAGGTTCTTTGTAGCGGATCGGAAGGCGTCTGAAAACGTCGGCGTTGTCTATTTGTATGCCCGTATACGGCGGGTATGTGGCCAAACTATTTGACGGTGACGAAGTTTGGCTTTCGTCTTGGCGCGAAGAAACACTTTTGGGCCCTCTGTTTGTATTCGCCCCGAGTTATTTCAAGCCTTTAGCTCGCCCACGGGCTGGCACTCATCTTGCTCATTTCCCCAAGGAACCCTACGGCAGAGCCATGGGTAAACGGCGGGTGTCGTGGGGACATGCGGCGGTAAGCGAAAACGGTTTAGCGAGACTGTGGGTTTTTCATGTTGAAGCGGACTCTCGATATAAGCTGGTCACACAAAGTCTACACCTTGGTATTTGGTTTGAGCATTTTGAGCTCAGCCCCTGCTTTTGCTAAGAATAAATTTACTCATCCGATTTGGAAGAAAGTCGCGGATCTTCAGATTCCTGCGATGCCGAAAGATTTCGGTTCAAACAAATCCACCGAAAATCAGCCTTTGCGCCCTGACTCTTCGTTAGCAAAACACTGGGGTCTTAAGCACATTAACTTTTTTGAAATCTTCACCCCCCTCGGTCAGTCGAACGTTTCGGCCGTTAAGCCTTGCTCGAAAGACGTTGTGGTCGCCGTGATCGACACCGGCGTTGATTACACGCACCCCGAACTCAAAGACAACCTTTGGGTCAACCGAGCCGAAGTGGGCACCTGGGCACCTAAAGTCGCTGATTCGACCCCTTGCCGCGATAAGAGCTGCAACGGAATCGATGACGACGGAAACGGTTTCATAGATGACGTGATGGGCTGGGATTTCGTACACAACGTTCCTTTGCCTTTCGATACGCATGGACACGGTACGCACATCGCGGGAATTATCGCGAGCCAGGCAGGTAATGGATTTGGTATCGCCGGTGTTTGCTCAAACGCTTCGATCATGGCGCTAAAATATTATGACAACTCGGTCTTGGGTTACAACAACCTGAAGAACACCGTAAAAGCGATTGAATACGCGGTCGCAAACGGCGCGCACATTATCAACTACAGCGGTGGCGGATCGGATCCGGCTCCGATGGAAGCGGCAGCGATCAATAAAGCGGCCGAAAAGGGCGTGCTCTTTGTCGCGGCGTCGGGTAACGACGGACGCAACAACGACTGGATGCCTTACTACCCCGCGAGCTACGCGATTGATAACATCATTTCGGTGGCCTCCCTTGGGCAAGACAACAAGCTTTTGAGTTCTAGCAATTTTGGAAAGAAAACGGTCGATGTGGCCGCTCCTGGTTTAGGTATCTTGAGCACCTTGCCCTCCGGAAGGTTCGGCACGATGTCGGGTACGTCGCAAGCCACCGCGTTTGTGACCGGTCAAGCAGCACTGCTTGCCAGCCAGCAACCGATTACCAGTTTCCGTTACCAAGACATCCGCGAATGGATCATCAAAAGCGGCGGAGAAGTGAAGGGTCTTAAAACCAAGAGCTTCATGGTCGGTGGTGGCGTGAACATTCCGGCTTCGCTAAAACTTCAGGCCCAGGGCGTGAAAGCGCCTTCCGTGCCTTCAGTGGCGGCGGTTCAGTCTGAAGGCGCGCCCAAGCGTCCTCAGTAAATTGATTTGGTTCCTCTTAAAAAAGGTCGACTTCGGTCGGCCTTTTTTTTTGCCCGTAATCCCCATAGTAAAATTTATACGACCATCTGTGTATTCTTGCGTGCCGCATCATCTCTGGGTACATTGCGCCCCATCTAGTCATTGATAGGGGAGTACAAATGAATTTATTGCGTGTCGTTTTGGGCGTACTTTTTGTTTTTAGCCAAGCAGCTTTCGGGGTATCGCCGCAGGATGCGGGCAATCCCACCGAAACAAAGGGGCCGGGGAAAACCGAGCAGACCCAAGAAGCAGACACTGAAACTGAGACCATTATTGATCTTAAAGCCGGGGCGACAACCCGGATTCTCGCCGGGCACGATGTCGTGGTGAGCTGCGAGGCGCGCGCTACTGAATACCGCGACCGCTGCTTGTGCGACCCTGAAAACGTGCTTTGGATGGTCCTACCCGATGGGAAGAAAGAAAAACTCTCCGAATCTCGCTCCACGAAGGATTGCCAGGATGAAATGCAAATGCGCCGCGAGTGTGGTGGGGATGGCACGCGTCCGGCTCCTAAAAAAACTTGGAGCAGCCCCTACGGTGGATACGACGGGGGGGAGTATGACAGTCGTTCAGGTGAAGACGATTGGGAAGACGACGGTGGGTACGGGGGATACGGCGGGGGCGTTGAGTACCCTTAGTGGCGAGGGACTTGAGCAATCGGCCTACGCTCGCCCGAAGCTCTTGAAACCTGAAGGGGTTCAAAATAGGCTGGGGACTATGGAAAGCAGCGGCCCACCACATCTCACCCATCCGGAAAGGAAAGTCCCCCCTGTTTCTGAGCAAGTAGATACTTCACTTACCGATCGCGCACTTTCTCTTTCCTTTGAGGAAAGAATCGAAGCGCATGAGTCGGCCAGGCTTCTTTTGGAAGACCTTCAAGAGGAAGGACGGCTGCTGTATGCGCCACGATCTGAAGGAACTTCTTAAAAGACTTCTTCAGCACGAAGTCGATTTCGTATTAGTGGGAGGGTTTGCGTCTGTTGTTTATGGCTCTCCGTTGGTCACTCAGGATATCGATATTTGCGTTGCTATTGACGAAGCACAAGTCGGTAAACTTCGGTCGGCGTTAAGTGATCTTGCTCCGCGCCACCGAATGAACCCCAACTTCAAACCGTCTTTCATGGACTATCCAGAAAATCTTGAAGGGGTGAAAAACATTTATCTGGAAACCGATCTGGGCATCTTAGATGCCCTGTCGGAACTTCAGCCCATTGGTGGTTTTAACGAGGTCAGAAAGAATGCAGTGCAAATTTCGATCTATGGGTTTCAATGCTGGGTCATTTCGCTTCGGGATTTAATCAAGATAAAAGAGACAATGACGCGTCCAAAGGACAAAGAGACGTTGCTGTATCTAAAAGAGATTTTGCGAAAGACTAAATCGGAAGAACGTTAGTTTTAGACGATAACTAGTCGCTTTTATCAGAACGTTGCATGCGCTGGACCTTAAGAACACCTTCGACCGCTTCGAGCTTCGAGAGAATTTTTCTCAAATGACTTAGGTCCTGAATCGACAAAGAGAAGATGCAGACGGCTTTTTGGGCGCGCGTGGTCCCAATCTGTGCGTGGGTGATATTGGCTTTAAGATCCCGAATCTCTTTGCTCATATCAGCCAGAAGTCCCGGGCGATCTTCGCACACGATGCGAATTTTAACCTTCCTTGAGCCTTTTTCCTTCATGTCCCATTCAATTTCCACAAGCCGGTGGGGATCACTATCAAACATCTTGGGGCAAGCTCTGACATGCACGCTGATGCCTCGTCCGCGCGTGATAAAGCCCACCACGTTGTCTCCCGGAACCGGATTACAGCAGCGAGCAAATCGCACCAAAAGGTCTTCCACGCCTTTGACTTTAATGGCGTGTTTGTCAGTGCTCTGCTGGCGGGCTTCTTCATAGATGCGCTCCATCGGGCGCATGACTTCCTTCTTTTTCTCAGGTGTAGCTTCTTGGTTCGGCAGGAGACGCGAAAGGACTTTCTTCGGTGAAATTTTTCCGTACCCAATTGCGCTTAGGAGATCTTCCGCTTTTTTGAAGGTAAACTGTTTGGCGACCTCGTCCAAGGTGCCGTCCTTAAGCAAGTCTTTAAGTTTGAGCGATTCCTTGCGCAGCTGCCGTTCAAAAATGAGCTCGCCCATCGCCAAAGACTTTTCATGTTCCTCAGTTTTAATGAAGACGCGAATCTTATTCTTCGCACGGGACGTCTTGGCAATTTTTAACCAGTCTTTGTGGGGGCGCTGGTTAACCGAGGTCAGAATCTCCACCGTGTCGCCGCTTTTGAGTTTGTGTTTCAAAGGCACCATGCGGCCATTCACACGCGCGCCAATACAATGGTTACCGACGTCAGTATGTACTGCGTACGCAAAATCTAAGGGGGTAGCGCCTAAGGGGAATTCCTTGATTTCTCCAGTGGGCGTGAACACGTAAACTTCTTCGGCGAAGAGATCGAGTTTTACGGTTTCTAGGAATTCATTCGGATCCGAGAGGTCTTTCTGCGATTCTACCAATCGGTTTAGCCAGCCAAACTTTTCTTTTTCTTTTGAATCGGTTTTTTCTTCTTTGTACGCCCAATGAGCCGCGATGCCGCGTTCGGCAGTTTCGTGCATTTCTTTGGTGCGAATTTGAATTTCGACATGTTCACCGCCCGGGCCGACGACCGTGGTGTGCAAAGACTGGTAGAAGTTGGCTTTGGGGATGGCGATGTAATCTTTGAATCGGCCGGGTACCGGAGTCCAAAGGGAATGAATAAGTCCTAATGTGCCGTAACACTGCTCAATGCTTGCCACGATCACGCGGAAGCCCGTGACGTCGTAGACCTCGTCAAAAGAGAGGTTATTTTTCTGCATCTTTTTGTGGATGCTGTAAAAGTGTTTGGGCCGTCCCGTAACAAAGGCATCGGAAAAGGCGTGATCGCGAAGAGCTGCTTCAATGAGTTGGCCGACGTCTTGAATGTATTTGTCGCGCTCGACACGGTTCTTAGCAATTTGGGCGACGAGTTTGTAGTAAATTTCCGGGTGCGTGTACCGAAGACCCAAATCTTCTAGTTCACGTTTTACGAATGACAAACCCAATCGGTTGGCGAGCGGGCTGTAGATATCTAAGGTCTCTTGTGCGATTTTCTGTTGTTTTTCAGAAGCCAGGTGTTGCAGGGTGCGCATGTTGTGAAGGCGGTCGGCCAGCTTCACCAAAATCACGCGCAAGTCTTGCGCCATGGCGATTACCATTTTGCGGAAGTTCTCGGCTTGTTTTTCTTCCGTGGTTTGAAAAGTAATTTTGCTAATTTTGGTAACGCCATCGACGAGCTTCGCTATTTCGGGCGTGAACTCCGAAGCGATGTCTTCCAAAGTCGCGGTAGTGTCTTCCACCGTGTCGTGCAAAATGCCTGTCACGATGGTGGCGGTGTCGAGCTGAAGTTCCGCTAGGATTTTCGCGACCGCAAGGGGATGGAGAATATAAGGCTCCCCGCTGGAGCGCTTTTGCTCCCCGTGGGCCCGGTTGGCGAACTCAAATGCCTTGGTGACCATGTCGACATTGGTTCTAAGGCCTTTGTCTTTAATGACACCGAGGAGTTCATCCAAACTTGGACGAGCCAAATCCTGCTTGCCTGTAGAGGCTACGGGCATTCCTTGAGTATTATCTCCCTTAATTCCTGGTAGGCGCGTTCGAGGTTGTCGTTGGTGATTTGATGGTCGAAGCGTTTGCTCCATTCCAGCTCATCATAGGCGTTTTGCAGGCGTGTTTCAATAGCATCGGGGGTATCGCCTTTGCGTGCGCGCAGGCGCTTTTCCAGTTCCTCCATCGAAGGAGGATGGACAAAAACGAGTAGGGCGTGCCTGGGGTAGAGCTTTTTCAGGCTCATGGCCCCTTGGACGTCGATGTCAAAAAGCACGTTCTTTCCCTGGGCCAGGGCGGTTTCGACGGTCTTTTTGAGCGTGCCGTAAAGGTTGTTGTGGACCTGGGCCCATTCGGCAAACTCTCCCTTGTCGCGCATGGCTTTAAAGGCGGCCTCAGTGAGAAATTGGTAGTGAACGCCCTCTTTTTCCTGTGGTCGGATTTTCCGGGTTGTCGCGGAAATGGAAAGGTGGATGTTGGGAAATTCATTCAAAAGCATCTGGCACAACGTAGTTTTTCCCCCACCGCTTGGCGCGGAAAGTACGATGAGCCTGGGAAGTTTATCGCCCGTTTTTTTCATGCGGGAGTTTCTTCTTTAAGAAACGAATTCCCCACCACTAAATTCGAGAAGAGCAGGAGAAATTCGCCCCTCGCTTCGGAGACGTTCCTGAAGCGTATGAGGTGCGAGAGAGGAAATGACGACGTGGTTTGAGTCCGTAATAATTAACGAACGCATTTTTCTCCCCGACGTCGCATCCAAAAGACAATTTTCTCCGGCCGCCTTTTCTCGTAATCGGCGGATAGGTAAGGAACCCGATTCCATGATCGCCACCACCCGATTGCGGCTAACGTAATTGCCGTAACCAACGTTGATCATGGTTTCAGCGGAACCGCCCGCTGAATGGAGTATCCTCTTATCTTTATTCGACATTTTGAACCTGTTGCCTTAGCTTTTCGATGCTCGCCTTGCCCGCTAAGACCAATCGCGTTATTTCGATTAAGGAAGCCTTTGATCCCAAGGTGTTAAACTCTCTGTGGAGCTCCTGCGTCAAAAAATCAAGCTTCCGCCCCAGGCTCCCGCCTTCGCCCAAGAGTTGCCGGAACGCTTTTTCATGAGTGCGGAGTCGGTCGAGTTCTTCAGTGAAGTCACTTTTTTCGGCGTACATCGCAATTTCTTGTTCTAGGCGCGCGGCTTCGATGGGGGGGTTAAGGTTCCACGCCTCCAAGCGCTTGCGTAGCTTTTCTGCAATTTGTGAGGGCTGCAGAGGGGCCACTTTTTCTAGCTCGCGAGCAAGACTGGCAAGCTCATCAATTTCCTTGGCGAGTATATCGCGAAGTTTATTACCTTCCTTTGCGCGCATTACCTTCAGTTCCTCTAGCGCCTCGACAAATACTTTGGTCAAAGGCTCGGAAAGCTTTTCGAGGTCGGCTGCTTCTTCCACGGGAACGATCACCCGATTAGCCAGTGAAAACACTTCCGCGGGAGGTATTTTCTCCGTTTTATAGTGTTTGTGTAACCATTCGTAGCATTCCATCAAACTTTGCGCGGCCTGGCCGTCTACCACAAAGCGGGTACCCACGAGTCCCGCTGAGCCGGTGGTGTTTTGTTTGTGCCGAACTTGAACTTCAAACGAGCCGCGCTCGAAATGGCCACGAAGCACTTCCGCGAGTTCCGTTTCAAAGGCCATGAGGAAATAGGGAAGACGGAACCGGACATCAAGATAGCGGTGATTTACAGACTTAATTTCAATGGAAACACGGCTGGGGCCAACAGCACCCTCAGCTCGACCAAACCCTGTCATGGAATGCATAAAACGAGGAACCCTTTCTCAAGCTGGTCACACTTCAAGCAGAGCCTAAAACATGCGATAGATTCTTGTATTCGAGGACAACGCGACCTAAGTCAAGATTGTCCACAAAACGCAAATGGCGGTCGGAGCGAATCCAAGTGGTCTGCCTTTTGGCCAGTGCGCGTGTGCGATCAATGATGGCGTTGGCGAGTTGCGCTTCTGGAATCTCGCCTTTCAAATGCTTTAGACTTTCCTGATAACCAATACTTGTGAGAGCGCGTGCCTTCGGCGAGGTTTCGCTCAAGCGTCGCGTTTCTTCCACTAGGCCCGCCTTGAGCATCTTATGTGTGCGATCAACAATGTTTTGTGTGAGCTGGTGGCGAGAAATCGCCATCGAATATTTCATCCACAAGCGGTCCTTCTGCGCTTCTGAGAGAGGAACAGCGTTGAGCTCGCTGGGCTTTTTTCCCGTTGAGCGAAAAATGGAAAGCGCGCGCACCAAACGGTAGCGATCATTGGGATGAATTTTCTCGGCAGCTTTCGGATCTACTTTCTTAAGGGCCTCATGCAGTCCCGTCGCGTTTAAATCACCCTCGGTATCAGAAAACTCCACTTCAATGGCTTCGACAGTTTCTGGTGGTGATTCGGAAACAGGATACATTCCCTGCTCAAGCGCCTTGAGGTAAAAAAAAGTGCCGCCCACTACGATAGGCAGTTTCCCCTTCGCGCTGACCTTCTCGATGACCGCATCTGCTTTGGAAACAAAATCAAAAGCTGTAAAGGGGTCGTTCGGATTTAAAATATCAACCAAATGATGGGGAACATCTGCGCGTTCCTCTGCGGTAGGTTTGGCGGTGCCGATATCGAAGCCTTTGTACACCGTCGTGGAGTCTAAGCAGATAATCTCGCCATTTAATGCCCTAGCGATCTGCAGAGCAAAAGCCGTTTTTCCACTGGCGGTAGGTCCCACAATAGCGACGCATAGCTTCATTCAACAACTCTCATTCTTTTCTCCTAAGGGAGGTAACGGGATCCGAAAAAGGATGGGGTGCCCGTGCGGGCATGTCAAATCGGCCTTGGCGGGATGACGACGCAGAAAGGCTTCGGCGGAAGAACGGTCCAGAGGAGTGGAACGCTCATAAGCGCCGGCGCAAGCCAGACGAGTCAAGACACTTTTCCAGTCGGTGAGAAGGGAAGTACCGAGAATTTCTTCCAACGCGTCCAATACTTTCTCCAGCGCGGCTTGGCGCAGTCCCGCAGGCGCCGTATGAAACGCACCATCGCCCGAACCCAAATCTTGTAGGCGAAAACCAAGTCGCTCCAAAATTTCGGAGTGAGAGAGAAACAGGGTGAGTTTATTTGTTCTGAATCTAAAAGGGGGTGTGAGAGCTACCGACGGTAGTTTGTCCGAATGGGAACTCCAGCTTTCGAACAAAAAACTTTCTTCGGCCAAGTGGGGGTCAAGCCAGAAGACACCCTCTGAGTCCTCTCCTAGCCACCGTCCCTCTCGCGTTTGGGCAAATAAGTGGGGGGTGGTTCCGAAATCGAGCGATCCGTTTTGTGCAAAAACAGGGGGAGGAAAGGGCCGTGGCAGCGTTTCCGCAGGGTGGTGGGTTTCAAAGAGGGCGAGTTCTTTTCGCAAAGTGGCGCGAATCCAGGACAAAATACGCTCCTGTTTCCAAAGGCGCACCTCGAGTTTCTGCGGATGGACATTTACATCGAGCCAACTGGGTTCAATTTCCAAAAACAAAACGACTCGTGGGCTGGGAAGAGGTTGGTTATTCTGAGCGTAGGCGTTTCTCACAACTGAGGCTAAAGCTCTGTGCTGTACGCACCTTCCGTTGATGTAGAGCAGGAATTCGCCTTTTTCGGTGAGCTCGTGGGGGGGCGAACAAAAAGCATCGAGTACGACGCCTTCCGCTTCTTGCTGAATACGTAGAGGGTTCCATTTCCATTTAAGCACTTCACTAAGTCGTTCGGCGCGGGTGGGAGCGACGTATTTTTGAAGCTGGCGGCCTTGGTGTGACAAAGTGAACTTGGCTTCTGGGTGCCCGAGCGCAATTTCCTTAAAGGTACGTGAAACGTGGGCGAGTTCCGTGGCGGCGGAGCGCAGGAATTTGCGGCGCGCCGGAACCCGAGAGAAAAGGTTTTTCACCGTAATGCGGGTTCCCGTTGGAGAGGCACAGGGAGCAATCGCGGCATCTTGTTCACCGTACTCCACCCCCAGCCTAAAACCATGCTGTGATTCGGCCGTGCGACTGCGAATTTCGAGTTCTGACACCGAGGCGATACTAGATAGGGCCTCGCCGCGAAAACCAAAACTTCCGACTTCTACAAGGTCATCAATATTTTCTATCTTGCTGGTCGCAAAGCGCGCAATGGCGAGAGGCAGTTCTTCGGATCGGATACCGTTTCCGTTATCCAGCACCACAATTTCATCCATTCCTCCGCCAATAAGATGCACTTCGACGTGTCTTGCCCCTGCGTCCAAGCTGTTTTCCACCAGTTCCTTGACTACACTAGCGGGACGCTCAACGACTTCGCCGGCAGCGATTTGGTTTACCACGTGATCCGGGAGGGATCGGATGGGCCGCAGCTTAGTAGTGGATGAGAGATGTTCCATGAAGGAGCGAAAGATACTGGACCGGTGGAGGTGTCGTCAAAATGAGCTTTTGGGATGATCGGGGTTGGGGAGCGGTCTTCGTGTATGAAACGCATTGAAAACGGCACTTTAACTTGGTATCCCTTTTTAACTTCCCTAGGCCTGGGTGGCGGAATTGGTAGACGCGCCGGACTCAAAATCCGGTTCTCGCAAGGGAGTGAGAGTTCGATTCTCTCCCCAGGCACCATCGAATATTGTCATTGCGAGGAGCCATAAGGCGACGAAGCAATCTCGGGCAAAATGTAGGGCAATAAATCTCGCGGATTTTCATTCCCCCCCAAAACCCGCTTTCCCACTCAGCGCCAACTATTCTTAAGAATTGTTCATAGGGCAAGGTAGGGCTTTTCAGTTTGGCGGCCTTCAGTGATGGGCTCGAAGCGCCGAAAGAAGAAAAGCCTTCTTAAAGAAAATGAATTCTACCGCGCTCAAATTTGACGCCTGGCTTCACTGGAATGTTTACGAAAAATGCAACTTGGATTGCTCGTACTGCTTTACCAACCTGAACCGGGATGGACTATCCATTCGAGGCACTACGCCCCCGACACCGGAGGCTCTACTGACCCGGGCCTGGAAGAAAGCCAAAAGGATCGTAGCGGCGGTAGCCTCATCCCCTTCGCCCCCAAAAGCGGCACGCCCAAAAAAGGAAACTCCCAATCGCATTGATATCAAGCGCGTTATGCGAACTCTTGAAGAAACAAAGATGCGTTTTCAGATAGTCATTACAGGGAGTGGCGAGCCCTTCATGATTCTCAATCTTGTGGAGTTGTGCGAAGCCGTTACCAAGAAGCATTACGTTGGGCTACACACAAATCTGATTTCGAAAAATATGGTTCGGTTCGCAAAGAAAATTTCCCCTGATCGCGTAACCTACATCAACGCTTCCTGCCACATCAAAGAACTGGAACGAACCCAAAATATTGATCGTTATGTTGAGAACTATCTCATCTGTAAAGAACGCGGATTCAAAATTAAGGCAAAGGCCGTGGGCCACCCCTCACTTTTGCCCGAAGTAGATTACTACCGGAACCAGTTTTCACAAGAAGGTGTGGATTTAAAATTTGGGCCCTTTATTGGTTACTTTGAAGGGAAGCAGTATCCTCATTCCTACACCGATAATGAACGTGAGCTGCTGGGTTTAAATAATGACCCAGAACAAGATCGAGATGTTTATTTCCAGAAGGGCAAGCCCTGCAACGCGGGGTACAATGTGGCCAAGGTGGATCCCAATGGCCAGGTTTATGCGTGCACAGCCGTGAAAACGCCCCTGGGCAACATTTATGAAAAGTTTCAGTTCAACAAATCCATCATGGTCTGTCCCGCCGCCTTTTGTGGATGTCCGGTCAGCCAGTACAACGAAGCCTTATTTAAAGCTGCACTAAAAGCCTCCTAGCTCACCCCCCCATACTTGCCAACTGACATGCCTTCGCCTACCTTCCAGCTTGGCGTTATTCTTAGGAAAGTTGGGATATGGGTAACTCAGAAACCGAGCTCGAGAATGGATCGGAGTCGGTGGGAACCTTAGAAAAGGTGGGGACGTTTATCGACGGTTTTCGCCTCTGGGTGACTCGCGGGTGGCGAATCGCGTTGCTCATGGGTAAGGGGGCGTACATTGTCGGGGAAAGGCGCCGGCTGTTTGTGCGCTTGGGAGAAGAAGTATTTACCAAGATGCAGGGCGGGCTTTTGCGCGACCCTGACCTGGAGCCCTTGGTGGAGCAGTTAGAGAAGCTGACTCGCAAAGTGGAAATTGAAGAGACGATGATCCGCAGTATCCGTTTTGGAAACCAAACGCTTACCGGGCGTCCTCTTGCGGATAACGAAAGTAAGGAAAGCTAAAAATGTTCGTCTGGACAGAAGAACAAAAAGCGCTACTCGACACCGTTCAGGCTTTCGCACAAAAAGAACTCGCCCCGAAAGCAGAGCACTTAGACGAAACAGAGACTTTTAATTCAGACGCTTTTAAACAAATGCCTCAGTTGGGCATTCTAGGAATTTTGGCTCCGGAACAATACGGCGGCGCGGGATTGGGATGCCTTGAAGCGACACTCGTGATGGAAAAGCTGGCGGAAAGCTGTGCTTCCACCGTACTTTCCTATTTAGCGCACACTATCTTGTGCGTGAACAACCTCACGGAAAATGCCTCGGACAAGCAGAAAGCTAAGTATTTGCCTGATTTGATTTCGGGCAAATGCATTGGTGGGATGGGAATGACTGAACCTGACGCCGGTAGCGACATGCTCAGCATGAAGACCAAAGCGGAGAAAAAAGGCGATAAGTACATTCTTAATGGAACCAAAACTTACATCACCAATGGTCCTATCGGTGATGTCTTCGTGGTGTATGCGCGAACTGGCCCAGAGAAGAAACAGCTTTCTACCTTCATCGTCGAGAAAAATTTTAAAGGATTCAAGACGGGGAAAAAGTTGCGCAAAATGGGAATGCGCGCGTCTCCAACCGGGGAGTTGGTCTTTGAGAACTGTGAAGTTCCCGCAGAGAACCTGGTCGGTGAAGAGAACCAAAGCATTTCTCACATGATGCGCAATCTCAATGTGGAGCGCATTACGATTTCCGGTATTTCTTTGGGCATTGCAAGCTCATCTCTTGCGTACTCAAAGAATTATGTGAACGAACGCGAACAGTTTGGGAAGACTCTTGCCCAATTTCAAACCACTCAGCAAAGAGTGGCCGAGATGGCGAACCAACTCGTTGCGGGACAAACACTCACCTACGCCATGGCTCGGGCCTACGACGAGGGAAACCGGGACATGCGTTTAGGTGCACACGCAAAGCTTTTCACAGCGCAGATGGCGACCAAGGTCGCGCTCGACGCGATTCAGCTTCTAGGTGGTTATGGCTACACGCGGGAATACCCAGTCGAGCGTTATATGCGTGATGCCAAATTGATGGAAATCGGTGCGGGCACCAATGAAATCA
Source organism: Bdellovibrionota bacterium (assembly GCA_041751875.1). Lineage (GTDB taxonomy): Bacteria > Bdellovibrionota > FAC87 > UBA2466 > JACKAF01 > JBGSIC01. The sequence continues at coordinate 49,274 of JBGSIC010000015.1, forward strand.
TGCGCATGCTGATCGCTCGCCAAGAACTTGGGCTGAAGGACTAAAACAGGTGCCTTTTCGTTATTATCCCGAAGCGGGTTTGGATTCCGACGAAGCTAAAACCAGATCTACGGTCCGTGCACTTGTCGACAAACATATTCGTCCTACCATCGGCGAAGATGATCGCACCTCGCAGTTTCGCCGTTCCACTTTTGAAGTGTTTGCGCGTGAAGGCTTTGGCGCGATTTTTATCAATGCGGCGTTGGGTGGTAAGGGCCTGGGTTATGAGAGCTATTACGCTGCGATCGAAGAAGTCGCCCGCGGTTCTGTTTCTCTAGCCATTACTTTGGGCGTGAATCACCTCCCTCAAGGAGCGTTAGTACAATTCGGAAACCCTGATCAAATAGCGCGCTATTCGAAACGCTTTGGATCGGGCGAGTTACTGGGTGCGTTCTCGTTGTCCGAACCGAATGCAGGGTCGGATGCGACTGGACTGATTCTCGCGGCAAAGCGCGATGGAAAAGGGTACGTTCTTAACGGCACGAAGGCCTGGTGTTCTACTGCGGGCTTCGCTGATCTGTATCTTGTGATGGCGCGTACGGGCCCCGATCGTAGTAAGGGCATCACCGCTTTTCTTCTGGAGAAAGACACGTCAGGATTTCGTGTTGGCAAACAGGAAAAGAAAATGGGGCTGTGTGCTTCTCCCTTGGGGGAACTCATTTTCGAAAACTGTCAGGTTCCTGACTCTCAGCGTATCGGCGAAGAAGGCATGGGAATGAAAGTGGCGCTTTCGCAACTAGACGGTGGGCGGGTGGTGATTGGGGTTATTGGCCTTGCGATCGCCAAAGAGTGTTTGGAGCGCTTGTGGAGCTTGGGCAAGAAAGAGGGGGAATCTCTTGCGCCAGGTTGGCAAGCGCGCAGCGCTTATTGGTACGCGCGCGCACAAGCGTTGCACAGTGTCGTCCACCAAGTGGCGCTTAGCAAAAACCGCGGGGAGCCCATCACGGCTTTAGCGGCGCAGATTAAGCTTTTAGGGAGCGACCTGGCGATGGAAGTCAGCTCTGGCGTGGTAGAGGCGCTAGGAACCAGGGGCGTATTGCGCGAGTATGAAGTGGAACGCTTGCTGCGCGACGCGAAAGCGCTCCAGATTGTAGAAGGCACGAACCAGATTCAGCAGTTGGTATTGGCGCGAGAAATGGAAGCGATGCAATCATGACGAAAAACCTACGCCTGTATAAGTTACCCCAACTGGAAATCGATCTTTCCACTTCAGGTGAGGAAGTCAAAGTGGCTTCCGCTCCGAAAATTCGCGAAGCCTTTATCAAGCGGACACACAACGACGTGGGTTTTTATGATTGGCCGACCAGTGTCCCGCAGAATCTGATCGACGACATCCAAAGTACGGTTGCCGATCTTCGCAAGCGCTACGATCGTGCTCTACTGATCGGGATTGGCGGTTCGCACTTGGGCGCCGCCGCAGTTCTGTCGGTTTTAAGGGAAAGCAAAGACGAGAAACAGTTTCCCTTTTTGTGGCTAAACAACATTGACGTGCCGGCAATTGAACGAGCGCAAGAATTTATTGCGGCAGGAAAGTGCGCCACCATCGTCATTAGTAAATCAGGCGAGACGTTAGAGACCTTAAGCGCGTTTCTCCATCTTTCTGGTTCGGTTGATCCTAAGGGGATTGTCTGTATCACTGATGCCGCTAAAGGCGAACTGCGGCGTTTGGCGGATAGTCAGAAATGGAAAAGTTTTCCGGTGCCTGGCAATATTGGCGGGCGTTTTTCTGTTTTGAGTGCGGTCGGGCTTTTACCCATCGCGCTGGGCGGAATTTCGATTCATGCTTTACTGCAGGGAGCGCGCTCGATGAAAGAGGCGCTGGAGGCTTGTGCGCCTGAGGCCGATCCCGCTTTGATCTTTGCGGCTCAACTGCATGGCTTGGAGCAAAAAGGGTTTGTCACCCAGTACCTGATGCCTTACTGCAGTTCGTGGTCGCTTATTTCCGACTGGTACGTTCAGCTTTTTGGGGAAAGTTTAGGAAAGGGACGTCACGGACCCACCCCTGCTACGGCATTGGGAACACGCGACCAGCATTCGCTGCTTCAGCTTTTTAAAGAGGGTCCCTTGAACAAAGTGGTGGGCTTTTTAGATGTAACTGATCAGAAAACGGTCGCGCTTAAAGCGGCAGCTTTTTCAAGCCCTCCGTTTGACTACCTGGAGGGAAGGGCCGTCTCGCAGTTAAATGCGTTGGCCTCGCGCGCCACCCAGCACAGTCTCTTTCGCTCCGAAGTGCCCACTTATCGCCTTACCGTAAAAGGACAAACGCCGGAGTCGGTAGCCGGTTTACTATTCTTCTTTGAAGTGGCATGCGCGTACGCTGGCGAAATCTACCAGGTCAATGCGTACGACCAGCCAGGAGTGGAAGAAGCGAAGAAGCTTCTTAAGCTGGCGCTGGAAAGTGAGACCTAAAACGAAAACCCCTCCAACCGAGGGGTTGAAGGGGTTTTAAGATTTCTAGGAAACGGGACAGCTACTGTCGGACCAACTGGCGTTTTTGACCTGATTCGTCTGTGCACGTTTTACCTTCGTATCTCTCCACGACTTCTCTCATTTCGTTGATGCCCCTAGCAGCTTGCAAATCCGCGTTAAGCTCCGCTTGCAGTTCATTGCAGCTCTTCGATCCACAAGCAGAGGCCAGCAACAAGACAACCAGTCCGGTCAGTACGTTTAAATTTCGCATTCTTCGTAACTCCTTTTGGGGGAAAGTTAATGGCGGGAACCTATAGTAATGCGATGCAGCGATCAAGCGTAAAGGCTGTCTCTCCAGCTATTTTATGTAATTCCAACAGGTTATAAGATGAGCTTTGCCCCTTCATGACTAAAAACAAACCCGGCACGCGTGTAAAGTTTGTGGGCGTCTTTTCTCGTTTTGTCCGTGGTGAGTTGAACCCGGCGGCAATTTTTCTTTGTGGCGAGTTCGATAGCCCAGCCCAACATTTTGGTGCCAATCCCTTTTCCGCGAAGGGCTTCTTCGACATGAATCGCCTCAATCTGGCAATCGGGTTTTCCAGCGCCGGCGAGATAGGTGATGAAGGTAAGCTGAAAAGTTCCGACTACCTTTCCTTCTAACTCGACGACCAAAAGGGACTGATGCGGATCAGAGTCGATTACCTTGAATGCCTCCCAATAGGTTCTAGGCAATTCATCAGGTAGCGTTTTGCGCGGCTTACCTCCAGGGCCGCCGGCGTTGGTCAGCCGAACAATGCGTTCCACATCCGAGGCGGTGGCGCGCCTTATGACGACATCTTCAGACATCAGCGTAGTACTCCTGAGAATAGGCTTCCATTAAAGTGACACGCAGCACTATTCCCAAAGACTGCGTGAGGAAACGCAAACAGTTATAATGTAACAATGGCGAAATCAAAGAAGAAAGCGGAAGAAACGGACCGGACTGAGGTCGCAGATAGCGATACCCTCAAAATCCGTCTGGAAGAGGCCAAAGAATCAGCGCCCGTGGTGGTGGTGATATCAGGTCGGCCCTTGGGTAAGTCGTTCTTCCTCTCCAAAGAAAAAATGATTTTGGGACGGGATTTAGCTGCAGATATTTCGGTGGGGGAATCGGCCGTCTCTCGCAATCACACTGAGTTTAATGTGACAGAAGAAGGGGTCGTTGTTCAGGATTTGGGGAGCACCAACGGAACTTTCGTGAATGATCAAAAAATTACCGACCCAGTTCTCCTTCATGACGGCGATCTGATTCGAGTGGGAAACTCGATTCTCAAGTTCCTTGAAGAGGGTCAGATTGAAAACATCCATTACGGAAAAATGTACGATCTCGCAACGCGCGACGATTTAACGGGGGCATACAATAAAAAAGCAATTCTAGACCGGATTGCCGAAGAGTTCGGCCGTGCACAAGCAAATGCGAACCCTCTTTGTTTGCTTTTCTTTGATATCGACCACTTCAAAAAAACAAACGATACTTTCGGCCATCCTGCGGGAGATTACGTATTGAAAGAAATTTCAAGCTTGATCATTAATAAGATGATCCGTCAGAAAGATTCGTTGGGCCGATACGGCGGGGAAGAATTTGCTCTGCTACTGGTAGGTACTCCGCTAGAAATTTCGGTAGATATCGCCGAACGTATCCGCAGCACCATAGAGGCACACGAGTTTCTATTTGATGGGCAGAAAATTCCCGTGACGATTAGTATCGGAGTCTGCGCTTTGGACTCTACAACGAAACATGCCGATGATCTGGTCGCGACAGCCGATAAGGCGCTTTACGACGCAAAAGAACAGGGCCGCAACCGGGTATGTGTACGATGAGAAAGCTTACCTGGGTTTTTGTCGTCACACTCGCTCTCGTTGTCGCTTGCGCTGGCCCAAAACCCAAGGGGGGCGGCGGGGGTGGTGGTCCGAAGGGGGGCCCGAAGCCAAAACAAGGTCCTCCGGGTGGTGGTCCCGCGGGTAGAGGCCCTGTAGCCGACGACGTAGATCCGGGAGTCGGAAGGGGGCCTAATCGTTTGAGCCCCGAAGAAGAGAGAAGGGCACGCGACAGAGCTCAGCGCGAGGGAAACTTGAGTGAGGGAACGCCAGAAGGACTCGGAGGAAACCGATCGGGGCAGGGCTTTGAGGATTTCAACACACCACCCAGAGAAACCCTTCCGGGCCAGGAGGGAATTGAAGGATTGCCTCAACAGCCTGGCGCAGGCGCACTACCCGCTGTTCCCATCTTAAAGGGTGAGCAGAACGGTGCTGCGGGAAGTACAGGGGCCGCGGGAACACACGGCCTAGATCAAAACATCTCCCGTCCTACGCCCTAAGCGCCATCTGGATAATCGTCGACCGTTGCATTAGCCGCCGGGGCTGTAATCAGATTCAAATTATCCAAGTTATTCATCGTAAGAACGCCTTCACAGCTATCCGCAGTGGGGTTCGAATCCCTCAAGCTCACCATGCAGTCGACGATGTGCCAGGACCAAGCGGCGGTCGATTGCACGCGCGCATAGTCGTAGCGGTTCTCGATCGAAGCATCATAGGTAATTTCGTTTATGGGAGTATGGTCGTTGGCGTCTGCTACTGCGGCCAAAGGATCGTTCCCTGAATCACCTACAGCATTTCCCCAATAGAAAACCACATCCTCAGATAAGCCAGTGTTAGCGTTGGCTTTAATTTTGACTCTAAGCCAACGGTTTTGAATACTGTCATCTTCCCACGAAATAACCACACGGGAAATGTTGTCACGTTCTTCCAAAACGTTGAATTCGCTTGGTGCCGGAGGAGCAATCCAGGCGCTAAGACTTTCGCTGTTACCTACCAAAAACTCAAAATCTCCCGCCGTAAGCGTTGCGGCGGCGCTTGCGTCACGGGGCAATTCTCTGAAGTCTACGATCACGCCGTTAATGCCATGATAATAGCTGGAGTAGTTTTTAAAAGTAGCTTTGGCGCCAGGAAGTAGGGCTTCTTTATCGGTGGCGATGGCGGCTTCTTTGCGCGAATCCCCGCCATCAAAGAGTGAGTTTCCGTAGTAAAGATAAGTTGCCACGAATGCCGGACCGCTGGGCGCGATATGGACGTTAAGGGCAGAAAAATCGGCGCATGCGCCGACTAACAGGGCGGCCACGAGGGCTACCATCTGGCTGAGCTTTTTATTCCACATACATACCTCATCTCAAAAGCCAAAGCAGTTTTGCTAGTCTTTCCCGCCCTTAACAAGGTGCAAGTGCACTTCGTTATTCGTGCGTTCTTCATCCACTGTCTGTTGGATAAGAGTTTGCGTTGAAGGACTAATGTGTGTGAACTGGATCGCAAGACCCTTTTCTGAATCAGTTCCTTGAACGCGCACCACGGTGCCGCGGGCTTGAATGGAGCCACCTTCAATATAAGGGGATTTTACAACCACATAGACTTCGCGACCTTCGGGGAACTCCGCTAAGCCACCTACGTAAAGACCGCCGGCGCTAATATTCTTCATGGGCGCACTAAACAAACGGTTTTCGTCGTGGATAAAAATACGACCCGGGATATCGGCCCGGTTGTGTACACGTTTATTTGCCCCCGTTTGAGCGACTGCATTCGTATTTGTCTGCTTTTTCATGAAACTCCTCTTTCACTTACGGACTGTCGTTACTTCTGCTGTTCCACTTGGCCCCTCTAAGAACCCAAAATGATCGCGCCCACTACCCTACACATCACATCTCAGGCCTGGAACTTCTATAACTTTACATTCAGATGTTGTGCCAAATGTGAACACACGAAAAAAACCTGATCAGATGTCAAACTTTTGGTCGGTGGGAACAGCGCAATTAAAAAGGGAAGAAGATTCAATGTGATCGCCCGTCGTTTCTTAGACACTTGAGGAAAGAGTCGAAGCGTGGATCCGCTAAGCCCTCTAATTTGTTTGGGAGAAGGCAAAAATGCCGCTGGGCTGTGCGCACATTCCGTACGTATTTCACGATTCAATCAGGACGGGTTAGGCTTTGGGGGCTGCGCGAGCAGGTAGGTGCCGATGAGGGTAAGGTGGGGGTCAAAAAGCGTATCGGAAGGCAAGCAGGCCTTAAATAGACTACCGTATCCGCCGGTAACGGCGACGGAGGCTTTTCCACCGAGTTCGGCGGTGGTTCGTTTGATGAGACCGACGATTTGATCCGCGTACCCCAGTAGCACACCTGACTGGATGCACTCTTCAGTAGTCTTTCCAATCACCCGTTCAGGAATACGTGGCGCAACCAAAGGAAGTTGGGCGGTCTTGATGCTCAGTGATTCCAGAGCGAGTCCCACGCCGGGCAAAATGGATCCCCCTTCATAGGCGCCGGAAGCGGAAATCGCATCTAGCGTGGTGGCCGTACCACAATCAACGACAATGGCGGGCAGCAAAAGGCGATCGAGTGCGTAAGCTACGTTGGCCAACCGATCGGCTCCAACCGAATGCGGTTCTCTGACATTTAAGGGGAAACGCAAACGTGAGTTTACTTCGACCACAAAAGGAGAGCAGTCGAGATAACGCTGGGAAAATTGCACGAACCCGCGAGTAACCGTGGGAACAACCGAGCAAATAGCTACACCTTGCCAGCGGTTCTCGAGTTTTTCGATTTGAAGAAGACTAAGAAAATAGGAAGCCAACTCGTCGGGAGTTTGCGCACGTTGGGTTTGTCTCACCCACTGGTGAGTCATTTTACCGTTCTCAAAACGGCCAAAGTTGGTCTGAGTGTTTCCGATGTCTATGGCAAGAAACAAAGTATCTCTCCAACGTAATGGGTCTGGGTGACCCCTTGATCGTTGGATAGCATGATACCGCCGGCTGAATCAATCCCTTGAAGAAGAGCGGGGAAAATTACCGGGCCCTGGCCTGATTGAGGGGAGGGGGCCGAAAATTGAATGCGTTTGCCTACGTGGTGGCAGTTGCTTTCCCAGACTTCGCTGATGGCCGAGAAACCGTCCGTCCAGTAAAGTTCGTAGAGCGCTTTGATCTTCTGCAAAAGAGTTTTTGTGACCTGGTAAAGGTCATGGCGCGTATTCATGGTTTCCACCTGCATCGAGGTCGCGGGGAAACGGTTACTCTCAAAGGCTTTCAGTTCCGACGGAGGAAGATTAACGTTGATCCCCATTCCCACCACACACAAAGGACTAGGTCCGTCTTCGATGAGTTCGCTCAAAACGCCCGCTATCTTACGGTCGTTAACCAAACAATCGTTGGGCCATTTCACGCTAACTTTGCAGGAGTTGGGGAGAGTCGACCGCAGTGTTTGAGTGATCGCGGCACCAGCGAGAATGGAAAGGACTGTCGGAGAGTCCTTAGGTTTTACGCGTAATAAGCCGGAAAGGTACAGACCCCCAAGCGGCGAATGCCAAGAACGCGTGCCACTTCCCCGTCCTTGGGTTTGTTCTTTGGCCAGAACAAACGTTCCTTCCTTGCGAGGCGAGACTTGCTTAATGGTTTTGTTGGTCGAAGCGACCACGTCGTGCTCTAGAAGTTGAAAATTAAGACTCTTCACCGGCTCCGCTGCAGGGCTGGGGCTTTTCTAGCTTCGGTTAGTAAAGCATCGAGGCGCTCTCTGACAAGCCTTTCCACAATGGGAGGAACAATTTCGTTCAGGATATGATTGATACGTGCTTCGAGTTCAGCGGGTTCTACAAAGGCGGCTGGTTGAGCGCCTGTGGGATAGCGCGCGGGAGTTGCCGACTCAGTTCCCCACAACGCTTTTTGAGAAGGGGGAGGAGGATTGGGAGTAGGAGCCCAGAGATTGGGAACCGGAGGCGGTTGAGGGGCCTGCGGAACCGGACGAAGGTGCGCAGAAGGTGTTTGAGGGGGTTGCTTCTGCGTCGCTTGGGTTTGTGAGCCAAAGGTTTCGCGCACAAGCTGAGACTCATCGGCAAATTTCGAGTTAAAGAGTGTTTCAAAACGCTGAGATTCAAACTCGTTTACGGATTCCTGCAACTCCTTGTGCGCTTCAGCTGCGGAAAGGTTACGCTTTTCTGCGGTTTTTTCCGCAACCAGCGCTTGAAGGGCATGGGGGCTGAACGGTTTCTTGAGAACCCCTGCGTAACCACGCATCTCAGTAATATCGGACGTCGTAATCAGTGCCAGTGCGGGGCTGGACGCGGGTCTCACCCAGGAGGCAACTTCATTAGGGAAGTCAGCTGGTCGCACGCCATTTGTTTGGTCACTCACTAATACTAAATCGGGTGGGCTTTGTTGGAGAGTCATCTTTGTTTCCGTGATGCTCTTTGCACACAGAACTTCGTAAAGATTTTTGTCCAACGTCAATGAAACTACTTTTTGAACCGTGATGCTCTCATCGAGCAGTAGAATTTTCTTTTTCATATAGTATTCGGCGGAGTTGAAACAATTATAACACGCGTACTTTCTCCCGCCGAAGACAAGGAAAGAGTTTAGAAAGGGGCGATGCGTTATTCAGGACTGTGTAGTTTTCCGCACAATTGCCGATGAGTAAGATGAGCACAAAAGCCCTACGGGGTTTTGTGTCTGTTAGGACAGGATGTCCTTTCGCGGGGCAAGAATGCCCCTTTCCTAGGATGGGAAACAGCCAAGGAGGCAGGCGTGGGATTTCATGTTCGCACCAATACCGAGTCGAGTCTTGCGCAGTACTACCTGGAAAAGTCGCGTGAGCGTCTTGATCGGTCCCAAGTTCATCTCGCCTCAGGCCAAAGAATAAACTACGCGGCCGAAGATCCCACCGGTTTATCCATTTCCGAGCACTATCGTTTACTGCAACGCGCTAAAATCCAGAACAGCAAAAATGCCGAAGACGCTGTGGGTTATTTGGAAACTGCAGATGGTGCTCTTTCAACGATCACCAATACCTTGATTCGCATGCGAGAACTTTCGATGCGCGCGGCGAGCGATGTCTTTGGGCAAACAGAACGGGGTTACTTAGACTATGAATATCAGCAGTTGAAGCAGGAATTGGAGAGGATTGCCCAGTCGACGACTTTAGGCCAAAAACACCTTCTAAATGGAGAAGGCGGAAACGTCACCGCTCAAGTGGGCCCGTTTAACGGGGCCTTTGACCAGATCGACGTCTCCGCCTCCCACGATCTTACCCTCGACCGCCTAGGAATTTCTTCCTTTGATGTGCTATCCGTCCGTGAAGCTCGAGACTCTTTAGAAGTACTCGATACCGCACTTTCTGATGTGGCTGCGGCCAGAGGCGAAATAGGTGCGAGTGAGACCCGGTTGTATTCAGTTATCTCGAACTGCGAGGATTATCATGTCAATGTATCGGCTGCGCTCTCACGCGTACTGGACACTGACTACGCGCTAGAATCGACCGAAGCCGCCAAGATGAAAATCCAAACTCAGTCCGGTGTTGCAATACTGGCTCAAGCAAATAACGTACCGCAACTCGCACTTAAGCTAATCAGTTAAACTGATCAGTTACTTCTTCTTACGTTTTTTGCCCGCTTTGGCTTTCTTTTTACGTTTCGTAGCCTTTTTCGCGGTGGCTTTCTTTTTGCGTCGTTTTGCCATTGTATGTTCCCTTCCTCTAGCAACACTCAAGTTGTGTTGTGAATATGAACTCGTTGTCAGTTGATGAAGATTCGATTGTTGTGTGAGTTCACTTGTACAGTTTGCGGCAATTTTTTTTTTGACGCAAGCGAATTGTGCAACAAAGTTACTAATTAATTGCGTTTTTTAGTTTGTGTGATCAATTTTCGGAGAGTTTTTGCAGTTTTCAGATTCGGTTTTTACAAAAAAACAGAACTGAAATTGAAAAATTTTCAAAAAAGCGCGCATTTTTCCCGCCGAAACGAACTTTTTCTTCCGCAAACTTCGCAAAAACGCGATCGCTCCCGAAAATTTGCGCGCAAAAAGAAAAAGTGCACCGAACAAGTGCGCATTTTGTTTCGCGCATACAAAATTGAACACATGTTGTGCGTATTTTTGGTTTTGCGATCGCAAATGACTTCGATCAGGGTTTCAAATCCAAACTGGACTACATAGAGATCGTGTCGATGCGCGGATGATGTGCGAACAACATTCCGCTGCCATAGTTGTTCCCGCTTTTCTAATCATGGGTGAACCTCTGTCCCCTGGGGAGCGGCCACCAGTTGCATTTTCAAAAAGTCGCTGCTACTGTGAGGGCGCTTTAAAATCAGGAGATTACAGAGGTTTTGGAGATCAGTCGCCCATGACTTTGGATGAAGTATTAGCAAAACTCCAGTCGCGTTTCCCGCAGGCGGGGGTTCAGAAAGTAGATACCCAACCCGATGCACACCTTAGTGTTGATGCTAAAGGCATTCTAGAGGTGCTAAGGTTTTTGCGGGACGAACTCCAGTTCGAAACTCTCGCAAACTTAGGGGGCGTCGATCTTCTGGCCGAGTCTAAGTTAGTCGTGGTTTACCATCCCTTTTCCTATACCCATAAGTTGATAGTGCCTTTGAAGGTGACCGTGAACCGCGAAGTCGGAGTGAAAGTCCCCTCGGTTTGCTCTATATATAAGGCTGCAAACTGGTTGGAGCGAGAGACTTACGACATGTTTGGAATCGACTTCGAAGGGCATCCCGATCTCCGGCGCATTCTTTTGCCGGATGATTGGAAGGGATATCCTCTGCTCAGAGATTATAAGACACCAGACTATTACAATGGGATGCCCATTCCTCTCTATTTTGGGGATCCACCGGATGAAGGAAAGCCCGCGCATGGAGGTGAAGCGTGAGCGAAACACTTCTTCATAAGGACCAGAACACCGAGAATTTACGGACAGACGAGCTGCTTATTAATATGGGCCCGCAGCATCCCAGTACGCACGGGGTGCTACGCATTGTCATCGTCACGGACGGTGAAATTGTTAAATCGGTCCGTCCCGATATCGGCTATCTGCACCGCTGCAAAGAAAAACACTCGGAAAATGTAGATTGGATGGCTGTAGCCCCCTTCGTGGACCGGATGGATTATCTGGCTTCGATGAACAATGCGATGGGGTACGCGATTGCGGTCGAGAAACTCCTGAATGTAGAGGTTCCGCCTAGGGCTGAATACATCCGGGTCATTACTTCGGAGCTCCAACGCATTGCCAGCCATTTGATGGCTTTCGGCACCTATGGTTTGGATATGGGGGCTTTTACCCCTTTCATGCACGCTTTTCGTGACCGAGAAAAGATTTTGGACATTTTTGAAGCGATGAGCGGCGCCCGACTTCTTTATAACTATATGTGGATCGGCGGGACAATGCGGGATCTCACGCCGGAGATCATTACCGCCATCAAGAATTTTATTAAGTACTTTAAGCCGATGATGTCGGAGTACGACAATCTAGTTTCGTATAACAAGATTTTCATTGAGCGCACCAAAGACGTGGGTGTGATGGACAAAGCCTTTTGCTATACCTACGGGCTAACCGGCCCCATGTTGCGTGGGGCAGGAGTGAGTTGGGATTTGCGCAAGGATATGCCTTATTCGATTTACGACAAAGTCCAGTTCGACGTGCCGGTGGGCAAGGGTGAGATGGGGACGCTGGGCGATTGTTGGGATCGGTATATTGTGCGCATGCGCGAGATGGCCGAAAGCTGCAAAATTATCGAGCAACTCATCGATAACATTCCTGCTGGTCCTCACCGGGCGCGAGTAGCGAAGAAGTTGCGAGTCCCGAAGGGCGAAGTCTTCTCTCGCACAGAGTGTCCCCGAGGAGAACTTGGCTTCTATATTATTAGCGATGGCTCTGAAATTCCGTATCGGGTAAAAGTGAAAAGCCCGTGCTTTTTAAACGTCTCTACGTTAGACGATGTTTCGCGTGGTTTGATGGTGGCCGATTTGGTCGCCACAGTGGGAAGCTTAGATATCGTGTTGGGTGAGGTCGATCGATGACATTCCGAGAATATTCTTACCTGATTAAAGACATCGCGGTGAGTACCGTTAAAGGGATGGCCGTGACGTGGCGCGTGTTTTTTAAGGTTCAGCGCGATGGGGCCCTTACGATTGAGTACCCTGAAATGCGGGACCATCTGCCTTTGGGCTCGCGAGGTCTGCTTTTCAACGATGTGGAAGATTGCATTTCCTGCCGGCAGTGCGCCATCGTTTGCCCGGTAGATTGCATATATATAGAGGCGGAGAAAAAGGGACCCGGCACTCCCGTTGACGCGACCAAAGGGGGGGTCAAAAAGACCCTGGATTTGAAGCGCTTTGAGATAGATGTTTCCCTATGCTGTTACTGCGGCTTATGCAGCGCGGCCTGCCCGACCGAGTGCCTGTACCATACGAAAGAGTATGAATATTCTAAGCTTGAACGCGATAAGTTGACCTTCAACTACCTAAACTTCCAGCATTAGAAGAAAAGCTCCCAGAAACTTACGGCGCTACGTCCTCGGTCCCAAAAGCCCTCGACGGCCAAAACAGGCCGCCTCCGGACTCTTGGTTCCTGCGTCCTTGTGGCGCAAGTCTCTGGAATCTTTTCGTTAGCCCAGTAGTTTGTGCGTCCTTCGGTTGACAAGATCGGCCAAAAACACTAATTCTTGTTTCTTTGGAGTAAAGACGATTATGGCCACTCATGAGTCAGCCCGGAAGGCTTCCCGACAAGCAGACAAGCGCGCAATCCACAACCAAGCTCTTCGCGCCCGTGCTCGCACCGGAGTAAAGAAACTTCGTGCCCTTGTTGCCTCAGATAAGGTGAATGAAAAGGAAGTGACTCCTTTGTTTAATCAGATTCAGGCCGAGCTCATGAAAAATGCGCAGAAGGGGATTATTAAACCCAATGCAGCCTCCCGTACGATCTCTCGTTTAAGCTCAGCCATTTCAGCTAAATTGAAGTAATTTCGTGCGTACGGATCGGGACAGACGCATAGGCGTTTGACCTTTTAAATTTCCCTATCATTTCAAGCTTTCACACCGTGTTTGGGCTTTCAGGCCGCTGGTCTGTATGCTGCTTGTACACTGGTAAAACCGATTTGCAGCCTATTTCCCGCCTGACGGCCATGGCCTTCCTTTTGCACTTCTTAAGCCTGTCACAGGTCTCAAATTTAGAAGGGCTTCCATGTTTGCAGCTGGCAAAACATCTCATGTGATCGTTTCTCCTCTCATCGCGATCACTTTGCTTTTCTGCACGCCCTTGCTCGCGGAAACCACAATTGATAACCCCGCTTTCAATCAACAAATTACGGCGCCCACGCCTCCGGCGGTTGATCTCAACCAAGGACGCAAAGGCAAAGCGAAAGATGCGAGTGGAATGGCGATTTTTGGTGCGGTAATGGCGATGTCTACCTGTGCAATGATGATGGCTCAGGCGCAGAAAATGCCTGAAGGCCCCGAAAAGAATATGATGATGATGCAGGCCATGCAGCAGTGTGCTCAGGCCGCGCAAAACATGGCGTCCAGCGGGGACAATGAAGATCAGGCCCAGGCGCTTACATCGCAACCTACTCAGATGCCGACCGTCGCACAGGCTTCAACGATAAAAACGCCTGAGAAGCCCAAGAATATCTCTCCTTTGTCTTCGACTCCGAACAGCAACGATTCTCCTTCCGATCCGATCGAGATTCCAGATGTCGCGGAATATGTTCCGCCGACAGATTCTGGAAATGAGGTTGATGACGGCCCCGAATTAGGACTTAGTCCTGTTGAAGGCGTGGGACCTCCACTTAAAGTCATGGAAAGCCCTAAAATTGAATTTGATGATTCTTCGAAAGAACAGACTTCGGTGAACGGAACGAACATGGCGTTGGGTTCCCTGGGCGGCGGTTCTTTGGCCGATACCGTAAATAGCAAACTCGATGTGTTTTCGGGTCAAGGCGGGGAAGGCTCGGGCGGCGGCGGACGTGGTGGTCGCGGAGTGGCTTCGTCTGATGGCGCTGCCGGTGAAGGCGGCGCAGAGGGTACGAAAGATTTCAACTTAGCAAACCTAATGGGCCGGTTTGGCCTCGGGGATGAAGAAGGTGGCGCAGGTCGAAACGGCGGTGACATTGTTCAATTACCCCCCGGCGCGGGCAACCGTCCTCAAATGAACATTTTTGAGTTTGCTAGCTTCCGCTACAAAAAGGCCGCTAACGACGAGAACCGGGTTCAACAACGCATTCTTCCTGCGGCTCACCCCGACAACCGTCGCGCTTCGCTCAATTAACCTCAGGTCGGATAATTTAGGGAACTGGGTAACCGTAAGATCGGGCGGCTACCATCTCTTGAAAGAGTGAACGAAAATCAAACTCAAACATAGGTGCGGGCTGGTTTGTTTGCGCACCTTCGAAGAGTGAAAACGAGGTTGAATTTTGTTGTTTCAGCCAAGCAGCGAAGAGGTCTCTGGGCATGCTTTCAACCCCGATTTTGGCTTTGCCGTTAACGGAATCTACTTCGACATCCTGAAACTCCAACCCTCGCATCGCGAGGTAGACACGCTCTGCTTCAGTCACAAGAGTTCCGCCTCCGTTTGAAGCGGGGTGAGAGAGGTCACGGAAACGACTGATACCCTGCACGTGTCCGTTGGAATAGATACCAAAATTTCCCGCTATCAGGCGCTCTCCATCCCAGAGCTCTACGGAAAAGACACTTCCTTTTTTGGCCAGTTGTTTGTATCCCTGGACCACTTCCGGGGTGAGCCAAGGCGAGGAATCCCGTTCCATTTGAGCGCAGCCGTCGATCACATTATCGGAAGCTCTATTGAAGAATATCTTTAGATTCGGGTACTGCCGCAACAGCTGCGAAATAGTTTGTCGCGAGCCACGTAAGATTTGATTGCCCCGTAACGAAACAATTCCTCGAGTGGTGGGAAGACTCCAGAGATTGCCGCGATCAGGCAAAAAACCAGTACGGTGAGCAGCAAAAAGAGTTGCCGCTGAGACAGGGAGTTCCTGGTAGCTAAAGGTAGCCGGCGCTTCTGCAAAAAGCTTCTCAAGAAGTTCTGTCTGACAGATCGGCAAGGAGTCGTTTGCCGAGGAGATAGCCGCAATGAAAAATGAAATGATAAATAAGTGTTTCATTTTGTGGGAAGCCGTTGATCGTGCGGGCGCAACTTAGCACAGG
The DNA here is from genome assembly GCA_041751875.1 of Bdellovibrionota bacterium. Lineage (GTDB taxonomy): Bacteria > Bdellovibrionota > FAC87 > UBA2466 > JACKAF01 > JBGSIC01. The sequence goes on from JBGSIC010000015.1 coordinate 64,725, forward strand.
CCTCCAAGAAGCGGAAGGTGCCCTTAATTGTCACTCCCTCTTGAAAGCTCGACACATCCCTCACACATTCGTGCGTATACAGCGTGGTATCAAACTTGCTCCTTACGGGCCCGGCCCGGCAGAAGTGTGCCCGGCATAGGAGGTCTGGTGGACGGCGGATATCGCCATATAGGGTTATTAGCGTTGATTTGGAGCGCCTTTGCGTGCGCGAAGGATCCTGTGCGAACACCTCCCAAACTTCCGGTCGCTCCAGTCGGAAGTTCGCTCTTTGCCGTATCCGTTGTTTCTCCGCAAGACCGCTTCTATCGAGATTACTTGGCGCAGCAGGACCCGGAGATTTGGGCGTTATATTTTGGCGCTCAGCCTGTTTTGGGTAGCAATGTTCCTGGGAAGGAATGGGGCTACGATCGCGTGCGCGCGGAAGGGGTAGGACGCGAAGATTTAGCGAAACAGATTTTTCGACGTCGTTTGGATCAAGCGCTTACCTCTTACCTTGTCGCGCGTGGGGGAAGTAGTCGGGAGTTTGTGAAATCGGTCAACCGCATGAAGAATGTACCGATCTCCAATACCACCAGCAGTTCCTCTCGCATTGAAGTTCAGATGGGATTTGACCTGTTCGCAGATGTCACTCATCTTCAGTTTCGTCGCCAGGATTTTAGTGCCGAAGTTGTGAAGGTGGGCATTCTCGGTGCACTCACCTCGTCCGCGCCGATTGAGCAAGGGATGGGCGTTCGGCTAAGGCTCACTTTAAACTCACGGAATACAGCGGCTTTTGCGCATTATGCCATTGATTCCAAATCAGTGGAGACCGGCGTCGTCCATCCGCTTCCGCACAACTGGCACACGCAGCTTACCTACCGCCAGGGGCTGGAAAACTCGGCTTCTAGTTACGAAGTTTTGTTTGTTCATCGCTTCTAATCCCCAAAGGTGCCTGACCGAAAAGGTGCCAGCGCATTGTCGGCCAAAAGTGCCAGGTCAAAGGTGCCTGTGCACTTTTGGGCGAAGCGCAAAAGTGACCTGGCACCTTTGAGTGTATCGTTCAGGCATACACCAATTGTAGAGACACTTTTTGTCCACCCAAAAGTCTCCACGCACGAAACTCCTAAAAAGCTTATCAGTGACTCTGGCACAACCGTTGCTCTATTGGGGTGGCAGGTGCGTTGCTGCGAAGCTGCGGCACCCGAAGACAGCAAGGCTTCAGTAAATGAGTTGTAAATGAAGCACGCTGACTAGGAGTAGAGATATGAAGAACGTTTTATTATTTGTAGTGGTCGCGTTGGTTGCTTTCAGTGCGAATGTGAAGGCAGAATTTCCTGTGCCGGTTCCTCCGACTGTGAGCCGGTCACCTGGGTTTACGAGCCCTGCTGGTTATAGCACCGGTAGCTCTTTCCATAACCCCGGCCAAGTGATCGCAGTTCCGCGTCCCGGCAACTGGCATCATGTACAACAGGTTCGTCCCTATCAAAACCATTACTATCCTGGTTATGGCCAAGCGTGGTCACAATATTACCGCGCTTACGGTGCCTACTTAGGTGCCTATAACCGATGGCTCGCGACATACGGTCGTGGCTATGGTTATGGCGGGTACGGTGGATATGGTGGTGGTTACTGCGGCGGTGGCTGTGGACCGCGTTCGTCCTTCAGCTTAGGCATCGCCGTCGGTGGATTCCGCTTGGGAATCAATTCCGTCAGATTTTAACGATGTAGAACGTAGGTTGAGAGGTGTCAGTCGAAAGGCTGACGCCTCTTTTTTTTGCTTTTGAGTGCCTCCTTTCCCTGTGTTAGCGTGAGCGTCGCAATCAGAGGAAAGAATGGAACTACCTGCAATCGACGAGTTAAAGAACCGTAAAGCTGACGGAAGAGACAGGCTCACGGCTCTGCGGAGGCGTCTTTGACGTTGAAAAAAAGGAACGTCGCCTAGAAGAGATCCACCATTTGGAACTAGGCGAATCGTTCTGGACTGACCCCAAAAAATCTCAGACTGTCCTAAAAGAAAAAAAGGCGATTGAAGATCTTTTGCGCGCGCTCGGCGAACTGGATGGAAAACTGGGCGACGTCGAGGTACTTTTGGAACTTCACGCCGAAGCCCCCGATGGGGAACTCCACTCCGAAATTAGTCAGACCATGGACGTGGTAAAAACTCAGCTGCGTGGTCTTGAGCTTAAAGCGATGCTTTCGGGCCCCAATGACAATAACGACGCCATTGTGGTAATTCACTCAGGGGCTGGGGGCACAGAGTCGCAAGATTGGGCGCAGATGCTTCTGCGCATGTACCTTCGTTACTGCGAAGCGCAGGGCTTAAAGACTCAAATTCTCGATCAACAGTCAGGCGAGGAAGCGGGTATTAAGTCCGCTACGTTTACTGCACAAGGAGAATATGCCTACGGCTTTTTGGTTGCTGAGGTTGGCGTGCACCGGTTGGTGCGCATTTCTCCTTTCGATTCTAATAAGCGGCGGCATACCTCTTTTGCCTCCGTATTTGTTTACCCGGACATTGAGGATAGCATCCAGATAGATATTCAGGAGGGTGATCTGCGCGTGGATACGTATCGTGCGGGCGGGGCGGGCGGGCAGCACGTTAATAAAACTGATTCCGCCGTGCGCCTAACCCATCTACCCACAGGCATTGTGGTGCAGTGCCAGAATGAGCGTTCTCAGATTCAGAACCGTGCGATGGCTCTCAAGATTCTCAAGGCCCGGCTCTATGAAGCAGAACTACAGAAAAGAAATGAAGCAAAAAAGGAGATTGAAGCGTCTAAAAAGGACATCGCCTGGGGAAGCCAGATACGATCGTACGTTCTGCACCCGTACCAAATGGTGAAGGACCACCGCTCGGATATGGAGATGAGCACCGTGGATGCCGTTTTAGATGGAGACATACAGCCTTTTATTGAGGCCTACTTGATGTCAGTGAGTGAACCGAATACCTAATGCTTAACACCCGCGCAAAAGGCAGCTATGTTAGGCGCTGGGTCTACTTTAGTTTGGAGGAGTGCGTATGAATAAATGGGTAAGCGTAGCAGGAATGATGATTGTATTAGCTGGTTGCGCCTCCAAGCCGACGATGCAATCGACCAAGGCGCAGAATGACCTCGAGGAGCAGCTTGTGAAACAGGTCGGCTCGGGTCGTAAAGCCGATTTGGTTGAATCCTTTGGCGATCCCGATTGGTGCGAACAAAGCGCAGCGGGAACGGAAACCTGTCGCTTTTCGAAGGTAATGGGCGAGAAATGGATCGGTCCGAAGAAGTTTCAAAAGAAAACGGTCATTAAAGATGAGATTGTAGCGGACTTCGCTCCGAATGGGACGTTGAGAAGTTTTAAGGTTAATTCACAGCGCTAACCGTCATTGCGAGGAGCCGATAGGCGACGAAGCAATCTCAATGGGATTGCTTCACTTCGCTCGCAATGACAGGCCTAATTTTGTCTTTTCTTCGCCCGCTTCATAAGTTCTTCGGGATCATTGGTCGCGGACCGTTTCATCTTCCAGACTTTATAGCCTTTGTCGCCTTCCACCCACTCACCCTTGGCTTGTGTGTCGTCCGGGTTGAGACCGTGCTGAATCAAAGCAGTTTTGTAAAGATTTTCGCATCGCTCGAGTTTCTCTCGTAGCGAAAGGGAACTCGTTGATAAAATCTTTTTCGATTTCTGTAAACGGACGATACGGTCCGCCAAAGCCTCTTCGGTTACCGCAATAACGTTCTTTCCTTCCACCGTATGGGCAAACTCAACCGCCTGAGACGCGTGGTCTTGCCAAGTGGGGACCGCTTCCGGGGAACCATCCCCTCCCACACGTGCGTCGGCGCGACGTGTTTCGCAACGTCGTAAAGTTTCCCACAGGCCGCCAGGGTCGGCCTGGGTTTTCCCGTAGGTCTGGTGCTGGAGATCTTCCACTTCGGATTGCAATACTTGTAGCTGCTCTTCCAAATAAATGCGTTTTTGTATGACGATTTTATCGTCTTTAGTCCCGATCGTTTCTTGCGCGTCGGAAGTTTTGGTTTCGTACTGTTCGTCTAGTTTGTCGGTGACTTTAGTGGATGCGCATGCGGCCAGCAAAAGCACGAGAAGGGCGGTCAGAGTGGTTTTCACAAGTTCCTCCAAGAGCAAAAACAATAGTGGATTTCCCCAGACCTGTCGCGAAAAAAAGCGCTATTGAGTGGGCTTCTGCTTGGCCAGCCAGGCACGAAATTCTACATCCAGATCGCTAATTTGACAGAAAGTTCCCAAATAGCTTTCCAGTGTTTTGCCTACCGAAAGCTGCAATAAATCACGAATCGCGCAGCGGCTCTGCAAAAAGTGCATCAGAGCCGTAGATCCCTCGTAGACCAAGCGCGGATTCTTTCCCTGCCCGAAGGGGTGAACGAGGTCTCGCACGGGCGGAAGAACAGCGGATTTCAAAAAGGTGTAATCGACCTTGTCATTTTTGGCGGCGTAGTTTGCCAGTCCCTCTTCCAACCAGGGCGGAATGGCTTTGCGATATTTTTGCAAAACAATCACGTGAGCCAGTTCGTGACCAAAGACGCGAGAAAAATTCTCTTTGTTAACGCGTGGTCCTACGTGAATTGTTCCCGACTTTCGATCTGTCGTCGCTAGTACAGTATCGCCCAAGTTCTGCGCCTTCAAAAAATCGCTCTGTGAGACATAGAAATAAACAGGTACCTTGCGGATATCCCATTCCAAAAAAAGTTGAATGGGTTGGGTTGCGCTCTCCAAAAGGGAGGGACTCAACCAACTCGGTGGGTGATGAACGACTAAAGCGTTGGTGGTGAGCGTGCCAGACGGACTTGCCCAACTGACGCTAGCCACGAGAATAGTTAGGTGCAAACGTTTTAGGACTGACATTGGTAGGATGCGATAGGAACGGGACATCCTTCCGGGTGACAACGCCCTTGAGCGCTACATCCAAAGCCGTTGCAAAAGCCCCCCGCCGGCCAACAGCCATATAGATTGCATCCCCCGCCCTTGGGGAAAGCCCCGAAAGAATTAGTGCCCCCACAGCGGGCCGCCGTGCTTTGCTCTGTGGAAACATTAGGGCTGCCCCCGCCGGCCTGAGGCTCCGACAAATTCAAAAGTTCGACCACTCGCTCGTTTTCAAAAACGACGAGCTTTTTTACCGTCTGTGCCCCAACCTGGCGCTCGTATATCCAATGCTCTCGATTGCCTTTGAATGTGCGATCAGTAGGTGCGCCCATCGATTTTTCTACTTCGGGCCGGGTCATGCCCGCCGTGAGATCCGCGTGGGTGGTGGGTTTGGCTGCGCATGCGCTGAGCAGGAAGAAGGTAACAAAACTAATAATTAATGCGTCTAGTCTCATCGTGTCCCTCAAAAGGCGCCTAGGTTGCGCCCTAGTATGGCACAGGGGGTGTGGAGACGGAAACGGGAATGTTGCCGGTGGCGCAGAGTGTTCAGTATAATGCGACCCTTATCCTTAAGGAGAAACGTATGCGAGTGATTCAGATGGGTGTGATGGCAGCGGTGGCTATGATCCTGGTGTCGTGCGGACACAAGCAGTTTTCGGAAGGATCTTATGATGATTTAAGCAAGGATCGTCTTTTGGACGATAAGTTTAACGAAACGGACATGAAGCTTATCGCGGACCAAATGGTGAATTCGCTTATCGGTAGCGCCATCATTGAAAAGTCGAAAAAGAAGCCGGTTGTCATTGTCGCATTGATGAGTAACCGCACCCAAGAACACATCGACATGAAGTCGCTTACCGACAAGGTAAAGGTTGCCTTAGTAAAGAGTGGGAAGTTTAGTTTCTCAGCTAAAGAAATGCGCTCGGATATGGCCGAGGAACTCGAATACCAAACTCAGTCAGGCTACGTCGATCCTGCCACCGCACGCGAAAAAGGTAAGCAAATTGGTGCGAATTTTATGCTCACTGGCGATTTGTCGGATCGCGTGCAGGAAGTGGGAGACCAAAAATACGTGTATTACAAAGCTACGTTTAATCTGGTTAATATACAGACCGGGATTCTCGACTGGACCGATGAGAAGGAAATCCGCAAGTACTACAAAAAACGTCGAGTGGGTTTCTAGAACGAACACCAACCAAGCGTGAAAAAGATTTCACCCAACCTGTTGGCGGGCCTCATGCTGGGCCTGTTGTTATCGGGGTGTGCCAGCTACCAATCACGTGTTAAAAATGCGCGCCAATACTTTGAAGGGGGGCTCTATGAATCCTCTATCAACGAACTAAAGCCGCTCGCCGATAAAGAGGGAGGCGATCAGTTTCTCTATTTGGTGGATCTCGGAACAGTTTATTTAAACGCAGGAAAATACAAGGAAGCCATCGCTACGTTTCATCGCGCGGATCGGCTCGCTGAGATTAACGACTACACAAGTATCACTGAAGAGGCGGCTACGGTTCTGCTCAATGACGATGTGAAGGAATACCGGGGAGAGGATTTCGAGAAAATTCTTGTAAACGTGTATCTCGCGATTGCTTACACATTAAATAATCAGTGGGAAGACGCTTTGGTCGAGTGTCGCAAAGTAAACCACAAGCTCGATTTGATGATTCGAGAAGGGCAACTTCCTTACGAACGAAATGCGTTTGCGAAATACCTAGCCGCGCTATTATTCGAAGCGCGTGGCGAGTACAACGATGCATTTGTCGACTACCGTCAGTTGCGCGGTTGGGACTCAAAGGTGCCGCTATTGGGAGCGCCGCTTCTCCGACTAGCGGAAAAACTCAAAGCTTCAGACGAGTTCCAGAAGTACAGAAAAGATTATCCCGTCGTTAAAGACTATCGCATTCAGAAGAACGAGGGCCAGATTGTCTTGCTACTCGAGCAGGGTAAGGGCCCTGAAAAAGTGACGAGTCGGGAGTCGCGGCTCTTGCCAGCGTTTTCGCGTCGTTTTTACCGCAGCCGTTCGGGGGAGCTTTCTGTGGACGGCGTAGGGACGGCGCCCACTGAAGTTCTCTTTGATATTGAGAACACCGCTATTGAACAGCTTGAGAAAAAGAAGGCCGCTATGCTCGCCAAGAAAATCGGCGGGGTCGTTGTTAAAGAACTCGTCGCCGCCCAGGTCGCTAAGTCGACCGACAACAAATGGCTAGGTTTTTTAACCAGTGTTATTTTGCACGCTACGGATCATGCCGATACGCGAGCGTGGTCCACCTTACCCGCCACGCTGCAGATCGCACGCCTGACGGTACCGGCCGGAGAGCACACCGTTCATTTCAATCTGGTGGATCGGTTTGGCACGCGAACCGAGGGCAGAAAAACCTGGGACAAAGTTTCCGTAAAGCCCCGCCAAATCGTTTTCCTGCGCTTCCGCGAACTGAACTAAAGCTCCCCAGAATTGACCTCCCCGTTCTTTTGGTCCAGGATGGCGGCGTGAAGATACTCATTAGCAACGACGACGGGATCGACGCCCCCGGTATAAAGGCGCTAGCTAAGGTGCTTGCATCCGTGGGAGAGGTTACCGTGGTGGCTCCGCACCGCGAACGCAGTACGGCGAGCCACAGTCTGACCTTACACAAGCCCTTACGGGTGTATGAGGTCGGTCCAAACCAATACTCGGTGTCCGGAAGCCCCGCAGACTGTGTTTATTTGGGACTACGTTTTATTATGCGCGAACGGCCTGATTTAATCGTTTCAGGGATCAATGCCGGGGCGAACCTAGGGACGGATTTGCACTACTCTGGAACCGTCGCGGCAGCCCGGGAAGGGGCGCTGATGAATGTTCGCAGTTTGGCTTTCTCGCTGGTAAATATGGTGCCTCTGCAAACGGGAGTGGAGGCGGGGCCACTTCGCTATGACATGGCTGCCGAGTGGGCGAAGAAAATTGTCGAGCAAAGCACGCGCATCGCGATTCCCGACAATACCATTTTAAATGTGAATATTCCGAATCTCCCACCGGACTCAGTGCGAGGCATTCGGGTGGCACGCCAAGGCTTCCGTTATTACGAAGACAAAATTGATGAACGGGTCGATCCGCGGGGCAAACCCTACTACTGGATTGGCGGGGCTTACAAAGGTTTCAGAGAAGCTAACGATTGCGATTGTGACGCCGTTCAGGCGGGATTTGTGTCTGTTACGCCCATCACGATTGATTGCACCCACGAAGGTTTTTACCAAAAACTGCGATCGACTGTCTGGGAATAAAAGCTTAAGCAGCGCGTTTTTTCGGGGAGCGCGTCGCTGCGGCTTCGAGGCTGGCGTTTAGCTGGCGTATTTGCACTTCTTGGGAATAATACTTTTTGATGTGAGCATGTGCGGCTTTGCCCCATCCCAGCGCGCGTTTGGGATCGGTGAAAAGAATTTCCATCGCGCGGGCCATTCCCTCCACGTCATGTTCTGCGACCAGGAAACCTGCCTTGTTATGCTTGATGGCTTCAGGAATGCCAGCGTGGCGTGTGGAAATGATGGGGAGGCCTGCCGCTGCGGCTTCTAGGATCGCTACCGGTTGGCCTTCGCTGTCGCCGTTAGAAGCCCGAACAGAATGCTGAAGAAAACAGTCCGCGTTGCGGTAAGCCACGAGAACGTCCTCATGAGTGCACTCACCCAGGAAGTGAACTTTGCCTTGCAGCCCGTGTGCTGCCACAAAGCGTTCGCAGGAAGGGCGAAGAGGGCCTTCTCCGATCATCGTTAAGGTGGCATGAGGATACTTGCCCAAGAGGCGGTGAAAGGCTCGCAGCGCTTGTAACATTCCCTTCTTTTCCACGAAACGCCCCACTGTCAGAAAGCGGCGTGTTTCGGGAAAAGTACGATTGCGGTATTTCTCGATGGAAACGCCATAGGGAATCAGTTGGATCTTTTTCGTAGACGCTCCCAATCGTTGAAGGGCCTTTGCCATCACTTTTGAAACCACTATCAGTGAACTCGCGTACTCGAAAAGAGGCCTGTAGACGTCGTTTGAGATCGCTTCTTCTGCGCTGGCGTCGTGACCATGAAAATGCACAACGAGAGGTAGACGAGCCTCTTGGCAAAGTCGCAAGAGTTGAATACCACTGCTGCCAAATTCAGCGAGAACTACATCTGGCCGAGCATCGATTAACTCTTCAGCCAGTAGGTCTTCGTCTTTGTAACCGAGGTGCGGGGGGAGAAAGCGTACACAGACGCGGGCAAACAGACGAAGCAGGTAGAGCGGTGAACGGTACAACGCGTAGACAAGCGAATAGTAAAATGAAGGAGTGCGTCCGGTCACCGCGATGACTTCACCGGGTAATTTTTCAATGTGGTCTCGAACAAAGGTCTCAGTCGGTACGTTTAGAAGGGGTAAAAAGACGAGCGTTCGCAGAGAACCCTTTGTTTTCTTAATCTGTTTTTGGCGAAGAGACATCACTCACTTATCGGAAGCGCAGCGTTAATAGCTAAGGGGTCGGTTGCGGAAGTCAGAAGCGCTTTACGTTTCCGAGGAGGGGGTGCTAAACTCTTGAAAGTTCATGATTTTACGGCTCACCATTTTAGTAATCTGCCTACTTTCGGCCCCTGTTCGGGGCGATGAGTTTCTCTTTAAATACGGCATCCAAATGTTTCAGACCAAGTGGACAGACGTAAAGCTTTTCACCCTGGGGTACCAAGGCGATCTCACCCGTTTTTTTAAGTACCAGGGGGAAGTGGGTTTTTATGCCGACACGCGGGCCGATGGCAGTACACGCAAAAGTTCTGCGCTCGCCACGGGCTCGGTTGGTTTTGAGGTAGAACACAGCTTTTTTTATGCCTCCGTTTTCTGGGGCATCGGCCTGATTACTACGCCCGATGACCAGCTCTCCAGTGTTTTCGAGTTCAATCAAGACCTATCGATTGGCTTTCGCGATTCGCGCGGAACTTCCATCGCGCTCAATTACAAACATTTGAGTAACGCGGGCATCACGCTGCCCAATGAGGGACGAGATTTTTTGATGGTGCGCTTGCAGATTCCGCTTTCGCTACCGGCAGAACCCGTTCAACCGTCTTCTGATTCGTGAGAAATCCCATGATCTTCTAGTTCATCTGCGCAGGAGTGGTGCCCTTTGCCCTGAACCTCATCAGAAAGTTCCGCAATGTAATGGGCGTTAGAATCATCCTGGCTTGGAAGAGAATGTAAGAAACGACGGAGATACAAAAGTCCGCCCGTACCCGCCGCGACAAGCGCGGAGACGGAAGGCCCAACGTGCATTGCCGCATAAGTGGCCGCTTCGTACCCAAGTACCGCAGCCCCCACTGACCCCGCTCCTAATCCAGCCACAAAGCCTGCTACCTTGGCGACTTTTCCAAGAGAGAGTTTTTCTTCCTCCTGTCTCTGCTCCCAGTAGCGTCTGTTGACGTGATGTAAAAGATCGCGAATTTGGTCGGTAAACTCAATCAAGTCCGCCTCGCCCTCGTACAGCACGAGCATGCGGTGTACATGGTTTGTAACGACCTGCCAGTCTTGGGAGGTATAAATGCGGTCTTCCGCTTTTTTCACGAGACGCCAGAGAGATTCGACGTGCTTCTCAGCAAGTTGGCTCTCGTGCCAAAGATGTTCGGCCCATTCATCGGTGCGGTAGCAATAGGTCTTGGCATCTTCGTTGTGAACGGGAACCGCAAACTTCGCAAGCACTGCGAGCTGGGTTTTCTTGAGGCGAGTGTGCTGTCGCTCTAGTTGCAGCTGAGGTAAGCGCTCCCCTCGGAAAGCCAAGCGTTGGTACGCAAACGCACGGTCAATTTCATAGGGAGAAGCGACCGGGCTGACAGCGAGTGATTTATAAGGATCAGCGGAATCCACATGCAATGATTTCATCCGATCGGCCTTTAAGAGAATTTTATTGAGCGCCGCCTCAGGTGAACCCGTCTGACGGGTGAAGGAAGCATACTCGTCAGACAAAGCGGGGTCGCCAAGGACGTGATAAGCGATCCACTTTTCGTCAGAGATTTTCCCCACCGAGCGCAGACTCAAGAAAGCATTATCGACCACCTCAAGGGAGGCATTTTCCGGAACACCCAGGCGTTGGTGAAGGCTAAAGGAATCATTGACGCGGTCAAAAACGCTGGGGCCTTCTGTCACCCATTCAGGCGAGCCGATGTCGGTGCGTTCCTGGGTAGTACGGGGTCCGGTTTCATCGTAATAGTTTCTGCGAGCGGGATCGATTAAAACGCGGTGTGCGTGGCGAAGAATGTTCTTTGCTTCTTCATTGCCCTCGTAGAAGCGCATGCGGTCTTGGTAAAAGATCTCAATCGTTTCATTATCGGCGTCTTCTGGAACACCTAAGATTTCATAGAGAGAGAAAGTTTCGACCCAAGCTAAATCAGCTGGCAGGTCGTACGCCATAACGAGGTGGTCTTCGCCGACCTGTTCAGAGGTCAGCAGGCCGGTGCCGCGGAACGCCTGTTTCTTGAGCCAAGGAAGCCAACCTTCTGTCGACTGTTCAGAAACCAGGACTTCCAGCGTGGTTCGGCGCCCCGAGTTCAGCTTTCGTCGAGCGTGTTCAATGAGAAGGCGGGGAACATCAGGGCGATCTTCTACGGCCGCCAGCAATTTGATGCGAATAAAAAGACTATCGAGATCATAAATGTAAAAACCGAGGATTCTTTCACCCTGTTCAGCCACCATGCCGATGGTAGTGCGGCCTTTTCTGATTTCTGGTAGGGAATTTTGCTCGAACGGGGAAGTCGAGCGCATGGTGAGCTTAGCCATCTTCGCTTCGTCTGCGTTAATCATCCAGCGCACACGGATGGGCCTATCGTCCCGCCCCAGTACGATCGAAGAAATGCAGAAAGCCCCGAGCAATAGCCCGGCTATTGTCTTCCTATCCCACACCTAAACTGATTCCTAAATGCCTATATCGGTCGTATCACAGCGCAGCAAAAAAGATAACAAAAACAGTTCCAATAAGTGCCAGGCACCTTTTGGAACCTAAAGGCAGGTTCCAAAAGGTGCCTGGCACTTATTGGAACTCTTTTTCAGCGCGTCCACAATCGCATGCGCGTAGATCTGATTGAGGGGGGATTTGGGATGGCCATCTTCGTGGCGCTCCACCTCCACGCCGAGGCGCTTGGCCCAGGCAAGGCGGTCTGGTGGGATGGAGAGAAAGCGTGGAACCTGAGCGCGGACCCGCTTCTTGAATCCGGGGGGGAGCGGTCCGTCCAAGTGGACGGCCAAAAAATCCGAGTTCGGGGGACGGTTAAGGTAAGCGTGCCCAATTAGGTCTGGTCCTTTTTCTGACGTGCACCGATGATAATCTTTTTGAACGAAGAGTTGTCCCACCAAACTTGCCACGCGAGAATGGCGAGCGAAGGTAAGAAATCCATCCTTTAATTTTTGACCCGCGTGGGTTTGCTGAAGCTGGGCCGCAGAAGGAACCGGTACTCCCTTTAGTTCCAGCTTTCCGTTTTCGTAGCTGAAAAACGGCTTCTTGGCTCCAAATGCAAAATCAAAACAGGACCGGTCGAGATCCCAATCAATAAAAGCATATACGATGGTATCGGGCTCATAGGCAGGGAGAATGTCGCTCGTTACCAAGGTGATTTGATCGAGCCCATAACCGCGCACACCGAAGTTCATTACTTCGACTTCCGGACCAAGCAAGTTTTGTAAATGGGCGGCTAGCGTTTCGCTGTCGTCGACATGCCATCCAAAACTAAAGGAATCACCCACGAGGGCCAGACGTTTTTTCTTACTCTTCGGAGTGAAAGAGACTTTCTGTCGCCAGTGATCTGCGTTTAACGTTTCGTTTATCCCTGCTGGCAGAGAAGGCGTTTTGTAATTGCGCCAACCAAGAAAGGGGTCGTAGTTCGGCATGTCGGGCAAAGCTTGTTTGCCCAAAAGAAAGTAATGTTCGTTTTCGGCGGTGGCTTTTCTAAATAGTTCGAAGCGATTGAAGGTGGAAAATCTCTCACCGACAAAAAACAGTCCTTCCAAAAGCCCCCAGCAAAAAAGGAGGCTAAGAAGCGGAAGGAGAAGGAGCGCTTTGCGGCTGATGTTTTGCAAGCTCATTTTCGAGATACCATTTAATGCTCCGGCCAACCCCTTCGCGCAATGATACGCGGGGCCTCCAGTCCAGAGCCTTTTCCATTCGTGTTACATCCAACAGTTTTACGGGCTGGCCGTCAGGTTTACTGGCATCCCAAATGATCTCTCCCGTGAAGCCGGAGAGTTCACTTATGGTTTCTGCGAGTTCCTTAATGCGCACACCAATACCGTTACCAATATTGAGGGGTGTCAGATCGTCATACTTTTCGGCGGCTAGAATGATTCCGTCGGCGCAATCATCCACAAAAAGGAGTTCACGAATAGCTGTGCCCGTGCCCCAACATTGGACGTCGCGCCCTTCAAACTTGGCGTCGCAGAACTTTTTAATAAGCGCGGCAACCACGTGAGAACGGTAGTCATCGTAAATGTCGTGCGGTCCGTAGAGGTTACTCGGAATGACATGAATTGATTTGAAACCATACTGCGTGTGATACGCCATGCCCTGTACGGCCAACATTTTCTTCACGTACCCGTAGCCCAAGACCGAACCGTGCAAAGGACCGCTCCAGAGATCTTCTTCCTTAAGAGGGCGATCAATATTGCCGGGGTAGCTGCAAGCCGTTCCCACGGAAACCAGTTTTTTTACTCCCGCTAAACGGGCGGCTTCAATAATGTTCGCACCCATCACCAAGTTGCGAAAGTAGATGGTCGCGGGCTCCTTCAGGGTAATGCCCAGGCCCCCGTAGTAGGCGGCTCCATGGATCACGATCTCGGGTTGGAAGGCTTCCAAACAGAGCCGGGCATTTTCTAAGCGGATAAGATCATATTCTTTTTTTCGCGGAACAAACACGCGCGCGCCGTATTCGGTAAGCCGTTCACAAATGTGACGCCCTAAAAAACCTGCTCCTCCGGTAACCACCACTCGTTTGTTTTTCCAAAAACCCGAATCAGGGAGTGCATTTACTTTTGACATTGTTTTTCCTTAAGGGGAGAGGGAAGGGTGTTTAGGTGAAGGCACGCTTCGCGCTCGTGCTTCTCGATAGTAAGTCACCAGCTCGGTAATACCTTCAGACAGTGAAACTTTCGGAACAAAACCCACTTTGAGGATTTTTTCAAAAATCACCGGGTAGTTTCTCTTTTCGAGATCCGAACCTGAGTTTTCAAACTGAAACTGGAAATCGATTTGTTTGGCGATCTCTTTCACCAGGTCCTGCTTCGTGAGCTGAATATTTGGGTTACCCACGTTAAAAACTTGTCCCTGCATCTGTTTCCAGTGGCTTAGAGAGAAAACCATCGCGTCGGTGATGTCCCCAATGTGGACAAACTGTCGGATGTAGTGGCTCTCATAAACGGATAAAGATTTTTTAGATAGCGCCTGGCGGACAAAATCGTGAATCAGCAGATCGTCGCGTGTGTGAGGCGAGCGACCAAAGGCGCTTACAAAACGGTAAACGATGTTCTCTTTTCCTTTGAGAACGAGTTTTTCCGCTTCGACCTTTGTTTTGCCGTGCCACGACGTGGGATGCACGGCGGTGTTTTCATCGACTTCACCCGACTGGTCACCGTAATTGCTGCACGTTGAGGAGTAGAGCACGCCCGTGTCGGGACGTTTGTGTTTTAAAACGACGCGGGTCGTTTCCACATTACAACGAACGGCGAGATCGGGATTTTTGTCGCATGCGGGATAGCCGACAAGGCCAGCCAAGTGGATAATGAAATCATACTGATTTGCTAGAGGTTGAAACTTTTCTGCGTCTGCAACGTCTAGAGCAATGTGACGGATGTGAGGGAATCGAGCGATGGCCTGATTCAGTTCCGGTCTGGGAGACTGGGGATCAAGGATATCGAGCTGAGTGACTAGGGGGCCGAGTTTAGGGACCAACACTGAGCCGAGATAGCCGCAGCCACCGGTAACCGCGAGTCGCATGAAAACGTCCTTATTGCGGAGTTAGAAAAGATCCCTTTGGGAACTTTTCAAATTTTAACATTTCACTAAGGAATTTGACACCTTACGCCGCGTCGAGGGAAGCTATGAGTGCTCCCCTTAAAGGCGAGAAGATCGCGCTAAAGACCGATAAGGTAGGCAGAGTGTCGTGCCTGGTTGGGGATTGACGCGAAGCGTTGTTTTGACTATGGTGGGGCCTCTTCAAAACCGGCTTATGCTTAAAATCACAGTTTTTTATCTCCTTTTTTTCGTGGTCAGCTGTGCGTCCGTACGCGCCCGCTACCACACCGTTTCCGCGGGCGAAACCATGGGCCAAATTGCGGAACGTTACGCCATTCCGGTGGGCTCTCTCGCGCGTGCGAATGGATCGGTTGCGCCCTCGCGCATGTCGCCTGGAACCCGTCTTTACGTTCCTTTCGAAGCGATGCCTGGCTGGAATTCCGACTATGCGTTGGTCGAACGCGAACTCACGACGCCCGAAGGCGCCTTCGCCTCGCGGGATCCCAGCACGACGCGCTTTTCTTGGCCTGTCGCCGGGGCAATTAGTTCCCATTTTGGACGCCGGGGAAGGCGAATGCATGAGGGCATTGATATTGTCGCCAACCGGGGCACGCCGGTCGGGGCCGCACGCTCGGGGCATGTTATTTACAGTGGCAACGGTATCCGAGGCTACGGCAACCTGGTTATCGTACGCCATATCGATGGTTACACGTCGGTATACGCGCATCTTTCTCGCATCAGCGTCCGCAAAGGACAATACGTGAACAAAGGGCAACTCGTCGGAGCGGTCGGTAACACCGGTCGTACCACGGGGCACCATCTCCACTTCGAAATCCGTTCCCAACGGGTCGCGGTCAATCCGCTTTTACACTTGCAGAGCCGTGTAGCTGCCAATAAAGTCGGTCGTTAAAGCCCCTGATTTCAAGAGGTTCGGCATGGAACGGCTGCGACAGGCTATTCGGGATATCCCTGATTTCCCCAAGCCGGGAATTATCTACAAAGACATCTGTCCGCTACTTCGGGATCCCGAACTATTTTCTGTTGCCATTGAGGCCATGTGCGCACCAGCCCGTGACTGGAAAGTCACGGCTGTCGTGGCGATTGAGTCCCGCGGCTTTATTTTCGGAGCGCCGATGGCCCAAAAACTGGGAGTGGGACTGGTCATTGTTCGTAAACCCAACAAGCTGCCCTTCAAGAAGCTCCACGTGCAATACGCTCTCGAATACGGCACGGATACCTTGGAAATTCATGAAGACGCGCTCGATAAAAGTGATCGGGTCGTTGTGGTTGATGACATTTTGGCGACGGGGGGGACTGCCGCTGCCACGGGTGAGTTGATAGGCAAGCTGGGCGCGCATGTGGCGGGGTACAGTTTTCTCGCTGAACTGGCTTTTCTAAAGGGCCGCGACCGTTTAAGAGACTATGCGTTGCATGCAGTTTTAAGTTTTTAAAAGGATCAGAAGATTACTGAGATGAACTATAATCTGGAGCCAGATGAACAACGATAAAGCTCCTGCCATTACGTTGACCCCCGCCGATCAACCGGAAAGCGAGCTGAAAGACGTCGCTTTCACGACTCGGCTGGAAGACATGATCAATTGGGGGCGGAGCAATTCGCTCTGGCCACTCCCTTTTGGAACGGCTTGCTGTGCGATTGAATACATGTCGGTGGTTTCGTCGCATTACGATGTTTCCCGCTTCGGAGCGGAAGTCGTGCGCTTTAGTCCGCGCCAGTCGGATTGCCTTTTGGTTCTTGGAACTGTTGTTGAGAAAATGGGGCCGGTACTCAAGCAAGTTTATGACCAAATGCTGGAGCCTAAGTGGGTTATTGCCGTGGGGGTTTGCGCATCTAGCGGTGGCTTTTACCGCGCTTATCATGTGATGCAGGGAATTGACCAAATCATTCCCGTGGACGTTTATGTTCCGGGCTGCCCGCCTACGCCAGAGGGCATTATCTTTGGTTTGATGAAACTCCAAGAAAAGATCAAGAAAGGGGGCATCGTCCGTGCAAGAGACAGACATAAAGTTAGCGGAAAGTAAGTGCCCCGAGTTACTCGAGCGCTTTTCAAAAGATTTGCTCGCGGTAGAGGATTTTCGGGGCGATCTTTGCGTGACCGTTTCGCCCTTGCGTTTCAAAGAAATAGTACGTTTTCTAAAAGAATCCCCCTCTTTGAGTTTTGATTTCATGATGGACCTTTTTGGGATGGACTACCTCAAATATGTGCCCGAGCAGCGCGAACGTTTCGCGATTCTGCTCGGCCTCTATTCTTCCTCGACGCAGAAACGGATTCGCTTGAAAGTCTTTCTTCCGGAGCAAAAGCCGGAGATTGATTCGTTAACCGATGTTTACCGGGCGGCGAACTGGTTTGAGCGAGAAGCCTACGATATGTACGGCATCTTATTTCGCGGTCACCCCAAACTCGCGCGCATTTTGTGCCATCACCAGTTTGAGGGGCATCCGTTGCGCAAGGACTTCCCGTCGGATGATTACCAGAGACTGAAAAGCGCACTACCTGCGGATGAGATGATTTGATGTTGAGCGACGTGCAAACTCCTATTGCGACCGACGGTTCCTCCCACCCTAAGTGGATGCGTTTAAATATGGGGCCGTCGCATCCGGCGACCCACGGAACGTTACGTATTTTGATCGATCTCGACGGGGAAACCATCCGTCAGATGAAACTCGAAATTGGGTACCTCCACCGTTGTTTCGAGAAAATGTCCGAAACCCACACCTGGAATCAAGTCATTCCGTTTACCGATCGCTTGAACTACGTATCGGCCATGATGAACAACGTGGGTTACGTGATGGCGGTAGAAAAACTTTTAGGCATTGAGCCGACTCCGCGCTGCCAACGCATTCGGCTTATTATGTGCGAGCTTTCGCGCATCATCGATCATCTGGTGGCGATAGGGACCAACGGCGTGGACGTTGGGGCACTGACTTGTTTTTGGTATTTCTTTCGCGAGCGCGAAAATGTTTATGATCTTTTCGAGGCCGCCTGCGGGGCACGTCTGACGACGAGCTTCACGCGAGTGGGCGGGCTTTACAAAGATATTCCTGATGGTTGGGTCGATTGGTGCAAGCGCGTTTTGAAAAATCTGCCGCGCAGTCTGGATGACGTGGAAGGTTTACTCACCACAAACCGCATCTGGATTGATCGCACACGCGGGGTAGCACCGATTACCCGCGATGTGGCGGTGGACTATGGTTTTACCGGGCCCACTTTGCGTGCGACCGGCATGGCCTACGACATCCGCAAAGCGCATCCCTACTACGGTTACGATCAGTTTGATTTTAAGGTGATCACGCAAGAAGCGGGTGATACCTACGCGCGCTACTTGGTGCGCATCGGAGAAATGCGCGAGAGCTTGAAGATTTTAGATCAGGCTCTCAAAGATATTCCGGAAGGCCCCGTCAATGTCGACGACTGGTCCATCACGCTGCCGCCTAAAGAGCAGGTTTACAACAGCATCGAAGGCCTGATGGCCCATTTTAAACTGATCATGCACGGAATCAAACCGCCCAAAGGCGAAGTGTATTCGTACTCGGAAGCCGCTAATGGTGAACTTGGATTTTTTATCACTTCAGATGGTGAGGGACGGCCGTACCGCGTGCGCTGTCGCCCTCCGTGTTTTGCGATTTACCAGGCGTTTCCTGAAATGTGCAAAGGCCAAACCGTGGCCGATGCGGTTGCGGCTTTGGGAAGCTTAAATATTGTGGCAGGAGAATTGGACCGATGACCGACATCGCTTTTACTCCCGACCGGCTTGAGCAGTGTCAAAAGCTCGTAAAAAAGTACGAAAAGCCCCAGTGTGCGCTGTTGCCTGTTTTGTATTTGGCTCAAGATCAGTACAAGTACCTGACACTTCCCGTGATGGCGTACGTAGCAAAGCTTTTAGAAATGCCCACCGGTAAAGTCGTAGACGCCGTGAGTTTCTACTCGATGTTCAAGCGAGAAGATCCCGGTAAATTTTGTTTTCAGATTTGTCATAATGTGACCTGTCGGATGATGGGCGCCGAAAAAATGATGGCCGTCGCCAAAGAAGAACTAGGCGTAGGGAAGAAAGTTACCACCGAAGACGGTCGCTTTAGTTTTGAAACGGTTGAGTGCTTGGGATCTTGCGACAATGCTCCGGTTCTTCAGCTTAACAATGAATTTTTGAAACCCATCAATGAAGAAGGGTTCCGCGATTTCCTTAAAAAATTGAAGCAGGGGAATGAAGCCTCTATTTCTGAGGTGCTCTCATGAGCGTTTTAGCCCAAGAGCGAAAAATCCTGCTCAAACACATCGCGGAACCTGATCTGGGAACGCTCAAAGGTTACGAGCGACTCGGCGGTTACCAGGCGCTCAAGAAAGCGCTGACAATGGCGCCGACTGCCGTCATTGAGGAAGTTAAAGTCAGCGGCATCCGCGGCCGAGGTGGGGCTGGTTTTCCGACGGGAATGAAGTGGAGCTTTGTGCCTCAGAACACAGGCAAGCCCATTTACCTGCTTTGCAACGCCGATGAGTCGGAGCCAGGCTGCTTTAAAGACAAGCTTCTTCTCGAGAAAAATCCATTCGCACTTTTGGAAGGCATTGCGATTGCTGCCCACGCCGTGGGGAGTAAAAAAAGTTACATTTATATCCGCGGTGAGTACGCAAAGGCAGCCCGTATTTTGGAGAAAGCTATCGCAGAGGCCTATCAAGCGGGCTACCTCGGTCAAAAAGTTATGGGCTCGGCGTTTTCCGTCGATCTCGTTTTGCACCGAGGTGCTGGAGCTTATATTTGCGGAGAAGAAACGGGTTTGATTTCGTCCTTGGAAGGGAAGAAGGGCCAGCCAAAACTCAAGCCGCCTTTTCCTGCCGTCTCAGGTTATCTGGGATGCCCTACGGTGGTGAATAACGTTGAGACGCTTTCGACTCTGCCTTGGATTTTGCAGAACTCGGGTGCCGCGTACGCGAAGTACGGCACGGAGAAAAGTACGGGAACGCGGCTTTTTTGTTTAAGCGGCTGGGTGAATAAGCCCGGTGTGTACGAGCTAGAATTGGGCACTCCGCTTGTCGACCTGATTGAAAAAGAGGGCGGCGGGATGAAAGACGGAGCCAAACTTAAAGCGGTTATTCCGGGGGGGAGTTCGACTCCGCCTTTGACGGCGGCTGAAGTCGCGGAAGCCCGACTGGATTTTGAGAGCATCGGAAAGTTTGGCAGTTTCCTAGGGGCGGGTGGTGTCATTGTCATTCCCGAGCATGTTTCACTGGTCGGAATTTTAGAAACTATCGCCGAGTTTTATTGGGACGAATCGTGTGGGCAGTGTACGCCGTGTCGTGAGGGAACGGGGTGGCTCTACAAGATCATGAAAATGATTGCCGACGGTCAAGGCAAGAAAAGCGATATCGCCGATTTAAACAAAACTGCCAACCTGATGATGGGTACCACTATTTGCGCGCTTTCCGATGCGGCCGCCATGCCCGTATTGGGTTTTTTGAAAAAGTTTCCGCAGGAGTTTGAAGCTGCTTTAGGAACGCCACACTAATGGAAAAGAAACGAGTCAAATTAACGATAGACGGGAAAGAGATCGAAGTAGACGACGGTATTTCTGTCTTTCAGGCCGCAGTTGTCGCGGGAATTTATGTCCCCCATTATTGCTACCACCCCGATCTTTCGGTCGCAGGTGTGTGCCGAATGTGTTTAGTCGAAATTGATAAAGTTCCGCGCTTGCAGATTTCGTGCAATACGCCGGTGAAAGAGGGCATGGTGGTGGCCACGGCTTCTCAAAAAGCCCGCGACGCGCAGAAGGGCTCGCTGGAGCTCCATCTGATCAACCACCCGCTGGATTGCCCTATCTGCGACAAGGCTGGCGAGTGCAAGCTGCAAGATATCTACCGTGACTTTGGCCTCTACAAAAGCCGCATGGAGTATGAGAACAAAGTGCACAAGCCCAAAGTGCAGGACATCGGCACAATTATGCTCGATGCTGAACGTTGCATTCTTTGCGCTCGTTGCACGCGGTTTACCGATGAAGTGACCAAAACGAACGAACTGGTTTTTGTGAACCGCGGTGATCGCACGACGCTTAAGACCTTCGATGATGGTCCGTTGCAAAACGAATACACCGGCAACCTGGCGGATATCTGCCCGGTGGGTGCGCTGACCGCCAAAGATTTCCGCTTTCAGCAGCGGGTATGGTTTCTCGATAAAACGGATTCGGTTTGCACGCAGTGCGCACGCGGTTGCAATACACAAGTGTCGTACAATCCGAAGACCAAAAAATTATATCGTGTGGAACCTCGTCGCAACGTTGAGGTGAACAAGAGCTGGATTTGTGACAAAGGGCGATGGGACTACCATTACGTTTACGCGGAAAACCGCATCAAGTTTCCTCTGGAAGGGGCGACTAAAAGTGAGTCCACATGGCACCACGTCTTTGGGGAACTCAACGCGCGTTCAATGGAGAACCCGAAATCCATTTTGGTGCTTCTCTCCACGCAGTTGACCAACGAGGAGCTTGCCGACGCCAAAGAAACCTTACCGTTTATGGGCATCACCCAAATGGGATGGTTGGTGGACGAATCTAAAGTAGGGGACGTAGAACCCTACGACGGTATTCTCAAACACCGCGACCCAACCGCGAACGCAGCCGGTTTCCAGAAGATTTTCGAGGGTGCCAAAAACCCGGTGCTCGATCTTGAAGCGACTTCAAATTTATTGGCAGGCAACGAGGTGACCGAAGTATGGTTACTCGGCCTCGAAGGAAATGAATTTGAGTGGGTAACAGAAAAACTCCCCGGCCTTTTGAAGAAAAGACTGGTGGTGCACGCGACCAATCAGGCGCCCTGGATGGAAAGCGCGACGCTTCTGTTGCCAAACGTCTCAAGCTTCGAGAAATCGGGTACGGTAGTGAACGCTTTGGGGCGTTTGCAAAAAGTGCAGCAGGCGATTCCGACCGCTTACCTCGGCCGAGATCTGCACCGGTTTTTAACCGGCCTTCGCGAGGGGGGCGATCGCGCTAAAATCGACGCCAGCCGTTTCGCGGATATTTTTGCCAAGAAAGTCGCTCCGGTCTTTTTGAAGGAAGCACAAACCTGGCGTAGTTTGTCGGTGATGGGAGTTTCACGGTGAAGAACCTAAAAGCAAATCCATACCGGCTACCGGTATCGCAACGGATTTATTTGTTTGCGATTTTGCAGGGAATGCTTATTACGGCGCGTCATTTCTTTCGTAATTTGCTCAACCCGCGTTCGATGCCTAATATTGGTTATCCAGAAAAGCGTCGTAACTATTCCAGCCGCTTTCGAGGGTTGCAGATTCTCACCCTAAAACCCGACGGCGATATCCGTTGTACGGCGTGCATGCTTTGCGCAACCGCGTGCCCGGCCGATTGCATTCATATCACCGCCGCGGAATCACCCAATCCCGAAGTAGAGAAGTTTCCGAGTGAATTTAACATCGATATGCTTCGTTGTGTGTTCTGCGGAATGTGCGAAGAAGCGTGTCCGGTGGACGCGATTCGCATGGGTGCGAATTACGAACTTGCGAACTTCGATCGCAACGATTTCATCTACAACAAAGAAGATCTACTGCGCGCCGGCCAGGGCGCTGTCAGCCGCGTCACACGGGGTTAGCAAGCTCGCGCCTGCGGTTTGTTAAGGCCGCGCATGATCGTGCGCGCGCTTTCAAGGAACCCTTCTGGAAGAGGGAATCGCCAGAGCCACAAAAGTACCCGCCACCTTTTCAGCTGAAAAGTAGATGGGCACCTATTGGAAGGCGTAACCGATACTGAAACCGGGCCACGGCGTGAAATTGCCACCGTAGACAAGACCGTAGAGCGTGGCGCGAAAGTGAAGACCACCTTCATTCGGCCAATAACGATAGCCGGCACCTAGGACAAATACGAAATCAGAATTGGCGAGATCTGAAGTAGTACCAGAGCCGGTCGCCGTTCCGCTTGCAGCCACGAACGTTCCCCCTGCAAGAAACTCAAAATGGTGTCCGTTTGTGCCGCCCAGTAGTGCCGATGTCGAGAGGGGAATCAAAACTACAGAGCCAGTCGAAGATATGCCGGAGGGGAACGAAAAGTAGCCTAATCCTAGATTGAATGCGAAATTTTTATGGGGACGATAAGATCCATACACACTGTAAAGAAAGGCTTGCCCCAATCCTTCAATTGATACGGATCCAGGAGAATAGGCGTCTGCGTCAACAGCGGGAGGGGTTTCAGCCGCGTAAAGATGAATTTGAAAACACAAAGCAAGAGCAACAGTTAAACGTTTCACAATTTCTCCTTCGTTACACCTTGAAAGCAGGCCCTTGGTATACTCAATGGGTGATGTGAGGGGAACGGAATTCGTATCAGCGCATGATTTCCCCAGCGGATTGTGCCGGTGAAACACCGCGCCAGCGCGGAAAATTCTAGGCTCGCAAAGAAAATTTGTATATGTTTGAAATGATTACTATAATATTGAGTAGGCCCTAGTCGCTCGTTCAGGCCTCGTACTCAAGGAGAAGAACACCCATGACACTGACCAAAGCCGAACTCATTGATTCGATTTATGAGAAGGTGGGTTTTTCTAAGAAGGAAGCGGCGGATCTCGTAGAACTGCTCTTTGAAAGCATGAAAGAAGAACTCTGCAAGGGCGGCACCATTAAGATTTCTGGTTTTGGAAAGTTCCGTGTTCGCGACAAGAAGTCGCGCATGGGACGCAACCCGCAAACGGGCCAAGCCATGACGATCTCAGCGCGCCGGGTTCTGACATTTACCCCGAGCCGCATTCTTCGAGACGGTATCAACGGCAAGTCAGCCATTGTCCCGTCGGCTCACACCGGGGTGGACTGAAGTTCCTAAAGGTGCCTGGCACCTTCTGGAACCGAAAGTTGCCATCGGCCTAAATTGCCGATAACACTCGCGCTGTGCGCTCTTTATTCCTCCCCATTCTGCTGGCACTTTGTTTCCTTTCTGGGGAGGCTTACGCCCGGTCCTTTCTCGATCCCCTTTACGAGAAGTTAGATACCACCGCGATGCGGGCGGAGCTCGATGCCGCCAACGCTCAGGCCACGCTTACTTCCCCTCAAGCGCTCAATCGACTTCAGACGCTCTACTTTTTATCCGAAGCCGCCGGCTTGGAGCAAAAGATCCACGAACGTTCGCAGCTCATTACCGAGGCTTCCCGCCTTTGTAATCAGGCGGGCGAGAGCGAATTTAAAGCGTTCACCGAAGGCGACGAGCGGGCGATGGCCCAGTATACCTGTGCGCTTGTCTACGTCGCTGCTTGCGAAGACAGTCACCCGCTTTGGCAATTTAGTTTAGTCAAAAAAATCGATGCGCTTCTAAGAGCAGCGGCGACGGTAAACACTGTGCCGCAGTTCGATCGCTATTACGTTGAGGGTCGTATTTTTGCCGGCCTGCCTCGCAATCTTGGGCAACGCTTGGGGAAAGCTCTTTTTAATCTCCAACTTTTATCTCGGATGAAACCGGAAGCCTCGTCTGTACTCTTTTGGTTGGCGCACACCTATCAAGCCCAAGGCAACGAGAGTGCGGCGAAGGAATACTTCGAAAAGGCGTTGACCGCGACTCCTCCAGACCGCCGCGCCCAAATTTGGTTTGCTGGGGTGGACTATGTGCGCGACCAAGACCACCTCGATGGACTGAGTTTTGGTTGGAGTCCCAACCTCTTTTTCTCGCCGCAGCTAGGATTTGGCATTGGTCTCTCACTTTATGACGACCGGATGTGGGATGAGAGGCGAGCGGGGAGGTTAAATCTCACTGTTACCACGCGAGAAAATTTCGAAGCCGGCCTGCGTTACGACGATGACGAATTGGTGAAAGGTTTTACGCTCGGATTTGACGCCGATGCGGGGCAGTACCGAGAAGAATATTACGGATTGGGAATGACCACGCTGAAGACCAATCTGTCGCTTCTCAAGAATGTGCGTGCTGCATTTGCTTTACGGGCTTCGCAAACGTTCTGGGATTATTTCTTTTTCACACTGGGTTGGCGTTTCGCGAGTAGCCGCGTATCGGAAAGTCTGGGGGGATCGTTTGCAACGGATCCGCTTATTGCTCGTAATCAGAGTTCTCACACGGGACCATTCGTGGCTTTGGGCTACGACAATCGGGATAGCCGAAAGGCCCCTCGTAAAGGTTACCTTGCGCGCCTCAGTGGTTATTTTCCTACCACGGCTTTGCTCAGTGATTACGGGTTTGAACAATTTCAACTCTACCTGGAGAGTCATTTCGCTCTGGGCCTCAAACACACCTTGAGTGCGCACGGAGGAGCGATGCTTGTTTCGACCGGGGCGCCCTACAGCGCGCTTCCTCGCCTGGGACAAAACTTAAATCTTCCCGGGGTCCGTCCGGCGCGTTTTCAGGAAAATAACATCCTAGGCGCGTCCCTCCAGTACCGTTATGAACTCATGTCCTCTTTTAGTTTGATGGCCTTTGCTTCCGCCGGAGCAGCGGTTGCACAAGCCAAAGATTTGGGCAGTGGACCGTGGCGTGCAGGGGGTGGATTGGGGGTTCTGTTTCATCCCGCTCGCTACCACCAACCTACTATTCGGTTGGAAACCGGAGTTTTTGCGAGCGAGTTTATTCTTACCGCTTCCGCCGGACTGAACTTCTAGCAAAAAAAAATAGCGGCTCCCCCCGAATGGGAAGAGCCGCCAGATCAATCGTTTACTGAAAGCAGGCAATAAGATGCGTCTGGTTGTCTGCGGGATTAAGCCAGGTGATGGCCAAATCAGCAAAGTTGCCCGTCGCGTGACCGGTGCTAAGAAGCGTGGTGGCCTTAAGCGAACGTCGCGCTTTGAGAGCTTCTCCAATGAGAGTGCCTTTTACAAAGCCGCACAGTACGCCGGGGTCTTCACTGCCCAAGCCGACACAGGCCGCGCTGATTGTAGAATCCAACCCGACGCTACCTAACGAATCCTCATCTGCGGGATCCACTTTACCAATGGTTGCCACCGGGACGGCTTTGCCATTTTGGTCGAGCTTTCCCAACACACAGTCGGCTGTCGCGGCAAAAGCGGTGTGGGAAGAAAGCAGAGCGACGCACATAAGTCCTAACAGACTCAAAGTTCTCATAGGTCTCCTAGAGGGAAATAAAACGGTTAAAGAAGGGAATCATTAAATCGCAAACCGTTCTTCGGGTCACGGGACGCTTGGTTAAACGCGAAAGGTTAAGGCTCCGCCCTAGGGCGCGAAAGTCACGCAGTCCGGGTGGTTTACGGCGAGGCGCCTGGAGCGAACAGGCTTCCTATTGTTAAGCGTGGTCGAGACGTATCTCCTTTGCACCCAGCTCTGAAAGTCTGTTGCTTCGTCATAAAACCGCAACGTACCCGAAGTCTGAATGACATCCGTGTAGGGGGCTTTCTCGCAAACGAGGCCGTTGAACTCAGAAAGGGCTACTGTGTTGCCATCCATGTACTCGTACTCACAAAGTACGTTATCAATCACGCCCTCGGTGCAGTCGAGTGGGCGATAAGCTACGACGAAAAGAACCGCCTTATCCAGTTCGAGTCTTTCTATCTTTTCTATTTCCCCAGAGGCTCTAGTGATGCCTTTTTCAAGCACTCGTCCCCAGACAGGAAGTGATGCTGACCCAAAGACACTCAAGCAAAAGAAAGTTGCGAAGATGGAAAGAAGAGAATGTTTGCCCATGTAACCCCCAGATAAGCCCAGTGCTTCATAGCTACCGGTCGGGCAAACAGGTGTCAAACTTCTACGGCATCGCTTCGAGGGCAGATTGTTGCGGTGTAGCACATCCGAGATCCTTGAGCTGGCGGAGAATCCACTCACGGTGCGGCACGAGAGGCTGCAAGCCGAAATAGTCGGGAGGGTTTCCATAGGTGGAGGAAACCAGAGCAAAAAATTTGCCGTCTTTGTCCTTCGCCGGTCCTCCGCTATCGCCGCCGTTGAGGATTGTGGGAGCGGGAAAAGCCATCCACTCCTGAGTCATCGAAAGAAGCTTTTCCTTTCGGATACGAGATTTAACTAGCATATCTTCCCATTCACTGAGTTCGATAGGATTAGGGACCGGAACGGAACGCAATTGCAAAATCTTTTTCTCAATTTTCGCCTGCAGGTCGTGCTCTTCTGTTAATTCCCTACTGAACACGCTAGCGACGGGGCCGACGACGACTATCTGTCCATCCTGCTTGGTTGCTTTGGAAACTTGTTCTTCGCGCCTGCGCTTAATCAAAGCAAGACCTTCTTCGGGTTTTAGATTGGGCATGCTTTGCACGTCTTCTTCGCTAAGAAACATTCCGTAAGTTGTAGTACGGGCGTAGACTCCATGCTTAATGAGAGCCCCTGCCTTTTCTAGAAGTTCTGCGGGACTTTTAGGTAACACATCCTTCGGCATTTCGATGGTCGGCATCTTATCTGAGAGGATTTCCGTGTCATAGGCACCGGGAGGGATACTTCCCAGTTTTACCACGGCCAGATCTGGCACTGATTTTTCATCCGCGCCGACACCGAGGTCGGCCCTGCGAAAAATTCTCTTCGTAGTGGCATCCACGGAAGCCGTGTTGCCGTTTCCATCCTGAATAGAAATGCTTTTAAAGTTTCGGTCCAGACAGTGACCGGCGCTGATATAACAACCTTCCACTACGAAACCGGAGCAATCTGTGTATTCAACATTACCGGTCGCCGATTGAACTTGCGCAACAAGTTTGTAAACCCCTGGATCGGCATCGGGAGCAGAAGGATGAGCGCGAAGCGCGTTAGTAAGCGCATGTGTGATCAAAGAAAGAGGTGTTGATTCCCCCAGCGCAGAAGTTGCTAAAAGTGCCCAAATTCCTAAGAAAACCAATCTCACGGAGCCCCCAATGAAAGTTCCCTTCGAAAATGCAAAGCACATGCCGGCCGCGAGCTAGTGGAATCAACCGTTTAGGTTTGCGTATTTTTGGGAATACGTCAGTCCTTTTGTGGAACGTGAAAACCTTGGAGGGTGAGGTGTATTCTGAAGGTGTAGCGCGGAGTGTCGGGCGGATCGCTCGTCAGGCGGCTTGTGATGGGATAACGTGTATGCGTTTTCAACTAAATCATGGGTTTTATATTAGCGCTTCTTTTGAGTTCAGTTTGCCCGCCGGGTTTTGAACCCGTGGGGGAACGCTGCGCTTTTGTTTCCCCCTATCTAGATACGCCTTCTACGGGGCTACAAAAAAAACAATTGCTTGCTCCTTTTACTTTGGATCCCCGCAAGGTCGACTTGGGGCGCCACCTATTTTTTGATCCGATTCTTTCGGGTGAGGGCCACATTTCCTGCGCTAGCTGCCACGAGCCTGATAAAGGCTTTAGCGATGGAAGAGCGGGGAGTGTTGGCGCGCGGGGAAATATATTAACTCGTTCCGCGCCTTCTCTGTGGAACGTGGCGTTTGCCCCCCGCTTTTTCTGGGACGGGCGTGCAAAAAGCTTGGAAGAGCAGATGGAAGGACCTCTTTTTTCTCCTCTCGAAATGGATACGACCCCTCAGAAACTGGAAGCGGTCTTAAATCGCTCAGAGTTTTATCCGCCTCTATTTCAACAAGCCTATGGGAAAAAGCGCATCACGCTGCGGGAAGTAAAGTCCGCACTGGCCGAGTTTGAAAGCAGTTTGATTTCATTAAATAGTCCCTATGATCGATTTGTTTTCGGAGAGGAAAAGGCGCTTTCACCGCATGCCTACAGAGGATTAAATGTGTTTCGCAGTTTCGTCACGCGCTGCACGGAGTGTCACGAGCCGCCGCTTTTTACGCATTTTGAAATGGCACGTATTGGGGTTCCCGATGTTTTGAGTGATCCAGGATGGAGCGCGGTGACTGGTAATGAACGACAGCGCGGCATGTTTCGCATTCCGTCACTAAGAAACATTGTCCAAACTGCGCCTTACATGCACTCCGGACAATTGGCGACGCTTGACGAAGTCATGGACTTTTATGTCGGTGGTGGGGGACGCGCTTTTCATCAGCCGAATGAACCGGCGATCCATTGGCATATCGTTCCGATGAGTTTGACGGTTACAGAAAAGAAAGAAATCATAGCTTTCCTAGGGGCACTGACAGACGAATCTTTGATGCCCGAGATTCCTAAAATTCCGGAGCGATTATGATGAAGTGGCAATCGGCAATAGTTGTGCTGTTGGCGGGCACGCCCCTTTGGGCGGCTATCCACGTTGTAAAGCCAGGTAGTTCTATTCAGAAGGCTGTCGATAAAGCGCAGCCTGGTGATACGGTACAGGTCTGGCCAGGGGAATACAAAGAAAGCGTTGTCGTCGATAAGCCGAAAATCAAACTACAAGGCGTGATTAAAGACGGCAAATGGCCGATTCTTAACGGTGAAAATACCAAGAATGATGGCGTCATCGCGTCGGGTTCTGGCTTTCACATCGAAAATTTTCATATTCATCACTACAAGGGAAATGGCGTAATGACTCAGGCGGCGGATGATGTGGTGATTCGCCATCTCATCGTGGCAGACACGGGTATTTACGGCATTTACCCTACGCGCGGAAACAACGTGCTCGTGGAAGATACGGTGTCTTGGGGCATTGCAGACGCTGCTATCTACATAGGCATGTGCAACTACGTAGACGTCCGACGCAACGAAGTGTTTCAAAATGTTGCTGGCATTGAAATCGAAAATTCCCACCACGTGCTGGTAGAAGAGAATCTGGCGCACAATAACTCTGGCGGGATTCTCGTTTTCACTCTGCCGGGCTTGCCGGTTAAGACTGGAGATGACGTTATTCTAAGACGCAATTTTGTCGTGAATAACAATCTTGCGAACTTTGGCGCGCCGGGTTCGCTCGTGGCGAGTGTGCCTCCGGGAAGTGGAATTATCTTACTTGCCGCAGATGGCGTGAAAATTGAAGACAACATCATCCGTGAAAATAAATCCGGGGGAATTATCTTTACGGATCTGACCTACATGGATAGTAGCACCGCTCCCGACGCCGATACGGATCCTTCTTTCGACAACAACCAGGTGCTGGGCAATTTGTTTTTCCATAACGGCTATAGCCCTGATAACAAGGTTCGCCTCCTACTGATCGCCACCAAGTTTGCTTTTAAGGGGGCCGATGTGATGGCGACGGGGAAGGGTAAGAAGAACTGCATCCAGGCAGGCGGACGCGCCAGTCACGTGGGGCTAAAGGAGTTTGGTGCTTGTCCGACGAACGCGACGACAAATTCTCTGACCAGCATGTACGCGCAGAAGGCGCCGGTTTCTTACGAAAAAAAGAAGATGGAGCCTGGCGAACAGGTGTACGTGGCGGTTTGTTCAGGCTGCCATGTAAAGGGCCTGCGACGAGTCGGCCCGGCTGTGGAAGAAATCCAGAAAAAATATGCGGGTAATCCGCAAGGGATCGCGGACTTTGCTTTCTATCCCAAAAAAGTGAGAAGCGACTATCCCGCTATGCCTTCTCAAGGACATCTAGGGCGAGCGAAACTTAAGGCGGTTGCGGAATACTTGTTGGAAAACTAGGTCTAAGTGCCTTCGGTGAGAAAGCTGATGATGCGGTCGTGTTGGGCCGCCGCGTCTTTTTCGCCAAGCTCCATCAGAGCGTGGAGATAGTTGCGGGTGAACATGAGGTAGCTGAGCAGATCGCCCAGTTCGGCTTTGGATCCCGCCGAGCCCTTAATAAGCTGACGAAAATGGAAAGGCAGCTCGTCGACAAACTGCTGAGCGACATCGCCGAGATCCATGCTGGGTCGGATGAGTGAAAAATCAATGTGTTTAACAGCCGGGTTCCGGTCAGCGACTTCGTTGAGTCGCATCATGTATTCATAATCCATCTCAAGGCTATCGACGAAAATGGAATTAAGCACAGCGCCGGCTACCAGACCGGTGCTCAGCCTTGTGGCCGGTGCCGGTGTTGGCGTGACCGACTCAGGACTAGTGGTTACACCGATGGCAAGGAGCTGATTGGCGCCTAGGTGAATCGCGGGGCTTAGCGGAAAGCGGAAACGCATGGCTCCGTCACCATAAAACCAGTGCCCAATGCGAACCGGTTCAAAAAGAATCGGAATTGAACAGGAAGCCATGATGTGGCGAATACGAATGGGGGTTCGAATGGAAATTCGGCGCTTGCGCCTAACCACTTTTCTTTCCTCAGTTGAATCAAAAAACACGGTGTTTTCTCCCGTGTTGTAGTTAGTAGTGCTAACCGCCAAACCTTCAACAATGCCTGACTCGATGCTTTTTGAGATACGAGAAAAGTGGATGTGCTTCAAAAGGGTCAAGGAGAGTGGGGTGGCGTCGAGAACCGAATTAAACATCTTTCGTTTGGTGATCTTCGAAAGAAAAAAATCGTTAATGAGCTTGGGGAAAAGAGAAGCAAAAGATTTGAAGTTGGTCTTCATGACTTCTTCAAACTTTAAGTTCCACCAAAGATCGTACATGCGGGCGGTGGCTTCTAGGATGGGTTGGCCTTGGGCGAGGTAAGCGGCGTTGATGGAACCGGCGGAAATGCCGGTAAAGACCTTAGGCCGAAAGCAAGGGCCCGCGTTTCTCCCCAGATGGCGCAGAACACCTACCTGGTAGGCGGCTCGGGCTCCACCCGCTGTTAAAACAAGGCCTAGTTTTTTAGATTTGGGATCACCGGCTGGCACTCAATCATTTTACCGTCTTTTTGATCAGTGAGCGAGGAACAGGTGAATTTCACGAGGATGAAAATGTTGGGGGTTGGGAATGCTCACCTGGGCGCGGGTTCCATTTTGGGGCAGTGTGCAATAAACACTCCCTGTTTCTAGTACAGATTGCCCGCCGCGTAACTCGTAGCCAATTTGCACAGGATAGTTTTTTTGTTTCGCACTTTTCTTCCAAGCTTCGGCAAGTTCAAAATCTAAGTTAAAAGTGTTGCCCACTGTTTGGCGGAGTTCCGCATACTTGAAAAAAGGATCCAAGCCGGACGATAAAGACAGTTCGGGGTACTGAGAAGTGGTGACCCGTGGGGTGTGGGAGGATTTCCAAAGGCCCATTCCGATAAAGATGAGAAACCAGATAGAAAGAAAAAGCGCGCGTTCGGAATGAGTGCGCTTACGACGACCCATCAGTTTTTTTAGCTGCGCCATTGGTTTAGTATACCAAACATGGAAACTTAGAGCGCCCCAAAGTCGAGTTGAAATCGGAGATTAAAAAAGGGCTGGCTCAATTCGTTTTCGCCCACGTTGATCAAAATAGACCAGCAATTTGGCTGTTTGGCACCTAGTAGAAATCCAAGCTGGTAACGGACGAAAGATCCAGTGAGTAAGGAGTATTCCAGATCTCCTAGGATGTCGAAGAATAGCGGAAGAGTTTTGTACCAGGAAAAAAGGAGAAACTGTTCGTTAAGGGATCGATCTGCTAAAAATTTGAATCGATTTCCCAAACTAAAGCGGTCCCCCTCGGGAACATGATAGGAAATAAAACTCGACCAATCAAATTCATGCATGAAGGTATTATCGGGTCGGCGCGTTTTTTCCAGGTAGTAATAAGCTTCTGTTTGGGCGCTAAAGCGGCCTATTCGAAACTCACCCAAGATTTCCAGAGGACCGAACTGCCTAGCGTAACGGGTATCGGAGGCGATGGTGCGAATGTTGTATTGATGAGAAACCTGAAAGAGGAAAAAACGTTCCGCCCCGTCTTCCGTTTGCCTTCGGAGGCGGTTGATGAGTTCTAAACGCAAGTACTCAAAATTGGACAGCCGGTCGTAAAGATCAAAACGGGGATTAGAAAGTTCACGGATTTCATCCCGATAAAAGAACGGATGCTCACTGTCTTTGGTCCCCCCGAGAAAAAGGCGATTTGCGTAAATGAATCGGGGTTGAACAACGTGACTAATTTTCTCATAGCCCTTGATAGACGTATTGTAGGTGCGAGAAATATAGAGCGTGAGCGGGAGTTCAAGATCTCCGTAGCTGCGCTGAACCAACTGCGGAGTCGGTACGTCGAAATGGTAAAGGACCAAGCCCGAAGTCAGCGTCGGTTGAAACTGCAACCCTTTTAAAAAGGGAAAGTTTGCGGTGAGTCGTGGTTCTACATAAAAGCGTTTTCCTTCGCGGATGTAATTACCTGCATGAAAGGAAGTGTCAGGATCGGTGTGGACTTTATCCGTTTTCACCAAGGTCTGAGACACCGAATCATAAGAAAGACCGGGACGATAAAAATTCGTGAAGTTTGAGGTCGCTTCAAACAACAGTGTTCGTGAGAGAAAGGGCGTGGCGATCAGAGAATAGCTTACCGACGGCAGTTTGGTGACTTCGCCGCGATCCACGCCGGTGTCTTTAGAAATAATCATTGACTGGTGATGTTGGATTTCCGTAGTTAGCAGCGTGGATTCACCTGGCCAGGTAAAAGCTAACTGAGAGCGTAAAGAGGCGCGGTTGGTTTCGACCCCAAGGTCCTCTGAGTAGTCGAAGAGATAAAAAGGGTCACTCACAAAAAGCAAAGCCTGTTGTAAAAAGGCACGGTCCCCCAGGCCATAGCGATTATTTAACCTGAGCGCGGATTCCCCAAAGAGTCCCAGAAAACGTGAACGCGTGGGATCATCTAAAGACGGCGTATCCCGATTCGGGTTAAAGCGTCGTTGCAGTAAATACAAGTCAAACTCACCAAATTTGTCGTCAGAATAGGCGTAACGGTAGTTAAAACCGAGATGAAGTCCGCGTTTCGTATGCACGCTCGGAGTAATGGTCAGGTCGGACCAGTCAGACATCGCCCAGTAGTACGGAAGGCTCACCGTGGTACCCAGGTTGGCAACATAGCCCATGCTGGATTGCAAAAAACCCGATTGGCGGCCGGTTTTGATGGGAAAGAAAAAGTAGGGCAGGTAGAGCACCGGCATGCCGCTGATGTAAGTAATGGCGTCGGTGACGTGCAGGTATTTTCCCACTTCTACGTCAAGGTGTTTGCCGTAAACCTTCCAGTCGAAATCGCACTGACCCGCCTTTTTTCCCTCAATGGGAATGGTGTTGCAGTTGGAGTACGTGCCTTCTTCGACCGTGTAGTGCCGACTCGTGAGACGTCGGACGCGCGCTCCCGTGATCACCATACGGCCCGACGACATGACGGCATCTTCCATTGTGGCGTCCTGTCCCTCCAAGCTGTAGTTCGCGTAGTCACACCAAATATCGAGCTTGCTATCTTTGAAATGGACGTTGCCGCGCGCGGTCGCAATTTGGCGCGACTGATCAATCTCGATTTCTTCGGCCCAGATTTCTTGATCACCAAACTTAAGCCAGGCATTGCCTTTTGCGGTGGTGATGTTCTTCGCAAAATCGCGTTGATAAAAGTCGGCGCGAAATTGCACGTCGAGACCGAAGGCCTGCGGGCCTACTAGGAGGAGAAAGAGAAGGCGGAATGCCAATCGCATTTAAAGCTCAACCAACACAGCTTGTCCTTGCCCGCCGCCAATGCAAGCCGAGGCGAGGCCTCGCTTCTTGCCTGTGCGCTTAAGATCATAAAGGAGGTGGGTCACGAGGCGGGCACCGGTGGCCGCCAAGGGATGTCCGATGGAGATACCTCCGCCATTGAGATTCGTGCGCGCGCGATCTAGCCCCAACTCTTTTTCCACGACTAGATATTGGGCGGCAAACGCTTCATTTACTTCAACACGGTCCATATCCTTTAACGACAATTTCGTTTTTTCGAGTAGGGCGCGGATGGCGGGGATAGGGCCCATTCCCATACGCTTGGGATCGACACCGACCACGTGGCTCGCGATGTATTTTCCCAAAATGGGCCAACCCTTTTTGAGCGCGTGAGAAGCGGTTGTCAGGACCAGGGCTGCGGCTCCGTCGTTGATCCCGCTCGCGTTGCCGGCCGTGGTGACCCCGTCTTTTTTGAAAACCGGTTTTAGTTTGGTGAGCCCTTCAAGGGTGGAATCAGGGCGTACGTGTTCATCCTGCGCAAAAACCGTGGTGCCCTTTTTACTCACCAGAGAAATCGGGGCGATTTCCTCTTTTAGGAAACCTTCTTTTTGGGCTCGCGCAGCTTGCTGCTGAGAACGAAGAGCAAAGGCATCGCAAGCTTCTCGGGAGATACCATGTTCGGACGCCATCAGTTCAGCGGTACCCGACATGGCAATTTCCGCAAAGGCGTCATAGAGGCCCGACACGAGGGAGTCCTCCATTTCCGAGTGATTCATCCGGTAGCCAAACCGCGCTCCTCTTAATACATAGGGCGCCTGGCTCATGTTCTCCGCACCTCCTACCAAAACCGTCGTGGCTTCTCCGGTCTGCAGAAAGCGAACGCCCTGGCAAATGGCTTCAAAGCCTGACCCACAAAGCCTATTTACGGTGACCGCCGGAACTGCCGCGGGAACTCCTGCGCGCAATCCCACATGACGGGCCAAGTACGGCGCATCGGAAGACGTTTGCAGAACGTTGCCAAAAATAACGTGGTCAATCTCCTGTGGCTGGATCCCTGCGCTGGAAAGGGCCGCCTGGGTGGCATGCAGAGCGAGCTCGGTTGCTGTGAGGTGCTTGAGACTGCCCCCGAAAGTTCCAAACGGGGTGCGTTTTGCCGCTACGAAAACGATGGATTCACTCATGTTGCTTGGTAAACCTTTTTATTGAAAGTTTCGAGACCGACAAAATACCCGATTCGGGCAAAGGGGTAAACCAAAGCCCACAAAGGAGATCACTTGAATTTCTGACCCACTATCTTCTATGCTCTGCCGATGCAAAATGCGGCGCAACGAGTCCTAGTCAACCCCGTGTCTTTGAAAGACTGTCTAGCCTGGAAAGGCGAAGATGCAGCGCGTCTATTGGATCTTTCGTTCGTTCGTTTGGTAATTGAGGATCAGGAGGGGTGGGCGGCATTCACCGAACCCAACTCCCTGGAACTTTCCCTCGATCTGGCGGGAATCAAATTGAACGTATTGGCCTCCGTCCAGACCCGGGGCAAAGGCTGGATGCGACTCAATCTCGACAAGCTAGTCCCGAGCGCGCGCTCGCACATGAAGTCCTTTTTATCGCCCAAGAAAATTGGGGAATCGCTCTTGGAAGACGCGCGTACGCCCGCTGCGAGACACTTTCATGGGTTAAACGAGAGCGAGCTGTGGTTTGACGAAAAAGGTTCCCTTCTTTTTTCCTATTTAGATCTCAAACAATCCGACTTGCAGTTTGTGATGCACCTGCCAGGTTTGGGTGGGCCATTGGGCGTGGGGACCATGCCGCGATCCCAGTACATCGAACTAAGTCGGGTAGACGAAAAGTTACCACTTGCACCGCTTACGGATGGGGAAATCTATCAGCGCGCGGGCGAGAGCCGAGACATCATCACAAACTTTCGCCCAAACGGGCAAAGAGAGTTTCAGGTGAAACAGCACCTCTTGCAAGTGATCAGTGAGTTTCTCTACAGCCGCAGAGGCCGCGCGGAATCGGCGGAACTGGCTTCCCGAACTCTCTAAGCTTTTTTCCAAAAATACGGTATTGCGTCTTCGGGGAGCGAGGTGCGTTTTTGAGTTTTAATATCGACCACGGCAAATTCCAGTGTCCCACGCGAATGAAGAGTCTCTTTTGTTTGATCGCGGATTTCAAATTCGACAACCAATTTACTTTCTTCAGACACCGAGATAAACGAACGCACAAAAATAATCTGCCCGAAGAGAATGGGCCGTAAATAATCGACTTGCGATCGGCGAGTGAAAAACGCGATTCCCGTTTTCAGAAGATCGTCGACAGTTTTGCCCATTGTCTTTTCTAGGAAAAGCCAACGCGAAGTAATGACGTAATCGAGATAGACGCTCACATTCACATGCCCGTACGGATCGAGATCGGTGAAACGGACCGGAAGTTCGTACTCGTAATAAATGGGTTCGTAATTCATGCCGCCTTTCTACCTGATGGGAGTAGCAGGGCAAAGCAAGATGCGAAATTATGCGACAAACTGTGCACGTGAACAGTTGGGGCGCCTAACACCCTAATAACACTAGGTATTTAGAGCGGGGTAGCAGGCGGGGCACAGTTGGCGCGGGCATCGTCGAACTACCTGACAGCCGTCATTCGGCTCAGCCACGCCTAAATGCGCCCCGAGCCTGGGGCAGCCTGAACCCAGCCTGGGAGTGGCGGTGTGGCTTTTGCACTTCTAAGGGATGTGCTGTGACGCCCTTTTTATGCCTCGCAGTACCTTAAAATGCGGAATTTCTTACAGAAATATGCGCTTTGGATGATCGTGGGCATCAGCCTTGTGCTGGTGAACTACTCTACACCCGCTTGGGGTGCGCCAGGCGTCGGTACACCCGCTGGGGTCGCTACCGTGGATCCCGTCGCCGACCCGATCAAGTATTTGGTCCAAAAGCACAAGGAAGGTCTGGACCAATTGAAGATCAGTCAAACCAGCGACGCAGATGCTTCCGACGCTTTGGCGACTGTCCTTGCGACAGAGCGCTTACTCGCCGCTCGTCCTGAATTTAAAGAACCGGTGAAACTCGAACTACAACGCCACTACGACGAAAGTTTTCCTCGCGAAGGAGATGAGAGGCCTTTTAATTTCCAAAGCGAATTTACCAAGGCTTGCGACGATAACGTGAGTGGAAGTGCCAATGAAGTTTTTACTGGCTTTCTCAATCGTTCGAGTACGACATCGCGTGGGCCGCACTCAGGCGGGGCAACCACCACTACCGGTGATGACCCGTGCGACAAAATTGAGCCTCTGAGTGAGGCGAAGCTAGAAGGTCTTACCGCAGACATTACTGCCCGACCTGATTCTGGTGCTGACGTTGCCAGAGAAGCGCAAGCCGGTGAAGAAGATGACGCCGAAAAAGATAAAGACGGCAAAGACAAAAAAGACGAAAAAACGGCGGGCAAGGAAGATGACGACGCGGATGCCGACCAGCGGGCTCGTGAACAAGCTTTGAAAGACCAACTCGACCAAGCACGCTTGGCGCAGGCCCTGGCGGGATTGCAAGATCATCAGGCTCAAGAAGAAGAAGGCTCGGGATCGGGTGGTGGCGGCGAAGGCAGTGGCTCGGGTGGTGGCGGCGAAGGCAGCGGCGGCGGCGGTCAAGGGGAAGGCGGAAAGCCTCCTAGAATTCCCAAGAGCGACAACAGAGGCATCGCCGATCTTTTGAAAAACCAAAATAAAAACGGAAACAACGACTTTTTAAAATCCCTAGCGGAAAGCGCGGGGAAGAAGAAAGAAGATAAGGACGATAAAAAGAAGGAAGGCAAAAGCCTTTTCGACCTCGTTTCGAGTCCCAAAAAAGAAAACAAAGATGATGATCTTTTAAAGCCTCCTCCCCCGGCGAACGATCCGACTGAAGAGTTTGCTGATGTAGCGCCGCGTCCTTTGGGGGAAGTCCCGCCCGTAATGGCGACACCTCAAGGCCCGCAATTTTTTAACCCTAACCAAGGCGGATTCGGTGCGGGTGGCTTGGGAGGTGGTGGATTTGGTGGCGGAATGATGGGGGGCGGAATGGGAATGCAAACAGCCGGGTTAGACGGCGGTGGGGACTTGGGCCCCTTAGGTTATGAGGGTGCCGGACAATCGAACGGAGCTGGATACAAAATTCCCACCACCAATGCGGGTTCAGGCCCTGGTTTTAGCGGTGGCGGTGGCGGAGGCGATAGTGGGGATGAAGGCGACGGGGGCGGCGACGCTCTGGCCGCGCTTTATGGAACCTCCCTTAAAGGAACGAATCTTCCGCAAGGTGCGAACCTAGGCGACGTGCAAAGAGGTTCGGGTTCCGATTGGATTTTTAATGCTTTTACTCGGGCTCTTAACGGGAACATTTGCGCGTTACCCGATAAGGAGCGCCCGGCTATTTGCTATCACCCTCGTTCGCCGCGCACAGGAACTCTTTTGGACGTATCAGGTCCGGAGCAAGATATTTAATTAGGAGAACAACGTGAATAAACAACTAGCCCGTATGAACTTTCACTACGTCATCCTTGTATTCATTCTGTCTGCCCCTTTGGCGGCCGAAGTGGTGCGTAATACCGACGGTACCAACCCTTTTGAATTTCTAGAGACTGAAGCCGGTAATCAAAATCCGACGGCGGAGAACCAAGGGGTAAACGGACTCGAGGGTGGAGTCTTAAAAGAAGTGGTTTACTCGCAAAGTGGACCCCAAGACAAAGATGTTTCCATGAATGACGTTTCGGACAAGTACGGCCAGGTAGGCGCGGCTGGATCCGCCCAAACCGGGAAAGTCGTGGCCATTGTTACCGGTACCGCGCTCATCGCGCGAGGCACTCCGATGGCAGCGAGCATTTTAGCTCCGGTAAGGGCTGCGGGTCAGGCCTTGATCGCGAAAGGTATTTTAGAGTTTGCTCAAGCCGCGGCCGACGCAAGCGCGGAGTCCGGTAACCGTGGCATCGAAGGAGATTTGCGTAAGACAGATTCCGTTGACGGCACCTCGATGAGTGGCGGAAATGCCGCTCGCGATAATCTGGTCAATCAACTTAGCCAGCCCGGTCTACAAGATTTCTTAAACGGAGCGAATCCTGAATTTGTAGCCGATCAACTTCTCACCGGACAGTTTACTGATGTCGCCGACGTGGGGCGCTTGGTGGGCCAAGAGATGGACTACTCTCCCGAAGAGTTGGCCGAAGCGCGACTCATTGAGGCGAAGTACACCCACGGAGAAGATGCCGCAGCGAAAGTGCAATGGGATGATTCGCAAACCGAAAAGATTGGGGCAGATGCCTCGGACACGGGGCCTGGGACTTTAGTGGCGAGCAATGTGAGTCCCTCTGAAGTCAGTGCGCAGAATGCAAACGGTTCGCTTAGTGATTTGAGTGCGGCCGCCATTGGCGCGGACGCAAAAAAAGCGGGAGTTGCATTGGCCCCGCACGGTAGCCACGCGGCGAATAACCAACTTCTTAATGGCTTATGGAACCGCTTTGGAGCGATGAATCGCGCGCCTGCCTCTCGCAGTGTGCTCGCTTCTCTTTCTCGCGCGGATCTCGAAGCGTTGGGACTCGTTCCCTCTGTTATGGGCCCGAACATTTTCACCAAGGCCCGTCGGAGCTATCGCAAGTTCAGTGACTGGCGCGCACAGCGTTAAGTCCCCTCCCGAGGCGCGTTCAGCGCTCCTTCAGCGGGAAGGGGGTTTAGTCCGATAAGCCTTTTAGAGTGAAACTCTCTCAAAAGCTTCTCGCCTTTCTCTTTATTTTTCTTCAATCAACGATGAGTTTCGCCTCTCCAGTGGAAACGATTTTAGTTCTTTCTTCCCGTTCCAGCGTGCGAGAAACCTGCCTTGCTTCACTCAAAGAAAAGCGCATCCACTGGCGTCGGTTTGGTCCTCAGAAAAAGTATGCTTTGGTGAAAGCGAAACTTTCTCAAAAGTTCTGTGTGGGAAACGCACGCCAACCCAACTACCGCTACTATTCCAAGCGGGTCGACCCTGAAACTGCGCAATCCTGGGGACTGGAAAACCGAGGGTATCCCGATTCCAACGGCCAGGTGGGAGTTCCGACCAAAGATATTGGTGCGGTTGCCGCTTGGGCCCTTCCTGAACGAAGAGAAGAGGTAGTGGTGGCGGTGATTGATTCGGGTGTGGATCTCAGCCATCCGGAACTAAATGATCAATTGTGGGTAAACTCAAAAGAAGTTCGCAACGGGCGAGATGACGATGGAAATGGTTTTGCGGATGACCAGTTTGGGTGGAACTTTGTGGAGGATAATCACCTTATCGATGATGAGTTCGATCACGGTACATTGGTATCCGGCATTATTGCAGCCAAAGCAAACAACCATGTGGGCAGTCGGGGCGTAAACGATCAGGCGCGCCTGATGATTTTGAAAATTATGGATGGCTTCGGCGTAGGAACCACGGCAAATGCTATTCGTGCTCTTACCTATGCTGTCGAACAGGGAGCGAAGATTATCAACGCGAGTTGGGGTGGGACCCATCATGACGGTGCACTTTTAGAAACACTCCGGTGGGTAGGGGAACAAGGAGTCCTAGTTGTCGCAGCGGCGGGAAACGCTGGGGAAGACAACGCCGACGGAAAGCCCACCTATCCGGCCGCGTATCAATTAACCAACCTTATTAGCGTGGCGGCCTACGACAACCGCGATGTTCTCTGGGAACACTCCAATAGAGGTAAAACATCCGTGCATCTTGGGGCGCCTGGTGTGGGGATATTCGGTCCCCGGCGAAATCGAGGCTATGGTTTTGGCACGGGAACGTCTTACGCCGCTCCCTTTGTCTCGGGAGTTGCAAGTCTCCTTAAAGGGCAAGAGCCCGCGCTTCTAGCTAGGGAACTCAAGGAGAGACTACAGAGTACGTCGGAGGTCATCCATTTTTATGAAAAGGAACGCTTGGTCAGCGCGGGCCGCGTGCACGCTTACAACGTGCTAGAAGACATCCGCCCCGTAAGGCCAAAATCCCCCACAAAATGGCAGCGTTTAGAAAAGAAAGTAGAAAGCCCGCACCCTTATTTAAACAACAGCGAAACGCGCTACTCCCTGGGTTTTCCGGGCGCAACATTTCTGAGAGCGCGTTTTAGGCGGTTGGAGTTTGAATCGGATGTGGACTTTTTGGAAGTCAGAGATCGAGAGGGATTATTAGTGGAAAAACTTAGCGGCAAGGCGGAAAACATTTGGAGCGCAGAGGTGCTGGGAGATCGAATGGAGCTAACTTTGAAAAGTGACTACGTGACTCAAGGTTTTGGGTTTGAAATAGACGCGCTTGAGGTAAGCCTTGAAAAAAATACCTGGCTGCAAGCGCGTAATAAGGCAAGCTTGCTACCGCGCTTCTTCTCCCTCAGAGAAAAACTCTCCGAGGTTTGGCAAGGAATTGGGCTTCGTTTTCCGTTCTAACGATAATGAATGACATCGTGAGCTTGCGGCTTGTGCGCCATGCCTTTAGCTGGAACTTTCAAGCCATTCGCCTGCGCGACTTCGACAATCACATCTTCTGAAACTCGTACGGTAAATGCCAGAGCGAGCGCCACAGCAGCGGCGACCACCACCGTTTCAAACGCGCCTAAGTTGAATTGTTCTTGAATCGCATAGAAACCCAAGAAGCAGGCCCAAACCAGAAGACCGGAAGAGAGCAGAGTCCAATTCGAGTGAGGAGCGCCCATGTTACGAATGGAAAATCCTAATAGCATAACAGTCAAAACCACGGTTAGACGGCGGAATAAAACGCGCCGGCTGCCCTGTTGGCCGAAAAGTCCGCCCACATGCCAGACGATGTGGCTGAGGAAATACACGCCGGTGGTCATGCCAACGAGCTTGATAACGGTAAGGACCCAGATGCTTTCCAAGAAATTCCAACCCCAGAACTTAGCGAGCCATTGCGCCCCAACTGAGTAAAAAGCGTGGGGTGTTCCTGTTTGGGTTTCGATGAAGGCCATCAAGGCAAACCCGCCGAAAATGAACCAGTGGGCGCGTGACCACTGCAATTGATTGAAAAACACGCGAGGGTTCAAAAGAAATCTTAAAGTCTGCTTCATCTAAGGCCTCCACACAAAATGCCCAAAGCGCTTATATGCAAGACCCTGCCAAAGAGCTCGTAGGCGTGAACGCCGCCTCCCTATGCCCAAAAGTGTCAAACTCTTAGACAGGTGAAGACAAGGAGTGTCCCCCCATGAGCTGTTTACAGGCGGTCTCCACCTAAACAGAATCGCTCAGAGGGGCCCTAAAAAGGCGAATGGTTTCAAGGGGGGAAAGGGCAAAAAGCTGGTGCAGCGCTTGCATCAAATAAGAGATGTAAGGACATCAAGATGAAGGCACCCATGAAACCAACGTTGAGAAACCTCATTATTTGTTTAAGCATTTTGTCCGTCGGCCTGCTTACTGGCTGTAACGACCGCAGGGCTAAGGGCGAGCCTGCTCAGCATGACACCACCATCCCGGCGATCGAGACTGTAGCTTTTTTCCAGCACAACGCGCAGCAAACGGTCGCTTACCAAATGGTGATGAGTGGTGGTTCGCTTTATCTGACCGGTACGCCATTCGCCTTCACACGTTGGGATTTCAGCGGTAATCCCGAAAGTCCTCAGAAAATTTTTGCGGCAAGTGACATGTTGCTCAACCCTGCGCAACCCGATCTCTTCGCCGATTCCGATTTAGGTCCTTGGACGCCTCAAGCTTACGGCTTTCACGGACTTGCGGTGAAAGGCAAGTACGCCTACATGAGCGGAAATATTGGGATGAGTGTCATCGACATGAATAGCCCGAGCCGTCCCAAAGAGATTGCTCGCTATCAGGGATGGGATGACCAAAACGATCTCCCGATTGCCGATGACCGCTATATCTTTTCGGCTCTGCTTCCGCATCCTTCGCAAAGTCGCTTGTGGGCCTTCCACCTTCTAGAATCCTTCTACGACTTAAATATCGCAACGCCGTCACGATTGTCTCACTACAGTAGCGAAACCGCTTATCCTTCTGAAGGCCAAGGGTGCTGCGTAAGACGGGCGGCCCAAACTAGCAGCTATGCTTTTGTGGCTTACGGGACCAAGCTGATTGTTTACAAAAAATCTGGCGGTAAGCTTGTTTTTAGCTCAGCCGCGACAGAAGCGATGAGTCGCTATGAAGCGCAAGCAATTTACGCGACAAGCCGCTACCTGTACGTCCATCACCAGCCGACGACTACGGGGGGAAGTCAGATGGCCAGGGGCGTTTATGTGCTTACTCACGGCGGTGCCTACCGAGCTTTCCTTCCGATTTTTCCGTTAGTGTTTGCGGTAAATGAGAACGACACACATGTGTATGTTAATGATGATAACCAGCGAGTGCGTGCCTTGCGAATTAATTGGCAGGCTGCGGGGCAATAAGTAAACCCACGCTCTCGTTCTGATATGCACCGCGGACGACGTGCGTGCGTTTTCAATGGCCTTTCATTCCGTCTACTTTCTTAGCATTTTCCCTATCGAAGACCTGATTTTGTCACTTTTATCCCGTTCAGTGCCGAGTTTCGCAGCACGAGCGGCGACGGGAATTGCGAGAGCAGTTCTTTTTAGCCTCAGCGGTGTTGGCGTTCTCTTTGCAAATGTGTCCCTCCGGAGTTGAGGTTGGGAGGCCAATTTGCGGGACACTATAATTCATTTGGGCATCATTGCAGCGTTCTTCTGGTTTATCAACGCGCGTCCCGGTGCTAACCAGCCTTTGAAACAAACAACAGGAGACACAAATGCACAATTATCAGCCAATGAGGGACTCGTTGCAGAAGATAACGGATCCCAATCAGCTACAGCAAAACATCAGCGATCTGCAGAAGAAGTTCGAAAGTCTGGACAAAAAGCGCCAAGGTTTCAAACAGCGCGTTCGGAGTTTCAAGGATTATCTTCTATCTATCGCAAAAAGAAAGTAAGCAACTCGAAGAAATCAGCATCCGGAAAACGCAACAAGAACCTATTTGGTGTCCCGATTGAGGACTGGGTATTAGCTCAAAAGGATTCACTTCATGGGGGCAGTCTACCAGTACATGAGAAAGACGGAATTCGCGTCTTTCTCATGTGCTCGGAGATCACGGGGAAAAACCGTGGTCAGCTTTCTGAGGGCCGGTGCCGTTCGCTTGCACGCAAGAGCAACTACGGCGGCCTCAGGAATGCTGAATAAATCGACTCTATGGTCGGTTTGTTTTTTATTTGCGTAACCAAATACTTTAAGTTCAAATAACGCGCACATGCGCGCACTTCATCTTCTCCTTCTTCGTCTACCTCCCGAACTGGCTCACCACGTGGGTATCGCGTTGCTCAAGGTGTGGCAGTTTCTTGTGTTCCGCATCCTTCACCGATGTATTCTAGGTCCCGGTCCTGTCGTCATTCCGGCTTTGGGCTCCTTAAGATTCCGATCTCGCCTGGGTCTTGCCGCTGGCTTTGATAAGAACGGCGAAGTGTTTGCGGCGCTGGGCTCTTTGGGATTCGGTTTTGTGGAAGTCGGCACCGTCACTCCC
The DNA here is from genome assembly GCA_041751875.1 of Bdellovibrionota bacterium. Lineage (GTDB taxonomy): Bacteria > Bdellovibrionota > FAC87 > UBA2466 > JACKAF01 > JBGSIC01. The sequence goes on from JBGSIC010000015.1 coordinate 109,345, forward strand.
TTACCGCAACAAGGTAACCCTAAGCCCCGCATTTGGCGGGTGGGAGGAAAGGGCCTGCGTAACCGTTTGGGATTTAACAATGTGGGCCTCGGCCAGTTTCAGAAAAACCTCTCACTTTACCGGGCGGCAGTTCCCGGCCTGCCTCTGTTTGCTAATTTAGGAAAAGGAAAAGATACGCCCAATGATGGAGCGATCAAGGACTACGCTCTTTCCGCCAAAGTTTTGCGAACTCATGTCGATGGGTTCGTGGTGAACTTAAGTTCTCCGAATACCCCCGCTTTGAGAGAGCTACAGGATGCGGCGTTTTTGGAGAATCTCGCCAAAGCCCTCCCACCCGATGTTCCGGTGCTGATTAAATTTGCGCCTGATCTAACAGATGAGGAGTTGCAGAAACTGTGCGCTGTAGTGGACAACCAACCGCTGTTCTGTGGTGTGGTGGTGACAAATACGTCGATTCGTTTAGCCAGGCAGTATGGAGGCGAGGGAGGGGTTTCTGGACCGGAGCTATTTGCCCGATCTTTGGAATGCGTCAAGATTGCGCGCTCTTCTTTGCGTCCGGCAAAAATTGTGGTCGGTGTGGGCGGTGTTTCCACGCCAGAACAAGCGCGGCTAATGCGAGAAGCTGGCGCCGATCTCGTGGAAATTTATACGAGCTTTGTTTATCAAGGCCCTGGAGTCATCAAGGCCCTCAAGAAGGCTTTGGATTAAGGTGCCAAAACCCCCTGTGAGGGAACCCACCTACTTCCCGGCCGTAAAGGTAGCGGGTAACTTCCTACGTGACGATGCAATTGATGAGTGCGGACTGTTCACGTGAACAGTCCATAGGGCAACATAGTGCCGTTGCAGGCTCTGCTATCAGCTCAGTTTTTCCTTAAGCACATTTTTAGCTGCGGCAGCCTTTTCTAGGCGTTTAAGTTCCGCTTCACTAAGCCGAGCAACTCCGAGCTTCTCCGCCTTAGCGAGTTTGCTCCCGGCGTCTTCTCCCACCACCAAGTAAGACGTGTTTTTACTCACACTGCTGGCGACTTTTCCCCCACGTGTTTCAATAAACTCCTTGGCTTCATCGCGTGATAGTGAGGGCAGCGTGCCGGTGACGACAAAAGTCATGCCCTCGAAAGGGCCTGCTGCCACTCGCTTAGCCGCCTTGGGCTGCACGCCTTTTTTTAGTAGGCGTTCCACTTCTTTCACGTTCTCAGAGTTTGCAAAGTACTCTTGAATCTCGAGCGCGACCTTCTCGCCCACTTCTTCTACTTCCAGAAGTTCCTCTTTCGTGGCCTTGATAAGCGCGTGGATATCTCCGAAGTAACTCGCCAAGTACTTCGCCGTACTTTCACCCACAAAACGAATGCCAAGAGCGAAGATAAACCGCCCCAGGGTAGAGTCCTTGCTTTTTTCTATGGCTTGCACGAGCTTCTCTGCGCTTCGCTCGCCTTGTCTCTCAAGTTGTCGAAGGGCTTTCGGCGTCAGATCGTAGATATCGGAAAAATGGTGGATGAGTTTATGCTGCATAAGCTGCTCAATCCACTTTTCGCCGAGACCTTCGATATTCATCGCGCGTTTAGCAGCAAAGTGTTTAAGCCCTTCGGCGATCTGCGCAGGGCACTGGTGATTGGGACAGCGGTGCGCCGCCTCGCCTTCGGTACGGACAATGGGAGTCTTGCATTCGGGGCATTTTTTGGGAAAGACGATTTTCTTTTCTTTTCCGGTTCGTTTGGCAAGCACCACGCTTTGGACGTCGGGAATGACATCACCCGCGCGTCTGACCACAACGGTGTCACCGATTTTCAGTCCTATCGCTGCGATTTGGTCCGCATTGTGAAGGCCCGCACGCTTGACCGTGACGCCCCCGATTTCGACAGGCGCAAGTTCTGCAACCGGTGTGATGGTGCCCGTTCGTCCTACTTGAAAAGTGACGTCGAGTAGGACCGTGTTAGCCTCTTGCGCTCGGTATTTGTAGGCGACCGCCCAACGAGGCGAGCGCGCCACAAAACCTAATTCCTGCTGCGCCGAAAGCGAATCAATCTTTATCACTATGCCGTCAATTTCGTAGGGGAGCTTCGGTCGCATCGCTTCAAGTTCGGCGTAGTAGCCCTGTATTTCCGCCGGGCTTTCTCCCGCCTTTAGGAGGGGATTCACTTTCAGGCCCCATTTCGAAAAGTGTGCCATGAGGTCTTGCTGAGATTTCGGCGTCCAACCTTCAATCGCTCCCGCGCTGTGTGAAAAAAGTGCCAACTTGCGTTGGGAAGCCACCCGGGAGTCGAGCTGGCGAATCGAGCCTGCGGCAGCATTACGGGGATTGGCAAATGGGGCCTCTCCGGCTCGCACCCGCTCTTCATTGAGCTTAAAGAAATCCTCTTTCATCAACAAAATTTCACCGCGGACTTCAAGAAGGGGAGGGTGTCCAGGGAGTAGAACAAGCGGAACGGAACGAATGGTGCGCACGTTAGCCGTCACATCTTCACCCGTATCGCCATCACCGCGCGTGGCGGCTTTTTCGAGTTTGCCGTTCTCGTAAATGAGTTCCACGGCAAGCCCGTCAAACTTGGGTTCGAGCGTTACAACGGGAGCTTTGCCCAAGGCATCAGTCCAGCGATCAAACATTTCGCCCAGTTCTTCTGTGTTGTAGATATTTTGCAATCCCAACATGGGAATGCGGTGGCGGACTTTCGAAAATTTAGAAAGCACCACACTTCCCACCTGCTGCGTGGGCGAATGCGGATCCTGAAGCTCGGGATGGTTCTTTTCCAGGTCAAGCAGTTCGTTGAAGAGTTTGTCGTACTCTTTGTCGGAGACAGTGGGTTGATCGAGTACGTAATACTCGTAGCTGTAACGGCGCAGTTTACTGCGCAAAGATTCCACTTGAGCGACCAGCTTACTACTCATACTAAAACTACTTCAGACCCAGCTTTTAGAATTCCAACGGGCGACTTTGCAAACCATGCGCTTGCGCGACCGGTTCGCTGACAAGGTGGCCCTGATAAGTGTTAAAACCCAGGGCGATGGCCGGGAATTGTTGGGCGGCACGCTCCGGCCCCTTGGAAGCCAAAGCGAGGGTGTAGCGTAGAGTCGCGTTCGTCAAGGCGTGCGCCGATGTTCGTGCAACCGCGCCGGGCATATTCGTCACACAGTAGTGTATGACGCCGTCGACCAAAAAAGTCGGGGCCTCGTGCGAAGTAGGACGGCAAGTTTCGACACAACCGCCCTGGTCCACGCTGACGTCTACCACGACGCTACCGGGTTTCATCTGTGAAATCATTTTGCGAGAAACCAATTTGGTAGCTTTGGCTCCGGCCCGCAAGACAGTCCCGATGACTAGGTCGGCGTTGGTAACGCTTTCTTCAATATTGTCGTAGTTGGACATTAAAGTGATGATGCGGTCACCTAAGACATGTTCAAGGTATTCCAGCCTACGTTCATCGATATCTAGAACCCGAACGATGGCTCCCATTCCGAGCGCGACTTTTGCGGCGTTCGAACCGGCGACACCCCCCCCGAGGACAACCACGCGACCCGGATGGACGCCCGGAACCCCACCGAGTAGAACGCCCTTGCCGGTCATCTCTTTGTCCCAGCTGCTCTGTAAATAGTAGGCACCCACTTGAACCGACATGCGACCCGCTACTTCGCTCATGGGTCGAAGCAGCGGAAGCGATCCGTCTAACTCCTGAATGGTTTCGTAAGCAATGCCTGTGGTTTTCGTTTCCAGTAGGGCGTCGGTCAGTCGTTTATCGGCTGCCAAATGCAAATAGGTAAAAAGAAGGAGGTTCGGGCGAAGGAAAGTAAATTCCTCGGGCAAAGGTTCTTTTACCTTTACAACCATTTCCGCGCTCCACGCGTCAGCTGCGTTTTGCACCATTTTGGCGCCTGCTTCGCGGTAGGCCTCGTCGGCAAACCCGCTACCGGTTCCGGCACCGTTTTGGACCCACACTTCGTGACCGGCGGCGACCAGGGCGCGTACCCCGGAAGGCAACATTCCCACACGTTGTTCGCGGTTCTTAATTTCCTTGGGCACTCCGATTTTCACAGGCTCTCCTTTATGATCTGCGATCAGGGGGTGGATTCTTCGATTTCCATGATGTCGTTGACATCAATTTGTAGATTCTTGCCGTCGTCCGTTTCAAACTCTACTTTGCCGCGCATCTTTCCGCTCGAGGCGCGGGCCCAGGAGTCTTTCACTTTTCCCCGGTAGTAGGTTCCCATTTTGGTAATCAACCGACAGGGAGATCCGGTCTCCAAGGCACGATCAATTTTTTCAATAATCTCAAACACCCCTGCAATTTATAGCAGTTTACAATGGGTAGGGCTACTGGAATGGAGGCCGTGTTTTTTACCAGTACTGAGCAAGGGGGACCGTTCCCGGAATGAAAACGGAGGGGGAAAGTGCGCTGGGGGCAGAAATTTCGATGGGCGGGACACCCCGTCCTTTGGCGCTTAGCGGCAGGCTTTGTGTTTCAGCTTTTTCTTCAAAGTCTTCGAGACCGGAGAGGAGATCCACTAGATTTGTTTCAATGACAAAATCTTCGGTGCGCTCGCCTTCCTTACCTTGATGAACAAGATGGGCACCACGAACCTGAAGGGCAATCTGCCCGGAACGAGTGTCGTATTGCGCAACAGATAAATCACGGATGCTGAGCCCGTGCGAGAGATTGGCCAGAAGCCCCTTGCGGCTCTGAAGGGGGACAAGCGAGGGTTGCCAAAACCCGATGCGCGGTGACTCTCCAAAGGCTAGTCGGCGCGCGTGTCCAGTGGTGGGAACGGAAAGAGCTTCCGCCTCCGCTCTCCGGCATGCGAGTGCTCGCGGCCGTCCTTCAGAAAAAATTCGTAGTGCCTTTCGCGGCGAGCCTTCTTGATCAAAAGCGCCCTCGGCGGGAGCGTTTTCTTGAATAGAGAAGCGTAGAGAAAGAGGGAGCTGACAGTGATTGAGAAAGGAATCGTCACCGAGCACTCTATCGGCTTCAAAAGCTTTTAAAAACTGTTGGCAGAGCACAGAAATTGCCTTGCTCGACCAGTAGACCGGCAACTCGCCTTTGGGCACGGGCCAGCGAGTGAGTGAAGTTACAGAAAGTGAAATTTCTTCTTCAAACGAGGTGCCTTGTTCCAGACTTTTCCATAGAGCCGCTTCGTTGGCGCGGGCGATCTCAAACTCGAAGGGAATAAGAGCACGACCGTGCTTGAGAAACCACCTGGCCGAAAAACTTGCCCAATTGTCGTCCCCCGACTGAGGGGACTCTTGCCCATCGTCAGAGAAGAAGCGGCGTTTAGTTTCTTCAAATCGTAAGACGGGTTGCTGAACACTCGGGTATTTCGCAAAGGCTTTGCGCGCAACTTCTTGCAAACGGCGTCGAGTATCACTAGTGGGCGAACTTGATTGCAAGGACGCATCTTGTGTTTGGCCTGTTAGCGGAGCGGGGTGGCTTCGGCCGCACTGGAGAATCGCCAGAAGGCTTTCGGTACTAGCCGAAGAAAGGGTGGCACGGATTTTTGTGATGGGAGAGGTCGCTTCAAGTTGAAACCCTCCACCGCGATTAATTTGGCTGCTAAACCGATTTTCAAAAAACACAAGCGTACGACGAAAGAAATCCTCGCCGTACAAAGCGAGCGAAGTAAAACCTAGGCGCTCGGATTCGGCAAAAACGCGTTTGCGATCAAAATCAAAAGGCATCGTAATTTGTGGTTTGAACCGTTAAATGAGACGGCCCCATATTACCATGCTCGCGAGCGCCTGGGGAGCAGGGAATAAGCGGTCGACGCTCCCCCCGAGCTGTTGACCGGCTGACGCAGAATGGCTTTTGGTTGAGCGCATGGTATTTGCGATCGAAAGAAAAATTGAGGAATCACTGGAGCAGGGAATCGAAGGCCGTGTCTTAAGATCGGCAAGGGAAAGAAGTGAGCGACGCAAAGAAATTGTAGAGGTTTGTGCGCGCCAGGAAATCACGCTTTGGGAAGGAACGAAAATTCCCTATTTAAGAGAAATTCCTGACCCCCCGCTTGTGCTTTACAGTCGCGGTCGTTTTGTCGTCGAAGAAAGTGCTCGGGTGGCAGTTGTGGGCGCCAGACGTGCGACAGAATACGGACTAAGATGTGCTTTACATTTTTCTCATACGCTTGCGGAAAAGGGATGCACGGTGGTGAGTGGGCTTGCCCGTGGTGTGGACACCGCCGCTCATAGAGGTGCGATAAAGAGCGGGGGAAAAACATGGGCGGTTCTGGGACATGGGCTGGATCGCATTTATCCGGCGGAGAACCGAGGGCTTGCGGTTCAGGTTCTAGAAACAGGAGGGGCGCTTTTCAGCGAGTATCCCCCTGGCGTTCCCCCTTTGCCTCAGCATTTTCCCCGGCGAAACAGAATCTTGTCTGGGCTTTCACAAGCTGTGGTGGTGGTACAGGCCGCGTTGGGGAGTGGTTCGCTTATCACAGCTCATCACGCGCTCGACCAAAATCGAGATGTGTATGTGGTACCCAGTCGGTTTGACGATGTTTCTTTTGCAGGCGGTCATTCGCTGGTGCAGCAGGGGGCCCAGCTTCTGTGTCATGAAGAGGATCTTTTCCGGGATAGCCCTTTGTTCTTTAACGCTCCCCGGGCAGAAGCAATTCCGCGCGAACTCCAACAACTTGTCGTCGACAACGCGGGGGCATTTTCATTGGAAGATCTCAAGGAAAGTGCTGGTGAAAAATGGCTGGAGTGGCTGGAAGTGCTCGAGTCAGCCGTGGCAACGGGACGTTGTTTGGAACTTTCCCCGCAGCGTTACGTTTGGGTGAAATAAAATCCTTGGTTCGAATAAAGTGAACTCTGATGCGCTGGGCCTAGGATCCGTGCTTGCCAAATGCCTCCAAATTGGAAAAAATAATACCGTTAGCTCCCTAATCAATTTTTCATTCGGCGAAATTGCGAGAAAAGATACTAAAGATTCTTAGTTTCTTGTCCCAATCTCTTTTGAAAGAGAAGGACCTCTTTTATGATGCCCAAGAAATTTGGGAGGAACTCGGCACGCAAGGTTTCTCGGATGACGAGATCGAAGGCGCGTTGGATCACCTAGAGCGCGTTTTTCTTCAGAATCCCGGTAGCTACTGGAGCAATATTATCCCGGTGCACCGTACTTACACTATCCAGGAAATGGCCAAAGTATCCGCAAGAGCGCGCGGGTATTTGTGGACGCTTAAATCCCGTGGCGTTATCGACCATGCCCTTGAAGACGAAATCGTTCACAAAGCGATGAATTTGGAAGAACTCGCGGGTGTCCGCGAAGTTAAAACAGTGGCCGCTCTTACCGTGTTTGGGTACGAGCAACGTGCCCAGCAATACCCTACCTATCCGAAGTCGCCCATCCACGGGCTTAGCGGCGTCGCCCTTAATTAATAAGGGGGCGTTACCTCACCCACTTCCATTCCTTGCCAATCGTTAACCAAGACGCTTAAATGTGGGCCATGAAACTGGCCATCTTATTGATTTTTATAAGCTTCGCGCAAGTCGCCATGGCTAAGATGGATGGCCTCTATGCCGGAGTGCGTGGTGGGCACGTCGGGCTCATCGACACGGCCAAGACGGCGTATGGGGATGCGATTGGGTACGGGATGGATTTTGGGATTCGTCCGCAACCTTTTCTCGATTTGCTTTGCCAGTTCACACAAAGCATTCATCCTTCCGGCTTAAGAATGACGAGCGCGTTTGTTTCCGCCGATGTTCGGATGATTGAGACAGGCGATGTGGATTTCATTTTGAGTTTAGGACCGGGGTTCTACATGAGTAATCGAACCGGCAGCAGTAATACCAAGTTTGGGATTCATGGTGGCTTTGGCGGAGATATCTGGATAGAAAATGTCGTCAGATTAGGGATGGAAGTGCGATGGCATGGCGTCTTTAGTCGCGACATTGCCGACAACTATTGGACGGTAATGGTGAGATCCGGTTACTTGTTTAACTTGTGAGAGAAGTATGCAGATAAAAAGTGAAATGGCAGGAACGCTAATTGAATATCGGGTAAAGGTGGGTGACGCGGTGACAGCAGGACAAGAGGTTGCCTTGCTTGAATCAATGAAAATGGAAGTGCCCGTCCTTAGCCCAATTTCAGGGAAAGTAACGAAACTGGCAAAACAGCCCCAAGACTTCGTGAATGAAGGCGAAACCTTGATTGAATTGGGTTAAATGAAGCGAAAGTTAGAATTTACCGACGTCACTTTGCGCGATGGTCTACAAATGGAATCAAAGTCCATTCCGACTGACGACAAAGTGAAACTCTTTGAAAAACTTAAAGCGTGTGGTTACGCGCGATTGGAAGTCACAAGCTTTGTCCATCCTAAGTGGATTCCTCAGTTAGCTGATAGTGAGGCGTTCTGCGAGAAGATCTTTGCAAAAAAGGACGAGCAAGTAGGGCCTGCTTTGATGGCTTTTGTTCCCAATGAAAAAGGTTTGGAACGGCTGCTGGCGTTTCCCATAGAATGGGCGAGTGTTTTCATTGCCACTAGCGAAACGTTCAATAAAAAAAATGTAAATCAGTCGATCCAGGAGACCCTTGAGGCCTTGGAACCTGTAGTTGCCAAGGCGCGGGCGGCTCAGCGCAAAGTAAGAGTTTATGTATCGACTACTTTTGGTTGCCCTTTTGAAGGAAAGATATCACCCGAGAAAACGCGTGAAGTGTTGAAAAAGGTAGTGGCACTCGGGCCGGACGAGATTGCGCTGAGTGACACCATCGGAGTGGCGCGCCCAAACGATATTCAGTGGGTAACAACAGAGTTTCGCACTTGGTTTCCCCAAGATAAAACAGCTCTTCATCTCCACAATACTTACGGCCTTGCGTTAGCCTGCGCCCATACCGCTTACCAGGTAGGAATTCGCCAGTTCGACGGGACCACTGGCGGAATCGGGGGATGTCCCTATGCCAAAGGGGCGTCGGGAAACGTGGCTCTGGAAGAACTTGCGTATTTCTTTCGCGAGGACGCGGGGATTTCGATCGAAGGCTTTAACCAGATGCTTAGCGTGGGCGAGTTTCTCAAAAAAGATTTGGGTATCCAAACACACAGTCAGTTGATCGCCATTCGAGATCGAGGGGGAGAGTTATATGGCCTCAAGTAGCCTAGAAGTTCGCCGCGAAAATCAGATCGTTGTGGCGACGTTGAATCGTGCCGCCAGTCTCAATGCACTCAACAAAGAAATCTTTGATGAGCTGGAACGTCTGATTGACGTTCTGGAGACCGACAAACTAGGTCGCGCCCTGATTTTAACGGGCGCGGGAGACAAAGCCTTTTGTGTGGGGGCGGACCTCAAAGAGCGCAAGGGAATGAACGAGAAGGATATTCTCGTGCGTTTGAACTGGGTACACGCTCTGTACCTTCGGATAGAAAAGCTTCCCATGCCTGTGATTGCAGCAGTAAACGGCATGGCTCTGGGAGGCGGAACGGAGCTAGCGCTTTGTTGTGATCTTCGCATTGCGAGTCAAAACGCTTCTTTTGCTCTCCCAGAAGTGGGCCTGGCCATTATTCCTGGCACGGGCGGGACGCAGCGTTTGCCACGGGTGGTGGGAGTCGGTCGAGCTACGGAGTGGATTTTTACGGGCCGAAAAATTGGAGTGGAAGAAGCCAAAGCCGCGGGACTGGTAAATGAAATTGTCGGCGAAGGAAAAGCGCTCAGTCGAGCGGTAGCCATCGCAGAAAGTCTCCTGAAGCAGGGGCCGCTAGCGTTGCGGCAAGCTAAGCTTGCCATCCAGCAGGGCATGGACCTTCCTCTCAAAGAAGGATTAGGCGCGGAGCTTCAAGCCTACAAGGCGTGTTTATATTCGAAAGATCGTGCTGAGGGCTTAAAAGCGTTCGCTGAAAAGAGAGAGCCCGCGTACCGAGGCGAGTAGGGGAGTAAAGGAATATGGAAACAAAATCGGTAAAAGAGATTAGCGCACGCCTTCGTAAAGGCGGAGACGAGAAGTATCACGCAAAAAACAAGGAAAAAGGAAAGCTCTTCGCACGCGAACGCCTGGCCCTATTGTGTGATGCGGATAGTTTTGTGGAAGACGGTCTTTTTGCCAATTGCCTTAAAGCAGATTTGCCCGCCGACGGAGTGATTACGGGCTTGGGTCGGGTGCAGGGCCGGCCGGTTGCCGTGATGGCTAACGATTCCACTATTAAAGCGGGTTCGTGGGGCAAGCACACCGTTGAGAAGATCCTTCGGCTTCAAGAAGCCGCGGCGAAAAGGCGTATTCCGGTCTTTTATCTTGTCGATAGCGCGGGGGCTCGCCTGACCGATCAAATTGAAATGTTTCCGGGCCGTCGCATGGCGGGTCGCATTTTTTTCAATGAGGCGCGACTTTCCGGAGAAGTGCCACAGATCTGCGTGCTTTTTGGACCCTCGGCCGCGGGGGGGGCCTACATTCCCGCTTTCTGCGACGTCGTTTTTTTGGTGGAGGGTAACGCGAGCATGTACCTGGGTTCCCCGCGTATGGTGGAGCAGGTAATCGGAGAAAAAATCAGCCTAGAAGATCTCGGCGGTGCCCGGTTGCATTGCACTCACAGTGGTTGCGGGGATTTTTTGATGGCAAATGAGAAGGAAGCTATCTCTCACGCAAAAACTTATCTCTCCTATTTGCCCCAACACAGCCGAGAGCTTCCCGCAGCGGGTTCGGCGCAAGCGCCAGAGTTTCCTCCCACTCAACTAGAAAGCATGATCCCTAAGTCGCCCGCAAGAGCCTACGACATGAAACAAGTGATTCGGTCACTTGTGGATAAGGGGAGCTTTTTTGAAGTGAAGGCCTTGTTCGCCCCCGAACTGGTGGTCGGCTTTGGGCGACTTGAAGGAAGGTCTCTCGGGATCGTTGCAAACCAAACCCAGGTAAAGGGTGGGGTGCTTTTTCCCGATTCCGCCGACAAAGCGGCTCGCTTCGTTCAGCTTTGTGATGCCTTTAACATTCCTCTTTTGTTTTTGTCGGATGTTCCTGGGTTTATGGTTGGTTCTCAAGTGGAGCGGCAAGGAATTATCCGCTCGGGAGCGAAGATGCTCTATGCCATTTCACGCGCAACGGTTCCCAAGATTTGTGTCGTGGTGCGCAAGGCCTACGGCGCGGGACTCTATGCAATGTGTGGTCCTGCTTACGATACGGATTGCGTGATTGCTTTGCCGTCTGCCCAGATCGCGGTCATGGGTGCCGAGCCGGCGATTTATGCGGTTTACGCGAATAAAATGGAAACGATGACCCCTGAGCAGAAGAAGAAATTCATCGAAGAGAAACGCGCCGAGTATGACGCTGATATTGATCTCTTCCGTTTAGCGGGTGAATTAATTGTTGATCAGCTAGTCGACTTCCCTGACCTGCGCGAAGAATTGCGCAAGCGATTCGCCTATACCCCTGTGATCCCTGACCGCCCCCGTGGTGCGACAGGCGTAGTGCCGATGTAAAGTTCCAAAAGGTGCCTGGCACTTATTGGAACTGAAGCATTTCGACGAACAGGTAAAGCCACATCGCTGCCATCGTGAAAAGTCCCAGACCGAATGTTTTAATGCGTGGGCCGATGCGATTTTTCCCCAAGTGTACATAGGCTTGGGCGTACCGCGCAGCTACAAAGATCCATGCCATTGCTAGAAAAAGAGCGGAATCAATGTTGATCTGAATCGCAAAAAGACACGCAACGAAAAACAAAACAGGCACTTCAAAAAGATTGGTGAAGTGCCTTCCGGTTTTTACCACTTCGTCCGTGGGCGTCCCTTCGTTGTAAGTGCGGAAATACCTGGTTTCCATTTGCCCCTGCTTAACCGCCTTCACACGGGTGCGATACATGTAGATGGCAACCCAGAAAGTCAGGGCAAATTGAGCAAACATGGGGAAAAAGAGTGCAGAACGTGACATGCCCACGAGGGTAGTCGTGGGTCAAACCAATGTCACCTTCAACCCAAAACTCAGGGAAGCACTTGAGCACGCATAATGACGTCACCCACTTCGAGGCGTTCAGCGACACCCACGCCGGTAACAATCTCGGCAAACTGCGTGTATTTGCCATCTAGGTGCAGGTTATCGGCGAGGTTAATAAAAAATTGACTGCCTCCGGTGTCCTTTCCCGCAGTAGCAAGCCCTACCGTACCAAGGGCGTGTACTCGCGGGGAGACTTCGTCTCGCACAAAATAGCCTGGTCCTCCAAAGCCATCGCCTCGCGGATCGCCCCCTTGCGCTACAAAGTGAGGAACCACACGATGAAACGTTTTTCCATCGAAGAATTTTTGGCGGGCGAGTTGCACAAACTGATAGGCATTTAGCGGGGCCTCTTCGAGAAAGCGCCAGACCATCGAACCGTGCCGCGTATCGATGCGAACACGGGATCGCAAGGCTCCCTGGACTTGATCATAGGTTGGACTCAAACCCCCGAGTTGGCTATTTCGTGGGAGCGTTTGAGTTGGTGCTTTTCCTGTTAGTGTTTCAATTGCCGACGCTGCCGCTAGGGCCACTTCTCGATCCGGATCAGAAAGCGCCTTTTCAAACAGACCCTGAGATTCCTTATCTTTAAACTTTTGCAAGGCTTTGATAATCGCGACTTTCGCTTCAAGTTGTTCCCGTTTGTCCAACTTGGCGTAAGCCTCACGCAGGGTGGGCGCAAACTCATCCCAACTATTTTTTTCGATCAAGTCAGCAAGGATAAAAGTCAGCGCGACATCCCCTCGCTTCAGCGCGGCCTTGAGGCCTTCTTTCTGAGGATCGGTGAAAGTCTGTGGAGCGTTTGCGGCAATGGCTTCTGCCGCCGCTTTCGCCACACGGGTGTCGGGGGACGCGAGATAGTTGAACAGTCTGTCGAGCGAGGTTTCCGATTTAATTACTCCCAGTGCTTTGACTCCAGCAACCAGGAGCGGGCTGTCCGTTTGGCTTAAAAGTATTTCCAAATGAGGTTTGCCGCGAACAGGGTCGCAAGCCACCAGCGCGCTTAAGGCATAGCCGCGTACCCAGGTGGAGTGAGAACCTTTGTAAAGCGCTTCAATCTGGGCACCCAAGGGTTGGGCGGAAGCGCCCCAAGTTTGCGCCGTTTCTAGGGCGTTTACTCGCACACTGGAAAAAGGATCATTGAGAAGTTGGGACAACGTAGCCAGCGCAGTCGGTCCCGGGGTTTGGTTTGCGAGAGCTCGCGCGACCGCCTCACGAGTGGAGCGAACGGTGCTGCCTTTTTGCGCAATCAACGCCTCGGTAACTTTTTCAGAATTTTGTTTTCCCAATACTTTGATCAAAAGAGCGCGTCCCTGTTTTGAGGGAGTGCGTTCGACCGCTGGGAGAAGGGAGGCCAGAGGAATGAGAGATGCGGGACCAGGGTAGCGGCTCAGCGCATAGGCGGCAGCGTAGCCTACGGGGTCAGGTTGCAGAGTGAGCTCCAACAGTTTGGGAATCAGTCCCTGCGGCGGATCCCACTTTGGGTCAGCCTGAGTCCACAGGTGAGTCAGACCATGACAAATGGACTCAATTAACTTCGGTGAGGATTCATTATTTAGGGCGTTGCGGAAGAGGACCAGAGTTTTTTCATCACCCATCCGCCCGATATGTAACCAAAGTTCGGCGCGTGTCGCGGGATTCTTGTCGAGTTGAGCGTGTTGAGAAAGTAACGCGAGTGGCATTGAGCCGCCGATCAGGCTTAACGCAAAAGCCGCCGCTCTTTTTTGATCCACGTCGCCATGTTGGAGGACCGGCAGAAGGGCCTCAATATAGTTGGGGTCCCCCATTCTGCCCAAGGTGAGAAGGGTTTGGCGCACAACGCGTTTAGAGGGGTGGTAGAGAGCTCCTTTGAGAAAGGTTTCCTGCGGCATCCGGTGGAACTCAATGGAAAAAAGGCGCTCCAGCGCCTCTTTTTCGGAGTACAGCCGAGCGGGTTTTTCTGTCTCTCCCAAAAGGGTCGTTTCGCATAGGAAAAGAAGCAGAAATAGACTGAGAAGCACTTGCCTCATGGGCTAACCTTACCAGCAGGGCAATGGTCTCTCAACGGAGCATTTACACCCTGAATAGGCCTTGAATCCTCCGGTCGCCGCACGGATACTGAATTGAAATTATGCCCCTAAGTGCTGCCGAAAAAGTCGAATTTTGCTATGGAAAAGAGCTGCCCATCCTTAGAGGACTCGATCTTGCCGTTGAAGCGGGGGAAATTCTAGCTGTCGTTGGCGCTACGGGAAGCGGAAAGTCCACGCTCCTCAAACTCCTTTCGGGACTCCTCGTTCCGCAAAAAGGGGTCGTTTGGTACGACGGCAAACCGGTGAATCTGGCAGAGCGCGAGGAACGGATTCGCCTGGCTCGGAGTCGTAGCATGACTTTTCAATTAGGGGGACTGTTTGATTCCTGGACGTGCGCGGAGAATGTGGAATTTCCTTTGCGCGAACTCTCGGAATGTTCTCAGACAGAACGCAAGAAGCGGGTTCAGCGGGGGCTCGCGGAGGTGGGCCTTGCCGGTGTGGAAAAACTCAGTGTCACCGAACTGAGTGGCGGCATGCAGAAACGTCTCGCTTTGGCCCGTTCCCTAGTCTTGGAACCACGCTGCCTTTTCTTGGATGATCCCACCGCCGGGCTGGATCCTGTGACCGGACGAACGATTCTCGATCTCATCGCTAGTTTGAGAAAAGAGAGAGACATGACCGTGGTGCTGGTCACGAGCGAAATTGCTCGCATGCTAGAGATGGTCGACCGAGTGGCGCTTTTGACTGGGGGCAAGATTGTGGAGTCTGGCAATCCACGCGAAATGAATAAGGGAACGCTTCCCCTTCTCAAAGCCTTCGCGGAAGGAAGATCCGCGTGATCCGTTTTTCAAAAGTAAGTAAGAGCTTTGGCAAGAAAGAAGTGTTGAAGAATATTGATCTCGAGATCTTGCCGGGCAAGATTTTGTTTGTGCTCGGTAAATCAGGCACGGGCAAGTCGGTACTACTCAAACATATCGTTGGCTTGATGGCGCCCGACGCGGGTGAAGTCTGGGTGGAAGAAAAGAAAGTATCCGCCTTAGGTGAAGAGGAGCTTTTTGAAGTGCGCCGATGGTGCGGCATGGTTTTTCAGCAGCCCGCTCTGCTTGATTCCTTTACCGTGTACGAAAATTTGGCTTTGGGTATTCGCTCCCACCGCCTTGCGGAAACAGTGGAAGCGGAGCGAGCAAAAATTTTGGAGAAACTCGATCTGTTAGATTTGGATCCAGCTCTGTTGTCCAAGTATCCACCCGAAGTGAGTTATGGGGTGCAAAAACGATTGAGTTTGTGCCGATCGCTTGTTTTAGAACCACGCTACTTGCTATTTGATGAGCCCACGACGGCCCAGGATCCTATTTCAACCAAGGTGATAAATGCGTTGATTGTCCAGCTTTCCCAGAAAGTCGGTGTGACCTGTGTGGTTGTGTCGCACGACATGCCAAGTGCACTATCGATTGGGGAACGGATTGTCGTTTTAGAGGAGGGAAGGGTTGTGGACGACGGATCGCCTAAAGAAGTCTTGAGGTCGTCAGTGCCAATCACCAAAGCCTTCTTACAGGAGGCTTCTGCTTGAAGGATTCCATTACTTATCTTGGCCGCTGGGTGTCTTTAGGCATTGCAGATTTTGGTGGCGCATTTCTGTTTTTTCAACAGGTGATCAACAATGCCTTACGCAAAGGAGTGCGTTTTCGCTACTTCATTGAACAAATGTATGAGGTAGGGGTGCGCTCAGTTCCCACCACAGTCACTGCGGGCCTTTTCGTTGGAGCCATTTTGGCTATTCAGCTCAACGCACAGCTAAAAGATTACGGTGCGCAAAGTGCCCTGGGCGGATTGACGACTTCGACTATGATCCGGAATATCGGTCCAGTGCTAATCGCCTTCATGTTGTCTGGAAAAATTGGCGCTTACACCACGGCCGAACTGGCCACCTTAAGAGTGACACAACAAATGGACGCGCTTAGGTGTCTGGGAGTAGACCCCCAGCAGCTCATCATTGTTCCCCGACTGCTTGCCATTGTTTGCGGAAGTTTTTGTCTTCTTTTGATTGGGCTGATGGTCGGATTGGGAGGAGGAATTGCCGTTTCCTCGCTCGTTTTGGACGTGAACCCGATTGCTTACCTTCAGCGCATTCCACAGTATGTTTCAGGTTGGAGCGTGGGGACGGGTGTGATCAAGGCTCTGGTTTACGGGGTGGTTATCGGTTGGATCGCTTGTTACCGCGGGGTGACCGCTGAAGGAGGAGCCGCCGGAGTGGGAAGGGCAGTCAAGCGAGCTTCCGTTGACAGTTTGGTCGTAATAATTCTTCTGGATTTTATTTTGTCTTCGCTTTCCACGAAGCTTTACGATCTTTGGGGGAGCTACTGATGCTTCACGAGATTGGTGCTCAAGGGATGCGTTGGGGCTTAGGTCTCCGCGACTTTGCTTTGCTGGTCAGTCAGGGAGGAGCGGCGCTGTGGGACCAGATCCGAGGGCGCCGCTTTCGATTTGCGGAGACGATCGAGCAAATTTACACGATGGCAGTGCTCAGCTTGCCCGTGATGATCTTTGCGCTTGTTTTTGTCAGCCTCATGTTTACGCTCGAATTCGCCTTTCACATGCGACTCGTCCTGCAGCAGGATTCTTTGGTCCCGGCTTTTTCTACGATCTTTTTACTCCGGGAGTTTGGTCCCGTGGTGACCTGCTTTTTATTGGCCTCGCGAGTGGGAGCCGCCATCGCCGCTGAAGTGGCAACGCTACGAGTCAGCGATCAAATTGATGCCTTTCGCTTGTTGGGGCTCGACCCCGTTGAGTACCTGCTGATTCCTCGCTGGATAGGTTGTGTGTTCGCCTGTGTCACCATTACGGTCGTCGCGCTTGCCGTGGCGATTGTGGCGGGGGCTCTGATTGCCTCCCAAGCTTTGAACTATCCCATAGGGCAGTATTTCTCAACGATGTTTGTTTTTGCTCGCTGGTCAGATTTGCAGCAGTGCTTGGTCAAATCAGCCACGTTCGGCGCGTTAATTCCGCTTATCGCGGTGTATCAAGGTCTTCATTGCCGCTTTGGGCCAGAAGGAGTCGGTGAAGCGACGACAAATGCGGTGGTTTACTCATTCTTACTGATATTTATCACCGATTTTCTTTTAACCTACCTGTTCTACGCATTATAATGAAAGAGGCCCTAATCTTTCCTCTTTCGGTCGTTTAGTTGACGTCCCCAATCCCCCGTAATATCGACACTGCGCATGTTGAATCGACGCAAGGAATATTTAGTCGGCTGTCTTGTGATTGTCGTACTGCTTTTGGTGGGAGTTTTCGGTTGGCTACTGGGTGCCTTTTCCCCTTTTTCCAGTTCGGTGACCTACCACTTGCTCTATGGTTTTGCGGGGGGAGTAGAGAAGGGATCAGCGGTTCGAGTGGCCGGCGTAAAAGTCGGTCGGGTTGAAAACATCGAGTTTCTGCCCGAGACCAGCAGGGACCAGGAAGATCCCGTCGCTCTGAAAGTCACTATTCACGTAGCGAAGGATGCGGCCCCAAGTATCCGTAAGAATTCGAAGTTCTTTGTGAACATGGCGGGTATTATTGGAGAGCGGTATATCGAGATCAGTCCTGGAACGCTCGAGGCTGCTCGGCTTGAAGCAGGGGAAACCGTGCGAGGGGTAGACCCTCCTCGGATAGACCAGCTGCTTTCTCAAGGCTTCAACGTATTTGGCAAGTTGCAGGCTTTCATGGAAGAGAACGAAGAATCGGTCTCTGTTTTTCTTAAAGATATGTCAAAAATGATCAAGGGCAATGAGTGGCGAAAGTTGATTGCTCTGGTCGACAACGTTAATGCGATGACGTCCGAGATTCGGGTGGTCACTAAGAAGCTGAACCAACCCACCGGGCAGGAAGTATTCGACAAGCTTTATGATCTTATTGGCAGAGCGCATGAGATCGACAAGGAAACCCTCAAGCAGTTTTTGCAAGAGGAAGGTATTCGCGCTCGCATCTTCTAACAAATCGTAATCTTTAGTTTTACAAGAAGTTTTAATAAAGGGAGACTTATGAGAATCATGCGCCTCAGCTTTGCTTTATTTCTTGCCTTGTTCTTTTGCTGCCTTTCCGAAGCAGCCGTTCCACAAAACGTTCAAAATATTTCTCTTGAAGAACTGCGCATGGAGAAACGGTTTGGGTTTGGCTTTAGCGCCGCAGGTCCTCTTTCGCTTCTGGGAATCGAGTTTGATTTTAACGTGACTCCCGAGGTCAGCATCGGCGGGGGAATGGGAACGGGTTTGGATTATTCCACCATGATGGTGAAGGGTCGGTATTTTCTTTTGGGTAAAACGGTAAGTCCGTACATCGGTGTTGGATTAGCTCGTTGGTGGAGTCAGGGGACCAATGAGAAGAACCTGTCGCCTTCTATTTTGCAGAAAAAGTTTTTGAAACCGGGGAGTGACCTGTCAGACGGGTTCAACGTGTTTCTCGTTTATCCGGTAATCGGTGTTCAGCTCATGCAACCCAATGGTCTTTCGGTGTTCGCAGAAGTGCAGTACTTAATTAAACTGCTCACGCTGGCAAACGGCGCGTATGCCGGTTTAGGAATGCACTGGTACTTTTAGGTCTAGTCTCTTCGCTTCATTCGTAACTTTCACTAACTCGCTATGGTTTGGAAACCTTTCACTTGGCTGAGGGAAACAAACACACTACGGCGTTCGCTTGCCTTTTACTTCCTTCCTATCTCGATTATTCCCGTTATCGTGATCAGTATTTACGCCGCGCAAGTGGTGCAAAAGACCACAAACGAGACCCTTGCGGAGCGGGCTGATTCAACTCGAGACGTGCTGATTGCCGATTTTGATTCCTTAAGCCAACGAATCCTTACCGTTGCCAAAAGCCACGCCAATCACCCCATTCTGCAACAAAAAGTGATAGCTCGTCACGAAGCGGGCATTCGAGCGGAGCTGGAAAATTTTGGCGGAGAAGGGCGTAGAAGAGTTTTTGCTGCAGACGGTACTTTCATCGCGGCCGTCGGAAAATCTACGCAAGACGTCGATTATCTCAGCCGGGAAGCGGTAAAAATTGTAAAGAAAAAGGGACAGTGGCAATCGTTCTACTTTTTGCCTGAAGAAAATGGTTTCGTCCAAATTGTCCGCGTGGCGATCGCGCCCAAGGCCGGACGTATTGTCGGTATTTTGGAAGAAGAAGTCGCTCTCGGGAGAGAGTACTTGGTAGGCTTAAAAGCCAAGCGTGGCGTGGACATGGCGGTCTTTGATCCTAAATTCACCAGTGCGGTGGGCAGTTTTGCCGTACCTCAGGCAAGCTTTCAACCTCTCTTTCAGCTTTCCATTCGCCAAACGGGCGGCCCGGTAGCACCGCATCTCACTCATCTGGGTGATGAGCGCTACTCGACTTTTCTTTATCCCTTACCCTCCGATGTCACGGGAAAGAGTTGGGGATACCTCGCCGTGTTCATGTCGATGACAAAACTCGATCTGGCCGTCGGGAGTCTCCGTCAGACGATGATCTATTTGGCGTTGCTTTTGGTGTTGATGGCTTCGCTACTCATTTTTGTTTTCTCCAATCGCTTGGTGCGACCCATCGAGGCGCTTGTAGCGGCGATGAAGCGGGCAAAGGGCGGACAGGTAGACGAAATTCCCGATCTCCAGTCGACTGTAGAAATTGAGTATCTCGTTCGTTCCTTTAATGTGATGGCGAGAAGCGTCGCCCAGAGTAAAAATGCCCTGGAGGCGAAACTCCAAGAGCTTCACCGGGCCAACCAAGAAATTCAGCAGGCGCAATCCACCTTGGTCCAAAACGCCAAGATGGCTTCCATTGGTCAAATGGTTGCTGGTGTCGCGCACGAGCTTAACAATCCCATCGGCTTTATCTATAGCAACATGCACCACCTTTCTGAATACGCTCAGAAACTTCGTAAAGTGATGGACGCGTACCAGGCGATACACCCGCGTCTCACACCCGAGGACCGGCAAGCAATCGAAAAGACGATGGAGACACTCGAGGTGGAGTTTATTCTCAAAGACATCGAGGATCTGACTCGTAGTTGTTTGGATGGCGCCCAGCGAACAAAAGATATTGTATTGGGCCTACGCACGTTCTCTCGCATCGATGATGAATCGGTATTTCGACCGGCAGACTTGATCGATGGACTACGCAGTACGATTCGCTTGTTGCAGACCGACTTTAAACAGCGGATCACCGTGCACGAAAAATACGCTGAACTGCCCCTCGTAGAATGCAACCCCTCTCAGATAAATCAAGTGTTTATGAATGTTCTTTCCAACGCGGGTCAGGCGATTGCGCAAAAAGGTGATATTTGGATCGAAGCTTCGGTCCAAGACGGGCAGGTCGTAATCGAAATCGAAGATAGCGGTCCGGGAATGGACAAAAAGACCATGGACCAGATTTTTGACCCCTTCTTCACCACCAAAAAAGTGGGCGATGGGACCGGTTTAGGCTTGAGCATTGCCTATGGCTTAATCCAAAAGCACCATGGGTCCATCGCCGTCGCAAGCGAACAAGGTGTTGGGACGCGCTTCACCATTACTCTTCCTATTACTCAGCCTGTTTCCCTAAGCGCTTCCTCTTAGTAACCCTACTCGATGTATTTGAGGTTGGGGCTGCAGCTACAGCCTTCGGGAACCAGTCCCGTTCCATCCCAGAACCCAGACCCTCAGGTACGAAGCACTCGCGAACCAGAATGTAAACTTCCACTCGTTCGAGCCGCTCGCGTATGATATTAAGTCTTTATGCCTGATCAGACCCGCATCGCCCAACTGCGCGCGGCTTTGTCTTCGCGCATCCTGGTATTGGATGGCGCGATGGGAACCGCCATTCAAGACCTTAACCTCACCGCCAAAGATTTCGGCGGGGCCGCCTATGAGGGCTGCAACGAAAATCTGGTTTTGACTGCGCCCGAAGTAGTGAGAAAAATTCACCAGACCTATCTCGAAGCCGGTGCGGACATCGTCGAAACCGACACTTTTGGCGGAACACCAGTGGTGCTTGCCGAGTTCGAGCTGGCCGATAAAACTTACGCGATAAACTTTGAAGCGGCGCGCCTGGCCCGAGAAGCGGCTGACAAATTTACAGATAAAACGCGGTTTGTGGCGGGATCCATTGGGCCGACTACGAAAGCCATTTCCGTTACGGGTGGTATCACGTTCAATGAACTCGTCGAAAATTTTTATGCGCAAGCCAAAGGCTTGGTCGCCGGCGGCTCAGATTACCTCCTAATCGAGACGTCTCAAGACACGCGCAACATTAAAGCGGCGCTGATTGGCATTGGGAATCTGTTCAAGGAGATAGGCGACTCGGTCCCCGTTGCTATCTCAGGAACCATTGAGCCCATGGGAACCATGCTGGGGGGACAGACCGTTGAAGCTTTGTGGGCTTCGGTGGCGCACGCAAATCTCCTTTATATAGGGCTTAACTGTGCGACAGGCCCGGAGTTCATGACAGACCATATTCGCTCCTTAGCGGAACTGGCGAATTGTCCGATTGCTTGTGTGCCGAACGCAGGACTTCCTGACGAGGAAGGCAGGTACCTAGAGACCCCGCAGATGATGTCGCAGGTTGTGGGGAGGTTCATGAATGAGGGATGGATCAACTTAATTGGTGGCTGTTGTGGTACCAGGCCGGATCACATCGCGGCATTCGCAAAACTCGTTAAAAACATTAAGCCACGCGTGATTCCGACCGTTCGCCGAAGCTTCCTTTCTGGACTGGAATACCTAGAGATTACCGATGATCTGCGTCCCTTGATCGTGGGAGAGCGCACAAACGTTATCGGAAGCAAGAAATTCAAAGAACTTATCGTTGCTGGCAAATATGAAGAGGCTTCAGAAGTCGGGCGCGCCCAAGTAAAGAACGGAGCGCACATTCTGGACGCTTGCTTAGCTAATCCGGATCGCGAAGAAAAGACAGACATGTCGCTATTTCTCGATCAAGTGATTCGCAAAGTGAAAGTGCCGTTGATGATCGATTCCACCGATGAAGCGGTCATCGAAGAAGCGCTTACTTATTGTCAGGGCAAGGCGATTATTAACTCCGTTAACTTGGAAGACGGAGAGGAGCGTTTTGAAAAGGTGGTGCCGCTTGCGCGCAAGTTTGGTGCGGCACTCGTTGTCGGTACGATTGACGACGATCCTGATCAGGGGATGGGTGTTACCCGAAAACGAAAGCTCGAAATTGCAGAGCGTTCCTACGCGCTTCTGACGGGAAAGTATGGGGTACCACCCGAAGATATTTACTGGGATCCGTTGGTCTTTCCCTGCGCAACCGGCGATCAAAACTATGTGGGATCCGCACCCGAAACCATTGAAGGCATTCGTCTTATCAAGGAGCGTTTCCCGGCGACTAAAACTGTTTTAGGCATATCCAACGTGAGCTTCGGTCTTCCGCCTTTGGGGCGGGAAGTGTTGAACTCTGTGTTTCTTTATCACTGTGTTTCCGCCGGCCTGGATTTGGCCATCGTTAATTCCGAAAAGTTAGAGCGATACGCCAGCATCGGAGACACGGAAAAACAACTCGCGGAAGATCTTCTTTTCAACAGAGGAAAGGATCCCATCGCCGCTTTTGCCGCTCATTTTCGGGGGAAAAAGGCCAGTTCACGCAAAGAAGGCGTGGTATTGCCGCTTGATGAGCGCCTCGGCCAGTACATCATTGAGGGGTCCAAAGAGGGATTGATCCAAGACTTGGAGTTAAAGCTCAAGGAATCGCGTCCGCTGGAAATTATCAATGGGCCTTTGATGAAGGGCATGGACGAAGTCGGTCGGCTTTTCAACGCGAATAAATTGATTGTTGCGGAAGTCTTGCAGTCAGCAGAGGCAATGAAAGCCGCTGTGGCCTATCTCGAAGCGTTCATGGAGAAGAAGGAAACTTCCACGCGGGGCAAGATTGTTCTGGCAACGGTGAAAGGAGATGTCCATGACATTGGCAAAAACTTGGTGGAAATCATCCTGAGCAACAACGGCTTTGAAGTGGTCAACCTGGGAATCAAAGTTCCTCCGCAGACTTTGATTGAGGCCGTGAGAAAACACAATCCCGATATCGTTGGACTTTCCGGCCTTTTGGTTAAATCGGCTCAGCAGATGGTGAGCACTGCCGCTGATTTTGCCGAAGCAGGAGTCAGCACGCCCATTTTGGTCGGAGGGGCCGCGCTGAGTGAGCGTTTTGTGGATACCAAAATTTCCAAAGCATACGGGAATGGTACGGTGGCTTACGCTCCTGACGCGATGAAGGGATTGGAACTTGCTAAAACTATCGTTGATAAAGAGAGCTTTGAAAAGTTTCGTGAAGAACTCGCCACCCGTCGTAAAAGTGTCGGGCTAGTCACGCAAGAGCCCGAACTCGTGCAGCGTCCTGTCTCCACGACGCGGTCAATTAAGATCGATCGGCTGACAACCTTCCCGCAGCCCCCCGATTTTCGCCGCCATGTTTTGGCGCAGAATACCTCGATTGATCAGGTTTGGAATTACATCAACCCGA
Organism: Bdellovibrionota bacterium; assembly: GCA_041751875.1. Classification (GTDB taxonomy): domain Bacteria; phylum Bdellovibrionota; class FAC87; order UBA2466; family JACKAF01; genus JBGSIC01. The sequence goes on from JBGSIC010000015.1 coordinate 132,704, forward strand.
TGATGCTTTATGGGCGTCATCTGGGAGTTCGTGGCCAAATTGTACGGCTTCTAACGGAGATGGGGCACGATCGAAAAGTGGCGGACCAGGTACGTGCGCAGGACGAAAAGGCCTTTAGCATTTGGGAAGCCGTCGAAGAGGTGAAGCAGGAGTATCGTGGCACTCCTTTTATGGCTCCTTCAGCGACTTACCAGTTTTTCTCAGCTTACTCAGAAGGAAATACGCTCGTGCTTTTGGATCAAGGCAACGAGAAGGGCCGCTTTGAGTTTCCGCGCCAGTCGAAAGCACCAGGCCTGTGCTTGGCGGATTTGGCGGATCCCGATGTGAATAGCGGCGACAACATTGCGCTATTTGCCGTTACCGTGGGGCGGGGCCTGCGAGAGGAAGCAGAAAGATTAAAGAACAGCGGCGCGTACCTTAAGTCGCATATTGTTCAGGCTCTTGCGTTGGAGTCCGCTGAAGCTTTTGCGGAGTTCTTGCATGCGCAGATTCGCAGGATGTGGGGAGTGGCTGATTCACCCCAGATGACCATGCTCGAGCGTTTTCAAGGGAAGTACCACGGGAAACGTTATTCTTTTGGCTATCCGGCCTGCCCTAATCTTGCCGATCAAGAGATTTTGTTCCGCCTGCTGGAACCTGCGTCGATTGGGATTGCTCTGACTGAAGGGCATATGATGGATCCGGAAGCGAGTGTGAGCGCACTCGTGTTCCACCACCCGCAAGCCAGCTACTTCTCCGTTGGCGCTCAGACAGCGGGTGAAATATGAGATCGAAACTGTGGAGCAAAGCCCCTTCAGGAGAATTGACGACAGGAATTGGTAGTCTCCCCCACGCGCATCTCGATGCGGCTCTCGAGTTTTCCTTTCGAGCAGGGATTCCTTTTTTGCCCCAGCTCCCGATTCGCAATCAGCGGGAGTATATGCTGGTTCAAGCAATAGAAGGCCTTCCAGGCTTGATTCCAGAAGAGGGAGGGGCGGCTCAACTTGATGCGGAGAAGTGGAGAGCGGGGCGCGATGCTTTAAGAGCGAAAACGGATAAAGCCTTTGCCTGTGCGAAGGAAAATCCAGAGGCTTTTGCGGAATTCGAGCCCTCTCCTGAAATGTGGAGTTGCTGGAACCCCTTTCTTTGGGAATTGGGCGAACGCGATGTCAAATTTGCGAAGATTCAGCTCACAGGTCCTCTTACTTGCCAATGGAGCCTACAAACCACAGACGGTTCCCCAGTAGAACGCGATGCAGAGATGAGCATTCAGGTGTACCGGTTGATTCTCGCTCGGGCAGTGGCAATGGTGCGCAAACTCAAGTTGCGCGGAGTGACGCCTCTGTTTTTTATCGATGAGCCGGCATTTTTTGTTTTTTCCGCCCAGAACCACAAGCACGGCATGGCGTTACAAGAGTTACGCATTTTTGTTCAAACGCTGCAAAAGGAAGAAGCGTTGGTTGGCCTGCACTGTTGCAGTAACACGGACTGGAAGAGCGTACTGTCACTGCCGTTGGATATTCTTTCTATCGACACGCATCTGTCTTTGAACTCCTTGCTTTCCGAGAAACCATCCGTACAAGCCTTTCTTGCTCAAGGTGGTCGTTTCGCTTTAGGGGCGGTTCCAACAGGCGGGCATTCGTTAAAGATTCATGGTTTTACGCCCCAGCTTTTAGCCGACGTGCTGGTAAGCACCTTGATAGGCACACTCGGAGAGGCGACCGGAAAGAGCATCCTTCAAGAGGCGGTGTACACTCCGGCGTGCGGTCTGGCGCTTCACACGGTGGAAGACGCTGAATTGATCTTCGAAAACACGTTGCAGATGCCTGAGCAATGCCGCGCTGCGCTCTCTCGAGCGCAGCTTTAGAGCCTTCAACATCGACTAATGGAGACAGGTGAGATTCGCGTCTGGCCTTAGGAGAAACGATGAAAAGCATATTATCGGTATTAGTTATGGTCAGCTTCGCGATCAGTGCCCAAGGACTCGATCGAGCCACTTTCGCTGGAGGCTGCTTTTGGTGCATGCAACCCGTGTTCGACAACTTGCCGGGAGTGGTAAGTACCCGTGTGGGGTATACCGGCGGTAAGACAGAAAACCCGACGTACCGCGAGGTTTCCACGGGCTCTACAGGGCATGCGGAAGCCATTGAGATAACTTTTGATCCGAATAAAATAAAGTACCGAAAGCTTTTGGATCTCTTCTGGCGAAATATTGATCCCACGACAAAAGATAAGCAGTTTGCTGACAAAGGCACGCAGTACCGCACCGCTATCTATACCCACTCGGCAGAACAAGAAAAAGAAGCCATCGCTTCGAAGGTAGAGATGGAAAAATCGGGGAAATTTGCTTTGGCGATAGTAACGGAGATTACTCCCGCCAAACCATTCTACGCGGCAGAAAAATACCACCAGCAATATTATAAGAAAGAACCTGAGCAATACAAGCGGTACAAGAAGGGCTCAGGAAGAGAGGCCTACCTCGAAAAAATGTGGGGGCACTGACCGTGGGTGATGTGAATTTTCTAGCCATCCCGGCACCTCGAAGGGGGCCTCTGCCAATGCTGTCTCCCATGATAAATTCGGCCAGACTTCATCTCTCAGGTAGTGCATTAACTTTAACGTGCGAAAGCTATCCATCCAAACACGAAAGGCTCGTTGTCTGGATTGAAGCTGTTGTCGTTCGCTTAGAATAGTCGCTAGTGCTGCCACTCCCCCTTGGCTGGTAAACCAGCGATAGGCAAAAGGGGCGAGTGAGGCGATTCGTTCAGGCTCATCTTGCCAGACTTCCTCAACCGCTTCGAGAAAACGTTTTAGCTCACTAAAACAGCGCGGGTCGTACATCCGGTAACCTAAGTTCTCATCGAGTAGAGCCCGTATCTTGAAGGTGCCTACGCCAGTCCCGAAAGGCACGCGGTGAGAATCGCGGGGCTGAAGCCGAATGCAATCAGAGAGCACAACAACTTCCCCTTCTTTAGCAACCTTATTGAGAAGGTAAAAGTCCTCGGCAGCCTCTCGCCGTGGAAAGCCTCGCACGCGCGCGTAAGTCTCTGCAGAAACAACGATGGTACTTCCCAATGCATGAAACGCGTAGGGCGAACCAGCGTAACGTAAACCTTCTACGTAGTAGCGCAAAAACCCCTCGTAGAGACGATGGGCGAGATCGGGTTGCGGCCCATGCGTATAGTCGAAAAGAAGTGCGGCGGCTGAACTTTTGGGTAAAGAAAAATAAGAAGTGGGAACGTAGGCATCCGCATCTGTCGTCGCTATCCACGGAGAGCGAACTTTGTTAGTGGCATGCAAAGCCAGAGCGATGTCGCAGCCCAGTTTCCGCGCGCGTCCGACACCTTCTTTCAAAAGCCTGTCATCTTCACTACGCCCATCTACAAAAAGAAGATCCAACGATGTGTCGAGTGCGCTGAGGGAAACACTGGGTGAAAAAGCTCGAGCAGGATTGAACCACTGCTCAAAGCAAGCGGCGTTCGTTGCACTGAAAGGACCATTTAAGACCAGAATCAGAAGAGAACGCTCCGGTGCGCGGTGGCGAGCGGCAAGTGTTAAAGACTCCAAAAGAGAAGCAAGTGCCGGCACTTCGTCTTTGATGGGCACGGCAACGGCGTGGTCCCACAACGTTTCTACTTTCGTAATCCACGGAGAAGGATAGGCATACTGAGCGAGATATTTGTCTATTACGCGCATTAGTGAATCGCGCTGCGAAAAGGCACTGATCGAATGGCTTCTGCCTCGACCTCAATAAAAAAGGCCAAACGTTTTGCGATCGTTTCCTTGGAAAAGTAGAGTTCCGCTAGCTCAAGAAAGAAATCCCGGTGGCGATTCTCTGCACGGGCGAGACGTCCGTAGAGGGCTTTCAGTTCGGGAACGTCTAAAACTGTTTCGAGAAGGGCTAAGCGCTCGTGTCCTCGCGCTTCGATCACAGACGCCGCCAGTAAGCGGTCGAGCAAACGCTCGTCGCGAGTGGTGCGGATGTGGCGGTGGATGAGGTTTACGTAATCGTCTTTCTTGTCCTCTCCCAGAGATTGTCCGCGGGCGACAATGACGCGACAAACTTGCTGGAAATGCTCGAGTTCTTCGCGGGCAAATCCGATCAAAGGATCAATGAGTTTGGGGCGGTCGGGATATTGCACGACAAAAGAAATTCCCATGGCTGCCGCTTTACGTTCACATGCCGCGTGATCGAGTAGCAGGGCATCGAGATTCTGTATTGCCTGAAGCGCCCACTCGCGTGGGGTCGCCTCCTTTAATTGATAAGATTGTTCCACTTGTGCCAGTCCTACCGCAAAAAGTGGTTTCTGACAAAAAGCGATTGACATATATAGTCGAGGCTTCAGGATTATTGTTATCGTGCACAAAGTTCTCTTTATTTGTATGGCTAACGCCTGCCGGAGCCAGATGGCTGAAGCGATTGCCAGGTCCCTGGACCCCCAACAAACCATGGTTATTGATAGTTGCGGTGTTCACCCGGGTTCGGTTTTAGACTCGGGCGCACGAAGTTTTCTGGAGAAGCGGGGTTTTGATTTGTCCGGTCAGGGATGTAAGGGGTTTCGAGAAGTCCTTCCCCTAGCGGAGTATTCAGCGATCATAACCGTTTGCCCCCAGGAATACGTCCAGTTGCCGCAGCTTCCTTCTGCGGTACGCGTAGAACATTGGAACACGAGCGACCCGACGGGTTATGTAGGAGCGGGTCGCGAAAAAGCCTACCAAAATTTGCACGATGATCTCAAATCGCGGATTGAGAAGCTATTTGCTGTTTTGATGAAATCTTAAAAGGAACAGCGAAGCTATTTCCTAGAACGAAAAGGAATAGGGATAGCCCAGTGATGGGGAAGGCGATAAGCCACCACGCTTCTGGGTGAAGGCGAGCTTGGAGAAGAAGCTCGCCCCAAGTGGAAGCCGGAGGGGGCAAACCCATGCCTAAAAAATCGAGAGTAGCGAGCCCTGAAAACGCAGAAAGAATGAGGTAAGGACTCAGAGCGAGTAAGGGTTGAAGCGCACCGGGAAGAACATGGTGCCACGCAATCCTGATGGGCGTTTGTCCCAAACCCCGTGCACTTTGCACATACGGCAGCGAAAGCAAGCGGAGTACTTCTGATCTAAACAAACCTGCCAGATAAACCCAACCAAACAATACCCATACAAAAAGAAGCAGTGTCAGACTGGGTGTAAAAAGACTCAAGAGAAAAAGGACTACATATAAAGTAGGGAGGGACTGCCAACTTTCCGAGAAACGCTGGACGAGAAAATCGATTCGGTAACCCGCGTAAACCTGAACGCCACCGATGACTACACTCATCGCCAAGGTAAATGCCCACGCTGCAACGGCGAAAAATAGTCCATTGCGAAAACCGTACAGTAAGCGAGACAAGACGTCTCGGCCTCTATCGTCGGTACCCAGCCAGTGTGAGCGGTTAGGTGGGCCCGGAAGCGGTCCTTCAAGGTGTGAGGCATCGGGGTCCCAGCGGAATGGGGGGTGAAGAGCCCACGCCCCTTTTCCCAATGGGGGAAGAGCAGTGACAAGAGAGTAATCGGGTCGGGGCTTTTCCTGGTCAAAAACACTGGCGGGGATGCGGTTCAGGCGTGGGAAGAATAGCTTTCCTTCATAGTAGAGCACCAACGGATCGGAATGGCAGAGCACAGGAACGAGCCCAGCAAAAATCAAAAGCCCGGCGAGCCGAAAGAAGAGATCTCTATGCATAGCGCACCCGGGGGTCTAACCAGGCCAGCACAAGTTCAGAAACGAGATTGGCGACAAGATAAATTGAGCTCAACAAAAGAATGAGCGCTAGCATCACGGGGTAGTCACGAGAAAGTAAGGCGTGATATCCCAACCGGCCAATTCCATTCAAATTGAAAAGTGTTTCGATCACCACACTACCTGCGAAGAAATGGGTGGTCCAGGTTCCCCACTGAGCGCAAAGAGGGGCGGCGGCGTTGCGTAGTAGTCGCAGTAGCATATGACTCCGGCCAATGCCGTGGGATTGAGCGAATCGGTAGAACTCCTGGCTGCGCGTGTGGGTTACTGACTGCTTTACGAGCAAGCAGACGAAGCTCCCCAGGCCGAAGGAATAGCAAATCAACGGAACCAAAAGGGACTTTGGGGATAGTAGGGCGAGTAGACCTAGCGCCAGGAGAAAAGGGGGTAGCGCATGCACGAAGAGAAGACTTGTTCCGCTAAGCCAGGTTAAGAAGCTTTGCGGATGAAAAGCTTGAAAAAGACCCATTGGCAGAAAGAAAAGTAGAGCAACTACTAAGCTTAAAGCACCTAAAGCGAGTGTCGTTTTGAGGGGGGGCAAGATAAGGGTGGATACCGGGATTTCATGCTGAAAAGAGTTGCCCCAGTTTCCTTTGGCCACCCCGCTCAGCCAATGCAAATAGCGGTGGTGAAGGGGTTCTTGATAGCCGTAATATTCTTCCAGAGCCCGGCGATCTCTGATCGTAAGTTGGCTTGGGACCGCAGCAGAAGAAAAACTTTCCTGACTGGCAAGGGAAAACCAATAGTCGGCCGGACCGCCGGGGAGAAGCTGAGTCAGAGCAAAACAAAGAATACTCACACCAAATAGTGTCGGTAGTAGTCCCAAAGCCCGGTTGATGAAGTAGTGCTTCATGCGGGCGGGGTGGGGTGTCGAGGTTTCCAAGAATGAAATAGCGTGTACCAAGTATCGTAAGGTGCGTAACCTTTTCCCGAGAAAGAAAAACGGTTCCAGTAAGCAATGCGATAGAAAGTGGGCTCCCACGTGAAACCCATGGGTTGGTCCCGGCCAATCAAAGCGTCTATCTGCTGAGTGAGCTTAACGCGTTTGGTGGGATCGTCGGTCATGTCGAGTTGTTTTGCCAATCGATCGAGTTCGGGGTTTTTGTAACCGGTGATGTTTGCACTTCCTATCGTGTCAGCTTCCGTGCTCCCCCACTGCACTGAAAAATGGGAGGGGACGATTTCACGTGCGACATTGGTAGTTTTCGCGTCGAACTCTCTGTCTTCAGTAAGTTTAAGTGAGCTGGCCCAATCCGCGAGCCGGATGTGCATTTTCACTCCCACTTTTTTTAGGTCCTGCTGGTAGTCGGTCAAAACGGGTAGGTAAGCCGGTTCACCGGTGAGGAGGGTAAATTCGAAACGTTTTCCGTTCCGCACGAGGACTCCTTCGTTGTCCCACTTCTTCCAGCCTGCTTTTTTCAACAGTTTCTGCGCTTGCACGGGATCGTAAGCTAGAGGCAAGTTAGACGGAGAATGGAAAGGGGAGCGCAGCGGAACCGGACCTGCGGCGAGTCCGTACTGATCGAAAAAAAGCTTCGAGATCCACGCCTGTCGATTCATCAGGTGACCAAGCGCACGACGGACTTCCACTTCTTGGAACAAGGGACGTCTGAGGTTCCACGCAATGCCTTGGGTGCCAAACGGCAGACTGCTCTCTACTTTAAGTTTGCGAATGGATCCATCGCGAAAGGGGCCTTCCACGGTTTCATGGAGCCAGCGTTTGGAATTCAAGAAGTAGTAGTAATCGAGCTCGCCCTTCTTAAAGGCGTTGAAGTGCAAAAGGTCGTCGCTAAACTCCTTAAAAACAATTTCGTCAAAATGGAATCGATCCCGATTACTGGGAAGGACTGAACCCCAGTAAAGAGCGTTCTTGCGCAGGGTGATTGTCGAATGAGGACCTGCTGACTCCACGCTGTAAGGGCCTGAGCCGCTAAATGCATAATTGAAGTCTTGATTGAATCGTTTGGCGGAAAAAGTCTTCTCTGAAACTACAAAAAATTCTTCGAATCGAGAGAGATTCTTGAAATGGGGGCTGCGAAAAGTGAACTTGACCACGGAGGGGCTAAGTACGGAACAGTCAGTGACGTCAGAAAAAAGCGAGCGGTAGAACGCCGTCTTATGGGCCGGGTTTTGGATTAGCCTCCAGGTGTACAGGACATCGGTGGTTCGCACGGGGCTTCCATCGGCGAACCGGGCCCGCCCATCAAGCGTAAAAGTAACAGAGCGGCGATCGGGGGAAAGTTTCCATTGGCGAGCTAGTCGCGCGACGGGTTTGTGGTGGAAACGGTCCATCTCAATAAGAGGTTCCAGAACTAGCTGCGTGATCGCGAGTGAAATCTCGTTGGGAGCAATGAAGTAAAGCAAAGAGGGGGGAGAGAGCGGGAGTCCCAATACGAAGCGAGAGGGCGAGACGGCCGAGAAAACGGCAGAAGCGAAAACGCAGAAGCTTAGCTGCGTAATCAAAATAAATGTAAGTCGTGATCGGCCCACCTGGCGGCCATTATACCGTGAGGGAGGAGGGACGGAAATGATGCAATCAGCCGGCTTTTCGCGTCTTGTCGCTCTGCAGCGAGATGACGAGATTGTACAACGATTGCGCTTCGGTGTTTGCTGGATTGAGATGGAGCGTTCGCTGAAGTTCGGTCAAAGCGAGATCGTAGAGACCATTTTGCACGTACGCCTTGGCGAGACGCGTCCGCAGTTGATCGTTCAGCCCCTGCTTGCCGATGTGAGACTTGAGTAGTTGGATTGCTTGGTTTGCATGACCTAAGGCCATCTGCACTTCGAAGTACTTCATGAGAAGCTGCGTTTTCTCGCTACTTAGTTTGATGGCTTTTTCATACGCATCCACCGCTTGGGTGAGTGACTGTTTAGTGTTTGCATCGTCTACGCTGGAAAGAGCATCCCCCAGCGCTTCAAATAATGTAGCCGACTGAGGTACCTGAACAACGGCCTGTTGTAACAGACTTACCGCTTCGTGTGAGTTGCCGTGGGCAACCAAGGCGCGTGAATGGAGAAGAAAAGATTCGGATTGGCGGTGTGTTTGGATCTCTTTGAAGATCGCCTGCATCTGGCCCTTAAAGGTGGTTAGGTCAAAAGGCTTGTTAAGATAACCATCCACGCCTAGCTCTGCTGCTTGAATATTTTTGATTTCTTCCAGAGAGGTCTGCGACGTGATCATGACGAAAGGAACTGCGGAGAATTTCTCAGAGTCGCGCACCTGCTTGAGAAACTGGATACCATTCACATGAGGCATTTCCCAGTCGCTTACAATAGCGGCGACTTGGTTACCCTTTTGCTCCAATAGTTGGAACGCTTCTGCGCCGTCTGAGGCTTCCCACACTTGTGCAAAGCCATAGTGCTGCAAATATTGACGTAGGATTTCTCGAGACCGCTTGTCATCGTCAACTAGCAATACACCGGAGTTCGGAGTCATTTCCTGTTTGAGCGCGGTACTGAGTAGTTTGTTCAAAGATTCGGGCGGAAAAGGTTTGATAAGAAGGTTGTCGACCTGATTGCCGAGCTCGAAAAGGCCTTTTACCCAATCCAGGTCGTTAGGGGTGGCGATACGAAAGATAAGCGCATTTTTTGTATTTTTCAGGTCGCGCAGCGCATGCACCAATGTGCGACTGGCGCGTCCGACCGACCATCCCAAAAAGACGAAATCAACGTGCTGCCCTTTTTCGACAAGCCATTCAAGTGCTGCGGTTTCTTCACTAAAATGTTGAAAGCTTACGTCACTCATCTCGGATACTGTTTGTTCAAGAGCCGACTGGATGGTGGCGTCAGAATGGACTGTAATCGCAAAATACCGCATGCTATTTCGTCTCCCTAATGCTGTCCGCGGCAGGCAACCAGATAGCGAAAGTGGTTCCTTGCCCCAGAATACTATTTACGTGGATTTGTCCTTGATGTGTCTCAATGATTTTCTTTGAAACCGAAAGCCCAATACCACTCCCCGTGCCTTCTTTGGTCGTAAAAAGCGGCTCGAAAATCCGGCCCAGGTGTTTGGGTTCGATTCCTTTTCCGTTGTCAGAAAAATTAATTTGCACCCCGCCATCGAGGAGTTTCGTCTCGACGTGAATTTGCCCCTTGCGTCCGGCCACTGCGTGAATCGCATTGATAGTGAGGTTCAAAAAGACTTGCCCAATTTCAATTCGGTCCATCAAAATGAGTGGGAGATTCTTCGCGTATTGGTGGGTAAGGGCGATGCTTTGCTTGCGCAATTCAAAAGCCACCAACTCTAAAGCCTCTTTAATTGGGATATGAATATCGTGAGGAACTCGGATCGCTTCCTTTTTGACCATCGACTGCAGGTTGCGGAGAATAACAGCCGCGCGTTCCGAACTTTTGCCAACTAGCTGCAGAGCTTCTTCCATTTGTTGAGGGTCTTTTGTCTGCAACGCGAGATCGGCGTTTCCCATAATGCTTAGGAGAATATTTCCAAACTCGTGACCAATGCCACGGGCGAGAGTCCCGACGGCCGCAAGTCTCTCGGATCGTACAAGTTGTTCTTGCTGTGTTTTGATTCGCTCGATGTATTCCTTTTCTCGTTTGCGCCGGTCCCAATTCGCCACGAGGTTATTTGCTTTCTGCAAGATTTCGCCGCGAGTAAAAGGCTTGCTGAGAAAATCCCAGCGATCAGAGAAAGTTTCACCGAATAGTTTTGTGATGTCCTCAATCGAGCGATCCTGATAGGCGGTGACAATCACGCAGAGAAAATCCGTATCGACGTCTTTTGCACGTTTAAGCGTCTCAATCCCATCCCAACCTGGGCCAAGCTTGACGTCGAAAAAGCCCCCAGCAAAGGGACGACCTTCAGTAAGCGCGGTTTCAATGGCTTTGAGCGCATCGGGGCCATTGCTGACGTAGGTAGGCTCGAAAGCCCCAATAGCCTCCGTCGGTTGTGGCGCCGCACCCGCAACCTGCCGCGAAGAACGGACCGTTGGGCTGGAACGGGGCGCTAGAATACCCGCGTAGGCTTCCAGGATGCCTGGTTCGTCATCTAGAATGAGTAAGCGTCGGTTCATGTAAACACACAGTCCTTCAGCTCCGTATCGGCAAGATCCCTGAATCCCTTGATAAAACTTGGTGTTACAATAGGCTGTGGTGCTCACCCGGCAAAAAGACGCCTTAATCATCCTGCTGGTCATATTCGCCTTGGGTTTCGAGGTGTTGTTTCTCCTTCACCAGATGCGGATTATTGATCTTCCCCTACCAGAAGACTCTCGCCCTTCAGATAGTCCCCCGATAGGGACCGTCCTATGGAAAGCAGAAGAACTTCGGCACCGTTCGTCGGGAAATTTGAGCTGGTACGCCCTTGGAGCAGGAGATGCTATTCGTGCGTCAGACTTAGTGATGACGGGTAGGGAAGGTAGCGCACGACTTAAGGTGGAGGGGAACGCGGAAATTCACCTGGGCCCAGATACCCTCATTCAGTTTTCTGCCGTCCCGACCACTTCGGCTTCGGCGTTGGCAGTGGATATTCAGCAGGGGGTTGTTCAGCTTCGGAGTGAGGACAGAAACCTTCGGCTCGGGCTTCGGAGCCAACAGTTTGATCTTTCCAAAAGCAGCGAGGTATTGATTTCGTCCTCTCCTTTAAACGCCAAAACTCGTGTCGAGGTGAGAGAAGGGGAGTTAAGCGTGGTTCCTCGTAGTGGGGAAAGAACCAAACTGATCAAACAGGGCGAAGTGATCGAAGTCGGATCGGAGCGTGAGGTGGCTGCGATCAATCTTCCGCTTCCCTTTACTCCTCTGACACCCCCCGCAAATTCAGTTTGGGATCTGGGTGCGGAAAAAGTGCACGCGATTGAATTTAGTTGGCAGGGCGAGGAAGCAGACACGCTGGAGGTCTCGCTACAGCCCAACTTTGTCGAACGGCGAACCTTTCCGATTCGGGACGGCCGGGTGAGTACTCGTCTCCCAGCGGGGTTGTACTTCTGGCGTACCCGCCTTGGTGTGCGATTTTCGGAGCCGGCTCGATTCGTGGTTCGGCCTAACGTCGAGATACACCTGATAGAGCCGGCGGCTGCCTCGGTAAACGACGCCATGAAGAATATTTCCTTTAAGTGGAAGAGAGTGCCTTTAGCGCAAGGCTATACCTTGCAGGTCGCAACGGATCCCGCGTTTACGCAACTGGTTCTAGAAAAAAAGGTGGACGGCAGAACCCCTCATTTATCATTTAAAACTCCGAAGCCAGGGAAATATTTTTGGCGTGTTAGGGCGGAACACCAAGAGTATGGGGACTACCCTTTTTCAGACGGGCATACGTTTTCGACCAAAGAGTATCTCGCTCCCCCAGAGCCGACCGGAGTAAAAATTCTTCCCAAAAATCGCTCTTCGGCACCACGACACGTTGAGCGAGTGTTTGCCTTCTTAGGGGCACTTTTCATTAACCCGGCCTACGCGGAAACCTCGGATCGGGCTCTGACCGTGCGTTTAAAGTTTGAATGGAAATCCGTCAAGGGAGCGATGGGGTATGTTTTTGAGGTCAGTGAAACCGCAGACTTCAAAACCATCTTGAAAAGTATCAATGTAAAAACAGCGGAAGCGGACGTGGAACTTACGGCGAACCAAAAATATTTTTGGCGAGTCACGGGCATCGATGCCGACGGGGAACGCGGTTTTCCCAGCGTGCCGGAGGAAATAGCGCCGGGCCGCTTACTGAAAGCCTTGGTCGAGAAACGCCGAGAAGACAAGCGCCAGCGCGATGCCTTGCGAGCGCAGGAAGAGAAACACAAGAAGGACTTTGAAAAATCCTCTCGTTTAGCGGAATCGCTTTCGCAGGCTCTGTCGGAGAAAACACCCGAATTTTATATGGGCAGCGTGGGAGTCAACGGCGCCTTCGTTACTCAAAATGTGACCGACCGGGTGGGGTCGGTGAGTGTAAACGGTTTTCCGATGGGGAGAGTGGAGCTGGCGTTTCAAAGAGGGCTGGAAACACCGGACTGGGAAGGGCGGCTGTGGTATCAGCCGCTCGAGTATTTGAGCCAGAACAGCGAGATCTCTGGCTCCCAACCTAACGTCACTTTTACTCAGGTCGGCGGGAGCGGGTTGTGGAAGTCACCTTTGAGGTTTTGGGGGCAATCTATTTACCTCGGTGCGCACGTAGAAAGAGTCGGGGCTTGGGAACGCGTGTCTACTACGCAAATGAAGTTGCAACCGTATTTGTACGCGGCACTTCTCGGGGGGATGAGCTTCTATTGGGGAGAAAGTGGTGGGTTTCACTGGCGCTCTGACTTAATCGGCAGTCTCTCCGTGCTGGGGCAGGTGCGTGGAGCAGGCCTACTCAGCCGCAATATCATTGAATCTACCTCATTCGGGTTTCGCCTCGCCGGAATAAGTTTTCGGCCGCGCGCAGAGATTAACGTAAGTCCTTCATTGCGCTTTGAGGGAACTCAGAACAATCAGGTCTGGTCGTGCCAGGTAATGATGGGTGTGTATCTAGTGGGAGAATTTGCGTCGTATGGGGCGAAACAGAAGCGGTATCAAAAACAAGAACGCAATCCCGATTATTTCGACGATGGAAGCACGGTCACGCGGGAAAGAAGTCCGGGCACACGAAGCAAACCGAAAGGCGAAGGCCTGATCAAAGAAGGCTACCCGGATTTGTGAAACCTCCGGGGAGGAAGTTCGGTTTCCTGCCTGCAGAGTTACTCGGAATTTGAAGTATCGTTTACCGTCGATGTCAGACAGCTGGGCCACAGGTAAGTATCCCGTATCATCACTCCCAAAATCATCCGAGCTTCCCGCAATCTCGTAGGTGAGCGTTCCGCTATTGAGTGTTTCAGTGGGGGTGAAACTCAGGTAGGCAGGTTCGTTCGTGCCCGTGTCATAACTTTTGGATTCGACGACGACACTTTGGGTGGAGAAATAGGTGGTACCAAAGGCAACATTGGGGAGAGGTTCAACGGTTATCCCACCTGTGTATCCATTTCCGTTCCCATTTTCCAGGCGTGTTCGGCCAATGGCACCATTTCCTCCGTCACCGCCATGACCGCCAACTCCGCGCATTCCTCCGGTAGCATAAAGCTCTCCATCGATAACAATGTCTTCCCTTGAAAAGAGCACAACCGTTCCACCGGCGCCACCGCCCCCCGCACCAGCGTGGGTGTCAGCGTTAGCTTGCGAGCCGCCGCTGCCGCCGGTCGCTAAAATTTTGCCCGTCACAGCGGCGACTTCGATTGAAGCCGCCATCAAGCGAAGCGCGCCTCCTCCCCCTCCTCCCGCTCCTCCCGAAGATTGGGCGTTTACGGCGCCAAGATTGTAGCCACCTCCTCCTCCCCCACCCGACCCACCTACGAACTCGGTAACGTAAGGATCGGTAAAACCGAACTGTGGCCCTCCCAAACCTCCGGTTCCGCCTCCTACTCCTCCGTTCTCACCGTTATGGCTCGCAGGCAGGTTGGCGTGTCCTCCGCCCCCTCCGCCACCGGATCCGTCGCCTAAAACGGCGCTTGCGCTGGCTCCTCCGCCGAGCCCCATTCCGTCGGCATCACTATTCGTTGGGGTTCCATCTGATCCGTTTGAAGCGGTGGAACCTTGGCCTCCATTACCTCCAGCGCCCCCGCCGGCAGCGGCAGTTCCGCCTGATGGGATGGTGGTGAGAGTTGTGTTCACATCTTCCCCATCTCCACCACGGAGATCAATTGTTCCTTCGATGAGAACGGCTCCCTGAACTTTGATCTCAAGGGGTGCGCTTCCTACGGGTTTAAGTGTGTATCCGTTTTCCAGATTAAATGTAGTGAACTGATACGTGCGTGTCGTTGGCAAATCAATGGTGTTAGGGGTGCCCGGTAGGGAATCAAAAGTTGAGTAGGTGGACAAACTAAAGGGACCATCAGTTCCCTGGCCGAGGTGCATGACATCGTCTTCCGATGGAGCGCCTCCGTCGCGGTCGACTGTGTGGGGGACGTGGAGTGTTCCCGCCGTGAGATCCCAAACTCCGTCGGCAGCAGTCGTCGTGAGGGTGTTGTTTTTTTCAGAAGAGTTGAAGGTTTCCGTGATCGAGGCGCCGTGGGCGGAGAAGGAAAGGAGAGTGGCGAGGAAGACGAGGCTAGTTCGCCTCATACCGCAACCTTCAAGGTGTGGCGGTTGATGAGAAGGGGAACAAAAACTCTAAAGCAGGTGCCGTTCCCTTTGGTGTCGCTGGCAACCAGGGTAACTTCCCCTCCAAACGCGCGGGCATAGCGTCGGCAAATCGCTAGTCCCAAACCGGTTCCTTGGCTGGGAGGTTTCGTTGTGAAGCCTTGATCGAAAACGCGTTCCTGCTGCTCGGGTTCAATTCCTACGCCGTTGTCATGAATTTCAATCGCCATTCCCCCATCTACTTCCAAGGTGCGAATCACGATATGACCTTGGAGCTGAGGTTCGCGCACCTGTCGGCTCTGGATGGCTTGGAAAGCGTTTCGTAGAAGATTGGTTAGTACTTGAATCAGTTCATCCTTATTCAGTACGGCCCGATCATAAGGCGCTTCGAATTCCTTAGCGAGGTGAATACGATGTTTTTCCAAGATATCGGAGAGGGTAAGTGCGGCTTCCTGTACGGTTTGATGGCAACTGATTTCTTCGGTCACGGTAGACGAGCGTACCATTTCCCGCATGCCGTCTACAATGCGCTGGATGCGGTTTGCTTGATCACGAACAAAGCCAAGATCTCCACCGAGTTGTTGTTGTTGTCCGCTCCAATGTTGGGCGAGGGTCTTGAGATTCTGCAGATCTTCTTCGAATAAAGATTGGCGCGGATCAATCGTTGAAGGAGAACGGAGATTTTCTTCCAGCTTGGTCCAACCTCCCTTTTTGTATTCCTCTTCCCATGCGCCCAAGATCTGCAAGAGCTGTTCTGATGGCTTGGCATCGACGGTGGCGTAGGCACGTACTTTTTCCAGTCGACCCACAATGGACGTTAGCGGATTTAACACTTCGTGAGCGGTCCGTCCTGCGACTTCGCCAGCAGCCGCCAGCTGGGTCGATTCGAGGAGTTTGTGCTGAATCTCCTCGATGGCCACGTTCTTCTCCTTCAATTCTTGGGTGCGTTCCGCCACTTTTTGTTCCAGCTCTCGGTTGTACTTTTCAATGGCTTCTTGAGACTGACGAAGTTCATCAATCATGGCGTTAAACGAGGCTGCGAGGTTTTCCACCTCGTCAAAGGAGCGAATGCGAATCTTGCTGCGTAGGTCACCCTTACCGATCTTCTGAGCCATCACAGTCAGTTTGTGCAAGTTCCGAGTAAGACGTTTAGAAAAAAGAATACTCGCTAGGAACGTTGCCGTCACCGCAATGAGTCCGAACAGAAGGGAGCGCTGGATCAGGAGATCGAGGGCTGAGGTGACTTCGGCCTTGCTTGCTTGACTAATAAGGTACAGGCCACCAACTCCAATGGGAGCGTAAGCACCGTACCATTCCTCTTCCCCTGTTTGGTAAGACGTCACACCGCTTCGCGCCTCACTCGAAAGGCGGGTACGCATTTCTTCTGATAGTGGGTGGAGAGCGCCCTGACCTAAACGAATCTGTTTAGCGCGATCGCAATGCAGCAAAATGCTTCCGTTTCCATCCACAAGGAAAGTGTGGAAAAGCGAAGCCGATTGCAGTGTGCGAAAGTAAATGGAAGGGTCCATCTCGGCTATGACGAGTTTTGTTCCTTCTTCGCTGGTGGGTTTCTGTTCCCAACGAGCGGAAAAGTAAAACTTCACTATACCGTTCTCATTGGTAGACCAAAAAGCGTAGGGAGAAGGGTGACTAGCCTCGATTTGCTTGGACCATTCTGAGGAAAGTCCGCGCGCTGGATCTTTGAACGCTTGGAAGTTGGATCCTTTTTTCAGAAATACTTCTGCGCTTACTACGCCGGCGTCCCGGAGAAAGTTCGGTCCCAGGCGGAGCGTGCTGCGCGAATCGGTGGCGGAGGAGAGCGTGTAGAGTTGAAGCTGACTTGCCGTCTGCGCGAAACTCGAACGGAGCTGTGCCGCAGTGTTGACTGCTGTGCTGTGATTGATGTCGTATAGGAGTGCTGTTTTTTCTTGGCGGAAAATGGAAGAAGCCAACAGAGTATAGAAAGCAACCGCTGCCACGAGCAGAAGTCCCATCACGAAAAGGAATTTGTAGCGTAGAGAAAAGCGCACGCGTGGCAGTGAGAAGAGGGGGTTCATTTTTTTTGGAAGATTTTAGGGTGTCAGGGGGCTGACGCCCCTTTGTTAATCTTGTTTAATTTTAACATTTTGCGCGCCGAACGCAGAGCATAAAGAAAGTCTTCGAAACGCCTGGTTTCGTTCACGAATTTCTGCAATCCGTTTGTGTAAGTATTCGAAATGAGAGACTTAAGGTATTTGAGGTAGGGGGCAACGCAGCGTATAATATTAATTAAGGAACTTTAGTAATCAAAGGATGGCTGTCCGTATGTTTTCTCCTTTGCTGCATAGAGTCCGCGCGCATTTTTATTTTGCATTGGTTTTACTTCTTTCTGGATGCCTCACCGAAACAGCGGAAAACTCAAACAGTGCTTTTCATGCGCTTGCGCAGGGTACTGTCGCGGAGTATTCGGCCACCCAGACGGGCCATCGCTGGATTTTTCCCCGCTTGGATTCCCAGTTATTTACCCATGATCCTGCGCTTCATTTGTTTCTTAAGATGGAAGTGCGCAGTTCAAAACCGTTTCCTCTTCGCAGGGTAGGCGTCGGCATCAACGGGGTACGGAGTCACTTTCCGCTACGTCTGGATCTCGCTCGTCACGCGGAATGGGCGAAGATTAACGGAACTTGGAATATTTTGGTTAACCTCAGCCGAGCCCACGTTTATCCGCGTAAATCGGCGCTGGAAGTCGTAAATCAAATCCAAGAGTTTGATGGCAAGGTGCAGTTATGGGTTCGTTCGCCTTCCGAAGTACTAAGTGCTGAGCTCATTTTTGTGGACCCAGCGAAAGCGCCGTTGCCGACTGATTTGGGAATTCCTACGGTTACCATTGATACTGTGCAACCCGCCGGAGAGGAAATTACCTTTAAGAATATTAGCTTCTATTTCTCTGCTTCCGAGCAGGCGAAGCGCTTCTACTGTTCTTTAGATAACCAGTCCTTTAAGGCCTGTGCTTCACCACAAACCTATAAACGCTTGAATGAGGGACGGCACACGTTTCGTGTGAAAGCTAAGAGCATGCGCAATGAGATGGGCCCGGTAACGAGTTATTCCTTCAAACGGGTCAATGCGACAAGTGATGTGGAAATTACTGAACTTGTACCTTCTGAATCACCCACGTCGTCGACCACACTTAAAATTACGTTTGAGGCGAATAACCAGAAAACCTTGAGTCCGTGGAAACTCAGTCTGTGGAACTATTGGAAAAGTCGTTGCGAAGGGCGTCGGCTCAATCTTTTCTGCCGTTTAATAAAATCTTATGTGGAAGCCCCCAATTTTCTGCCGCAAGATCGCGCTTACTGCCAGATCGATGGCTCGGGTTTTGCTCTCTGCGAATCGCCTGTCACGTATAGCAATCTTGCTGAGGGAGCGCACACGGTTGAAATTCGGCCTCTCAATCAGGCGGGAAATCCTACTCACTATAGCTGGAGTGTTGATCGCACCGCTCCTCGTATCGCGTGGACCAATGTCCCGGAAGTGTTGACGCCCACGACTACAACGCGCTTTGAGTTTGAATCGGATGAGAGCGCGTCCTTCGAGTGTTCATTAAACGGAGAGGGATTCGACGATTGCACCTCTCCCTGGGAGTTCGAAGTTGAACCGGGGACGCACCAAGTAACTGTCCGCGCCAAGGACTTGGCAGGCAATGACTCCGAGGCCCTTAGCTACAGTTGGTCAGTAGAGAACGAACGACCTCAGCTAGAAATTTTGGGTTTGAATCCGCAGGAGACGCAGACCGCTGCAACCTCTCTTAGTGTTACCTTTGGCTCCGATACGGCGGTCAATTTCTACTGTTTCTTGGATTTGCCGACCCTTCCGGAAGATTGGGAGCCTTTTGCGTGTGCCTCACCTCTGGAGCTTGAGAACCTAGCCGAGGGGCAGCATTCTCTTGTTCTTTACGCGCGCACCATCACCGGTGCGACAAGTGATGCTGTAACACACACGTGGACGGTGGATACCACTGCACCGAACCTTTCTTTGTCGCTTACGCATCCAAGCGTTGTCCCCACTACAAGTGGAGAGGCGCGTTTCGTTTTCGATTCGAGTGAGGCAGTCAGTTTTGGTTGCGCTCTAGATGGCGATGATTTTTCAACTTGCCACTCCCCCTTGGTTCTTTCCGGTCTCGCCGAAGGCGAACACACCTTAGATGTGGAAGCCCGAGACCTTGCCGGAAATGTGAGCGACACGGCTTCTTTTTCTTGGGAAGTTGATCAGACTGCGCCTACCTTGGCTTTCACTGAAAGCAATCCTCCCGAGTTGCTTACCCAGGAACGCAGTCGTGTGGTTTATTTTGACGTGAGCGAAGCCGGGACAGAAGTTAGTTGCGAACTCAATGGTGGCGGTGTTTTCGCGTGCGCCTCGCCCTTTGTGGTCAACGATTTAGCAGACGGTACGCATCGTCTTGTTGTGAGTGTGACCGATAAGGTCGGATTGCAAGGGCAAGCTGTCCATGAATGGGAAGTGTACAGTTCGGCGGAAGTGTATATTGAAAACACGTTGCCCGCCGAAAGGATCACACCGGAAAACAGCATGAGCATTACATTCTATTCTTCTAATACGCAGAGCTTTATCTGTCGCTTAGACGGTGGAGCCTTCGAGTCTTGCACGAGTCCTGTTGTCTATAACGCCTTGGCGGATGGACCGCACCAATTTGAAGTGGCTGGTGTCGATCGCAATGGGGATCCGGGCGATTCCGTCACGCATTCGTGGTCTGTTTATAGCGGGCCGTTGCAGATTACCGATGTCTCGGTGAGTGAAATTACTCGCACCACCGCGCTCGTGACCTGGAAGACTAATTTGCCCGCGACCTCACAGGTGGCTTTTGGAGTGGGCGACGTCAGTGCCCAGAGCGAAATTGACGCAACTTATGTTACCCAACACACGGCCCTTTTAACCGATCTTACGCCGTTTGCGCTTTACAGCTTTCAAACGATGTCTTCTGACACGCTTGGACGACCGGCGCAGTCACCGATTCAGACATTCCGGACTCTTCGCTGATCGCGGTACCGATTTCCTGCCAAGGGACTCCGAGTGACTCAGCTAATTTCTCCAGATGCATTTGCGTTAAGTGAACAATTCTCCCTGATAACCATCTCCGGAGAGTTGTTTTATGAACCCCGGCTTGTTCGGCAACCCACCATACTTTCAACCCCGCGTGGTGCATTTGGTATCGCACCATATAGGTTTTGAGTCGGTACAGATTTTTCATTTTGTCTCCTGTTTTCTTTACTCTGTTCGGCGCTGCGCGCCGTTCGGTTGATCCTGCAGCGCGTGCTCTAATGAGAGAAAATGCAAAGACGTCGCCAAATTACTGAGCACGGATAGGGACTTAAGGGAGTATTGAAATAAGACGCAGGTACGCTAAACGCACCCGGTCTTGTCATGCCGCGGACCGGTAGTTAGTTTAGGTCCTTCATAGGGGGGCAAATGGGGACGCGCTTTTTCTTTTTCTCTCTTTTTATCTTTTCGTTTTCTGGATCCGCTCAATCAGCCATCATTCCACTTAATCCGTTTTTCTATCAGGACGACTTTGTCATCAGTGAAGACAAAATCTCCGGTGATTGGAAAGGCCAAGAAACGTGGGCAGGCACGGTTTGCGACGGGGGTTACACCTACACCGTAGCCGGCCGGGGTGATGTCGAGAAGATGGATATGGTGATGGCCGATGAAGGGCATCTTGATGTTCAGGGTGAGATTCGCAATATCTCTGCGGCCATCTCGGGCTCGTATCGGTCGGGACTTACCCTTTGCAAACGCCTCTCCTCGGTGCTCGATGCCGATGCCGATAAGCTTGTGGTCAACGCGCGCGTTTGGTTGGAGGACTCCAATGGGGAACTCTATGTGAAACTGCGGGTGCTTGATAGCCACATCGGGCGCGTTTATTTCTCGCGTTACTTTCCGAACTGGTTTGAAGAATTTCTTACCGATATTCTCAACCGTTCCATGAACTACATCTGGACGACCAGTCTAGGCGATTGGATCGGCGACAAAGTAGGGGAGTCTCTTGCTGCGTCGTTTCCCGACGGGGCGCGGGTCTCAGTGCAGCAGTAAACTTGTAGTGTGTTACTCTATAGTCGATGCCTTCACTCTTCCGGCAAATTAATAGGGCACGTCCGGCGGCTCGTCTTTTTATTTACACCTGCGGCATGCTTGCGGTCGGTGTGGTAGCGGGAGCGGCGTGGTCAATTCACCAAGTTCTGACGTTCCACCAGGGGCCTCCCTTGTTTCCTGAAGAAGTCGCAGAAGAAAAGAGCGCAGCCGAAGAAGTGCCCCGAGAGATTGCGCACTTCACGTACGGATACGATCTTCGCAATATTTCCATTCCGCTTGCGAATCGAACCGCATCCCAAATGGCTTACGCTCAGTTTACTCTCAAGCTTGATTGTCCTTCGGCAGATGCAAAACGGGATATGGAAATCAACCGCGCGAAGATTTTGGATAAGGTCTTTGAGGTAGCAACAGGTTTCTATATAGAGGACTTCAAGAACCCTCAAGGCTACCGCCGTTTTAAAGACGCGCTTACCGCCTCTCTCGGCTCAGAGTTCAAGCAGCACGGCCCCCGTGCCATTGCCATCGAAGAGTGGGTTGTCGAGTAGCACCGCTCCTTCCTAAGTCTTTCCCAGAGCCTCTTACCAGCGGTTGACCCGCTCCCCGTGCCAGCCTCTTCCGTGGTTGACAGCCTCACTCATTCTCGGTACCTCCCCGTGGTTACCACCAAAGCAATTTGAGGGGATGATGGAAAGAGTCATTAGTGCGTTGGGCCTTTTTTTGATGATGGCCATTGCGTGGAGCATCTCCGAGAACCGCAAAAAAGTTCCTGTTCGCGCCGTGGTAGGAGGTTTGCTCCTCCAGCTTGCTCTGGCCATTTTCATTCTGAAAACGCCTTGGGGGATGGCCATTTTTGATGCCGCCCGGATAGCCATTCAAAAAGTGGTTTCTCTTTCTGATCAAGGGGCGAAGTTTGTTTTTGGAGACAATTTTTCAGAACACTTTTTTGCTTTTAGCGTCCTTCCCACCATCATTTTTGTATCGGCTCTTTCTTCGGTTTTATTTTACTTTGGTGTTTTACAGAAAATTGTGGAGTTCATGGCTCGCATCATGGTGAAGGTGATGGGCTGTTCCGGGGCCGAGAGCCTTTGCACGGCGGTGAACGTTTTCGTCGGCCAAACGGAAGCCCCAATTCTGATTCGTCCGTATCTTGCCTCGATGACCCGCTCTGAAATACTTTGCATGATGATCGGGGGAATGGCGACCGTGGCAGGAGGCGTGCTAGCTGCATATGTGGCCTTTGGCGTCCCCGCTGGACATCTTTTGTCTGCTTCTCTTATGTCCGCTCCTGCGACGATTTTGATCGCGAAACTCATTCTGCCAGAGGTGGGCAAGCCCAAGACAATGGGGCATGCGAAACTGCAAATTGAATCCAAAGCGGTGAATGTTTTGGATGCTGCCTGCCAGGGGGCCTCTGATGGATTAGGTTTGGCTCTGAATGTGGCAGCGATGCTGATTGCTTTTATTGCTCTGGTTGCGCTGGTGAATTTGCTTCTTGGAATGGCTTCGGAACCGTTTGGTCATCACCTCACTCTTGAACTTCTCTTCGGTTATATTTTCCGGCCGCTTGCGTACATGATGGGAATTCCCTGGAAAGATTGCGCGATAGCAGGGCAGTTACTCGGTGAAAAAACCGTGATTAATGAATTTTACGCTTATGTGAATATGGGAAAATACATGGCCGCGGGGCAGCTGTCACAGAGAGCGATTGATATTCTTACGTATGCTCTTTGCGGTTTTGCCAATTTTTCCAGCATCGCGATTCAGATTGGCGGAATCGGCGTACTTGCTCCCGAGCGTCGCAAGGATCTCGCCGACCTCGGCTTTCGCGCTTTTATCGGGGGCAATCTAGCTTCCTTCATGACGGCGTGTGTAGCGGGAATACTGCTCTAAAAAGGCAAAGGGTAGGCCTTTGAAAACGAGGGGCTAGGTGACCATTGTTGTCACTGTGAATACGCCGCAAACACCTATTTCTCCAAAACCAGCGTCAGCTAGGCATAAAAGGCCTTTGGCACGCCGTTCGCACTTCTCTTTATCCGGGTCGATCGGTGAAGATTGCTTCGCCGCTAACGACATAAGAGGAGTAGGTCATGCGTTTGTGGTTGCTCGCCGTAGCGGTGGTTCTTGTCACTGCCTGCGGAAAAAATTCAGATTACGGATATGGCGGCTATCAAGCTCCGAATCCGTATGTTTCGCAGAACCCAAATTACCCTGGATACAATCCTTACCAGGGTCAAAATCAGTTCCGTCCCCAGAATGTTCCTGCGGGTTATCCTAATCAGTACACGCCGTGGATGCCTTTGCACCAGTACATGCAACAAGATCCCTATCGTGCGCAACAGTATCAGCAGATGCTAAACGGTTGGTACAGCCACGCCGCCTACTATGGTTACAACCAATATGATTTTTCTCAGTTCTGGTTGGGGTATTGCCCGCAATACTGGAACACCGGGTACTACCAGTACTTCAATACGTTTGTTTATCCTTGGGTAACCTGGAACACCGCTTTTCCGACTCAATACAATCCCAGTCAGTACTGGAATTCTTACTCCGGTCTCTCCTTCGACTGGATGGACATGCACTATTAAAGGTGCCTATCTTCCGGAAAGGTGCCTGTGCACTTTCCGGACTAAGTACGGAACGAGACCGGGCACTTTTCCGGAGGGCACCTTTCCTTCGCCAAAAAAATGACGGCTCGGGCTTCCCCTGACGCCACACGAACTATTTCGCTAATCTTTTCAAGGCCCTTGGTGGCACTCGGCTTGCAGAATGCCTCTCC
The DNA here is from genome assembly GCA_041751875.1 of Bdellovibrionota bacterium. GTDB lineage: Bacteria > Bdellovibrionota > FAC87 > UBA2466 > JACKAF01 > JBGSIC01. The sequence continues at coordinate 156,400 of JBGSIC010000015.1, forward strand.
TAGCTAGTTTTGTAATTAATGGGGAGGCGTGACATGGCGCAGTCAGACGCGAAGCAGCAGGCAGCCACAAAAGCCCGCGGGGGATTTCTCGGCGGTATGATTCTTCTGGGTACGTTTATGAATCTCGTCGCCGTCGGCGGCGTAGCGTATTTCGGACGAGTGATGTGGAATGAAATCAACTCACTCAACGCAAAAGTTTTGGAGTTGAAGCAGCCCGAGGTGGCAGGAAACGACAGCCCGGTCGGCAAAGAACTCCAAGCAAAAAACTTGGGCGTTCTCTTTCCGCTGGAAAGTTTTCTCGTTAATCTTTCGAGCAAACAAGGACCGAAGTTTCTCCAAACGCAGATGGAATTTGAACTTTCCGATCCTTCACTGGAAGAAGAGCTCGTTCGTAAGAAAGCTGCGATTCGCGATTCCATTATTGTTCTTTTAAGTAGTCATTCCTATGGAACGCTTCGCGAGCCTGCGGGGATTGTGGATCTCCGCACGGAAATTCGAAAGAAGATTAACAATCTTTTGACCACCGGTCGCGTTACCCAAGTCTATTTCACTCAGTTTCATTTCAACTAAGAGGCTTTAAAGCATGGCCGATACTTTATCCCAATCAGAAATCGACGCTCTCTTGTCTGCCGTTTCGAGCGGTTCTGTTCCGGCAGGAGCCGGCGGCGATCGTCGCAAGGACGGCAAGCACTTTGATTGGGTTGCCTACGATCTCGCCTCCCAAGAAAAGTTTCTACGTGGTCGGTTGGCCGCGCTCGAGGGAATCCATGAGCGCTTTTGCCGTCTTTTCCGCGCCACGCTGATCAACGCTTTTGGAAAACACGTCAGCGTCACCTACAAGGACACCGAAATCTTGCGTTTCAGTGAATACCTTAGTGGGGTAACGTTACCGACCTCTTTGGGAATCGTAGAATCCAAGAATCCTCCCGGTCATATGCTCTTCGTGGTGAACGCGAAGTTGGCCTACGCGCTTGTGGACGGGTACTACGGGGGCAGCGAACGGCCTTTCTCTCAGATAGGTGTTCGCGAGGAATTCACCACCATTGAAACTAATCTCATCGAAAAGGTGATGAAGTTTGGGGTGAAGGACTTGATGGAAAGTTGGAAGCCCAATTACCCCATTGAACTCGACTTTGTTTCCACTGAGCCGAATCCTGTCTTTGTGAGTTATATTCCGAGCGCGGAATCCGTTGCCATCGTGAACTTCGATGTTGAATTCGAAAACAGCTCAGGGTCACTTTGCCTCATATTGCATTTGCGTGCTCTTGACCCCATTCGCCAGTTTCTCAGCGTAAGCGTGAATAAAGAAATGTCCGCTGACAAGACCATATGGCGCGACCATTGGTTAAAAGAAGTTCAAGATCTTCCGCTTCATGTGCGTGCGCATTTAGGCCGAATGGAATGTTCGTTGAAGGAAATGAGCCAATGGAAAGTAGGGCAGGTACTCACCCTAGACCAGGATCCACTCAGTCCCATTGCTCTCGAAGTCGAAGGCATTACTAAGTTTAAAGGACAAATGGGCGTCTACCACGGTAGTTCGGCTATCAAGATTTCCAATATCATTAAAAAGAAGGGGTAATCCATGGGACAGACCAACGCGAACGCGAAGGAACTAGAGCAGGACGAGGCAAACCAAGACCAAGCCTCTGGCGGAAACGTAGACCAAATTATGGACATCCCGCTTAAGGTAAGCGTGGAGCTGGGTCGTAGCCGCATTTTGGTGCAAGATTTACTCGCGTTACACAAAGGTTCCGTTGTCGAACTCAATAAACTTGCCGGCGAGCCGCTCGAAATTCTGGTGAACGACAAGGTCGTTGCACGGGGAGAAGTGGTGGTGGTGAATGAAAAGTTTGGAGTTCGCCTAACTGATATCGTTAGTCACACGCAGCGAATCCGCCAATTAGGAGCTAATGAATGAGACGCCTCGCGCTTATTTTAAGCTTTCTGCTCGTCTTCATTGCTAGTGCCGATGCTGCGGTCGATAAAGCGGCTCCCGCCAGCACCGATGCGAGTGTTCGCGATTTCATGCAGAAAGAAGAGCTACCTCTGGGACACCCTGAGGTAGGCATCGAAACAAAGTCTCCCACACGCCACGTAGGTAAAATCGCTGTCGGTGTGGCGATTCTTTTAATCCTCGCTGGAGCGACCGCGTTTGGCTTGAAGGCCCTTAAGACCCAATCCGTACGACAGGGAAGTCGGAAGTATCTCATCGAGAAGATGAGCTACGCAAACCTAGGTCCGAAGAGCGGAGTCTGTTTACTCAAGGTCGGCAAAGAGTTTGTGCTCGTCGGTGTGACTCCTCAACAGATCAACTTTCTTTCCACGCTTCCCGAACTCACCAAGGAATACAACACGGAGAACAAGGGTGAGTCAGATAGTTTCCGTGAAGCCGTACAAGAAGAATTCAAACGCATTAAAGGAAAGCCGCCACTTAATATATGATTCAAGCCTGCGCGCACGCCTTTTGGAGTATCCTTCTCGCTTTCTCAAGCCAAGTTTCGGCTGCGGAGAGTAATCCCTTTCCCCCTTTGCAGATCACTTTGGGCGGGGCCACGGGAAGTCCTGAGCAGGCGGCCGTTGCCCTGAAGATTCTCGCGCTTCTGACCATCCTGGCGCTGGCCCCGTCGATTCTTATCATGATGACGAGTTTTATCCGTATCGTGATTGTGCTTTCGTTCGTCCGTCAGGCGGTGGGAACGCAGGTTCTTCCGCCAAATCAGCTCATCATCGGTTTGTCACTTTTTCTGACTGCGTTCGTGATGGCTCCGGCTTGGACCAAGATTTACAATGAAGCGCTAAATCCTTATCTGGAGAAGAAAATCTCCCAGAAAGAAGCGCTCAATTATACCGATCTTGCGCTAAGAAATTTTATGTTCCGCCAAACGCGAGAAAAAGATTTGGGACTTTTTCTGAAGCTTGCAAAAGTGGACACCCCTGAGAAGCGCAAGGATGTTCCGACTTACTTGCTCATCCCGGCGTTTATGATTTCTGAACTCAAAACAGCTTTTCAAATCGGGTTCATGATTTATGTGCCGTTTTTGATTCTCGACATGGTAGTCGCTTCGGTCCTGATGGCGATGGGTATGATGATGCTCCCGCCGGTTATTATTTCCCTGCCGTTCAAACTCATCCTCTTCGTTTTGGTCGATGGATGGCATTTGATCGTCGGTTCCTTGGTTCGCAGCTTTGGTTAAAGGAGCAACATGGGTTCGGAACAAGTTCTCGATATCACGCGCGAGGGCCTTAAAGTTGCACTGCTCCTCTCTGGCCCGATGCTTCTCTTCGGTTTAGTCACCGGTGTGGTGATCAGTATCTTCCAAGCGGTCACGCAAATTTCCGAATCTACTCTTGCGATTGTTCCCAAGATGCTCGCCATCCTCATCGCTTTTGTGATCTTTGCTCCATGGATGTTGGACACGATTACTCACTTCACTACCCAGGTGTTTGAAAGCATTCCGAGCGTGATCCGTTGAGTGCACTGTTTCCAAATGATTGGCGTGTTTACTTAAGTGTTCTCGCGGTTTTCCTGCGACTTTTGGGACTATTTATTCTCGTTCCTGGTTTCTCGCACCAGACGATTCCGTCTAGTGTGAAGTTACTTTTAGCGCTGGTCATATCGCTCGCCATTTACCCCGTGGTACGCCACGCCGTTCCTCCCGTTCCTCTCCATATTGGCGGGATGGCCGTCTACGCACTTCGGGAGAGTTTAATCGGCTTTCTGATGGGTTTTGTCGCTTATCTCACTTTTGAAGCGATTCACCTGGCTGCTCATTTTATGGGATATCAGATGGGTTTTGGTGCGGCTAGTCTCTTTGATCCCGTCACGCAGGCCTCGGTGAGTGTACTCGTTCCTCTGGCCGGTTGGCTCGCGCTGATGGTGTTTTTATTCATGGATATGCACCACTATTTGCTTTCTCTTTTTGTCCAAAGCTTTGATGTCACGCGCGGGGCGGATTTTGCTCGTCTGACAGGTAAGGGCGTGATCACGCTTTTGACGGACGGGACGAGTCGACTTTTTGTGATTGCGATTAAAATTGCCGCTCCCTTCACCTTTTTAGTTTTAGCGTCAAACGTGGCTACCGGAATTCTTTCGCGCCTTTTGCCCCAAATGCAAATGGTGCTCTTCGTTTTTCCGGTCACTATTTTTCTGGGTGTTTGCAGTCTCTATCTCTTTGCTCCCGAGATGCTTGAGTACTTCGAGGAGCTAATGGACCAAATGGGCCAAGATTTAGTGTTGCTTCTCAGAACCATTTAACTGTTTTTAAGGTAATCCCACGTGGCAGACGCTTCTGAAAATTCAGCAGAAGAACGCAATCAGCCCGCAACCGCGTTTAGGCGAGAGGAGTTTCGCAAACGTGGGCAGGTGGCGATGAGTCGCGAGCTTTTGTCTGTTTTTGTGTTGGGAAGCGTTGGTATCGCACTTTATTTAATGAGCTCTCGTTTACTAGTCGAGTTCTCGAGCTTGAGTGCGCGCTTTTTCACGTTTGGGCCTTTCCAGCCCATGGACAAGAACACCCTGATTCAGTTGGGAGGGGAAAGCCTGATTTCCTGGGGATGGATGGTTGGCCCCATCTTTCTCGTCGCCCTGGTGGTCGGTGTTTTGATCAGCGCGGCACAGGCCGGTCTTTATGTGACCTGGGAACCCCTTTCTCCGAACTGGGAGCGGCTGAACCCGGTGTCAGGGTTCAAACGGTTGTTTTCCAGCAAAGGGTTTGTTGAGGCTTTCAAAGCAATGCTCAAGATGGGCATCGCGTTTGCGATTTTGTGGTCGTTTCTTGAAACCCAGGCCAATGGCGTGGGGGCCTTTTTGAGTCAAGACGTTGCCGAGATCACCGCCTCCACGCTGGGATCGGTGGGGCGACTTTTTTTCACGATCCTGGCTGCGCTATTGGTTCTAGCCGCGGCAGACTATGGGTTTCAGCGCTGGACTCTTGAGAAAGAAATGCGGATGACCCGCCAGGAAACTAAAGAGGAATTCAAACTCCGAGAAGGTGATCCGTTAATCAAATCGCGCATTCGCGGTTTGCAACGTCGCTTAGCAAGTCGGCGGATGATGGAAGACGTTCCCAAGGCGGATGTGATTGTCACCAACCCCACTCACTTTGCCATCGCGCTTCGCTACGACCGCGACAACATGCCTGCTCCGAAGGTGGTCGCAAAAGGGGCGGGAATTATCGCACAGAAGATTAAGGAACTGGGCCGCTCTAAAGGGGTTCCTATTGTGGAAAACAAACCCTTGGCACGTGCGTTGTTTAAGCAGCTCGATATCGGGCACTACGTTCCGAGAGATTTATTCAAAGCGGTGGCCGAAGTATTGGCCTACGTTTACCGCCTTCGTGGCCTTACCCAGGTGAACTATGGAAGATAAATACGCCTTATCCACCCGACTCAACCAGATCATCAAGCATAGTGATATCGGTATCGCGCTAGCTGTGCTGGGCACGCTACTGGTAATGATCATTCCGGTTCCGCCGATCATCATGGACCTTCTGCTTGTGATGAGCATGACATTTAGCGTTTGCGTGCTTCTCGTTGCGGTGTATTCAGGCAAGCCTCTTGATTTCTCTGTTTTTCCAACCGTTCTTTTGTTCGCCACACTTTTTCGGCTTTCACTGAACGTGGCTTCGAGTCGCCTCATTCTTCTGAACGGACATACGGGTGAAGCGGCCGCGGGGAGGGTCATTGAGACCTTCGGTCACTTGGTTGTGGGCGGAAACTACATTGTTGGCTTGGTCATTTTCATTCTTTTGATCGTCATCAACTTTGTGGTTATCACCAAGGGCGCTGGCCGCGTCGCGGAAGTTGCGGCCCGTTTCGTATTGGATTCCATGCCGGGTAAGCAGATGAGCATCGACGCGGATCTCAACGCGGGTCTCATCAATGAGGACCAAGCGCGAACCAGACGCAAGCAAGTCGAGCAAGAAGCCGATTTTTACGGGGCCATGGATGGTGCTAGTAAATTCGTCCGCGGCGACGCGATTGCGGGCATTCTTATTACCGTGATCAATATTCTCGGTGGTTTGGCTATTGGCGTGTTCCAGAAAGGCATTGGGGTAGGTAGCGCCGCCCAGTTTTATACTTTGATGACCATCGGTGATGGTCTGGTCACGCAGATTCCCGCTCTGGTTGTCTCCACCGCGGCGGGTATCATCGTGACACGCGCGTCCTCGGGTAACAGCCTTTCGCGCGAAGTCGCCAACCAGGTGATTCTTCAACCCCGAGCGATAGGAATTACTGGGGCGATCATGGGCTTTATTTGCTTCATGCCCGGAATTCCTACCCTTCCGTTCCTACTAATTGCGGTCATCATGGGTTCGGTGGCGTTTCTCGTCCACCGCAGTCAGTTAGAAACAAAAGACAAGGAACGCGATGAAGAGCGCAAGAAAGTGGAACAAGCGTCGGTCGACACGCATGTACCTCCGGAAGTCGATACGCTTGAACTCCAGGTTGGCTACGGTTTGGTGAAGCTCGTGGATGTCGATAATAAGGGAGACCTTATCGAGCGGATCTATCAACTGCGTAAAGAGTTCGCAAAGGACTTAGGCGTTATTGTTCCCAAGGTCCGAATCAAGGACAATCTCGAACTCCAGCCTGCTGAGTACTCCATTTTAATCAAAGGCGTCTCCGTTGCGCGCGGTGAGCTTATGGCGGGTTATATGCTCGCCATGGATCCGGGTAATACCACACGGAAAGTAGCAGGAATTGAAACCAAAGAGCCCGTGTTTGGTTTACCCGCGCTGTGGATTTCCTCTTCGAAAAAAGAAGAAGCGCAGATGGCCGGATACACCGTCGTCGATCACCAAACGATCATCGCGACCCACTTGTCGGAAACTATTCGTAAGCACGCTTATGAACTAGTAGGCCGTCAAGAGCTGCAAGCGCTCGTGGAGAACGTCAGCAAGACCTATCCCAAGGTGGTCGAAGAGCTAATCCCGAACGTACTGCCCCTGGGTACCGTGTTGAAGGTTTGCCAAAACTTGTTGCGCGAACAAGTCCCGGTACGCGATTTATTGACGATACTAGAAACGCTCGCGAACTACGGTCCTCAGACCAAGGACGCTGATGCGCTCACTGAATACGTACGCGCGGCTCTTGCACGTTCCATCACACAACGCCTGACGATTGGTGGAAACGAACTGGAAGTTATTACCTTTGCTCCTCGTACTGAGCAGACCTTGATCGAATCGTACAAAAAAATCGAGGGAGGAGCGGTCCTCAATCTTGAGCCCGGCTTTTTCGAGAAGCTGGTGATGCAGCTACAACGTCAGCTGGAGGCCAACGTGTTTCAGTCGGGTGTTTCGGTTCTCTTGTGCCATCCGATGATCCGTTCCCAACTGAAGAAACTTTTGGATCGTTTTGTTCCGGGCCTGACGATTGTGTCAGCCAATGAAATTTCATCCAACGCAAGAATTCGATTCATAGCTACCGTGGAGGCGTGAGATGTTCGTAAAAAAATTCGAGGCTGAGTCCTTAGAAGCCGCTTTGGCGCAGGTAAAAGAAGCGCTTGGGCCGGAAGCCCTTATTCTGGAAACCCAGCACAAGAAAAAGGGGTTTCTCCAAAAGAAGGTGGTGGTAGTGACGGCGGCCTTTGAGCAAGGGGCGACCCCCGCGCCGAAGGCAAAGAAGAGTCTCGCGGACATTTTTCCGCATCGCAAATCGCCGGCGCCTACCGAACAGGTAGAAAAGGTGGAGCAGGATGCGCCGGCAAGGCGCGTACTTCCCGAAAGCTCGGAAAAAAGGCCTACGCGCGCTCAGCAACTAGCCCAAAAATATCTGAACCTCTCCGATTCGCCTCCCGCTAAAGCTGCGCCCAGTCCGACCGCAGTTGCCGGGCAGCAAGACCGGTTCGATAAATTTGAGTCTGTTTTTCTCAAAGCGGGCTTGAGTGATGAATCGGCTAAAGAACTGACGCGGCGCGTACTCTTCGATTTTGGAAAAGAAGATTTAGCGGTTCCCTCATTTCGCGAGAAAGCTTTGGGTTCTTTGCTGAGCGGTGCGCTGCGGGACTTGAGTGAAGCTGAGTTTCTAGATTCGGCGAGCTGGGTCGCGATTGGCCCAGCTGGCGCCGGAAAGACGTCGCTACTTGTGAAACTGGCTTTGGATCTGAAGACAAAAGGGCACTCTGTCACTTTGGTGGGGCTCGATAAACGAAAGGTTTTGGGAGTCAATGAGCTGGCTGCGTACGCTCAGCTCATACACGTACCTTTCGCGCCCGAAATGAGAGAATACGGTGACAGCGCGCGCATTCAGCTTATCGATGGGCCGTGCTTGCCTTTCACGGACGAAAAAGTTGCTTTGCGGGCCGCTGAGTCCCTCAAAGGAAAAAGTGTTGTGCTGGTCGTTGATGGGACTCGCCGCCTGGAAGAGATGCTCAAGAGCTACGAGGACGCCCAGCCGTTCTTTCCACGGGCGGTTTGCTTTACGCGTTGGGATGAAGCTCTTAAATTGGGAACTGTTTACGATTTCCTCCGTCGCACCCGCCTACCTATTTTAGGAATTTCTCAGTCGAGATCTTTCAAGGCGCCGTTTTCCTACCTGAAAAAGAATGAGATGGTGCAGCAGCTCTTTTCTTTCGCTGCTCGTGGTGAACAGCGGGGTGAAAAATGATCGTAAACCCCCGTGTGATTTCAGTTTCTAGCGGCAAGGGAGGCGTGGGTAAAACCACGTTGGTCTCCAATTTGGGAACTCTTTGGGCGCAAAAAGGTAAGCGCGTTCTTTTGATCGATGGCGATTGGAATTTGGGGAAGTTGGGGATCACGTTGGGAGTAAAACCCCAGTGGACCGTCGACAAAGCACTAGGTGGTGAAGTTCCTTTTGATAAAGTTATTCACTCTATCAACGAAAATCTTTCGCTGCTCGCATCCCCTTCAGGTGTTTTGGGTTTTGAAGAGCTTACCGGAGATCAGCGCAATCAGTTGTTTTTCGAAATCGAGCGTTGCTGTGGCATTTATGATCTTATTTTGATCGATCATTCCTCGGGACTAGATTGGAATGTTTTACAGTTTGCTGCAGCGGCCCATCAGCATGTCGTTGTGCTCACAACGGAGCCAACCAGTTACATGGATGCCTATGCTATAATGAAAATATTGTCGAAGCGGTTCGGGGTTCGTGAGTTTTGGCTTGTTGTGACAATGAGCCAGAATGACAGTGAGACGAGTGGCGTCATGAATCGGTTCTCCGACTATGTTCGTGAGCAACTGATGGTGCGAGTCAATTTGCTGGAGACTCTGCCTTGGGATCCCCAGTTAGGGGAGGCCATTCGCCGCCAGCAGCCCTACGTTTTACAACATCCCCATTCGGCTTTGACTTCCCGGTTTGAGCGCCTCTGCCGTCGGATCGAAAACAGTCCGGTGAAAGAGACCTCGGGTCTGCGCTTTTTCTACTCTCAACAATTAGCCTCGACGAGATAACCTATGAGCGAAAACTTAGTCACCAAGAAATACAAGGTTAAGAAGCGCAAAATCGACAAGCGCACCAAAGAAAAGTTGATTATCGAATACGCGCCGCTCATTAAGTTTATTGCACAGAAAATCGCGGTTCGCTTGCCTTCGAATATTGAGTTCGATGATTTGGTGAGTTCAGGAGTCATCGGGTTGATGGATGCTATCGATAAATATGATCCGACTCGTGACAACAAGTTTAAGACGTACGCGGAATTCCGTATTCGCGGTGCCATTTTGGATGAATTGCGCGCACAAGATTGGGTACCCCGTTCCGTCCGTGAGAAGGCCAAGCAATTGGAACGTGCGCATCTGCGTTTGGAGCAGGGGCTCGGTCGTATCCCCACCGAAGACGAAATCACCAAAGAACTGAATCTGAGTAAGGAAGAGTATTACGACCTTCTTAACCAGGTGAAGTCGGTTTCTATTTTAAGTCTTGATGAAGCCGGAAGCTTTAACAGCTCTGATCGTAAGAGTATCCTGAGCCTGCTGGAAAGCTGCAAAATTCCTAGTCCCATCACGCAGCTCAATATTAAGTCGATCAAAGAAGTCGTTACGCGCGCTATTGAGAGCCTGCCGGAAAAGCAGCGCCTAGTGCTAAGTCTCTATTATTACGAAGACTTGAATTTGAAGGAGATTGGGGAAATACTGGATGTGACTGAGAGCCGCGTGTCCCAATTGCACACCCAAGCGATTCTCTGGTTGCGGCGCAAGCTGCGAACATACTTCGACGAGGATATTGAAGCTTGAGCCAAAAGGCCGACCAAGATCTTTCCCAGACCGCCGCCCAAGAGTTTCTTTCCTATGTCAGTGTGGAAAAGGGTCACGCCCTTAATACCCGTCTCGCCTACGAAAAAGATATAGACCAATTTTTCGTTTTTTGTCGCATGAGCCATGTTGATCCTCTAAGCGCTTCGCTTAAAGATCTTCAGAAGTTTCTCGCCAGTCTTCGGCGCAGATCGCTCTCGTCGCGGACGATGGCACGTAAGCTCACGACCTTGAAACAGTTTTATCGGTTTCTGCTTCGTGAGGGCCAGATTACCAGTGATCCCGCGGAACTGATGTCGGTGACAGTCAAAGCGCGTATTTTGCCCAAGCTTCTCACGGAAGCCGAAATGAAGCGTTTGATCGAATCGGCCGAAGGTGATGATGAAGAAAGCATTCGCGACCGCGCTATCATGGAACTGTGGTACGCCACGGGTTGCCGCATCAGCGAGTTGGTAGGATTAGAAATTAACCGCATCGATTGGGACCAAAGTGTGGTGAAGCTTTGGGGGAAAGGCGACAGAGAGCGCCTGGTTCCCGTTCATCCCCTTGCGATGGAATGGTGCCGCAAATACAAAGCGGTACGCCATGAATGGCTTCGCCTCACCGATTTGAAGCAGCCCAAGATTTTCTTTCTTAAGCAGACGGGCTCGGCGTTCAACCGCCAGGGGATGTGGAAGCTTGTGAAGCGTTACGCGAAAGAAGCCGGCATCCACAAGAATATTTGGCCGCACATGATCCGCCACTCCTTTGCCACCCATGTGTTGCAAGGCGGAGCCGACCTGCGAGCCGTGCAAGAACTTTTGGGTCACCGTTCCATTAGCACCACGGAAGTTTACACCCATTTGGACATCGAGAATTTGAAGTCCATGCAGGTGAAGTACCATCCTCGTAACTAACCAGCAGGTGCCAGGTCACTTTTGCGCTTCGCCCAAAAGTGCACAGGCACCTTGGAGAAAATCATGAAATCCCTGTTGATCTGCCTCACGGTCAGTGCTTGTGTGTCGGGCTGTTTTTTTAATATCCATCGTGATGGGAAAGCGCTCAATAGCGGAAAGTTGGCGGGCATTGTCGTGCTGCAAGATGTACGTGGTGCCTGGGAAGAAACCTATGTGAGAGCGGGTTTTGCGGCTTTGGAACAGCGGACGCAGCTTCGCACTCTATGGGCAGAAAATGATCGGTTCAACGGCCTCCGCACAACCCCCAAGGCGCAGTCTGGCGGAGCGACCTCCATGCAGTGTGGGGTTGGCGAAGTCCCCGCAAGAGATATCGACCGTGACGCCGGTTGGCTCAGTGTGGGGGAATTTTATTATGGCGAAGCCGAGGGCAGTAATCTGGAACGTATCGGAGAGGAAGCCGACAAGAGTTATCTCGAAATTTTGCCCGCTCCGTTTGGGCCCGGCATGAAGAAGTTTGTAGCGCAAGGGCTCGGCGAAGTGCCCGCTTTTGGCGTGACGGCTCCCGTACCCGTTGAGCTCGAAGGGGCTCAAGTCAATGGTCTTCCGCTTACGGACAAAACCAAATTGATCATCTCTCGCAGCCAACCGCTGGCAATTGAGTGGGCCACGCCGGTATCCATTGGTGAGTACAACGTCATGGGATTGGATATTGCGGTGGAAGCTAAGGGCAAAAAGTTTGGTTTGGAATGTGCGATTTTTGAAAAGGAATTTGCCGCAGGTCTAGCGGCTGCGAAATGGAACATTCCTGCCTCGGTCATGAGTCAGCTACCGGTTTCTGGTGACGTGCTCGTCAGAGTGAGCCGCCGTCACAGCTTTAAGTTTGCCCCTACCGCATTTAAGTATTTGTTGTTGGATGCCTATCGCAGCTGGGTAGCCGAAGCAGAACTGAACTAGTTTCGAGTCTCAGAAGGGGGCGCAGATTCATGCACGGCGCTACCTTTATAACGTTCGCTATCCATATGGTGCCGCTTGAGAAGGCGATAGAGCTTCGTGCGGTACTCGCCGGAAATACGTGCCGCTTCCGAAATATTCCCGTGGCTCATTTTCAAAAGCCGCGACAAATAATCCCGCTCAAACCGACTTTTTGCCTGATGAAACTCTAAGAGAGGCTCCCCGGCCACCGGTGCCGCGCTCTGGGGAGTTACCGGTCGAGGACCTTGCTGAAACAAGTCGTCCACGTGAATTTCTTTATCACGAGTCAACACCACGCCGCGTTCAATCGCATTCTGAAGTTCTCGAATATTTCCCGGCCATGGAAAACTTTGTAAGCGCGCAACCACTTCGTGCGAAGGAGTTTTCACGTCCTTATTAAAACGTTCATTGAAGCGTTTAATGAAATAGTTCGCTAAAAGGGCAATGTCTTCTTTTCGTTCGCGCAACGGCGGTAGAGTAATGCGCAGTACGGAAATGCGGTAAAAAAGATCTTCTCGGAAGCGGCCCTTCTGGATTTCCGTTTCTAGGTCCCGGTTGGTACTTGCGATCACACGCGTGCGCACTGGGATTGCGTCGGATGACCCTACCGGCGTGACTTCCCGCTCTTGCAAAACGCGCAAGAGTTTCACTTGTAGCTGCAGTGGCATTTCCCCAATTTCGTCTAGGAGTAGCGTGCCATCGGAGCAAACCTCAAAAAAGCCTTTGCGATCCGCCTTGGCGTCCGTGAAGGCACTTTTTTTATGTCCGAACAGTTCAGTTTCCAAAAGATTTTCGGGAATCGCACCGCAGTTAATCGCGCAAAAACGCTCGCCTGCTCGCGGGGAAAGTTTGTGTAGTGCTCGGGCCACAAGTTCTTTACCAGTGCCCGATTCTCCGGAAATGAGAACGGTCGAGTCGACGGTACGCATGCGATTGATTGTATCAATCACGCTCAGGAGCGAAGGGCTCGTACCAATAATACCTAAGTCGTCGGGCAAGGGTTCGTCATGGAGCGCGGCGATTCCATACTGAGAATAAATGGTGGCTTTAAGCTCTTCTGCAATTTTACTTGGGTCAGTGGACTTGATTAGGAAGTTTGCCGCCCCTTGCTGCATGGCTTGGACCGCAAGGTCGACGCTCCCGTGCCCCGTCATGAGGATGACCTTCATAAGGGGATGGTTGCCGACCAGCTCAGGCAGGGCTTGAAGTCCGTTCTCACTGTTTAAAAAAATGTCTAAAAGTACGGCATCGAAGCGCTGCTGCTTGAGGCGCGAGCGCATTTCATCCAGATTCTGGGCAGTTTCGACGTGAAAACCTTCGTATTCCAGACAAGATTTCAAGAGCTCACGAACATCCCTATCGTCATCTACGATGAGGATTTGGCGGGACGCTGACGGTTCATAACGATGGTGTTCTCTATCGGAGGTGGGCCGGATTTGTTTTTTAGGTGCCGCTGCCACTCATTCACTCTCTATTAGGTTCATCGCATACTGGAACAAATTGGTGCATCATGTCAATGTTTCGCAGTAAAGCCTTGTATTAATCAGCTGTTAGCCTTGGTTGCCGAAATCCAAGGTGTTCCTGGAGAGACCTCCCAGTCACGAGCCGTGCCTGAGTTCTCGTCTAAGGGTTTTTGGAGCGAAACCGCCTTCCAAAGCCAAACAGCACCCGTGCCCCAATGAAGCAAATCAAAAGAGAAGGAGAGCGAGGGAGAGGAGGGTAGATCAAATTCAATGGTCTCCGACCGAACGCGTCCCGTGCGGCTCAGTTCGTCCTGCACCCGTTCGCGTTGACGCGAATCTCGCCAGAGGCGTTTCTCAAACGCAGGAACCCCCAATAGGCGGTGTCGCCGCGAGTGAAGGAGCTCGATGAAGGACTGGTTGGCGAACAAGAAAGCCGAGGTTTGCGGATCTGAAACAGCAAGTGGCTCGGGGACAGAATAAAAGATAGTTTGGAAAAAATCGCAGGCGTTTTGAAGTTCTCGGTGCTTTTCATAAAGCGTGGAGACATCGGTCAGGGTGACCAGGTTCGCGCAGAGCTTTCCGTCCCCATTCAACAGAGGAGAACTCGATAGTCTCAAATAGCGTTCCATGGGGGCGGGGTCATGGCGCAGAAAAATGTCCGTTGTGCCCAGGCTTTTCCCCTGGCTTGCCGCCACCCACGGCAGAGCCTCGCGGGTAACAAGGCGGAAACGGTTCGTTTCATAAACACCATGGGTCTGAGCCCAGTTTCTAAACCGCTTTTCCTCCGGGACCGGTCCGAAGGCGCCACCAAACCATTCCTGGACGCGCGCATTCAGATAGACGAACTCACAACGAAGGTCAGCAATCCCCACGCCGATAGGCAAGAACTCTAGCGCAACTTTGTTCGCTGTGGTCAGTGGGTAAGTAAGAGCGGGGATTTCCTGCCCGAAGCTGAGATTAAAGTTTTCTATCCACGTGGGCATCTGCTCCCCGCTTTTTTAATCGCCGTTTTCAAACACCCCATCGCAGTTTCGATTCAGGCAAGTGGCGAAAATTATTATTGGACTTGTTGGTTTTCACGCGGGCTCGGGTTGTGATTTTGCCATTGGTAAGGCACTTTTTCCGTTCTTCGGTTGCGCTTGCGCAGCGGGAAGAGGGAAGGCTCTCCACGCATCGTCATGGTGGATTCGGCGTTAGCAGGCCGCGCCGGGATTACGTCAATGCGAGACGGGTAATCGCTCCAGACGTTCATAATAGCGGCCGTGGTGAATACAAAAAGACTAAGAAAGAGGGCTCCCAAATGATTCATGGCTTGTTCCTTTGCTCGATGCCTCGAGCTCAATTCTCTCTTGCGATGACTGGCCTATGAATCGCTTTGCAACTCTCGATTCTCAATCGCTAGAAACTTCCGAAATTTTCCTACTTTTCGCCTGCTTAACTTTATATAGAAGCAATTTTGGTGCCGAGTACGGAAGTCGGCAGCTCTGCGCAAATCGAACTGTAGTAAGACTCATCTGTACTACTTTGTTTCTCAAAGAGGACGATTTGTACTGCTCGATGTGACAAATTGGAACAACAGCTAAGACAGCCTTTGCGGTGCGTGCGTAGTTTTTCGAACGACTCTTGGCATCGTGATTGCAATAAGGGGAGGTGTCGCCGATAGGGCGAAGCGTCGAATAAAAGTTTTTGAGTTCTGTTGAGTTCTGAAAAGCCTAACGATGCCGCATGAAATACCCGGGCAACCGGGTGACTAGAGACGTAGATTTAGCGAAAGGGTGCAGCCCCCATCCCACCTATCAAATTGCATCCTTTCGCTAAATTATTTTAAGTTCAAAAATCCCCAAAAAATTTAGAAAAGAACAATAGAAGGTCTTTCTACCGTCGATAGAGTTTATCAAACGGGAGCGGCCGAGAAGTCTAGTTCGGTTTTGATCCGCGCTTCCTTTTCCAGCGCATCGATCCATTGGGCATAAAGTTCCGACTGGAGTCGTGACTGCAAGGAAACGCCTGCCTCCGTAGCATCTTTGTCAGAGGGAGCTCCGCCTTCGCGGGAGAATTCCTTGAGCTGGACGAAGTAGTATTTGCCTTCATTCAGAGCCAGTTTCGAACCCACGGCTCCCGGCCCCTTCATGGTAAAAAGCGTATCCCAGATGGCGTCGCCCGGACCGATCTTCGGAATAAAACCTTGATCCAGGTTGAATTTCCCAGTCTCTTGCATCGAGATGCCGAACTTCTTGAGCTCCGGTTCAATAGAGGTCCCTTTGGCTAACATCGTATTCCATTGCTCTTTATATTTTGCTTCAAATTCAGAGCGTTGCTTATCCTTCAACAAAGCGGTCGCTACCTCTTTCTTTACGGACTCAAGAGGTTTAACCACTTTGTCTTTTTTCTCGTGAAGCAAGAAGGCGTAGTATCCCCCAGGGCCTTCGACCGCCGTGCTGACTTCTCCGACCTTCATTTTCTCCAGTGCGGCGACGGATTCCGGTTCGAGTTGCATGGTATCCACCCAACCGCGATCTCCCCCACTGGTGGCAAATTCGTCATCCGAATACTGCTTGGCGAGCTCGGCAAAGTTTTTCGCGTTGAGTTTGGGCATCAACTCATTGATTTTTTTCTGTGCCTCTTGGCGCTTGTCTTCCGTGGCGCCAAAGGGCAGTCCCACGCGAATCTGACTCATTCGGTAGCGTGGTCGGTCGGTGTAGGCGTCCCGGTGAGCATCGTAGTACTGCTTCAAGGTTTCTGCCGGCGTGGCCGCTAAGAAGGCCTCGATCTCAACCGATGTAGGCTGGTGGCGGTTTGCCAGTTCATTGAAGTCAATTGCAGCGAAGCGGACGTTGAAATTAACGCGCTGCAACCCTGCTTGGCGTTTCTGATCTTGGGGCGTGAGCTTTACGCGATCCTCCAAATAATCCTGGAGCTTTCCGACTAGAAGCAGCTTCCGTTGGCGACGCTCCTCCAAACCACGGTTAGGAAGTCGCGCATACAGCGTGGGATCGAACTGTCCGTTAACCTGGAAGTAGGGCAGTTTGCGTATATGTTCTGCCAGCTCAGAATCCGGTACACGGAAACCAAGAGCAACAGCTTCTTGGTCCAACAAGCGGAGCTGGATAAGTTGCTTTAGCGCGCGCTGCGGTAAGCCAAGAGAAAGAATAAGTTTTTCATCGAGTTGGCCGCGGAGTTCTTCTTTAATACCCGCCAACTGATTCTGTAAGGTGTTTTGGAACTCCTCTTGGGAAATCATCTCCCCGTTAACCCAGGCGGCGGCTCCCCCCCCGGACCTTTGTGAATTATTAAACTGATCCACACCGAACATCGCCATCACCGCGGCAATCAGCAGAATCAAAAAGGTAAATGCGATGTTGTTGGTCCGTTTTCGGAAGATATCAAGCATGAAGGGTTCCCACCTTTAGTTCGCCCCGGACACTGGTTTTATCCCGGAAGTGCATCCGGATTGTAACAAATGTCTGTGATTAAAATAAGTTACATATAAAGCCAATTACGGTCTAAAATCAAGTGGGATGCCATACCGCAGAAAATATACTTTCGTGGCTTTGTTGACGCTCGCCATTTGTGCGCTCGCGCTCTACATCCATCGCCATCGTGAAGGGCGCACCGGATTTATCGACAACCTGTTCATCTCGGTGACGGGAAGTTTTCAAGAACAGTCGATGTACTTTGTTCGCGGAGCACGATCTCTTGTGGACCATTATTTTCTTCTGGTCGGTACCAAGCAGGACAACGAACATCTTCGCCGCGAACTCGGCTTTATGGAAACCAAGCTCGCCGCGCTTCAGGACGTCGAAGCGGAGAACCTACGCTTACGCGAGTCCTTAAAATTTTCAGAGAAAATTGATTACAATTTACTCGCCGCCCATGTGATCGCTCACGATGTTTCGGCCGAATACAACGGGGTGCGCGTTGATCGTGGCAAAAAACACGGCGTGCGATCCGGAATGGGAGTGATTAGCCCGAGTGGCTTGGTCGGGCGTGTCCTGCGGGTCACGGAAAACTACGCCGATGTCCTCACCATTGTGGATCCCACCAGCAATATCGATGCGGTTGTACAACGAAGTCGTGCACGTGGGATTCTTACTGGCTTAGCTAATCGTCGACAGTGCCGCCTTAAGTATGTTGATCAGTTAGAGGATGTGGCGTTGCAGGACACGGTTGTTTCGTCAGGGTTCGGACATATATTTCCGCCGGGCTTGCTGTTGGGTTATGTGACTGCGGTGGATCGTTCCAATAACGGCGTGGTGCAGAACATCACAGTTAAAAGTGCGATCGATATTTACCGTTTGGAAGAGGTGTTTATTGTATTCCCTCCAGCCGAAACAGAAAAACTTTCTTGAGACGCTTAATCCCGTCTTCGTACTATTGTTTTTCTATACAGTGATGATCGCCCGCACCACGTTCGACTCCGTGCTTCCGGAAGTGTTTGATAATCTCGATATCCTTCTGCCTTTTATCGTGTATTTCGGCCAGCGACGTTCTGTCGCTGAAGGTTTAACCCTGGCGATTCTCAGTGCCCACTTTTATTCTCTTTCCAGTAGCGCCCCCGTCGGGCTCTTCGTGGTGCACTATCTAGTCCTCTTCTTTTTGGCCAGAGGCCTAAGTTACATATTCTATCCGGACAGGTGGAACACGATCTGCCTAGCCCTTTTTGTGCTCTCCGTGGTTTCTCGACTTGTGGCTTGGCCGATGGCAGCGCTTTTCGAGCACAGTCTTTCCCCTGCGTGGGGTGGCGTGGTGATGGGCTGGTTCTTTAACACCGTGTTTGGCTACTTTATCTTCGTAGCCATTGCGATTTTGGATCATGTAACGGCCAAGGCCTCTCGTATCAATATTGAAATGAGTGAGGGAAGCCTGTGATCGGAAGAGAACAGGAAACACGCAAGTTCAGAGACCGTGCCGCGTGGTTCAACTTTGTCGTCCTCTTCTTTTTCGGCTTGGTGGTTTTACGCCTGTATCATCTTCAAGTGATGATGGGATCGGAGCTTCGAAGGTATTCGGAAGCCAACCGGTTAAAGAAGGAAAAACTGTTTCCTCCGCGCGGTATTATCTATGATCGCGACGGTAAAGTAATTGTGGATAGCCGTGCGTCCTTCGACGTTGTCATGATAGCTCAGTATTATCCGTTTACCGAGAAGGTCGACAAACGACTTCGCAAAGTGCTCGGCATGAGCGAAGAAGATTTTGAACGGAAAATTAGAAAAGCCCGCAAAGAAAAGAGTTTTCATCCTGTTCTTATCGAATCAGATGTTAGTAAGGACGTGATTGCCGCCATTGAAATGGATACGGAAGAATTTCCGGGCGTGTATATCGAAGCCAGTGTGCAGCGGCGCTACCCGTATGAGGCCATTTCTTCGCAAGTTTTGGGCTATGTCGGTGAAGTAAATGATAAGGAAATTAAATCCTACTCCCGCTTCGGCTTAGAAATGGGAGATTACGTAGGTAAAGTGGGACTTGAGAAGACTTACGACGAATACCTCAGAGGCGTCGTGGGGGCGGGTTACGTAGAAGTCGATGCACGGGGGCGCCGTCGGCGCACCGAAGAAGGCAAAAAGCTTTTTGGTTTTGCCGCACAAACGGAACCTGTGGAGGGTAGCGCGCTTCATCTGACATTGGACATGGACCTGGGAGTCGCTGCCTACGAGGCGATGAAAAAGAACGAATTTAACGGCTCGGTAGTAGCGCTCGACCCGCGCAACGGTGAAGTGCTGGTGATGCTTAACTTCCCCACCTACGACCCCGAAACGATTTCGGGTCGCGAGGTGAGTTCAAAAGTCTGGGCGCAACTTAGCCAAGATGAACAACGCCCGTTAAGAAACCGAGCCATCATGGACCATTACCCCCCCGGTTCCACTTTCAAGCTTTTTATGGCGGTGGCCGGCATGGCGGAAGGCCTTATTCATAAAGACACCAAAGTGGACTGCAAAGGATATATGCGGCTAGGTAACCGCAAATTTCATTGCTGGAAAAAGCACGGTATTGTCGATCTCACTCGTTCGATCAAAGAATCGTGCGACTTTTTTTACTACAAAGTCGGACTCGATTTGGGCGTGGACCTGATGGCGCGTTATGCTCGCATGTTCGGTCTGGGCGAAAAAACCGGGATCAACCTTCCAGGAGAGGAGAGTGGGCTGATTCCCGACTCCAAATGGAAGATGGAACGCTACCAGACTCCCTGGCAAAAAGGGGAAACCTTACCGACGGTGATTGGTCAGAGTTTTGTGCTCGCGACCCCTTTACAAATGGCAAACGCGTTTGCCGCCCTGGGGAACGGTGGATTTGCTTACCGACCTTACTTGGTTAAAAGGATTGTGAATCAAAAAGACGAAGTGGTCAGAGAGTTCAAACCTGAACTCCATCGTCGCGCCCAGGTCGATCCGCAGATTCTCGACCTTGCTAAGCAGGGTGCTTATGAAGTGGTGAATGAGCCTAAGGGCACGGCTTGGTGGTCGCGTAGTCGCATGATCGGTTTTGCGGGAAAGACAGGCACCTCGCAGGTGCGCCGCTTCGACAATATCAAGGCCATCAAGTGTCCAGAGATGCCGTACGCCGATCGCCACCATGGTTGGTTTGTCGCGTTTGCTCCCAAGAAAAATCCGCAAATTGCGGTTGCCGTAGTCGCCGAACATAACTGCGGAGGCGCACGAGCGGCTCCAGTGGCACGTGATGTAATCGAGGCGTTCGTGAAGAAGTACCCCATTCCTGAAGAAGAATTGTTAATCCCCAAGGCCTTACCGGCGCCACGGGAAGTGGCAAAAGACATCAAGGCGGTAACGCCGGCTGAAATCGAGGGTGACGAAGTTCCCCTAGTGGAAGAGGTGGATGAGTGAGCCCGATGTTGGAATCTGAAACGCAGAAAGTCATCCGCAGTTTCAATATTGAACTGGTTGTGACGGTGTTTGGCTTGTTTATGATAGGGCTTTTTACGCTTTACAGTGCGACGGAAGCGCAAGGGGCCCACGCTCTTGTGAAGTCTCAAATTTTCCGTTTCCTTTTTGGGCTGTTACTGGGGGCGGGCCTGATTTTCGTGGATTCCCAGATCCTCTACCGGTTTTCTTATTTGTTTTACGCCATCACGCTTGTTCTTCTCGTTCTCGTTCTGGTCGCGGGGCATTCTGGTGGTGGTTCTCAGCGTTGGATTGGGTTCGGGCCCGTGCGTATCCAACCCTCAGAGCTAGCCAAGATTGGAGCGGTCTTCCTTTTTGCGCGCTACTTTGCCGACGATAAAAAACCACCCCCGTACACTTTGCAGCGCCTTCTGGTGCCAGGTCTTCTCATTGCTCCAGCGGCAGCTTTGATTCTCATTCAACCCGACTTGGGGACCTGTGGCATTCTCTGTTTAACCGCTGGCTCGATGGTTCTTTTTCTGGGGGTCGATTGGAAATCCTGGGTGATCATCGGATTGATTGCCGCCATCGCGCTTCCGCTAGGCTACACGTACGGGCTTAAAGAATATCAGCGCAACCGCGTGCGTACCTTCATGAATCCAGCGGGGGATCCCAGGGGAACGGGTTACAACGCCATTCAATCCAAGATTGCGGTGGGTTCCGGCCGCGTGATGGGTAAGGGATATCTCAAGGGTACTCAAGCGCGACTCAATTTTATTCCCGAGCAGCACACCGATTTCATTTTCTCCGTACTGGCGGAAGAAAGGGGTTTTGTCGGGTCGCTTATTTTGATTATCTTATATTTCTTGTATTGCATGTTCGCGCTAAGGACGGTGACCCGCGCACGAGACCAGTTTGAGATCCTTCTGGCTTTTGGTTTAACGTCGATTATGTTTTGGCACGTGTTTGTCAATTTAGGAATGGTCGTGGGGCTTCTCCCCATTGTGGGCGTCACCTTGCCCTTCATGAGTTTCGGCGGGTCGTCTATTTTGACCTTCCTGCTGATCACAGGTCTCATTCTCAATATTAGTCGCAAACGATACATCTTCTAGCGCTTGCCCGTGCGACCCAACGGTGCGACATTCCCCCCGTGGAAAAGGTTCAACCAACTTATGGCCTCCATTGGTTTCGACGGGACTTACGTGTCAAAGGTAATCCCGCGCTCGCACGCGCCGCAAAGGAGCATGAGGGGAGAGTGGGGGGCGTTTTTTGTTTTGATAAGAAGTTTCTATCCCGACCTGATTTTTCATCCATCCGCTTTCAGTTTTTTTTGGAGACCTTGCGTGCCCTGCGGGAAGAACTGCGGGAGAGCGGCGGTGATTTGCTTGTTCTGGATACTGGTCCCTTAGATGCCTTTGGGGAACTCTTCGCATTTTTGAAAAAGGCTGGGCACCCATTGCCGAGTGCGGTGAGCTGGAACCGGGATTACGAACCGTTTGCGACGGCAAGGGACGCCAAGATGAAAGGGTTCTTTGAAGAAAAGGAGATCCGCGTTTCCACCGAGCGGGATCATGTTTTGATTGAACCCTCTGAGATTCAGAAGCCTGCTAACCCTCGCGACCCGTACAAAGTCTACACGCCGTTCTCGCGTAAATGGCTTGAGGTATTTCAGACCCCCGAGATCCAACGGCGCGTGAATGAAGCTCAGGGGCGAAAAGCTCTGACTTTTACTTTCGCTTGGAAGAAGGTTGCCGGGCCGCTTGTGGAGAAAGCATTGCTTGAGGCCTATCTCGAGTCCAACGCGCGTGAAGTAACTGTTCCCCTACCGCCCGCAGGTTCTAAAGCGGCTATGGAACGAGTGAAAGCGTTTAAAACAAAAATAGATCAGTACGCGACGGCTCGTGACATTCCGACAGAGAGTGGCACTTCCGGCTTTTCTATCTTTTTTAAGAATGGCTCTCTCACGGTCGCCCAAGTGATTGCCCTGTTGGATCTTAATCAAAAGAAATTAAAACAAGGCCCGGAAAAATTTTTGAAGGAGCTCATCTGGCGTGAGTTCTATGTTTATATTCTTTCTCATTTTCCCGCGGTCGAGAAGTTGGCGTTTTTAAAGCGTTATGAAAACCTGGATTGGGAAAACAACAAGACTCATTTTGAGGCATGGAAGCAGGGCCTTACGGGATATCCTCTTGTGGACGCGGGAATGCGTCAGCTAAATGAAACTGGTTGGATGCACAACCGGGTTCGGATGGTGGTGGCGTCCTTTCTCTGCAAGGACTTGCTTATCGACTGGCGGTGGGGCGAACGTTATTTTATGGAGCGCCTTCTCGACGGAGACTTAGCCCCCAACAATGGGGGTTGGCAGTGGGCGGCCTCTACGGGCTGTGATCCTCAACCGTATTTCCGCATTTTTAATCCTGAGCTGCAGAGCCGAAAGTTTGACCCCGAAGGCAGTTACATACGCAAGTACGTCCCGGAACTTGGAAATCTCGATAATCGGTCCATCCACGCTCCTGCCCCAGAACAGCGGGGGCAGTATCCTCAACCAATCGTAGACCACAGCGTGCAACGCGCGAAAGCACTCAAAATGTACAAAGAGGCGATGGGCAAAAACTAAGGAAAGAAGTTGAGCAGAGATGCTAAACGGAGCGGCGGTATTGGCCACCCATTTCGTAGAGGGCTTGGGTCATTTGCCCCAACGAACACACGCGAGCCGTCTTCATGAGCGCTTCGAAAATATTCTTACCTTCTTTGGCGGCTTTTTTTAGTTCCGCTAGCGCGGCCGGGCTCTCCTTTTCATGCTTTTTATGAAAGGCTTTGAGATTATCTATTTGCTCCTGCTTCTCAGTGTAGCTCGCTCGAGTCAGTTCTGAAGGCATCGCGCTCATGTGCTCTGGATGCGGGTTGAGAAAGGTATTGATGCCTACGAGGGGAAGCGATCCTTCGTGCTTGGCGTGTTCGTAGTGCATCGACTCTTCCTGGATTTTGTTGCGCTGGTACTGCGTTTCCATGGCTCCCAGGACGCCTCCGCGCGTGGAGATCTTTTCAAATTCAGCCAGCACGGCTTCTTCCACGAGTTCGGTCAACTCCTCGATAAAGTATGAGCCCTGCAGGGGATTCTCGTTTTTCGTCATCCCAAACTCACGCGCGATAATCAGCTGTATTGCCATTGCTCGTCGGACACTTTCCGCTGTAGGTGTGGTGATGGCTTCGTCATAAGCGTTGGTGTGGAGCGAATTACAGTTATCGAAAAAGGCGATCAGAGCTTGTAGCGTGGTGCGTATATCGTTGAAGGAAATTTCCTGTGCGTGAAGCGATCTTCCCGACGTCTGAATGTGGTACTTGAGTTTCTGGCTGCGGTCATTCGCCCCGTAACGCTTTTTCATAGCGATTGACCAAATGCGGCGGGCGACTCGGCCGATCACGGCATATTCGGGATCAAGCGCGTTGCTGAAGAAGAAACTTAGGTTGGGGGCGAAAGAATCGATCGGCATCCCGCGCGACAAGTAGTACTCCACAAAAGTAAACCCATTGGCGAGAGTGAAAGCGAGTTGGGAAATAGGATTCGCGCCTGCTTCTGCGATATGGTAGCCACTGATGCTGACTGAGTAGTAGTTGCGGATGCTATGTTCGACAAAATACTGCTGGATATCTCCCATCATACGTAGCGCGAAGGGTACCGAAAAAATGCAGGTGTTTTGCGCCTGGTCTTCTTTGAGGATATCCGCCTGCACCGTACCGCGAACTTTTTGCAGGGTATCGGATTGAATTTTCGCGCGTTCTTCCGCGCTTGGTTCCTTGCCAAACGTCTGTTTAAAGCGCTCCACCTGTTGATCGATGGCGGTGTTGAAGTAAAAAGCCAGCAACATGGGCGCGGGACCGTTAATCGTCATTGAGACGGAGACATTGGGATCAACCAAGTCAAATCCCGCATAAAGCTTTTTCGCGTCATCGAGACTGCAGACGCTCACTCCGCTCTCCCCGATCTTTCCAAAAATATCGGGACGCATGGCAGGGTCGGCTCCATACAGGGTGACACTGTCAAATGCCGTCGATAAGCGCTTCGACTGTTCTTCTTCGCAAAGATAGTGGAAACGTTGGTTGGTGCGAGTGGGCGTTCCTTCTCCCGCGAACATGCGCTTGGGTTCTTCCTCGGTTCGCTTGAAGGGAAACACACCAGCGGTGTAGGGGAAGTAGCCTGGTAAGTTCTCCAGGCCCACGAATTTGAGAAGCTCGCTTGATGAGAGAAAGTGCGGGGGTACTACCCGCCGGATCTTGTTGTGACTAAGGGTGGTGTGCGTGAGCGGCACCTGGAGGGTTTTTCCCCGAATCTGATAGCTAAATTGTTCCTGATCGTACTGAGCTGCTATGGTTTCATAGGTTGCCAGCGCTGCGGCCAGGTCGGGATCGCACTTAGCTTTTCGGTTTGAGACTTCTTTTTGAATTTCGGAACGGGTAGATGCCGAGAGCTTAGAGTCCTGCGCGAGTTTATCCATCGCGTGGGTTTGGGCGAGCGTTTCGGCCTCCTCATGCACTTGCTTCTTGTAGCTACGTACCTGCGAGGCGATGTCTGCGAGATAGGTGCCCCGTGCACGCGGTACGATAGTAAAGGAGGTGGGATCGGAAGGAACGTGGGGCGTTTCGAGCAACACTCGTTTCGTTTTCTCGTGTCGAATTCGGGTCAGGTGCGAGAAAAGGGTATCGACCCCTAGATCCGCAAAACGGGACGCAATGGTCCCTACCACGGGGTAGCGTTCCGCTGGTTGTTTTTCAAATTCCAGGTGATTGCGTCTAAACTGCTTGCGAACCTCTGTTAGTGCGTCGAGTGATCCCGCCTTTTCAAACTTATTGATCGCCACGACATCGGCGTAGTCGAGCATATTAATTTTTTCTAGCTGTGTGGAAGCACCGTATTCGCTGGTCATGACGTAGAGGGTGGTGTCGACCAAATCTACGATGGAGGTATCGGCCTGACCGATGCCTCCGGTTTCCACTAAGATCCAGTCAAAGCCCGCACTCTTCATCAGAGCCACGGCGTCTCGCGTCACTTCACTAATTGCGCTATCAGCCTGGCGGGTGGCAAACGAACGCATGAAACAACGAGGGCCCGAAACGCTATTCATCCTCAGGCGGTCACCAAGGAGCGCGCCACCCGTTTTGCGGCGTGTAGGATCAATGGCAATCACTCCGACGCGAGCCTTCGTGTCGTTCTGCAGGATTCTCAGCACGAGTTCGTCGGTTAAACTCGATTTTCCCGCGCCGCCCGTTCCGGTGATCCCAATGACGTAAGACTTGCCGGAAGAGGTGGTAAGGCTCGCGCGCAGCGACTCCCAGTCTTTGGCGTGGCTTTCAAAAGGGGCCCCCTTTTTGAAAACACTCTCTCCCATCTCGAGACAGGTGAGGGCTTGAGCGAGAGCCTTGGGCTGAGAAGCAAAGTTGGAGAGCCCTTTCCAGTCGACACCCTCTAGGGCGGAGCGATCGGCGCTGACTAGAATGTCGTTGATGAGTCCCTGAAGACCCATCTTCCGTCCGTCTTCCGGCGAGTAAAGTCGACGAACGCCATAGCGTTGCAGTTCATCAATCTCTGTCGGGGTGATCGTACCACCGCCCCCTCCAAAAACTTGAATGTGAGGCGAGCCTTTAAGGAGATCGACCATGTACTTGAAAAATTCGACATGTCCGCCCTGGTAGCTGCTAACGGCGATAGCTTGTGCGTCTTCCTGAATAGCTGTTTCCACAATATCGGACACAGAGCGATTGTGTCCCAGGTGAATGACTTCAGCCCCGGTCGACTGGAGAATTCGGCGCATGATATTGATGGCCGCATCATGACCATCAAAAAGTGACGCGGCGGTTACCACGCGCACTCGATTTTTTAAAACGATTTTGTCCGCGATGGGCGGAACATCTGGTTCCTGACTACTTTTTTTCACTCTGCCGACTTTAATAGAGGCGGCTAAGTTTGTAAAAGATTAGGCGATTAACTGGCTAACTGCTTGGCGCGCCAGGAAATCAGGAAAGGCGCCACTAGGGTGGTTACTACGACCATCAGAACGATGGCCGAATAGTCGCCTTTGGTCAGCACGCCAATTTGCTGGCCAATAGCAGCGAATATGAGGCCTACTTCGCCTCGCGGAATCATGCCGAAGCCGACGAGCAAGCGGTCTCCGCCTCTTTTGACCGAAACTTTTCGCAATCCAAGGCCGCAAACCATTTTGCCGGCAACGCCAATCAAAATGAGTAGCGCGCCCATGCCCATGGCTTCCGGATTGGCCAGGGTTTCCCACTTCACTCCCATTCCCATATAGATGAAGAAGATAGGAGCGAAAAAATCGACAACCGGCTTGATCAGCTCCTCCAGACCGTGTTTCGCAGTCGCTCGAAAGCCCTTAAAAAAGGTATCGTCTAGAGCGATGCCTAGCGCAAAGGCGCCGATAATGCCTTCTAGGCCTATCAGCTTGGCTACCCAAGCGCTGATCAAACACAGGGCGAGCAAGATGGCGGTGACCGAACCCCCCGTTTCCCAGTGTTTGAACAATACAAAAGAGCGGGGCAAAACAAAACGGCGCATCAGGACCACAAGAAGACCGAAGGCCGCGACTTTTAAGATAAGCGTCACAAGTGCCAGAGCCGAGACCGTTCCCGAGCTAACGATGGCAGCCACAACGGTAAGAATAATGACTCCTAGGATGTCATCAATAACCGCCGCTCCCAGAATGACTTGGCCTGAGACTGAACGGAGTTTTCCGCAGTCTTGTAAAACGCGTGCGGTAATCCCCACGCTCGTCGCCGTTAGCGCGGCTCCCAGGAAAAGAGTGTGCGTGAAGCTAAAATCAAAAAAGAAAGGGATGACGAGAAATGCCAACAGGAAGGGAGCGACCACCCCGTAAACCGCGGCAGTCGTTGCGTCCAAGCCCACTTTGCCAATTTCTCTGATGTTGGTTTCTAGACCCACCAAAAAGAGAAGGAAGAGAACCCCCATTTCGGAAAGCGCACTTACCACCGAGGAAGTCTCCACGGCATGGTAAGCGCCACCGAGAGTTCCCCCGATGTTACCCACAGCAATTCCGGTTAGGAGTTCCACGAGCACGCCGGGAATGCCTACTTTTTCCGCCAGACCTGCTCCTACTTTAGCGACAACGAGCGCTGCTCCGAGCAGCGCAAGAATCTGCAACAAACTGCCGTGGTCCATGTTTACCTTCCTAGGAAATGGATAGTTTCAATATTGTGCCTTGAATGGGACCGGTTGACGAGAATTTCCCGTAGTGAGTTGCCTAAGAGCCATCAGCCTTCTACAGTAGCGACTCATGGGCCAGATACCTCCTCGCATTCCCACACCCTTCACCGATCTTTTTGGTTGTTCTTATCCCCTTATCGCAGGTCCGATGTTCTTGGTGAGCAACACCGCGCTGGTTATTGCGGTAAGCGAGTCGGGAGCAGTGGGAGGTATGCCTTCGCTGAACTGGAAAACAACAGAGAGCTTTCGAGACGCGGTGCGAGAGGTGAAGGCCGGTACGAGCAAGCCTTTCGCTGTGAATCTCATTGTGAACAAATCGGCACCTCGAGTAGAAGCCGATCTCGCTGTTTGCGTAGAGGAAAGGGTTCCGCTGGTGATTACCTCACTCGGCAATCCGCAGAAAGTAATCGAGCAAATGCATGGAGTGGGGTGCAAAGTATTTTGTGATGTGACCACTCTCAAATACGCGCGCAAAATTGAAGAGCAGGGAGCAGACGGGGTGATCGCCGTTAGTACCGGGGCGGGGGGGCACGCGGGTGAGATATCACCGCTAGTGCTTGTCCCTTACCTGAAAAAACACTTGAAGATCCCGATTGTGGCCGCGGGGGGAGTGGCGCATGGGAGTCAGATTGCCGCTCTTCGTCTTTTAGGGGCGTCGGCCGTACAAGTGGGAACGCGCTTTATTGCGAGCCAGGAAACCGAAGTTGGTGCGGACTACAAGGAGGCGATTGTAAAAGCGCAGCCGGAGGACATTGTACTGACCAAAAAACTATCCGGTGTACCCGCTGCTGTGATCCGAACTCCCTACGTGGATAAAATTGGACTCGAGCTAAACTTCCTGGAGAAATGGTTGCACAAAGGAAAACACACCAAGAAATTTATAAAAATGGCCCGATTTTATATCGGTCAATTGCAGCTGGAACGTGCGATTGCCGCTCCTACGTGGAAACAGATGTGGGGAGCAGGGCAAGGGGTAGGATTGATTGATAGTGTAAAGCCAGCACGCGAAATTGTAATTGGCCTGATGGAAGAGTATCACGAAGCGCGCAGTCGTTATTGTGGGGAAGCTTAGCGACTTGCGATGAGTGCCTCACAACTGCGCTGGAAGGACTCTCGTTTTTCCCTGCGATCGGGCGCATGCGAATTGGACCGCAGTAAAAGCAATCGATTAAGAAGTGAAATCGCTCCGCGATCCGCGCTGCGGATGGGGCCAAGCCAGGTTTCCCCCGACTTTTGCAATTGCCGTACATTGAGCGTCTCCTGGTCAACAACAGATTCCCATCCTCCAGGGACAGGATCCGGCCGCGTTGCTTCGATAGGAAGGGGGTCGGATGGCGGCAAATCGTGTGCGGCGACACGCTGAGTAATAGCTAGCCCCACGCGCGACCAGATCTCGAGATAGTGGCGCAAAAAGCGTTTGTAATACTTTTTCTGAGCGAGCTGTTCAGGGGTGATGGGATTTGCGGCGTAAAAAAGCAAAGCTGAGGCGTATTCGGCCCATAGTTTTCGCAAGCGTCCGGAAACTTTTTCTAACTCCAAACGATCTTTGAACGAATAATGTCCTTCGTCGTGTGCCGCCGCGGTCAGCTTCTCAAGAGCTGAAACCAGAGCATGCATTCCGCGCGTGTGGGTGAGTGCAACATAAAAGCGTTCCGAAACTGGCTTACTTGAGTCGAAAAGCGCATCGAGGTCGCGCACGAGCCAAGCGTTACCTAGGCTTTCGCGCAAGCCCGGTAGGTGCTTTAGCCGACTCAGTGCCACCGTACCCCAAAGCTTGTGTGCCCGCAGGTGTTCGTCGAGTTCGCTTTCGGCGGTTGGAACAAAGTCTTTGGCTTTAACGCCGATAGCGGCGCCTTGTTCTTGCCAATAAAGTTTTCGGCTCTGGGGAAGATAGAAGAGAAAGTCGCGCCAAGCACTTTTGGTCGCGTACTCGAAACGTTGCCACCAATTCAAGCCAGCTCCGGTGTGCTTGGAGAGCTTCATCACCTTTTCCACCGGTACGGTAACCGTAAGGAGAAGCATATTGAAGTAAATACAAAAAGCGTGCACACCACCCGGCATGATCGCCGTTTCAATTCCTTCCCACGTGCCTTGTGAAACTAAAATGATCAGGATCAACGTGGGATCAAATCCGTAGGCAATACGCTGACTAAACGCGCGCGCTGACATGTATATAGAATGGATAGAGGAAAGAGGATGAGTTAGTCCGTGAAAAAGTTTCACCGGAAGAGCGATGATAAAGCTGGCGACTAAGCGAGCCCATTGGCGCTTGGCTTTTGGCGCAACAGGATGGGCGTCTGAATCCAAAGAGGCGAGGGCTAAAAGTTGGTTCATCGCGCTTGCCTCAAAGGGGACAGACTCGCCGCCAGTCGGGTGGACCTCCATCTGCGAACGCACCTCTTCAGCGCGCTCACCCGGAGGATCAAACCGGTGAGAAAGGGCGTTGACTAACTGTTGATAAACCTCGAGCGCCTCCTCGGCGTCTGCTTCGGGACCGTGGGCGTATGCCACCCCCGAGGGAAGGAGGGGTTGGCTCATCGCTAAGAGAGCGACGATGGCTACCACTTTGCGCGAAGTAAATTGTATCCAGGCCCGAGAAAGGTGTCTGCTCGAGCGCGTCCAGAACCGCATCATATTTGTAAAGCCAGGCGAGCCGCCTGCCCCATCTTAATCAGATTGAGTCTGAAGTACTCAAGCGCGCTGAGCTTGGCAAGAGTTAATTAAGATTGAGTCTTAAGAGCCTGATGACAGGTTTCACAATGACCGAAGAGGCGGTGGTCGTGGAAGAGAAGCTTGAACCGGTATTTGCGGCACACCTCTTCTTGAAGAGATTCGATACGGTCCGATTTGAATTCAAAGATTTTACCGCACCCAATGCAGACCATGTGGTCATGGTGTCCCTTCACGCTGGTGCGCTCGAAATATTCTCTGCGCCCATCGCCAACGGATTTTTGCAAGACACCTGCCTCTAAGAGAAGCGGAATGGTGCGGTAGACGGTGTCGCGGGAGATTCGTAGGCCCTTGTTCTTGACCAGTTCCGACAAGCCATCTGCGTCAAAATGGGTTTTGAGCTGCAGTACTTCGTCCAAGAGTTGTCGACGTTCGGGGGTGTACTTTAGCCCCTTCCTACTCAACAGCTTGCGGAAATTATCAGTTTCTAAGTGTGCCATTTAGATCGTGAACTCGGCCACCACGGGGGCGTGGTCTGAGGGTTTTTCTCCTTTGCGATAGTCGCGGTCGATATAGGCGTTTACGCAACTTTTGGCAAGCGGCTCGGTACAGAATACGAAATCGATTCGCAATCCTTGATTGCGAGGGAAGCTCAATTGGCGGTAATCCCACCAGGAATAGAGTCCTGCTTCGGGATGATGGAGGCGTAGAGTGTCTTGCAAACCAAAACTAACAACCTGTCGTAAGGCTTTTCTCTCAGGATCTGAGCAGAGAAGTTTACCCTGCCACAGAGCGGGATCATGGACGTCGCGGTCCTCAGGGGCAACGTTAAAGTCTCCGCTTAAGAGGAGACTCTGCTGCGGTTGATGATGAGAATCCAGGTAGGCCCGCAAGCGCCCCAACCATTTCAACTTATAGAAGTAGGGCTCACTCCCCACTTCCTGGCCGTTAGGAATGTAGGCGCATAACACCGTGAGTTTAGGCAGTTGCACCGATAGGAAACGCGCACTGGGGTCCTCGTCCGCGTCGTGGAAACTTTTTACTACTGACAAAGGAGGTTCTTTGGAAAGCACGGCGACTCCGTTGTAGGTTTTTTGCCCGTACGCCGTACAGTAATACCCTAAACGTTCGATCACTTCTGAGGGAAACTTAGGATCTTCACACTTAAGTTCCTGTAAACAAACGACGTCAGGAGAGCGCTCCTTGAGAAAGGCGATTAGCCTGTCGAGCCGTGCGTTCACGGAGTTTACGTTCCAACTAACGACTTTCAGGTTGGCCATACTGGTCTTCTTATCCTCCGCTAGTCGATCCTACCCAGCGCTTGCTCACTCGCGAGTAACCCCGTAACGTACAAGTGTGTCAACAAAAGCCAAACAAAAAAAGACCGCGAGAGTACCCCGAGGCAAAAAGTGGTTGTGGATGTATATCGTCACCCGCGACGCACCGGAAGCAAGGCAGTTGGGCCGTCTTCTGGTGGAAGAGAAACTGGCGGCCTGTGTGAACATTCTTCCGCAGATGGAGTCGTTTTACTGGTGGGAAGGAAAAGTTGAATCAGGGGAGGAAGCGGTACTGATTGCGAAGACGGAAAAGAAAAAAGAAAAAGCCCTTATTGAAAGGGTGCGCAAGAGTCACAGTTACAGCTGTCCGTGTGTCCTCAGCCTTCCCGTGCAGGGAGGAAATCCTGCTTACTTACAATGGTTGGCTGAAAGTGTGAAATAGTATGCATCAGCGGATGCGAGTCGGCGGCACACAAGCAATGAGCGAGCAACAACCCCATCTCATCTGCCTGAATCCCTTCCAAAGGTTGATTCAAACGAGGGATTTCTCTCACCACAGACCGGCAGGTTTTTAGGTACGCGCTCGGCGTCCAATGGGGATAATGCGATCGCAAGGTTTTATGAATGGGATGCTCTCCCACCCGATCGGTCCAATATTGGGCGTTGGAAAAATCTTTCTCTCTGCGATGAATAATCGCGTGCCAGTAAGCCGATTCGGGAGAACGGAGATTCTGCACGAGATGGTGGGCGTGGTCCAGGTCGTCATTCCAAGTAAAAAGCGCGGCTTTGATGCAGGCCGGGGCTTCAAGGTTTTCAATATCGGCAGTAAGCGAGGGGCGCCAAGTGGATGAGGGAAATAAAGGGGGGAGCGGGGACCGGTGGACAAGTAGATCGACTAACAAGGTTTCTATAATGACTGCGGTATTCACGCGTGTCTCCCGGACCGGCCATGGTTTATTCCAAAGCGCGGGTGCGTGTCAACGGGCGACGGTAAACGACCGAAAACCAGCTGCTGGCGCGGTAAAAAACATTGTAAAAACAGTAAATTACAAGCTCGCCCCAGAAAGGGGGAGAGTAATGCGGCGCGGCCCGGTTTCTGAGTTTTCCTCGGATTGCCGGGCTGAGAAGGGTGCACCGCGAGGCTGGATTTTCTGTCTACTGCGGTGACAGATTCTTCCACAAACTATGTTGAAGTCCTGGATTTCCATTCATTTTTCTCTCGCACGGGCTTGATACGCTAGTGCTGATCACTATCCACAGGGTCTTATTGACCGAAACCATTGGGGTTCAGGCATTGTGGAAGTAGAGGTGTCTAATAGTTTGGCGACTGTTTAGGAATGCGACGCCTGACTAAGTTCGGCACAGAACTTGTAACTTAAAGCCATGAGAGACCCCCGTTGAATTGTACGTTTTTTGAATAGGACGTTGCCGATGAAAAAGCCTTACTTCCCGCAAAAGCAAGCCCGCATCCGGACCCGCACGCTTGCCACTAGTGCGCTCTCCTTATTGCTCCTCGTGGGCTGTGGTCAGAACAGTATGTTCTCCCAGAATCGCACGTTCG
Source organism: Bdellovibrionota bacterium (assembly GCA_041751875.1). Taxonomy (GTDB): domain Bacteria; phylum Bdellovibrionota; class FAC87; order UBA2466; family JACKAF01; genus JBGSIC01. The sequence goes on from JBGSIC010000015.1 coordinate 189,520, forward strand.
CGATTTGGAACGAGACTATTCAGACTGAAGAAATTCAAGAATCAAGTAACGAAGTGCTCCTTGTGGTGGATAACAGTAAATCGATGGATGAAGAGATTGTTTCGTTACGAAGTTCGCTAGACGGCTTTGTAAATACTCTTAACAGCAGCGGCATGAAGTACCGTTTGCATTTTGTTTCGATGTCCCAGGGCTATCGCAGCATCAGCGATTCGGCGCCGGATCAGATGTGTTTTAACAGCCTTTTCCCGAACCAACTTTGTTTGAATGGAACTCCTGCGGTAGAGACGGCGACATTCCCCAATCCCATCTTGTACCGATTGCAACAGCTCCAGACCTACTCGTTTGATAACGAGCCTGGTTTTGCCGTTGCGGCGAGTGCGTTGGATGCGATTTTTAATCGTCATAATGGCGGTAACGTGCAGCCGACGCACGTCGTGGTTCTAAGTGACGAAGACAACCAATCGGCAGTAGAAGGCCGCAATCTTGAAATTGAGGGCGGTCGCACCGACTATACCTATCAGTACAGCCGCGCGACGGACTATTGGAAATCGTTTCCCACCAACACGTTTTGTTTACGTTCACCGAACAGCCATGAAACCAAAGCCGGTAATTTCGCCCAGCAGTATTATTGCAGCGACCCGGGGGGATTTGGTGGACACGGCGATCCGGGGAAAGAGTCGACCCATTTTGCGTGCGAAGCGCCTCGCAATTACCGTTGTTCGGAAGTGGCAGACGGTTTGACGATTAGTGTGCTGTCTTCTGATTTTCACGCGGGCTGCGCCCTTGATTCTGCTGAACCCACGGTGCGCCGTTTAGTTCCAAAAGATGCAGTATGGCCCGGCGTCAGCAACTGCCAAGCGCTTACCTGTGAACTTGAATGGGAGATTCCGTTCTCGATTAGCCAGAGCGGAAATGATGTCACGGTCACCGATGAGGGTTGCCGGGCGGGTTTTGATTATGCGCAAGGGACCTTCGAGCGGGAAGTGGGAAGAGTAACGCCCAATGGTCGTGTCGTCGGGGGGCTTCCGGCCGGAGTGACGCTCAAACACAACTATTTGCGTGTCAATGAAACGTTCACTAGCCCAGAGTGGTTGACGCTTGCTCAAGCAAAAGCACAGATTTTGGCGGACCACCCCAAGTTCCCTCATGAGCTCAATATTTACGACTATCCGGCCACCGCGATGGATTTGGTCGAAGCGATTCCCGCGCAGAGCGAGGGACTTAAAGCGTTTGTGGAAAAACGCTACCCAAGTCTGAAGTTCACTTTTAATGCGATTGTGAGCCAGAACGATGGCCGTTGCCCTGGCAATGATCATGACAACGTGAGAGGAACACAATATCTCGCTTTAGCGGCACAAACCGGTGGTATCCAGGGAGATATTTGTAATCCTAACTTCGATGAGTTCATGCAGCTTCTCGCGGACAACGTAGTAAAGCAAAACTTGGCGAGCTACAAGCTTAAGGGATACGTCATGCCGGGTACGTACGTGGAAATCATCAATGAGAACACGGGGCGCGTGTTGCGCCAAAACGTGGATTTTGAGATCTTAAACGGACAGTACGTACGTTTTGCCGAGGGCGTGATTACCTCCTCGAACCAGATACTCTCCGTCATGGTAAAGGCAATCCACCAGTAGCTCAAAGTCCAAGTCGGCGCTTGAGCGAGCTTGTACCCTCGCCCTCGTAGAGGCGGCGGTACCAGTAGTAGTTGCGTAAAACGAAGCCGACGTAGTTCCGCGTTTCGCGGTACGAAAGCAAATCGATAAAGAGAACCAAATCGTCGGTCGGGTAACGCGCCTTCCATTTGTCGGCCTGAGATTCCCCCGCGTTGTAGGCGCTAAGCGCGAGATAGGTGCGCCCATTGTAGTGGTCGAGAAGTTTCGACAAATAGCGCGCTCCCAGGCCCAAGTTTATCCCTAGGTCAAACAAGTCTTGCTCCCGACCGCCGCTTAAGTCGAGCGCGGTAGTGGGATTGAGCTGTAGGATGCCCTGCGCATTCGCCGGTGAGACGGCCCGAGGGTTGAATTTGCTTTCCTTGTGCGCCAGCGCTTGCAGTAAGTAGGGGTCAACTTCGGAATCGTATTTCTCAAACATTTCGAAATAGGCCTTCGGATAACTCAGTTCTAGGGTTTTGCGGGCGATTAGATTTTTGTTGTAGAGCAAAATCAACGGCACGGTTTCGACTTTGAGGTAAGGGCTACCCAGATCGCTTAAGTGAAGCCGGACCAGCGGTTCCAGCTTGCGGTAGCTTTGCACGGCCCAGTAGGCGAGAGTTGCCGCACTTTCGTTAAAATCATAGCGGGAAAGAACTTCGGCCTGTTGGATGAGTGCGTTCGCTGCGGGGCTGCGCCGCGACCGTGTTTCCAAGTTGAGCTCTTTGTCGAGGTAGGTCGATGCGAGATCAAAATCATTCTGAAGTGAGGCCGCCGTGGCGTGAAACGAGAAACCGAATTCGCGGTACAAACGAGCCAAGACGGCTGACGCTTTTTCTGTTGATCCCGTTTTTTTATAAAGGCGAGCGAGCCAATAAAGGACGCGACCCGAGAAAGCATCGCGAGAGGGGGCTTGCTCCAGCCACTTGATGGCTTCGGTATCGTTATTATCCAGCATGAAAAAAAGTGCGCTCCGACTGTAAAAGTGTTCGCGATCATTGGAACGCCTAGGAGCGCACCGTCCAGCTTGCGCATAAAGTTTCGCAATAAGTCCGTGCAGGGAAGCATTCGGCAGTCCGTCTTCCAGCGTGGCGGCGGTGGCAGAGGCAAGTGAGTTAGGACACTTTAGTTTTACGGCCTGCTGTCCAATTTTCTCGACCTGTTCGAGGGGAAGTTCATGGAGCGCTTTGAGGAGGTTGTCGACGGATGCGCGTTTAACGGCGCTGGGGTTAATGAGATTTCCTTTGGGTGACAGGCGAAGGGGAGTCGGACGGGTGATCCGTTCGGGAGCAGGTTTGGCGATGCGAGTGCGTTGCGCCTCTCGTTTAAAAAGAAGATGGGATCGATTAACGCTGAAGCAGAAAATGTTTTCACTGTTGTCAGCACCCGCGCAGCTTCGCTGCAACTGTTTCTTTGCTTCTGGGTCGAGCTTTCCTTGAACGAAGGCATCGAAGGTTTGGGCGTGATCAAAAAGGGGACTGCCGTCATCTTTCTGGGTTTTTACAAAAGAGCAGGCACTTAGCAACAGAGTAACAAGAAGCAAAAGGCGCATGGAAGTTCTCTCTAAGTTGATTTCTCGCCGGATCGTGTCGGTCGAGGGGTAAATATCAGTGTAACCCATAAGGAGACGATTTAGGTGAAAGCGGGGTGACGCCCCTTTTGTCGGAGACCGGATAAAGTGCTACCGTAACGCGCAATGACAGTGCTCGCAGGTTCTCATCTCGTTTTGGTATCTTCCGATGTGAAACGCATTTCCCGCTTTTTTTCCGAACTCTTTGAAATTGAGCCCTATTTTGAGTCGGAGGGGTTCTGTGAGTTTGTTCTCCCGAGCCGGTTTCGCATCGCTTTTTTCCGTTCCGAAGGAAAAGCCGCGCAGTATTTTGCTTCTAGTCCACAGCGAAAAACGGCGGGGCTGGGGCTTACTGTTCAGGATGTGGACAAAGTTTACGCCAAAGCCCAAAAGATGGCAGGATTGCGGTGCAGTGGCCCACCGAAAGATCATCCATGGGGGGAGCGCAGTTTTCTCCTGATTGATCTCGACGGAAATCAGTGGGAGCTTACGCAAACGCCGTCCACCGACGGCATGCTGGTTAACCGCGAGAACGAGAAGACGTAGCTTCAAGCACCAGCACAAACAGGTACTTACCTTTAGCGGCAAACTCTTTTTCGAGATTCTTCAAAGTATCGAAGCGAAATGTTTCGGCGGGCCCCGAAATATCTACCGCGATGAGAGCGCGACGAGAGGGAAATTGGTTCGCGCACTCATTTAAGAGTTTCCCCAAGCGGTAGGGGGTGTCTAGGAGGACGACGCAGCGTGGCTCTTCTTTGACCTTTTGCAGAGCTCCGTCACGTGCTTGTTTTTCTTGCGGCAAAAATCCCCAGTAGACGAAAGGTTCCGTGTTAAACGGGCAAGCCGAAAGCGCCGCCATTAAGCTACTGGGACCGGGGATGACGGTTACCGAGGCACCACACGCGAGCGCGGCCTTGGTAAGCTGACGCCCGGGATCGGCGAAGTTCGGTGTTCCTTGATCGCTCATGTAAGTCACTGTGCCGCCTGCCGATAACACGCGAACGACTTCATCGAGAGTGTTTTTTTCATCATGCTCGGAAAACTTAAGATAGTCGCGATGGATGGCGGCGGCTTTTAGGAAAGACCGCGCGGGGCGGTCTTCTTCAAAAACCACCAGTTCACTTTTCCTTAACCATTCCAAGCTCCGTACCGGAATATCAAGTGGTTCCCCCAGAGAGGTAGCTGCGAGAATGAGTGTTCCTGGCAAAGCTTATTCCTTCGATAATTTGTTTACGAATTCGACTAGCGCGCGGGGGTAGTCAGTGATGATGCCGTCCACTTTCCAGTCGATACACTGACGCCACTGTTTTGGTGAATTAGCTGTCCAGACAAAAACCGGAACGGCATTGGCTTGGCAAACCTTTAAGCGCTTAGCAGTGAGAAAACGAATGTTGGCGGTGACGCACTCTTGTTTTTTCTTTACTGCTAGGCGGTGCCAGTTCGTTTGTCGGTAGTAGAGGTAGCTCACCCTTTGTGTGGGGTGGAGCTCCTTGATGAGTTCGACCAACGGGTGATCAAACGATTGCACAACGGTGCGCTTTTCCAGGCCGCTTTTTTGTAGCTGTTGCCAGACGGACATGGCGTATCCCGCGCGAGTGAGCGCTCCGCGCCAACGGCGCGGAGGAAACTTGAGCTCCATCCAAAACTGCACATGCGCTGGGATGGTGGTGCACCAATCCAGAAAAGTACTAAGCGGTAAGATGTGGGTGTCTTTCAAAATGGCTTGGTTGCGAAACTTATGTTTGAAGTTTTTTCCGCAATCGTACTGGGCCACTTCTTCAGCTGTGAGATCGCTTAAGGGGATAGGACGGGAGAGGGGACGACCGTTGAGCGCTCGGCAGACGCGTCCGTTCACGGTGGGATCATGCAAAACGAAAGGCACATGATCACTACTTACCTGGACATCAAACTCCAGTGCATCTGCCCCGGCGCTTACGGCTTCTTTGAATCCGGCTAGAGTGAGTTCGGGGTGGGTCGACGGTGATCCGCGGTGACCAATAATTGTGATGGATGAGGAAAGCATCAACTGAGGTTTCTAACATTTCCCGTCGCCGGTTGGAAAGGGCGTCGAAAGGGGAACTGTACGACGAGCATGCCGGCGAGCATGAGTAGCGCGCCCAGAACTTCGCGCGCACTTAACATTTCTCCGTCCCAAGCCCAGCCGATAAATGCGGCAACCACGCCTTCGAGCGACATAATGAGGGCAGCAACCGTAGGAGAGGTAAAGGGCTGAACCTTAAGCTGGACACCAAACGCCAGAACGGTGGCAAAAAAGGCAGAAAAGAGAACCGTTCCCCAAGAGGCGGGTGAGAGCGGAAAGGGCGAACTTTCCAGAAGAACCGCAACGCCGACGCAGAGTAAGCAAACCGTGGCAAGCTGCGTAAAGGTTAGCCAAATGATGTCGTAGCGTTTTCCGTAAAGGCTCACCAGAATGACCTGTAAGGCGAAGAAAAGCGTGCAGCCCGCGGTCCACAGGTCGCCTTTTACGAACGTTAACCCGGGTTGGAGCGACATCAGAGCAAGGCCAAGCACGGCCAATATCACGCCAAGGATGCGCTGCGCGCCAATCGGTTGGAGCGGGAAAAACCATTTAGCCAGCAGCGGAACGACAACGATATACAAACCAGTGATGAAGGCAGATTTGCCAGCGGTGGTGTATTGAAGGCCGTAGGTCTGAAACCAGAATCCCACCCCGAGCGCCGCTCCCAAGAAGAAACCCGCACTGATGCCATCGCGTTTTCCTTTCAAGATCTTTTTCGGAAACAGAACGAGGAGAAACAGGCAGGCAACAGCGAAGCGCAGGGAGAGAAAAGTGGCGGGCCCCATTTCTCTCAACGTGTGCTTGATCATGGTGAAGGTGGATCCCCACACCAGTGCGATACCAAACAAGGCGACGTGCGCCTGCCAAGGCTTCATGCCAGGAGAGTTAGAGGGTAGGGGCAGCTTTGGCAACTCTTTTAGGTTTAGGCCTGCCGTTGGGGAAAGTTTCGGTTACAATGGGACGGCTAAAAAATAGACCACCTGGGGAGAGACACTGTGAAAAAAAAATGGGGCAAACGGATCGGAATCGGACTAGGTGCGGTGCTGGGCCTGCTGATTGTTGCCATGGTGGTGATTCCGATGGTGGTGGATGTCGATGCTTATCGGCCTGACATAATCACCGCCGCAGAAAAGCAGCTCAACGGAAAACTCGAGTTGGGGAAACTCAAACTTTCGTTGTGGGGACAGGTTCGTGTGGATGTCGAAGGCTTTGCGCTTTCCGATGCGAAGGACCAAAAAGTTGTGGCATCAAAGGACGTGTATTTTCATGTTTCCTTCCTGTCGCTGTTGGCAGGAGCGCCTCATGTGACGCTCAATCTCAAATCGCCCCAACTATGGGTCGTGAAAAATCGACAGGGGCAACTCAATGTAATGCAACTGGTGAAGACGAGCGCGCCGGCAGCGCCGGGGAGCGATGCGACTGCGCCCACTGCTGAAGTACCAGGATTGGTCAAAAATGCTCGTTTGGGTCTGAGAATCAATGACGCCCAACTTTCGTATGAAGACGCTGTGGCGAAATCGAAGTCAGAATTTAATAACGTGAATCTTGAGATGAAAGAAGTGTCTCTCACCCGACCGAGTGAAGTGAATCTGTGGGGTACTGTCGACAGTCAGGTGGCGGGGATGGTGATCAAGGGGCCCGTTCGTTTGACCGCTAAAGGCGTTCCCGAACTTAAGGAGGGGCAGTTTGCACAATCAGAAATTTCCCTGCGTTGTGACCTGTCCGAGTTAGCTATTGAGATGCCCGAAACGTTTGTAAAAACAAAGGACATTCCGGCTTACGTTGAAGGAAAGATTGTACTTTCGGAAAAAGAAGCGCGTTTAGAAAACATGAGCGTGCAGTTTCACAACGCGAGCGTCAAACTAACCGGTCGCGTAGAAAATGCTTTAAGTCCAACAGAAGAAAATCCGCTTCGGCTAGACATGGGCTTTGAATCAAACGCGATTGCACTGGCTCCTTGGAAAGACCTTGTCGTTTCCTTGAGGCCCTACGATCTCACCGGCGAAATGGGTGTGAAAGGGTTTGTAAAGGGTGTTCTCGCTAAACTGGAATACGAAGCACGGCCTTACCTAAAGGGAATGACGCTTTCGGGAGCACAATTAAAAGGCAAACCCAAAGTGGAAGCTTCCGCGTTGATTCAAACCGACAGAGTCACCAAGATGGAAATGTGGATGACCTCTCCGGGGAACGATTTGCGGGTGACGGGGAGGGTCGATTCCTTCACGGCTCCCCGTTTTGCTGTATTGGTTAATTCCACGGGAATGGATCTCGACCAGCTCATTAAATTTCCTCCCAAAAGCGCGCAGCAGGCAGCGGTGAAGGCGACGCCCGTGGAAAAACCGGCTGATCTGGATGCCCTGCTAAATCCTTTGCGTAAGAATGAAATGGCAAAAAAGGCATCGGGCTCAGTAGAAGTACAAATAGAAAAACTCAAAGCCTATGAAGTTGCTATGTCGCAACTTCGCGGCAAAATGACTCTGCAGAATTTGGTGGTCAACACCGAGAAATTTGCAATGGTCGTTTTCGATGGAAAAATGAATGCTCAGTCGCGAGTTGAGTTGGCGTCTAAGATGCCTGCCTACGACTTTAAATTGGATTTACAGGGGCTCGATCTTCAAAAGGCCGTTGCTTCCCAGTTTAACCCGTTCAAAAATACCTTGGTGGGCAAAGCGAATTTTCAGACCTCGCTGAAAGGCCAAAGCTTTAACTCTGACACCGCAAAAAAGCTGCTAAAAGGCTCTGGTAAAATGCGCATCGATGATGCTGTGTTTAATACGATTGATATTGGCAAGGTTGCGGCGCAGGCAATTAACAGTGCATTAGTACAAGTCGGCGACAAAGTGGCCCAACTCAAAGGTAAAACGGTTACTCCTCCACGCGAACAGAAGTCAGAATACCAATCAGTCACGGGAGACTTTACGCTGAACGATGGTTTGTTTCGTGCGCCCAATTTTTTTGCCAAAGCGAAAGAAAAACGTGGCATTGATATCAAAGGGAACACGGAAGTGAACGTGATTACGAACGCCCTGCGAGCGGATTGGGAATTGATCGATACCTACAATGAGCTCAGAGCCCGCGATATCGGTGCGAACATTGCCGGGGTGCAAATCAATCATATTTTAGCAAAAGGGAATGAGCCGGTGCGCTTTCCCATCCGGGTGGAAGGTACGGTTTTTGCTCCGCAGATTTCCTACGCTTCTGTTCCGGGTGCGCTAGTGAATGTGGCTTTGGGCAATCTGAAAAACGCGGGCGAGGCGAAAGCCAAAGCGGCTGTGCAGAACGAAGTCAAAAAACAGGCTGGAAATTTGCTCAAAGGAATTTTTAAGTAAAAAGCCGTAGTGGAGGATCCGATGAAAAAGTTAGCTGGAATAGTAATCGCGATGGGAATGTTGTGGCATGTGTCTGCGCAAGCTGATGAATGGGCGGAATCGCAGATGTATGTGGGATTGAACGGTGGCATTGCTAGTTATACGAACCTACCCGCGAGCAGTAGCTTCTCGATGGGGTTCGATTTTGGGACCTTCAGTGCTTCAGGATTCGGTGTTGGTGGTTTTGTAACCCTTCTCGACACGCTGGGAACGAGCAAGGTGACTACGCTTGGCGGTGAAATCGCTTACCAATTTCGAAAGAAGTGGCTAGCCATTCGTTTGGGTGGTCGCGTGGGAGCGCTGATTAACAGCTCAGGGGGAGCCTCGGCTGCTTCGCTTCTTGTGGGGCCAGTTGCCGGTGCCAGTATTCTAGTCACCGATGTGGTGAGTCTCGGCGTGAGCGTTGGGTGGGCAACGACCACCAAGTCGCCCGCGATCACACGCATTGATCCACGTATCGAACTTCGCTACGTCCTTTAAAGCAGCATGCGAGTTTTTATTTATGTGCTCAGCGTGTTTCTTTGTTTTGGGTGCGCGAGTTCGTCCGGACCTGCGGCTTCTAGTTTTGCTAGAGAAAAGCGTCTCGTTCGGCAACTGTTTCGTGAGGCAATCGTCGAGGCGGAAAAAGGCGATTTCCGAGCGGCGCTCAAAAGAGCCGATCGGGTAAAAAAAATCCGGATGGGTTCTTATACCCGCCACATCGCGGAAGCGCAGAATTTGTCTATCCGTCTGCACTGTCTGCGCCGCCTCAAAGGAAGACCCGAATCGGAAATTCCGGATAATTGTCGTCTGCACGATGGGAACCTAAGTGCCTCGCGTCTCCAGTTAATGGACATGTTGGACGAGATGGAAACACAAGAGCAGATGGAAAGTGATGGCGCCGACCAGCACTGAAGAGGGCTTTACCCGGCCCTGCTAGTTTGATAAGAAAAACAGATGGTTAACCGGGGTTTAGGAGACGCCGCTTTAAGTGGGGCACTCAGTCTTGGCTTAGTGGCCGCCTATCTGTTTCCTCCCGCGCTTCCCTGGCTACTAGGGGTTTCGGTCATCTTTGGCTGGTGGAGTTTGGGAACGCAGGGGATTATTTCGGTTCGAAATGTTCCCCTGTTTTGGCCTCTGCTTGTCTTGGCGGGAAGCCTTTTTCTATCTGGTAGCCGCGCGCCCCGGTCGGAATGGTTTTCGTATTTTCAAGCCGGTGTGGCGGTCCTGCTTTACTTCCTGTTTTTGTCGGTTTTCGCTCGGTTTCCGTCGTCACGGAAGCGTTTACTAGGTCTTGCCGTGATTCTCAGCTGCGTGCTGGGTTTAGTGGCCCTTTTCCAGTTTGTGGGACTCGTTTCACCGGGCTGGGCATTCGGGTATGGATTGCAACCCATTCGAGGGAGTGGAGATCAGCTTTTTCACGCCGCTGGATTGCAGCCGCGTGCGCTAGCGTTTGGTTGTCAGCTTCTCTTTTTGTTCCACATTTTGCTCGGCTTCTTTGTGGTGGGGGAAAAAGCAAATCGCAAACTCGCGTTGGTGGGTTTGTTCTTTTGCTCGTTGGCGATACTGCTAACTTTCTCCAAAGGGACTTGGTGGGGATGGTGGATTTCCTTACTGGGTGTCGGACTCGTCGTCTCTCGCCGAGCTTTTCTGCGCGTGAGTTTCGCTCTGGGTCTGGGACTTGCCCTTCTTGCGGCGGTGAGCCCGGTGTTTCGCGCGCGTATCGCAGGAATGGGAGCGGGAAGTTCGCACCATCGGATTGAGCGCTGGCAGACTAGTTGGGATGCTCTCCGAGGGGCGACGCTATTGGGCTCTCCAAGTGAATCGGCGGGCGAGAAATCACTCAGCCTTTACCGCGAGGTCTTAGCAGCAAGTGGTTGGGCCGGCTGGGCGGCGTTGATGGCTTTTTTGGGAGGGGCGTTGGGGGTTCTTGTGCGAGCTTACCGACGGGCTGTGCGCTTGAAGAATAAGGGTGACCAAGCGATGGCGCTTGCGGGTCTAGGAGTGTGGACCGCGTTCTGCGTGACGGGAACCTTTGTGCAGCAGGCAAGTGTCGTTTCCCGTGTCGTTATTTTTCTTTTTGTTTTTGCTTGGAGTATTTCGCCCTTGCGCGCTGAGCAACTCGCTCGTCCCCGTAAACTTTCGTGGTGGGGAAAGCCAATGAATTCCGTATTCGTATCGGAGAGGGGAGGCCTAGGGTGAGGCCGTTTTTCCTGAAGACAAATCCCCCAATTCCCCCTAAGATTGGCCTTTCATTCGTACTGGGGCGTCGACAAGTGGTAAGTCACAGGATTTTGATTCCTGCATTCGGAGGTTCGACCCCTCCCGCCCCAACTCTCAGGCTCTCGTCTGGTCATTAGCATTCCCTATAATTCGAGTTTCTTATCTGGTGTTCTCGCTGAGGCTCGAACACGAATGGGGCGCTCGGTGCCGAACCTCCGCCCCAACTCTCACGCTCTCGTCTGGTCATTAGCATTCCCCACAGTTCGAGTTTCTTATCTGGTGTTCTCGCTGGGCTCGAACACGTGATACCCCCGAAGCGCCGCTCGTCTTAAAAGGCATGGTCTTCTCGAAGGGGGAACGAGACGCAATCCCAATCTTGAAAAATATACTATCGCTTTCCTAGTAAGAATTTTTTAAATGCTCTCTGAGCAAGGATCTTCGGCGATCAACTGTTCTTAAGAATAGTTGATAATGAATGTTATGCGACACTCTGACGGTTTCTGACCTTAGGAGTGACGAGCACCGAATCTACTTAAATAGAACTTCTTGAAAACGCGCGCACAACATCCGCGGTTTCAAATAGTGACTTGGGCGCGAGCTGACTATGCCAAAGCGGCTAGCTGAAAGATTTGGTAAGGACCGACGGTTTCGATCAGCTGGTAGTGGGCGAGGAGTTCGGGGGGAAGCACGAAGCTTTGTTTTTCCTCATGCGGGTGAAGAACCAGAAGGGTGGGAGGCGAAGCAAAAAGGGCTGCGTAGGCTTCGCGCAGGTGCCTTTCATTGTTTTTGTAGTGTACCCAAGTGAAATAGCGTGTGGGCGCCGGACGTTGGGCCAGATAATTAATCAGCGTTTCTCCTCCCCAGACAAAAAGGGTGTCTTTCGGGCCGCTGTTTGCACGAATGACTTCGACTGTTCTGAGAAGCGATGCATTCAGATTGTCCTTAGACAGCGAGCTGGTGATACGAAATCCTTGAACGTAAAACAAGGCACAGATCCCTAGCAAGAAAGCGCCCACTTTGCTCTGAAAGCCGACAGGAAGAAATGTCACCGCTGCAACAGGAGCCAAAGCAAACGGAAGCGCCATTTGCAAAAAGTAGTGGGCGTACTGATGACCGGGCGCCACTACACCGAGGAAAGACATTACAAAGAGCGCGCCCAAAGCGAGTGCTTGGGTTGGTGCCTTTTTCCTTCCCAAGTAAAGTAAACCCGCCATGCCCAGTGTTCCTAGAACGGTCGGCAAGCTAAACCCTAGCGCGGTTCCGTAAAAAGATAGAGCCCATTGTTTCGCGCCAGAAGCCGAGGGGGAAACGTAATGAAGGTTATAAACAAAGTAGTCTTTCCAAAGTAGGGAGCCTTGACCTAAAAATAAAAACGGTAAGAAAACTAAAAAGGCGCACGTGAGTGCCCCAGCACCGAAGCAAGCACACAACCGATTGGCTCTAGAGCGATCGCCCGTCTTGATTCCCCGGTAGAGAAAGTAAAGCGGGATCCACGAAAGGGAGAAGGCCGCATTCATTTTAATAAAAAAAAAAAAGCGAAGCCGAACGCAAACCCTTGTCCTACGACAGTCCATGAGGTGTGGCCCAATCGCTCGCCTCGAAAGAACAGCCAGAGGCCGACACTTACCGGAACAAGCATGAAGATTTCGGCGCTGCACCCTAGCCCCCCAAAGTGCACGAACATCAGCCCGTAAAGTGCGGGGGCGATCAAAGCCAACGAGAAACGGGCCCCTATTTCGCGCGCGGTCTGAAAGACAAATCCCATCGAGAGGATCAAGGTCAGAGTCGTAAACACACGCAAAGGTTCCAAACTTCCGGGAAAGACCGCAATAGGCAGGGCAAAAATCCAGTAGAGAAGGGGCCCTTTGTGATCAAAAGCGTGGAGGTAGGGCAGCCCATGCTCGAGCGCGCTTTGCGCTACATAAAAGTAGACCGATTCATCCCAATCCAGCACGAGCGCGGTGTGAAGCGGCGCACGGACCGCAAAGAGAGCAACTGAAAGGAACACGAGACTTAACCAAATCATGTGCTGGAAAAGTAACATGCCTATCCCCCGTTGAAAAACGCGATGAGTACGTAATAATAAACATTATACGACTATCGTTGGGCTTTTTAGGAATAATTTTAAGGACGGGGCTACGCCCCGTTTCTAAGGACTCTCTTCACGGTCTGGCGGGGGATGCCGATAGAGAAGGGAGTGGAGAGCTTGAGAAATGGGGTTAACTCCGCTAAAACTGCTCTATCAGCTGTATGCAACGTTCAGGTCCACATAAAGGTCGGAGTGCAGTTGGGCTCTTACTCACTGGTTTAACATTATGGCTAAGCGCCTGCGCGGGCCCGGAGGTTCGCGAGACAGCGACCGCCGTCGTTGAGACTCCACCGGCGCCTGTTTCTTATGCTCACCTTCCTAAGCGAGGTCCGAAGGATCCCATTTCTGTTGTTTTGCTTCCTCCTCAGCGGGACAAAGAGCTAGAGGGGTTGGAGCGACAAGTCCCCGCGTCCACAACCTTCGCGATTAAAATGGAAAACTTGATGAGTCGTGATCGTGTGGTTCAGTTGACCGTGGTTGGTCCACGACGGCCTGCGCCTGCGAATTCCGATATAGAAATCCAGCTCGAAGCACACACGCAACAGTTTGTGGGCAAGTCAAACTATGGTGGCCCTTCGAGCTTGCGCGTTGTAGTGACGGCCGACATCAGGTCGCGCTTTCTCCCTGACAAAGCGTGGATAGAAGAAAGTGGTAAATTCTTAGAGCGCGATGGACTCTACCGAAAGGTCGCAAAGGAAATTCTTCGCGTGATCCATGAGGAAATGGGCCCCCAGATTCCTGCTGACCGCACTCTCGCTGGAAAGCCAGAAGTCCCGTTCTCTTTAGATTTGAATAAATAACATATCAATGAAGTGACGGGCGCGTTCGCTTAGGGTGCGCTGCGCTTCGGTGCACGTATTGGGATCCCAATAGGCACGTTCTACAATGGTTTTGATAATCCGGTTAGCAACAATCCACTCCGTTTTTTGTTCGTCCGCAGTTGTGATGAGTTCAGATTCTTCTCTTTGATCCAGCCAACCCCTCGTGATGGGTTCCATTTCGCCTGACGCGAGTAAACGTTTGCGCAATTCACGAAACCAATCTCGGTATTGAACAGCAAGCGACGCGTTTTCGATCCATACCCCGTTGTTGGTATCCAAGTACTCGCTGCGCGGATCGGCGTTGACCGAACTTACTGTAAGGCTGTGGTCGCCAAAAATATTCACCTTCGAATGCAATGATTCCGGCGTATGGTATTCATAAAGTTGAATCGCTCCATTGTGCCGGTCTCCAAGGCGCAAAAGTTCGCGGTATTGGAAACGGGCAAGTTTGGAAACAAAACCTAAGTCAGAGGATTCCGAAGAATTGGTGTGAATCTCAAATTTTACCCCTCGTTTTACCGCGCGAATCACAGCGAGGATGATTTTTCCAGGTAGGAAGAAGTAAGCATTTTGTATAAGAATCGTTTCGCCACTTTTAGTGTCATCGATAGACTGAACCCAGCGACGGTTAAATGCGCTCGGGTATTCGTATAGATAGCGTCCCTTCGTGGCTAGCCAGGGATGCATCGTATTTTCGAAGTACTCGGTGGCTACGTTTTCTTCTTCAAAGGTCACGCCCTGGACAGGGTTTCCGGGAATGGTATGAGCGTAAGGCGCAAACTCCGCGGCTTTATTTTTAAAATCAGCATAGTGTTTTGCTACCTCACCTTCAGAAAGGTCGGCCTTTTCAAGAGCCGCTCCCCAGGGCACGAGGCACATCGGACCGTTGGTGGCGCAATCCCAGTACTGTTCAAAGCCAACCAAGGCTTCCTCGGCTAATTCCGGAGATTCCAATGCAAAGTCGGTATCCATAAAGATATAGTGAAAATCTAGATTGGCGGCGTGCTTTAGGCGTATGGGGTGGTCTTCTTCCCAGTGGTAAGAGTCTTGAATATTGCGCCCTCCGCCCATTACATGAATCCCATCTACAATAAGTATCTTGTGGTGAAGGCGCTTGGTGAAATCGAACCATGCCGGCAAATGAATGAGCTTCCGCGAATTATCTTCACCCGTTTCCAGCGCTGCGTATTTTTGTTCGGTGAAGGACTCCACAGTAGGAGCGGTAGAGTCTTCCCATCGTCTGAGATAAGGTAAGAGGCCTTGAAGATCTTTGACGCGAGTGGCGAGACCTACGGGAGTGCGACGTCGCAACAGCGCTTCCGTTTTTACAGGCTTAAGCCATTCTTGAAGCGCGCGCTTAAAATCTAGATTGACGAGTGCACTTAAGAAAGCAAGCGGATCGCCCACGCCCAGGTTTTGTAGATCAGAGATCAGTACGGGGGAGGGAGGACGGAAGTAAGCGACCTGTAAATTGCCGCCTCCTTTTGCGACGAGCATTTTAAAAAACTCTGGATAGGATGAGGTACTTATCCAATCAGTTAGGATGCGTACGGGAATTCCCTGCTTGGCTTTTTCCAGCAAGCGTTCCGTCAAATAGGAGCTGCTAAAATCGCGATCGTAAATGTAATAGGCCAAATCGATTTGCTTCTGGGCACTTTCGATAAGTTCAAGGCGCTTCGAATAAGAGGCATTGTTATTGGTGTGTACACTTAGGCGTGCGACCTGGGTGGTTCCCGCGCGCGTGCGGAAGTGCTCAGCGGAACGTTCGTGTTCGCAGGCGGTGAGAAGCCCCAGAAGAGTCAACCAAACTAAACCCCACCGCTCCCATTTGTGCGCTTGCACCATGAAAACCTCTCCCATGGCTTATCGGCACCTATGGGGAGTTCAATGACACAGTTGGCAAAAAAGGGGATCAGTTGAGTTCAGCTCGAGAAAAGTCCCAAAAGCCGGCGGGATTCCACGCAGCCTGGGTCAGCCTAGGGGAGGCGACGAAACGGTCGGCTCGGAAGTAGAGAGGCCACAA
Source organism: Bdellovibrionota bacterium (assembly GCA_041751875.1). Taxonomy (GTDB): domain Bacteria; phylum Bdellovibrionota; class FAC87; order UBA2466; family JACKAF01; genus JBGSIC01. The sequence continues at coordinate 205,286 of JBGSIC010000015.1, forward strand.
AACCATGCGTTTTTCCAGGAGCATGCGTTCCCGTGCTTTCAAGTGAGATTCCCATTGCTCGAGCGAACCACCAAAGGAGGGGGTATCGCCCGCCGCGGCTAGGAGCGTTTCCAGTGGCCCCGCCGAAAACGGATCGAGTGACCATTCCATCAGTTTCAGATCCGCGTCCAGAGTAGGATCTAATCGAACCGAAACTCCTAGCGTACGAGCCCAATGGGCCTGAAGAAATTTTCCGAGATCCTCTCCTTCCTCTATTCCTTTTGTATCGAGATTTAGTGAACTCCCCACTCCTGAAAAAGTGGGACGGGGTGAAAGACTAAGTGGCAAGGTGGTGCCCCATTTTTCGGGCTGGGATGTGGGAGGACTCAGGCCCGTACTCGCAACGTGAGGCCACCTTAGAAAATGAAGCATCGCGGAGCGGTCGAGACTCTCCTCAAGTAGGGTGCGTGCGCGGAAGGTTGCCACGGCTCCTTCACGTTTTGGGGCGAGAATTCCTACCATTTCTGAAGTGGCTTGCGCACGGGAGGAAATGTTTTTTGGAAGTAGCACCAACGCATTGGAGCTAAGCCGGTCAATCAGATCCGCACCATTCTCGACAAAAAGAGCGATGCGCGCCACCGGATCCTTCTCCGCCATGAATACAATTTCTTCTATGGTGGGTGGGGTCGGAGTGTAGAGGGCGTTTGCCTGATAGCGCATCTTTGCGGCGGGAGCCTTTTGTTCGGGTACAAAAGGGCCGAGCGTTACGGGGAATGCCTCTTTTCCGGGCGGGTGACGAAGGGGAAAGGTGGAAGGATGGGCGACCCGGCGAGGAAAGTCCGGGGTGGGCGCGACGAACTGTATGAGTAGGGTATGGGCATCGATCACTTTCACCCCGACCCGTTCAAAATGCTTGCGCGATTGGGCGAAACTGCGGGCCCCTACGATGCAAAACAGCTTTTCAGCATAGGGTGTGCGGTGTGCATTTAAGAGAAGAGTTTTCCACGCTTCTGTAAAATGTCGTGCTACCAAAGGAGAGCCATCGGTCCATTTCACGTCGTTGCGGATTTTAAACAGCAAACGGTGGGGGGATAAAAATTGCCAATAACGAGCCAGCCTAGGTATTACGCTGAGTCCTTCATCGTTTGCCGCGATCGCGGTCAGCCCTTCCATGATCAGCATCGCGTGGGGTAGGCAATCTGACGTCTTGCAAAGGTTCCAATCGAGAGTCTCTGGAATTTCATCGCTCGCCCAACGTAGACTTTGTTTGATCGGAAGAGTCTGGCTAGAAGAGTGGCGTGAGCGACATTGGGAAAAAAACAGGAGTGAAACGCATAAGAGCAGAATCGCAAAAGTCAAAGGTCTAACGGATATTTCTCGAGCTAAGTGCGCTTTCAAAATGTTTGACCTACTCCTATGCGTTTGTTACAAGCCATCCTTGTTATTTTATAGGGAATTCTCCACTACTTGGGGAGGAAAAAAATGAACAAAGCTCAACTCGTTGATCAACTCTCGGAATCCACCGGCGTGTCCAAGGCGGACACAGAGCGGATTTTGAATGCTGCTATCGACACCATTAAGAACTCAGTACAAAACTCAGAAGACGTTACACTGGTGGGATTTGGTACGTTTACGCAAAGTAAACGCCAGGCTCGCAAGGGTAGAAACCCTCAAACCGGTGAAGAAATAAAAATTGCGGCTTCCGTTGTGCCTAAGTTCCGGCCCGGAAAACCTTTTCGTGATTTGTTGAACTAGATCGCTCTAGCGGAATTGTTCAAGTTCAGTTTGCGAATATGGAAGCGGGTGCTTGCTCTGCCAAAAGGCAGGCAGCGCGGCTTGTGGCGGCATGAGATCCAGACTGCTTATGGCGGATTGCTGGTAAACGTACTTTCGAAAAATTTCGTCTAAGTTATCTCCGCTTTCTTTTTCAAGAAAAGTCTTCAACCAAGGGCTTGTAATCCGGTTTAATTGTTTTTCTTCGAACATTGTTTTGAGAATATCTTTTAGACCACCTCGGTTTTTGAACCGACTATCAAAATACGCCATGAGATTTGCGCCTTGGGTATACGCTGCCATGGGGGTCATACGCCGGTAGGCGGTGAAACCACCGAGTAAGGCCGCCTGCCCGGGAGACGTTTTGGTCGGATACCCATTGTCGCGCCAGGAAGCAATCGCTTCATCAATCCAACCCGCGTTGCCATCGGCTGGCATCACGCCGCGGGCAAACCAGAAGTGAGTGAACTCATGCTCAAGGGCTCCCAGCGATGTCATGGTGGCTCCGCAGTACTCCATGCCACCACCGGAAGGGGTAATGTAGGCTAACGCTGCGGGGTGAGCGTAAGGCCCATAGGCGGCCTCATTTTCCTTCAATACGGCTAGAGCCATATCAAGGCCGCGTTGCGCGCTGCTTGATGAGTCCGCGTAAATCGTTACGGGGATATCCGCCTTAAGACCCGAATAAGTGGCCTCGCGCACCGCAAAGTTTTGTTGGGTGAGGTGCAGATAAAATGAAGACGTGGTGAAGTGCGACGGAAAGTGTACCAACCACTCGTTATCAAGTTTCTCAATGCGTCCGTTCGAGAATAATTGGTGTGCTTCTGGGGAGGGGACCACGCGCAATTGCACCGTCATGCGGTACGCATCAAACTCTAGGTTAGTGGGGGCGTATTTTTCCATGAAGCCCCGTTGTTCTGCTGCTCCGACGTCGCCCATAAAAAATCCAAAGCGCACCCCATTTGTGCTGTACGTAACGGTATTGGAACTTAGCGGGTACTCGATGATGAGCGTGTTGAGAGATTGGGCTGCCACCGAGCTGCTCACCATGCGCATCTTGGTGATTCCCGCGGGATCGGAAACCGTGGAAAGCGTCGTGGGTGAACCATTGAGAGTGGCGCGTGTGGGCTCCGGCATGAGATCCAAAAGAGGGTGACCGGCATCCCCCGCGAGAAACTGAATGTTCGCTTTGCCTACCGCTTTTCGTGTTTGCGTGTTGAACTCAATTTCCAACCAGACTTCTTTAAAATTTATGGGAACGGCTTGTTTGCCCCCTACGTTAAAGGAGGGCGGAGCGAGATCGAGATCGCGAGAATGGGCCAAGGCACAACTCGCCACACCGAGACAAACAAGGATAAGTTTTTTCATGTTTTTTTGAGTGGGAAAAGTGAACTCCATTCATTATACGCTCTGATCAACGCTTTTCGTCAGACGCAGCGTGGTAAATTGGAATAAAAGGATTAACAAACGTTACGTAGATGTTCGGTCGAGGCGAGTTTATTCGGGCAGAAAGACGGCGTAGTTTCCAGAACGTTCGAAGTAAGCCCCGCCGGCAGAAGCGTACCAATCGAGTAGGTATTCGGTGAGGGTGAGGGTATTAAGCGTGTTAGTTTCCACGGCAGGGACGCGCCAGTACTTACGATACTTACAGAGGTTCGAGTGATGGGGGCTTTCCGCAATCCCGGATTTCTCTGCAAAGCGCTCCATGTCGAACTGAGGATCCCGTGTCGCGATGACAAACGCGTCATGGTCGCGAGGATTGTAGTAAACGTATGAGTCCTGGCGAATCGAAGCGAGTGTTTTGATAATGGTGGTGGGCATGCGGGAAAGAGTCAGGTGTTCCGGGTCGGTCAGCTCAAAGACGGGACCTGACTGAATGGAAAGCACACCCTTTGCGCTAAGCAGGGGGAGCACATAAGAGTAAAATTCGCTCGAATACAGACGAGAGAGGGTCACGTTCTTCGGATCAGGAAAATCAATGACAATTAGGTCATACACACCGCGTGGGGCTTCGCGTACCCAGCGAAAAGCGTCAGCCGCGATCAGTTTGACTCGAGGATCGTGGAACGCATCTCGGTTGTACTTGCGCAAGTGCGGCTCGGTACGAGCCAATTCAATCATTCTGGGATCAAGTTCGACTTGATCGACGTGCTCAATCGATTTGATTCCTAACAAGTTTCGGGCAACCAGACCATCCCCGCCTCCGAGCACCAAAGCTCGTTTAACCGGAGCGCCGCTGTCTTCCGCGACAAACGCGGGAATATTTGCCAAACAGAAATGGTAGTTCTGTTCATAAATACTATTGAACTGAATAAAACCGTCTAGATAAAGAATGTGTTCCGGCGTCGTGGGGTGGAAGGGGTTGGAACCTAGTTCCTCGGTAAAAACAATTTTTTGATAGTGGCTTTGCTCATTAATGAGAACCTTTGCTGTTTCTCCTTTTAATCCGCCTCGGAAGGTAGGGGCTTGAACGGCATGCTTGAGGAGAAGGGTGCCCGCCGCGGGCCCGACCAATGCAAACAATGTCAGCCCCCAAGCTGCTTTACTTCGGATGCGGCAAGCGATGAGAAGGCCAATGGTTGCCGCGAGGCAGGTGTAAGACAAAACGAGTGAAGTATTTTGATAACCCAACGGAATAAGCAACACAAAGGTGAACAAAAAGGTAAAGGCGATCGCTGCCGTGTAGTCGAAGAAAAAAAGTGTTCCCAAGTTTATCGGCACATCATTTTTCGAAAGCCGAATAGTGAGGGGAATAATTTGCCCGGAAACAAAACCGCTGACAAAAACAATGGCCAGTGGAAACAAAAAGATTTCGCCTTTTGTGCGAATTCCGTACTTGAGCATGATGATCGAAAGTCCGGTCCAGAAACAGAGAAAGAGCGTTAGCCCGAAGAGCTGCTCCACTCTCGCGAACTTCCAACGGGTGGAATTCAAGCTTCCCAGTCCTAGACTGAGAAAATAAAACGCGGTGCTGACAGAAAAGAACAGTACGTCGTTGCTAAAGGCGGTAGACCAGTAACCTGCTACCAGCATCTGAGTGACAAACCCGCAGCCCGATGCAATCACGCTGAGCGTGTACAAAGTGATACGGAAAATTGAGGGGCGTTTTCGTTGGCCCTTAAGGACTGTAAGTGACATCGTATATTTCAAATAGGTTAAGTTCCATCCATCGCCTTAAATCGTCGGCGAAGATGTAAGCAGTGATTGAGAGAATCAACGTGAAAGTAATAGCTACAAACCAACGCCTCGAATGAGAAAGGGAATGGCGAAAGGGCACGAGGAGGATAAGGGCCAGTCCAGCGTTGCAAGCCGCTAGCACGGCAGCCATCTTAAAGAAACCCAGGACAGGAAGCAGAAAAATGGGGAAGGCCAAGCCGCCGATAAAGCCGCCGAAATAGTCGAAGAAAAGCAATTTAGGAAGTGCGTCGTCGCTGCGGGTAAGGTGGCTAATGAGTGGAATTTCCATCCCAATGATAACGCCAATACCAATTACGGCAAACGACAGCACGAAATAAGGGGGAATACCGGAATAGAAACTGTAGTAAAGGGCGGGGATCGAAACGGCGGCTAAGAAAGCCAAGACTATTTCAATAAATAGGAAGGCGGGCAACGCTCGGCTTTCCCAGTTTTTTGATAAATAAGAACCCACTCCCATGCTCGCCATCATGAGTGAGATCACAAGAGAATATTGAAAAACAGAAGCTCCCATCAAAAAGGTGGTGTAGCTCGCCAGAAGAAGTTCGTAAGCGATCGCAGTGAAGGCAGCGATTCCTGCTGCGCCGTAAAGTAGCGCGACTTCAAGGGGACGCCGCGGTGTAGGCTCAGGAGAATAAGTTGGTTTTGCAAGAGCGGCGTTTTGCATTTTGGGTGGAGCCAGAAAGGGTGCTATCATTATAGTATAACATTCCTTCTTTTCTCTTATTCCATCCGCTGAGGTCATCTTGAGTCTTGTTAAAGAGTTGATTGTCGACGCGTACGGCTGCGAGGCGAATCTTAGCGACATCAAGCTTTTAGAAAAGACGTGCCGCGAAGCAGTAACTTCTGTGGGCGCGACCGTCGCTGAAGTCAGCTATCACTTATTTCAACCTCATGGAATTACCCTTTCGCTTATTCTTAAGGAATCCCATTGTGTGATGAGTACGTGGCCCGAGCATAAACTCGCGATAGTAAATTTTTTCCTCTGCAATGACTCCATGGACGCACATGATTGTTGGAATGTGTTGGAAAAAGTGCTCCGTCCGTCTCAGGTTCGCTTCCATACAGTAGAACACCGCATCTCAGCTGCACTTAAGGCCGCCTAATCGCGCTTTTCTCTTTCGTTCGCTCTTTATTTTAGAAACTCAATAGCAGGGTGAGGGGAAAGATCTTCCTTGAATGGGGAAAATTTTTCCTCCCGCATTGCGTGAAAACCTGTGTTCCAGGCTTGATGTCGCTGGCATTTGATTTGCACAGTGGTTAGCTGAAGCGTGTGCAAAGAAGATAGAGGGGAACTCATCTAACTTTTCGGCTCCCCGCCACTTTCCTAAAGGAAAAATATGGACAAAGGCATTTACGTTGCGTTGTCAGGTGGACTCGCCAAGTCGCACGAGTTGGAACTCATTGCCAACAATTTGGCCAACGCGAACACGGCGGCTTTCAAAAGCGACAACGGCACTTTCAACGAATACTTGCCGGAACTTCGCCGTCCCGATTCCGTGGAAGCACTAGGAAGAGAAATCCAATCCAATGTACTCATGGACGGTCGTCCAGCGGGTGACAAGAGCTTTGTGGAAATGGACGGGGTTTACACGGACTTCAGCCAGGGCGTGCTACGCTCCAGCGGGCGCCGTCTGGATTTGGGATTAGAGGGAAAGGGATTTTTCGAAATTCTAACTCCCGAAGGAGTGCGCTTTAGCCGCCAAGGAAATTTTAAGATTAGTGCCCAGGGAACTCTAGTCAATGCAGACGGGTTCCCCGTATTATCGAAAAATATTGATTTGCCGCCTGAGGATCGCCTCATTCAAGTACGCGATGCTCTGTCTCCCGAACAACGAACCGTTGATGTGAATGAGAACCTTCTTGAAATCAGCGCAGATGGGGTGATTAGACAGGAGGGAGTGGAACTCAACGTCATTGCATTGCGTGAGTTTCATGAGCCGCAATGGCTGGAAAAAGTCGGCGCATCGTATTTCCGCAATACGGATCCCAAGAACCTCAAGCCAGGCTTCACCGAAACAGCGATTCACCAAGGAACAAACGAATCGTCTAACGTCAACGCGTTAAGTGAGATGACTCGACTGATCGAAGCCTCTCGTGCTTATGAGTCACAGCTTCAGGCGATCAAGACTTTTAATCAACTCGACGACAAAGTCGCCAACGAACTTCCTAGAGGTTAATTATGATTAGTGCTATGAATGCGGCTGCTACTGGAATGGAAGCCCAACAGAAGCAGATCGAAAACATTTCAAACAACTTGGCAAACATTGAAACCTCAGGCTTTAAGCGAAACAAAGTCGAGTTTCAAGATTTGTTGTATGAAACCTTGCAAGAACCCGGAGCGAACACTTCTGCGCAAACACAAGCGCCGGTAGGCATTCAGCGCGGCTTGGGTGTGAAGGTGTCGGGTACCCAAAAGATTTTTGAGTTAGGCTCTCCCCGTCATACGGAGCGCCCCTTGGATATGATGATCCGAGGGGAGGGTTTTTTCGTTGTGCGCCAACCCAACGGTGAATTGGGATACAAGCGAGATGGGGCCTTCTATAAATCAGCCACGGGGCGCGTCGAGACGATTGAAGGATATCCTCTTGAACCCGAAGTCGTTGTCCCTACCAACAGCAAGGGTGTTGAGATTGCAGAGGACGGAACGATTCACGCCTACTTTTCCCACACAGATCGCCAGCAAATCGGTCAGGTGCAGGTAGCAACCTTTGTGAACCAGGGTGGTTTGAAGTCTATTGGTAAGAACATCTTGGTTGAAACGCCTGCAAGTGGTGCACCCATTCTATCGATTCCCGGCGAAAGCACCGCGGGAAGCGTCATGCAGTACTACCTGGAGCGCTCGAACGTGAGCCCGGTTGAAGAGATGACCAGCATGATAAGTGCGCAGCGCGCTTTTGAGATGAATTCAAAAGTCATTCAAACTGTCGACTCCCTTCTTCAAAGCACGGTCAACCTTCGCTAAACTGTGAAAACACTTCTTTCCCTTTTGCTAGCGGTTTCACTTTACGCCAGTCCGGTGTGGGCAAACCCTTCCGTGCTCGAAAAGAAAATTGAGAAAAGTATTCTCCCTCATTTACCCCAAGGAACACGCGTAAAAATTGAACGTCTTTCGGGAAGCCCAGTTCAAGGAAAAACTGCAGAGGAGGTAGAGGTTCTTTCTCCTTTTCCTCCGGTGGGACTTGTTCAGCTTCAGGTAAAGAGTCCGGGAAAAGCGCCACGCGGCATTCAGGCCGTGGTTCGAGCCTATCTTCGGGTGGCCGTAAGTCAGGTAGCCATTCCTCACAAGACTCACCTAGAGACCCAACATTATCAGTTCCAAGAAAAAGAACTTTCATCACACGCCCGGACAGGGTACTTCGCCAACGCCCAAAGTATGGAAGGTTTAGAGAGCCGTGGGTATATACGTCCCGGTGTTGTTCTCAATAGCTCCAACACAATTCTTTCACCGCTGATTGTAAGAGGGGAAAAGGCAGAACTTATCGATCGCAAGGGAAGCCTTGCGCTTTCAGCCACTGTGATTGCTTTGGAAGATGGGAAAAAAGGACAGTGGATCAAAGTACGCAACGAAAGATCCCAAGCTGTCCTACAGGCGCGCGTGGTTGCGAGCCGTACTTTAAGTTTTTGAGGAGACCTATGACTAAGCTAGCCATTTATACTCTGCTCACTTTGTTGCTGATGTCCTGTTCCAGCAAATCCCCCAAGACTGATGATGCCGCTACGGCTGAATCGGAAAACAAGGTTGCCACTACTGGTGAGAGCCCTGCGAGTGAAGTACCGGTAATAGCGGACGCTTCCGCGAACAACGCAGAACCAGAAGAGGGCCAAGTTAAGGAAAAGCCCGAGGTTGCTAAAGTGGAAGAGAAGAAAGAAGCCCCTCGCGAGCCAGGTTCCCTTTGGTCCGAAGATTCGCGTTGGAACACACTTTACAACTTGCAGGCGCGCCGCCGCGTTGGGGACAGACTGTTTATCTCCATGAGCGAGAAGCTCAAAGAAACCATCACGACCAAACTCAAGGAAGCATTTCCTGACGACAAAGATAGTTTGGCTGTTATTGAGATTGCTCGTTTGGCCGGCACGATTCGAGAAATCACAAAAGACGGTGCCTATAAGATCGAAAGTGAGCCATCGGTATTTTTCGCGAAGCAGGAGCGCGACATAAAAATAGAGGGTCTGATTCGCGAGCAGGAACTTGGAGCGGATGACTCTGTGGGCGCAAATACCATCGCCGAGCTCAAAGTGACGGTTTCGACAAAAGAAGCAAAGAAAGAAGAAGCGAAAGAAGGCGAAAAAGAACCCGAGAAGGAAGTAAAACTCGATCAAAAGCCCGGTAAGCAAGTCGAAGCCGCTCGATCGGAGCCGCGCAAAGAAACCAAGCGGAAGGCTGTCGCAGAATTCGAGACGATGAAAAAAACGCGTCAGGTAGTGAAAGTCGACAAGGATGGGAAAGATGAAAAAACTAACAATTAGCGAAATCCTGGTCATTCTCTTTTTCGCAATGGCGTTGCACGCCCAAGCAGCCAGATTAAAAGATCTCGCCAGTGTACAAGGCGTGCGCACAAACGAACTATGGGGATATGGAGTTGTCGTCGGACTTGCTGGAACAGGAGACAACCGACACGAACTCACTCAGAGTTCCTTGTATATGGCATTGCAGGGAATGGGAGTGGATCTAAAGGCCAAAGAATTTCAGTCGCGCAACGCGGCCGCCGTCGTGGTGAATGCTTCTTTAAAGCCTTTTACCGCCGCTGGCGGAAAAATGGATGTGACTGTTTCGTCCATCGGGAGTTCGACCTCACTAGAAGGGGGAACGCTTTTGATGGCGCCCTTGCGCGGCCCCGACGGTAAAGTTTATGCGATGGCTCAAGGCCGGGTGGTTACCAGTATGAGAACGGGGAAAGGCACTAAATTTCTTCGTCAGTCACTCGTCACCGCCCAAGTCCCCGAAGGCGCGACACTTGAGAAAGAGGTAGTCTTTGATTTCTCTAAACAGCGAATGATTCGCTATGCTTTGCACTCCCCGGATTTTACGACGGCTTCGCGCACCGCACGCAGAATCAATGAAGAGCTGGGCGCTAAAATGGCAACGGCGGTAAACGCAGGGGTGGTGGAGGTTCAATTGCCTCAAGGTTACACCGGAAACCCCGTCGAACTTGCTGCCCAAATCGAAAACGTTTCTGTTGAAGCCGATCAAAAGGCGCAGGTCGTAATCAACCAGCGCACGGGCACCGTCATTTTAGGGAAAAACGTGGAAGTGGGTCCTGCTTCTGTTGCTCACAACAATTTGCGCCTTGAGATTCAGGCTCCTGAAGCAGCTCCGATTCCCGACGCCGGAGATTTAGGACAAGCGACCCCGCCTCCACGACAGCTTTCAAGTTTGATGGGACGCGATATTGATAATCCGTCGGGGCAGGGGAGTGTGCTGCCGCTCAAGGGAGGATCCACCGTAACGGACGTAGTGGAAAGCTTAAACCAACTTGGCGCGGGTCCAGATGATTTGATCCTGATTCTGCAGTCGCTCAAAGCGGCTGGGGCGCTCAACGCTGAAATCATCACCCGATAGGAGTCGATCCAGATGAAAATTCAACCCCATGAAAACTTGGCTAAGAGCCCGGAAAAGGCACCGATGGACCGTGCCAAAGAGCAGCTCAAAGCGGTCGGAGATAGTTTCGAGTCGATTTTCGTTAATCAAATGATTACCGCTATGCGCAACACTGTCGATGAAGAAGGGATTATGCCGCGCAGCCACGCTGAAAAAGTGTATCAAAATCTTTTAGATACGGAATACGCCAAAGCAATCTCTTCCTCTGGACAGCTTGGTCTTGGTGAAGCCATCCAAGAGCAATTATTGCGAGACGCGGCGGAGCGGTGATACAATAGAACCTAGGAGGCCTCTCCATGAAGGTCACAAATTCCCCATCCCACGACTTACAACAGGTCGAAAAAACGACCTCTAATCGGGAAAAATCTCCCGTTCAGGGCGATAAGTTTAAGACTGAGCCGACAAAGGATCTTTCGTCCGCATCCACGGTCGAACTTTCCGAAAATGCGCAGCTGATGCGTACGGCTTCCGAAGCGGTCAAAACGCATTCCGTCGATAATTCCGAAAAAATCGCGTCGCTCAAAGAGCGCATCGCGAACGGAACTTATAAGATCGATTCTGCTAC
>JBGSIC010000016.1:0-158739 GCA_041751875.1 Bdellovibrionota bacterium
CACCAAAAGTGCCAAGTTTTTTTCCATCAAATTCTGCTCCTAGAGCTTCACAACTGTCGTCAATAATTTTTAGGTTGTGTGCTTGAGCGAGCTCCGTGAGGGCTTTCCAGTCCGCCGGATGTCCAAAAGGATCCACCGCCATGATGGCTTTGGTTTTCTTGCTAATCTTTTTCTCCGCGTCACTCACATCCATGCAGAACGAATTTTTCTGGATGTCCACGAATCTCACCTGAGCGTGCTCGAAAAGAACAGGAGTGACACTCGCCACAAAGGTGAAGGACGGAACAAGCACTTCATCCCCCGGACCAATACCTAGGGCTCGGACCAGTAGGTGCAAACCCGTCGTGCCTGAACTCACAGCGAGGGCATGCTTGGCTCCCACGTAATCTGCCATAGCTTTTTCAAAGGCTTCGGTCTGTGGGCCTAAGGCAAGACGACCCGATTTCATGACATTGACCACGGCCTGAATGTCGGCATCGTTGATATCTGGAGCCGACAGTTGAACTTTCCACGGATTTTTCATACTAAGCCGCCTCCAGGTTGTTGGCGACCGGTCGACCACGGACTCGGCTATGCTCTTGGGCGAGTTCCAACACTTCCCGAGCGGTTTCAGGGCTTCCTTCTTGAGCCATTTTTACAAGCTTTTCAATTCGGCGGTTAACGTTCCGAGGATCGAGAGCGCCCTTGTTCGCTTCAAGGTCGCCATTGGGAAGAACAAGAATTTCTTCGCAAACTGTTTTCAGTTCATCCCCACACAAATAGAGTTCTTCGGCGAGTTTCTCTCCGGGCCTTGCGCCGGTGTAGATAATCGGAACTTCGTCGGGATTCTTTCCCAACAAAGTAATTAAGCTGGTAGCAATATCCACGATCTTGATGGGTTCGCCCATCTTAAGAATATTGAGATCCCCCGGAGCCGAGATGGACGATGCCTTGAGTACCAAAGAAGCCGCTTCGGGTAGCAACATGAAATAACGAGTCATGTCCTTATGGGTGATCGTGACCGGTCCCCCATTTCGAATCTGCTTCTTTAAAAGAGGAACAAGGCTTCCGCTGCTTAAAAGCACATTGCCGAAACGTACCGTGCAGTAACGTTTGCCGGTGCGCTTCGCCACGGTGCTGGTCATTAGCTCACAAACTCTCTTGGTGGCACCCATAATGCCAACTGGATTAACCGCCTTGTCGGTCGAGATTAGAACGAAGGTTTCTACATCCGTATCCGCACAAACATCGAGAAGATTCTTGGTTCCCAAAACGTTGTTCAACACGGATGCTTGAGGATTGGCCTCAACAAGATGAACGTGCTTATACGCGGCGGCATGAAATACGACCTGCGGTCGATATTTATTCATGACCAGTTTTACACTCGCGATGTCTTTTAAGTCGGCAAGCACGGGTGTGATAAGTAAATTCGTTGAGCGCAAACCCAAGAGTTCTTCAGTAATCTGATAAAGACTGTACTCAGAGTGATCAAGCACGATAACTTCTGAAGGGTTGAGGCCGAGAAGCTGGCGAGCCAACTCACCGCCGATCGATCCGCCGCCGCCCGTTATCATCACGCGCTTGCCCGCAAGCTCCTCTTGGAGCGGAATGAGATCAATTTTCTTACGTGAGCGCTTCAATAAATCTCGCAATTGCACGTCACGCAAAAGCTCCCATTCACTTTTATCCGTAATTGTGGCACTTCCGAAGCTGAGGTACATCTTGGGACGGACGCCGCAGCGGTGGCACTGCTGCAAAACATCTCGCAAAGCAGGCCCTTCCAAGTCCGCGATCGCGATCACGAGCGCCTTAACTTGGTAGCCGATCAAGAAGTCTCGCAAATGTTCGCGCGTTCCTAGAACACGGACTCCCCCGATAGATTTTCCTTGTTTACGAGGATCATCATCCACAAAGCCAATAAGCCTAAGGCTAAGATGCGGATCAGTTTTGATCCGGTGAGCCAGCTGAACGCCGTGAGTCCCGGCACCATAAATGATCGTTTTGCGACCACCCTCTCCGCTCGTCATCCGCTTGCGGTATTCATGCCATGCACGCCACAAAAGCCGACTGCCTGTTACGAGATAGGTGCTCACTAGAAGATCAAGAATAAGAATCGTAGGGCCCAATACCTGAAGGCGAACAAAGTAAAAGCCTGCTGAGATCAGAATGGTTGAAAAAACCATTGCCATCACGAGGCGAAAAGCATCTTGAGCGGTGATATAGCGCCAGATAATGTGATTCGCTCCCATCGCGTAGAGCACACCTAGGCGAAAAAAAAGCGTCAGACCGCAGCAAGCAAAAAGCGGAACGGAGTAACGTTCGATGAAATACAAACCACCGCTGAGAAAAACAGCGATCCAAAAACTTCCGCCGACTAAAAGAACGTCGAGTATGGAACGGAAATCAACCCGATCATGGATACGACGGAGCCAGTTGCGGTGAGGAAGCGAAGTCACGATAACTTATCGGAAATATTAAGAATGAACTTAAAATCTCGTGCACTTTTTTTCCCGCCTAACCCCTTGACTCATTAGAGATTTTCTCCAACGTGCGCCCTTTCTTTTTCTTCACGCCATGCATCAACTATGTGCGTCAAACCACCGATAAGCTAGGTGGATTTCTCCGTTGCATGGGCAATGGCGAATCCGCCTCGAATTATGTTAGACGAACTTAAAAAACCGGTGCGAGCCACCTTAAAGGTGATTTTTTCAGACTTCCACGCGGTCGCTCGCATTTGGAGGGAAATCAAACTGCGGCCCAGCTTTATCGTGGTACCGCCAATTTTCTCCATTCTCACCATTCTTTGCGAGTACGCGTTTATTGCCTTCCTGTACCCACTTGTCCAAGGCCTGATCTACGGCAAGGTCAACTTTCAAACCAGCCCGCGCATGCTGACTGTGTTTTTCAAACACGTAGCGGACTGGTTAAACTACCCTTCCCTCGAAGCGATTCCGGTAAACCACCTCATGTACGCCGGTATCACGTTACTACTCACGCGCTATTTTCTGATGTTCTTAAACAACTACATCGCCCTGATGTACTCACAGTTGCTTGCTCACGAAACGCGCATGCGGATTGCGGAACGGGAACTCCATTTCGGTCATCAATATTTTGAACGGATGAAAGTGGGTCAAGAAATCAGTGTTCTGACTCACGTTTACCGCCTCACCTCCACGATTCAACATTTAAAAGAACTTATTCTGCAAACCTTCCTGCTTACGGGATACTTTTTTATTCTGGTGGGACTAATCGGCAAATGGAGTTTGCTCGTACTGTTGATCATGGGAAGCGTAAATTCATCTACTCGCTACATCCTTCGTCGGATAAAGAAAGACTCAGAAGTGGATGCCAAACAGGAACACGGCCTTTACGATTCCTTTTACAACCTTTTATCCACAAGCCCGCTTATTAAAGCCTACAACCACGAGAACCGATCTCTGGAATCTTTTCGCCATTTATCGAACGGATTCATCCGCACCCAAACACGAATGTTTGGAAAGAAGGCGTTCCTCAACCCATTCCAGGAAGCGTTGCTCATTCTACTTATTCTGCTTGGATTCCAGCTCGTCATCACCTTTACGCGTGACTACTTACCAAAAGAAAACCTGGTCGCTGTCGCCATGACAGTTTTTGTCATCTTAAAGCGAATGGCTTCGAACCTTCAGGCCATTAGCGACCAACGTACCGCACTCTCTTCTCTCGAAGGAGCGTTAAACAACGTACTCCGTATTCTCAGCGATGACGAAAAGTACTACGTGCCGTCGGGTTCAAGCGAGTTCAACGGATTTCAAAATGGGATTTCTATCCGAAACCTTTCTTTTACCTTTGATGGCCAACGAACCATTCTTAATAAGGTAAATCTCGCCGTCAACAAAGGGGAGACTCTGGCTTTAGTGGGAGCCACCGGATCGGGCAAGTCGACCCTTGCAAAGCTGATTCAGCGCTTTTACGACTGCCCTCCAGATTCAATTTTCTTCGATGATAAGGACATTCGGGATTTTTCGTTGTCATCGATACGCGCTCAAATCGCGCACATCTCACAGGACGTGATCATTCTCAACGATACGATTCGGATGAATGTCCTTTTTGGCTTGGAAAACATTTCCGAAACTCAGCTCACGGAAGCCATTACAAAAGCGAGATTGGGAGATTTAATCAAGAAGCTCCCTCAGGGACTAGAAACCGCCGTGGGAGAACGAGGAACACGTCTTTCCGGCGGCGAGAAGCAGCGCATTGCCATGGCCCGTGCGATTCTAAAACCTTGCAGCTTGGTGATTCTGGACGAAGCCACCAGCGCACTTGATTCGATTACCGAACTGGCCGTTCAAGAGGCGGTCGACGAAACTTTGAAGGAAAAGACGGCGATCGTCATTGCCCATCGACTTTCCACCGTTTTGAAAGCCAACCGAGTCGCCGTGATGCATGAGGGTCAGATTGTCGAATTGGGTACGGTTCAGGAACTTCTCGATCTTAAAGGTTACTTCTACGAACTTTGGACCACGCAGCAATTGCGATCCACCGGCTGATAGCTTCAAAATAGCGTACGGTCTGATACACACATCCGATGCGCGAAGTTGTCAGATCTGTTACCCCGTACTTTCGAACCTGATCCAACATCCACCGTGCTCGAGATAAAACGGGATAGCTCTTACTATTACAAAAATGTAGTACGACATCTCCGGTTTGGTAAAAATTTTTAGTTCCTTGGATATTTGAATAAGTGTAGCCATCAGGCGATGGGTACTGGTTCATTCTCAACCGGTCTTCACGATCCACGAAAACGTGTTTTCGAACCACCGCCGAGTTTTCGAAGGCATCCACCACGGCGGCTTGCTCCCACCAAGTGTCGTAAAGTGGAGCGTAGGTGGGAGAGAGATCGCTTTTGTTCATCGCAAACATCTCTAAAAGAAATGATCGGGACCAGGGGGTGCTTTTTACAAAAAACACTCCCATATTGATATGATTCCAGTCTCTCTGGAACACAAAGTCGTGCTGTGCTCTTATCTCAGATGAAAAAATGTTTTCCAAACTGACATCGAAGCGAGTAAACACGGCGTCCGCGTCCATCCAAAGCACGTAATCGTAGGAAGCAAGAGCGGCTTCAACGAGAAGCAGCTTGTACCAAGAGGCTGGGCGGGAAAAATCCTCGGGAACCTCTTTATGATAAAGAAAATCGTACCCATGAATACTGCAGTAGTTGCGCTTGTTTGCGGCCGAAAAGTCCCATTCCGTTTGGAACCGACGACCAATAGCCAGGCTGACTATCGCTATTTTTAATGGCTTTGATGATGCCATAACGGGTTATTCCAATCCGTAGAAATTCAGGCCGCTTTTTTTTGATCTAGCTGCCGCCGGCGCCGCACTTCATGCGCGCGCCCATTGAGATAACTGGCCCACCGCACTAACGGGAGCAGTCCCGATTCCAGTAACCAACGAATCACTCTCTGTTTCGGAGTGAGCTTGCCCCTCTCGAGAACTTTCTCAAAGTAGGAGCGTCCTTTGACCGGATCTCCAACAAAGTAGTGTGTTACTGCTAGTCGATAAAGCATGGCCTGGCGTGAATCGGAAAATTTCTCAAACTGGCTAGTATGCTTCTGGAAAAACCGTTCAAGACAGAGCGCGTACTGAGGAGTAAAAGTGACGGAAATACCGTGGCTAACATGGCAGTCATAGGTAATGGTGGAAAGAGCTTTAAATCCCCACTTCCCTTCCAAACCGAACCGCAAAGTAAAGTCGAGATCTTCGAAAGGACCCAAACTGGAATCAAATCCTCCCAATGAGTCGAAGACTTCCCGCCGAAAGCACAGTCCGCCTGTGCCAGGTGTCCAACCAAGCAACACGGCCACCCTGTTTTCCGGACGTACCTTATTCAGGGAGCTTACAAAAGCAACGGAAATCATCTTCTCTTGGCGCCACAGAGCCTTGTACCCCCAAGCCATTCCGATACCAGGAGTTTCGATAGCCGAAAGAAGTTCCTCAATCGCAGTGGGCCTTAGAGCGTCATCAGAATCTAAAAACAATATATAAGGAGCGCGACTAGCGCGGACTCCTAGGTTTCGCACCAATCCCGGCCGACCTTGGCTCGCATGGGGACTCCTTACTAGACGAACGCGCGGATCCTCTACGGTGGCAATCTTTGCCACTGTTTGGTCCGTCGAGGCATCATCGACAACGATTAGTTCAAATCGAGAATTAGTTTGGGCAAGCGCGCTTCGCAGTGCTCGAACGATCGAATCTTCTCGGTTGTGCACCGGAACGACAATACTGATTTTTGGAAATGTAGAGGTTTCTGCCAAACTATTTCCCTTTGGTTCCCGACGCCCTAAAGTCAGTTTCCCCAGGAAAGAAACGCTGAAGAGTCTTTTCCAACGATGTGCGCGCACGATTGAATAGATCAAAATCGGCTACCGTGATGGGGGCTCGCTTTCGGACCGTCTGATAATCGACCCCGAGCTGATAAAGCCCTTGGTAAGCAAGCGCTTTTACCCAAGTAACCAGCCAAGCTCGCGCCGTCGTCACCGGAAAGCGAGTGAAGTACTGCGCGTAGATCTGGTGGTTAAACCGAAGCCGCATCAAAAGAGATTCGACTGGGATAGTAACCGGTTGAATATAAACATAGTCCATCTGGGGTAAAACCAAATAGGGCGACCGCATCAAAATACGTAGCAAGTAATCAAAATCTTCGCTCGCCTTCAGTCTGGGATTGAATGACGTACTGCGAGCAACTTCCGATCGCAAAAAGGTCGGGGCGTAGGGAATAGGAAGGGCTTGCGGACGAGTCAGAGCAGGATGCAACTCCGGCCCCTTCCCTTGTGTCATAGGCACTAGCTGAGGATTGCGATTCTCTGGAGAAACCACCACCATCCCGGTCGCCACCACATCAATCTGCGGATTCTGTTCGAAGACTCTTGCCATGTCGCCCAACCGATCCGGATAGATCCAGTCGTCGGCATCCAGCATGCCGATGATCTCCCCCTGGGCTAACTCGAGGGCTTTCTGCCGGGCAGCGCCTCGTCCCGCGTTGTCTTCCAAACGAAAGTACCGAATTCGCTTGTCACCAATTTGATCTACAATTTTCTTTGTATCATCGTGGGAGGCATCGTCGACCAGCACGCATTCCCAGTCGGAACAACTCTGATGGATAAGCGAACACAAAGCGCGCGGTAGCGTCGCTGCCGCGTTATAACTCGGCATTAAAATGGAAAATAATGGCTTCATGCGGCTTCGAGGTGAGCCCGTGCGGCTTCACGATTCATCCCCATCGAAAGTGCAGCACCCACAGGAGCATACATGATCATAAACACCAATAGAGCACGGCCCCCATAATAGTACTCACCAGAACATCCACCAAGGAAGGCTACGATAAACATGGAACGGTAGGCTAATGACAACTTGGCATAGCGCACGGGGGAACGGCCTGCCGTTTTCCACAAACGCTTTAAAAAAGTATAGAGTAGATAGACGCCAATAATCCCGGTTTCCAAAAGTATCTGCACAAAGAAATTATGGCTACCTGTTTTCCAAAGGGAAGTATAACCCCCGCGATGGAAGAATCCGGTTCCGAAGAAGGGGGCGTGAACAAACTTCGGTCCTTCACTCATCAAATGCCCTAATCGTGAACCGTCATCGATGTTAATCATGTTACTAATATTCACGCCGTCATCCGTCTGGCGAAAAATGCGATCCCAATCCTTCTTGAATCGGGCATTCATATTGTAAAGCATAAGTAGCCCTATCGGGGCGACGGTGAAGTAAGCTATGGTTTTGTAGTTTAGCTTCTGCTTAAAAATAACGTAGGCCACTCCCGCGATCAGAGCAATCCAGCCACCACGACCACCAGTCATGCCGATGCCAGCTATACTCACAGCAATACACACCATTGCGGCTTTTCGCCAGTTGGCTGTTCCATAGTCAGCCGTCAGAAGCGCAATAGTGTAAGCCAGCATCATCGCCAAAATAACGCTAATTTGGTTAGCCGCTTCAAACACGTTATCTACGAAATCATTTCGTTCACGAAATCCCACAAGACAAGCGATCCCAGTAATCAACATACAAAGGAGAAGGGCCCAGTGATATTTTTGTATCGCTTCTCTGTCGCAGATCGCGCGAGCTGTGTAGAAGCCCGCAATAGCGTAAAGAGCAAACTTCGAGTACTTCAAACCAATGAAGTAGAAAATCAACATTGGCTTACGATACTCGTGGTAGTACACAAGCATCAGAAGCACACCCAATCCACACCACGCCATAAAATATTTACCGTATTTCAACAATACGGCGTCGTAGCGCACCGTGGACTGACGGGCCGCCAGAAAAAGTAGCCCCAGGTAAGGCCAAATCAAATAGTCAGTAATTTTCAAGGCACCGAATTTCGTTTGGTTGTCCAAACCCAAGTTAGGTAAAAACAGCAGTGGCATGTACCAGATCCATAAGTTTTTCATGCCGCGCCTCGTTCCGATTGGGGCGATTCAAAGGCCCGGGGCTCAATCCTATGGGCGGTCCACACACCCTCACACGCCGCCCAAACAGCATGTTGATTTCGGTATCGCCAGGCATAGGCAAAGACGGTTTTCGCAAGCTGCAGGAAAGCTGTTGGGCGGTAATACCAACTCAGATGTTCGAATATGATCAAAGATCGATTGCGGGCTAATGACCTTACGTAATCTACGACATTGTCCACCCTGCATCCGCCTGTGGGATCGGCCAAGTGATTCAACCTTGCTTTGCCATTAAATTGGATGCGGCCACCCGCTCTGCGGACGCGCAAGCAAAAATCGGCTTCTTCATACAGAGCGGCACCTTTTCCAAAGCGCTCATCAAAGCCACCCATTTTCTCAAGCCACGCCCGATCGGCGGAAAAATTGCACCCGACCGCGTGATCCACTTCTTTACTCTCCGTAGAAGAGAAACCTTGCATGGGGACAGCGCGCCAGTAAGAAAATTTTCCGACCTGCGTAGAGGGAAGTAGCAGAGTCCCTTTCTGGTCAACTCCCCCTGCCACTAGCGCGCAGCCAGTATTTTGGTAAGTCAGCATGTGTTGTGAGGCAAACTCTTCAGTGCACCGGATATCGTCGTCCACATAGATCACATGAGAATAACGAGCCTGCTGCCATCCAAAGTTTCGTGCCTTGGGTAAACTTTTGAACGAAACATGAAAATGCCGAACCGAAGAACCATGGGATCGCAGAAACTCTTTCACTTCTGGAGCGACCTGATCAGATTGATCCACCACAATAATTTCCAGGGGCTGGTAGCTTTGCCGGATGAGGTCAGTCAGCGCGTTGACGAGAGTTCGCCCTCGATTGAGTGTACAAACTACAATACTGGCTCCCAACTCACGCATTAGGCTCCCGGGGTTCTCCTAAGCCCTACGACAGGCTAGAGCAGAACGCTTAGTCGCCTTTTGGAACGGGGCAGAAGTCAGTTGAGATTGTTACGAAAGGAAGTGCTTTGGGGGCGGAGCTATCAATCACCCTAAGCTTTGTCCATCAGAGATTTCATCGTGCGTCAGAAATTAATACGCTGCTTTACTCGCTGCGTTGTTATTTTTGCGGGCGGCTCTTCCGATAGGTCACTCAGGAAGCACCGAGCTTCCTAACGGCACGCTTAAGAGAGTTAAAGTGGACGAAAATTTATTACTCCTCATTCGCGCAGTAGTTAAGGTAAGAGCGAAGCTTATTGCTTTGCTTCTCGGTCTATCCTTTGCGTTCGCGTTCCATACTGTCCGATCGGCGCAGCCAACTTTTCGTGCCGATATAAAAATTTATTTGCGTCAGTCCGAAAGCTCACCACTCTCCGTGCTAGGACTTGAGTCCTACCAAAACAAAGACATTATCGCGAGTCAGGCGGAGCTAATCGAAACGTACCCGATTTACCAGCGTGTTCTTCCCCTGTTGCCCCAGAGCAAAGAAGCGGTAAAAGCATCACCCAGCATTTTTGAGCGGATTGCCGAGGGATTGCAGTCCCTTCTCTTTACTCACGATGTTCTAAAGGAGTCAGAGGACTACCAGAACCGGCATTTCAAGTATTTCCAGGCTCTCATCTCCACTTACTACGACGGAGAAGGAAACCATTTTACCATCTCGGCTCACCATTCCAATCCTCGCACCGCAGCCGAGCTTGCAAAAAAAGCAGCGAATGCCCTGATTGACCTCAACATTGAGATTTCTTCTAAAACCATCTCTTCTGTTGCCGAGCTACTCAATCGACGCGTTCAGGAATCTGACAAACGCTTGGGGCAAAGTACGCGTGAAATCACCGATTTCGCCAGAAAATACAAAATATCTTCAGGCCGCGGTGATCTTTCTAATAAGTATACTCGCTACTATGAACTGGAAAACCAAGTTAACCAGCGAACAGCGGAAATTAAGCAGTTTGAATCAACCTTAGAGTACAACAAAAAGCGCGCACAAGAGCTTTTGGAGAAAACCAAGGAAAGCCTTTTGCAGTCGAACTACAACAAGGTTCAAGGTCTGGTTAGCCAGATTCAGCGTTTGGAGTTCAACCTTCTCCAAATGCAAAACAACGGAAGCAAGAAAACCGAATACCTTGAAAGACGATTAACTCAATTGAAACGGGATTTATCAAAGGAACTCGAAACGAACAACGGCTCACGTGGTTCGGAAGACATTCAGGCCTCTCTCGGAGAACTCACCCGCAAAATCGCTTCCGATGAACTCTCTCTCAAGACCGCTCAGTTTGCTCTTCAAAACGCCCTGACGTCCAAGAAAAAGTATGAAACGGAGATCGAATCAATTCCCGAACTCGAGGCACAACGTAGTGCTTTAATGTTGCGTCACAACCAACTTTTACGTGTTCATGAACTTTTGACCGAACGTTACTTCAAAGCGCTTTCCAGCAGCGAAGTAACCTACAGTAAGCTCTACTTAATTGATGACCCCGCCCTCAACAGTAATCTCTTGGGCATGGATAAGGTGCGCCGTTTATGCACGCTAATGGGAATAAGCATTATCTTGGTCATCGGCTCGCTAGTCATTTACGACATGATGACGCGCACAGTGTTCACCACAGAACAACTTTCTCGTTTGGAAAACACCGAATACTTGGGTGCGATCGATCACATTGGGCGTCTGAAATCCAAGAACCTTGTGAAGCTTTTCGAAGCGGATATACATATAGCGAGAATTGCTCATACAATTAATAGGACATTGCAAAAGCAAGCGCCCCAACGCCTCTCAAATGTGATCTCATTTTGTAGCGTTAACCAAAAATCCGGTAAATCGGTCAGTTGCTTGGCGATCGCGGCTTGTCTTTCCCGCACCAACGGACCGGTATTGGTACTTGATTTTGACTTCCGTGCTTTTAACCGTTCTGTGACTCGCTATTATCGTCAACACAACCCGTCCGAAGGACATTTGGGTAGTGTCGATAACCTGCTCAACCAGGTGAAAAAAGGTACGCTCAAGACCCTCCCCTTGGTTGTCGCACAGCTGGTCGACGAGGGACATGATGCCAACGTCATGATCAACTACCTCAGAAACGATTTTGAAAAAGACCTCGAAGTTCTGAAAAAGCATTTCCGCTATATCTTGATCGATTTGGCTCCTTTGGTATTCCTCGACGCTATTATGGCCGTGGAAAAATCTAACCAGATTATTTGCTGCTGTCCCGAAGGCCAGGTTAAGCAACGCGATCTAGTCGCCCTAACCGATGCCCTAGTCAAAGCGAAGGATCCGGAAGCTCGTATCCTCACTTTGCTCACGAACAGCCGAATGAAGCTCAACCACACTGGTTACTACGCGTACCAGGCGTACATGCGCAAGTACTCGGCACGGCGAACAGCCGCTTAGGAAAGAGCCAGGCTCATCATGGATGCGAACGTCTCTTTTCTCTTTCTTCATTTGATTGACGAACTTAAGGTGGGAGGCGCTCAAACCCACCTACTCACTCTACTACGCGCAGCTCACCGCTATCCTTACCGCCACAAGGTAGTAAGTCTGTTTGGCACGGGGCCACTTCAATCAGAAATTGAAGCTTTAGGGATTGAAGTCATCGTTCTCGACCTACGGCCTTTCTTGCAAAAGCGGCGCTACTTCGCATGCGTCGCGGAACTCCTCAGTTTACTTAAGAAGGAAAAGCCGCAGATTGTGGAAGCTCATCTGAGTTGGAGTCGTCTTCTAGGATTATGCGCCGCCACGCTAGCTAGGACTCCTCTTCGCGTGGGTTTTGAACAAGGAGACCTCTATCTTAGTTCGTGGAAATGGCGCGCGGTGAACTGGGTGGGACAATTTTTTGCTCACAAGATTATTGTGTGCAGCCATTGGCTAAAAGAATGGGTCCAGCAAACACACGCCGTATCTTCTTCTCGCCTGGAAGTTTTTCACAACTGTGTCGACCCTGAGGCATTTAAGTTAAGTTCTCCAGCTAGTCGAGACACTCTGGGTCTTCCATCTCACAAATATCTAGCAGTAACAATCGGAACACTCGGCAAAGGCATTCCTAAACACATCGATGTTTGCCTACAGGCGCTAGCCGAAGCGAGAAAAGCCGAACCGGAATTAGCTTTGGTCGTTTGCGGAGAAGGAGAGTTAAGAGGGCAGCTTGAAGCTTTAGCCAACCAGCTTGGGCTTAAAGAACACGTCCGTTTTCTCGGAAACCGCCGGGATATCGCCGCTATTCTAAGCCACTCCACTGTGTTTTGCCATGCCGCTCCACTCGAACCGTTTGGTATTGTTTGCTTAGAGGCACTAGCGTGTGGGGTGCCAGTCGTTATCCCCGACTCAGGCGGAATGGCGGAAATTGCGCCCCACAACGTCGCAGGACTGCACTACCCCGCCCTAGACGTCTATGCACTGAGTGATAGCCTGCTCCGCCTCTGCCACCAGCCTCACACGCGCATGCGAATGATCAAGGCCGGAGCACAAATCCTCTGGGAAAGGTTTTCTGTCCAAAAGTACATTCCTCGCTTGTACGCCTTGTACGGACTACCGGAGCTAGCGGAAAACAAGAATCATCATGACGCCGCGCCTATAAAACTTATGCAGGGAGTTGCCGAAAAGTTAAATGGACCCGAATAACTTGCAACCTTTTCTATGCTAAAGCGGACCCAATCTAGCTTACTGACTCTAGTACTTATCTTCGGATTGGTTTGCCCTCCTTCTCTCGTGGCCGAGCAAGGTCTACAGTTTCGAGAAGAATCAGGCGGCCGGGGCAGCGAGTTTATCAGCAGCGACCAGCCGAAGTCAGTGCTAATGCAAGTTACCGTGATTGGAGCCATCGGGAAACCCGGTGTGCACTGGGTCCCGGTGAACACAGACCTTATTACCTTTGTCGCCCTTGCTGGCGGTATCAGCCCCAACAACAAGTCTCTGATGTCCATTAAGAGAAAAGTGCGTGGGGAGTATCAAAACTACGTGGTAGACTTGGAAGATGTTTTCGAAAGTGGTGACGCCATCCCCATTCTACGCAACGGAGACATCATTCACGTCCCGCAATACTTGGGTGTGATCAGTGAAGATGTCATGCGCACCCTTTCGGTCATCTCCACCGTACTTTCCCTTACGATCACACTTATATTCTTCGCTGAACGCATCTAGCGCGTTATCACAACATTTCCCACAAATCTTTGTACGTCTTTTTGAAAACGTTCTTCACTAAATTTTGCTTCGACTCGAGCCCGAGCATTTAAACCGCAGGCCCGAAGCTCATCGGGATGATCCATCAGCGCCCCTATCCTGGCAGAAAGCGCTTTAGCGTCTTGTGCTCCGATCAGCCAGCCGCCATTCCCTTCTTCCACGGCATCAGAAACGCCACCGGTCAATGTTCCAATCACGGGAACCCCGCAGGCTTGCGCTTCCAAGTAAACAATGCCGAAGCCTTCGACCTCACGCCGCTTTGGATCTTCATACGAGCAAAGAACAAAAAGATCACTGCACTGATAGAATTCGCGCAGGTTCTTCTCGTCGACCCAGCCCACCCAAGTAATCAAGTCAGCCATTCCCCATCTCTTCGCCTCTTCTTTCAAAGCTTTCTCATCCGGCCCGGTTCCCCCAATGCGGTATACAATCTGCTTGCGTTGCTCGGCAGAGAGATAAGAAAGCGCTTCGAAAACAGTCCGGTAGCCCTTGTAATGAACCAGACGAGACAAGCTGCTGAGGACCCATTTGTTTTGCACCCCCAAACGAATGCGCAACTGATTTCGGTCGGCGTCACTGGCAGGCACAAAACGATGGGTGTCGACCGCTAAGCAAAGCACCTCTACCTTAGCCCCAGGACAAATATTCTTTACCAGGTTTGCAGAGTAGCGGCTGTTGGCCAAAACCAAGGTCGCACGGGAAAAAACCCAGCGGCGAAGTGGCCCCCAGAAAACCTTTCGCCATCCGGTGGCATATGGCAGCAGCTCCAGTCCGTGAGCAAGAAGAATGAAAGGACGCACGCCTCTGACAGCTGCAATCAGGCCCTCGGGATACCAAATACTCGCTAGAAATACCTGACCCAGGTTCCGGCTCAAAAAAAAGAGTGAAGCGATCTCGCGCCACGGGCGCTTCTTGGGAACATGATAAAACCTCGCTCGTTCATCTCTGCCCTCTCCTTCTACCGATGTGACCAACGCCACAGGTTCTCCGGAGGAAAGGCTAAAACTTTTTACAAGGTCACGACAGAAGTTGGAAATCCCCCCCGGCACGGGCGGGTATTCATAGGAAAGCATCACAACCCGCTCAACCGGGCTTGAGGTACCGCGTTTAGCTGGTTCTTTGGAAGCCATGTTCGACTTGAGTGCGGCCCTGCCGCACCGCCTCTCTGTTGGAATTGCATCAATGATAAACTTAAATACGGTAGCTTGATACCATTTAGTCTCCACCCTTTTCCTCCTTATAATATATGGCGCACCGCTCAATTTTAATCGTCACGCCCCACTTTGCGCCCGAGAGCCACGCCGCCGTTTTTCGCGCCTACAAACTGGCGCGCCACTTGCCTGCGATGGGATGGGAAGTTCACGTCCTGACGGTGGACACGAACTACAACTACCTCGAAGACCCGCAACTCATCGCCGCACTCCCGCGCAACGTTCACATTCACCGTGCTCGCTACATTGAACCCTCACTGCGGGGCTTGCGGCGCTTGATGAGAAAGGGAGAATTCGGTAGCGGCGCGAAAAAGCCCCCCTTCTCTCCCCCTTCGGTTTCCGCTTCCGCGTCCAAGACTGCTCTGAAGTCCCTCTATCACCGCTTACTTGCTCGTTTTCTTTTCGTACCGGATGCGTTTTGGACCTGGACCAATCCCGCCATTCGAGCCGCGAAAAAAATCATGCGAGAAACCCAAACTGAAGTCTTCATGACTTCAGCGCCACCTTATTCAATGGCCAAGATTGGAAAGGCGCTCAAGAAAGAAGGCTTTAAGTGGCTCGCCGACATGCGAGATCCGATGCTCAGCGATCATCGCCTTACCTCAAGTTATTCGGCCGTTTTCTCCCGTCAGAAAAACGCCGTCGATGCAATGGTGCTCGGGGCCGATGCCGTTTCGCTGGCCTCATCTTCTGCGGGGCTGCTTCTTTCAGATCAGTACGGCGCGCGTGTTTCTTCTAAGCTCCATTTCATTCCCACAGGCTTGGATAGGGCGCTACTCCCTCGCCAAACTCAAGCACCCGTCTCCGAACCTTATTTCGTTTTTTCAGGCGAATACCTTCCACAGTACGGGGAAGAATTTCTACGGGCTTTCGCCGATGCACTCAAGCAAAGCAAACAATCGGCGCGCCTCTACTTAATAGGTCGTCTGGCTATCAATGCTCCGATAGTCCAACCGATCATTGACCGCCTCGGCTTGCAAGACAGCGTGATTCTGAAAGACCACCTTCCCCAAAGCGAACTCTACGTGTGGATTGCCCACGCCCAGGCAGCCGTTCTGATCGGGGCCACTCAGTTTCGTTGGGCAATTCTGTACGCAAAACTCATCGACTATCTGGCGATGAAGAAACCCGTTATTGCGCTCGTGCCGGATCCGAGCGAAGCACGCAAGTGGCTCCAACGCACCGGCCTCGGAATTTTCCTTGATGGGTCTCTTACCGAACAATCCGCGCTCCTAGCACGCGTGGTTGAAGAGGGCCCCTCCAAGTTTGTCCAACCTGTCCCGCGTGAGTGCGAGCGCTTTGGCGTCGAACATCAGGTGCGCGCCTTTAGTGAGGTGCTCGACTCCGCTCTTCAATCGGGAAGGACCAACCACCATCGCGCCGCTTAGCGCGCAAACGGGTCAATTAATCTATGCGCGTCGTTGTCAGTCTAACCACAATCCCGTCACGACTGCCTCAACTCCGACAGATCCTGCAGTCTCTGCGCCGCCAAACGCGCAAACCCGACGCGATTTATCTCAATTTGCCTTTTCATTTCCGCCATAGAACTCTGGGATCTCTTCCCCAAACTCCTTCCTTCCTGGATGCATTCCCGGAGGTAACGGTTTTGCGCTGCGAAGACTTTGGTCCCGCCACAAAACTTCTCCCGGTGCTCAAACGGGAAACCTCTCCCGAAACGCTTCTGGTTACCGCCGATGATGATACGGTTTACCCCCCAGAATGGCTGCACCACCTTGCCGAGGCGGCAAATCGCCTACCCGATTGCGCACTCGCCTACCGCGGTCGCCAGTTTGTCCGGCACGGCAACAAAGTACTCTACTGGCACTCACGGGTAGTCGCTTGTCACACACTCAGGCGCGCCATACCGGTGGAAATTCTTACCGGGACCTGGGGTTGCGCGTATCGCCGGCGCTTTTTTGATGATCAAGTCTTCGCAATGGATCAGCTGCCCACTGCCATGCTTTGCGATGATCTATGGTTCTCCGGCCATCTTGCTCGTAGAAAGGTGCGCCGCCTCGTTATCCCTTTTCCCGTGCCCATGGCACAGACTGGCGCCGCAGAGGAACTAAACCCACTCTATCCCCTCAGCCAGCAAAAAACCTATCCCGACCAAACCATCGCGCATTTCGCTCCTTACTGGATCCACCGCTGGAAAACCGATGCAAATGCTGGCTGGGGATTGTGGCGACGTAAAATCCTGAACTTCTGGTACCTGCGCCCCCAAGCCCTCCCCGAGGTTTCCCGTCTTAGTAGCGGAATTCAGTCCCTACTTGGGCTTCTCCGGTCACGCTAGTCACGTAACCCCTCTGACGCCCGTTCTCATCGTGTGTTGTCACGCCTGTCTTGACTCCGCTTTTTGACCTTAGAGGTGCCGAACTAATAGTGGCAAAACAGGTCATAGAAACGAGACTTGCGGCAGCGCGCTAAAAAACTGCTCTAGGCGGCTGACAGCAGGATAAAGCTCCGTTAGTATCAACTTGAGTACTGAGATTTAAACAGGGTTTAGCCCGCAAGAAAGGACATTTTCCCCCATGAACCTTCCCCACTGGTTCCGCCGGATCCACTGGCCCAACTCAATTTTCCTCATCGTCACACCTATTCTCGCCGTGACGCTGACGCCGATTTCCGTTTCGTTGCATGGATTGCAATGGGGCCTGGTTGCTTTCTTTTTCATTTACGCGGTTGCTACCAATTTAGCCGTCACCGCCGGTTACCATCGTTTCTTCGCTCATCGGAGCTACAAAACCAGTCCGGCAGTAAAACTCTTTTATCTCATTTTAGGTGCGGGTGCCGTTCAAGGCCCAGTCTTGCGTTGGGCTTCGGAGCACCGCCGCCATCACCGAGTTGTAGATTCGAACGATGACCCCTATAGCATCAAAAAAGGATTCTTCTACGCTCATATTGGGTGGTTGTTTCTGAAGCAAGAAGAGCAGTACGAGAACAATTTTGAAACGGACCTCGCTTCAGACAAATTGGTTCGCTGGCAGTACGATAACTATGTCCTTCTCGCTACTCTCATGAGCTTCGGATTACCGACCTTGGTAGGCTGGTATTTTGGAAACCCTTGGGGCGGCCTAATTGTCGGCGGTATCTTACGCGTTGTTTTCACCCAACACTGCACGTTCCTCATCAATTCGCTCTGTCACATGATGGGAACTCAGCCTTACAACGACAAAAACTCTGCGAAAGACAACTTTGTATTGGCGGTGCTTACGTGCGGCGAGGGCTACCACAATTTCCATCACCGTTTCTCCTCGGACTACCGCAACGGCATTCGCTGGTACCACTGGGATCCGACCAAATGGTGGATTCGTTGCCTGGCCTTTTTGGGTTTAGCGAGTCATCTCAAGCGTATTCCCGCTGGCGAGATTCTCAAGGCGCGCATGCTTCAGGACCAATACCACGTATTGGAAAAGGGCGTGGCATCCGATACATTAAACACGCTGAAAATAAAGATTGAGGAAGCTCAGCAAAAGATCAAAACGCTGCGCGAAGAATACAGCCGTATGAAGCGAAACATGCAGGCGCATTCACGACGTACGCTGATCGAACTGCGGGCTGAACTCAAAGTAGCTCGCTTAGAGTTTAAAATGGCGTGTGCCCAATGGGGGGCTTATACCAAGACTCTGCGTGCGCTGCCTGCGTAAGATAGAAATATGCGTTTGATCGTTCTTGTTTCTCTTTTCCTCATTCATCCTTTCTCGGCCACCGCTGAAATAGTCGACAACGCCGGCTTCTTCGACAGAGCCACTCGGGCTCGCGCCCAGGAAGAAATCCGCTCGCTTCAGAAAACCTACAAGAGCGGCATCGACATCTTTACTTATAAGACGGTTCCAGGCTTAAAACTTTCCGGGGATCCTCGAATGGCGGAAGCCGAACTCACTGGGTGGCTTGAAACCCGGGCCGGTAAGGTCAACGGGCATAACATGCTCGTTTTGGCTATCCAGAATCCACCTTATCTGATGGTCTCGTTGGGAACCGTCCTACGAGGGCGCTCGGTTTTTAGTCCCAACGATCGCAATAGTATGGTGCGCCTGCTTGCCGACCGATTTCGTACCGAGGAAATGAACAAAGGTCTTCTTGAGCTAGTCTCCTTTGTCCGGTCTACTTTTAGCAACCGCATTGAAGGCACAAATATTCCCACTTTCACTGAACGCATTACGCAACAGATGATGGCCCAACAGCAGCAACAGCAAAAAAATGCCGGCCCTTCCTCCCTTT
This sequence comes from Bdellovibrionota bacterium, assembly GCA_041751875.1. Classification (GTDB taxonomy): domain Bacteria; phylum Bdellovibrionota; class FAC87; order UBA2466; family JACKAF01; genus JBGSIC01. The sequence goes on from JBGSIC010000016.1 coordinate 19,004, forward strand.
TGAACTGGGTCGGGTTGGTTCTTGTGCTGGTGTTCGGTGGTTGGCTCGCCTACAACGTTTACCAAACTTTCGCCAATACCAAGAAGGGCCTTCTCACCCAACGCCCCGCCAAGGAAACTCCGTAATGGATCGCCTTCGCGAGCACCTGCACGACTATAAACACGTCATATGGGATTGGAATGGCACCCTGCTTGACGACGTCCACCTGTCCGTAGAAGTCATTTGCAGTCTTTTAGAAACTCACGGTTTAGCGCCTATTACCGTCGAGGCTTATCGCGCAAAGTTTCGTTTTCCTGTTGTGCAGTATTACGAAGACCTGGGCTTTGATTTTGTCGCTAAGCCATTCGCGCGCATGGCAGACCTTTTCATTGAATCCTACAACGCCAAAGTAAAACGCTGTCAGCTTTTCCCGGGCGCCCCCGAGCTTATTGGGGAGTTAAATAGCAGGGGAACGCGGCAAAGCATTCTCTCAGCGGCACGAGAATCTGATCTCACAGAACTCGTACGTCACTATGGTTTGGACATTCACCTGGACCACGTTTGCGGCCTGAGCGATCATTATGCCGCGGGTAAGGTGGAACGGGGAAGGCTGATGCTACAAGAGTCTGGCATCAATCCGCAAGATTGTGTCCTGGTCGGAGATACTGAACACGATGCCGAGGTCGCTTACGCACTCGGAATTGCGGCCGTGGTATTAGCCGATGGACACCAAGACGCCGAGCGCTTGAGCACGCTGAAAACCAAAGTCTTACCCTCCCGCTACCTCCTTTCTCAGCCGAAATAGGCAGCGCAGACTGTCACTTCCCCCATCAGCTCGCCAAATTGACACAACGCAATAATCTATGTTATCTTCCGCACTTAGCAAAATCATGAAATCCCTGTACCACATAGTTTTTGCGGGACTAATCCTTATTGCGCCCGTTCTTTTCGGAGAAGGGGAAATCCCGATCGCCCCGGGCTACACCTCTGCCCCTACAAAGGTTACCTCTAAGAATTTGCCCTGGGCAGCGATTGGCCGCTTAACCTACGGCACCGATAAGGTTTGCACCGGTACTTTGGTGTCACCCGATCTGATTGTCACCAACGCGAGCTGCGTACAGGATAGTAAAGGTAATCCACGCGACCTGGTATTTTCTCCCAGTAGTGGCCACCCCATATCCTCTAGTGTGGTGAGTTCTTGGTCAGGGAACCGAGACAATGGTGACGACTGGGCGATCGCACGTTTGGCTTCGCCTCTGGGAAGTGCTGTCGGTTACCTAGGCGTCCGATACGTTACGATTGAAGACATGACTTCACTCGAATGGCGTGAAAAGCTTTCTACCGCTGGTTACTCAAAAGACTATGGGCAAGGTCAGGTTGCTTCGGGAAGCATGGGTTGCTCGGCGCTAAAAGACGAGAGTGACGACGACATGGGATTTTCGCATGACTGTGTCACTAAGGGCGAGAGCCGCGGGGCCCCGTTATTGGCACTTTTTCCTGATGCCGAGGGAAAGCCCAATAACGTCCAAATTGTCGGGCTTCACCATTTCACCGATAGTGCGGAAACACGTTATGCTGTGCACGCAAAATCTTTTCTCCTTAAACTTAAAAAGCTGATCGCGAACAAGGAAGGTAAACTGGAACAAAGCTACGTAAATCTGTGCAATCGTACCTCTACCACACGCGACGAGAAGCAAAGGCTTCGTATGGCATATGCTTACAAGGAGGCCGGGCGCTGGGTCTCCGTGGGCTGGTTTATCGCGGACCCCGGAACGTGCCGAGAACTTCCCATTCCTGTAAAAGACTATTCGAACAGCGTTTACGTTTTCGCCGAAGGGGCTCGTTTTACCCACTTTGGCCCGTACGGCGAGATGCTTGAAGAATTTGGGGAGGGCAAGAAATGGGAGGGCGATGGATCCAACCAGTTCTGTGTCTCGCAGAAAGACTTTACGATTGCCCATCATCCAAAGATTCATTGCACCCATGAGGATTTCTTAGAGCTCCCCGCTACCGCCGATGGCTTAAGGGTATTTAATTTTACCGATTAACTTCTCCGCGCTGGTTGTCTGCTGCATTTTATGATTAGTTCAGTTCCGTGGTCGAACAGCTAAACCTCAATCAACTGCGCGTCTTTGCGGTCGTCTTCAGGCACCGTAGTATGACTCTAGCAGCAAAAGAACTGCATTTGACCCAGTCAGGTATCAGTCAGCACGTCAAAGCTCTGGAATCCATTCTCGGGAAAAAGCTATTTGACCGCATTCATCACAAGCTCATCCCCACTTCCACCGCCAAAACTCTCTATGAAGGGTGCGCCCGAGGCATGGTTGAGCTGGAACATGCATTTTGGCAGATTTCGGGTAAGGCCTTAGCCGGGACCGTGAGCATTGGCGCTCCTCCTGAGTTTGCCTATAACGTGCTTCTTCCCAGCATTTCCGAGTTCTGCAAGACGCACGACAAAATTGTGTTTCAACTCGTGGTGGGCTTAGCGCCGACAATGAGTGAGAAACTGCTACGAGGCGATCTTGATTTTGCCTTTGTCGATGATTTTGGTTTGGATCCGCGCGTGGTGACCCAAAAGGTTTACGAGGAAGTGATCGAACTCTGTGTATCGCCACAACTGGCAACAAAAGCCGGCGCGTTTCGCCATCACAAAACCTACTACGAAACCCTGCCTTACCTTGCCTACGAACTTGGGGCACCTGTTTTGAACAAGTGGTTCGAACATCACCTGCCAAAAAAGAAAATGGAACTTAATATTCGCGGCTATTTCAGCGACTGCCAAAGCGTTGCCAAAGTGATTCTTTCCGGAATAGGCGCGGGCGTATTGCCGAGTTACCTGGTGGACGATCTGGAAAAGCGTTCCAAGAAACTGGTGCGCTTGCCCGGTTCGGGAAAACCGTTGAGTAACACCATCAGCTTGGCGCACGTACGCGAGCGAACGCACTCCCTCGTCGCGCAAACAGCCATGGATTTTTTAGCTTCTGAGCTGGCGAAAAAGACGCCTTCCGGCCTAAGTTCCTAATACTCCTCACCGTTTTGCCATTATTTTTCCTACTCACCGTACTGAATAACAAATAATTTTTCCTTATCTCTCAAAATCGTTATCACTCCCCCGTCGAGACTCACTTATGAGTCTCCAAGATGAGGTTGGATATGAAACTTTCTACGATTTACGGAGCGTTGGCCATCGGCCTTCTTGCTTCTTCCGTGTACGCAAAACCTTCGCAGTTGGAAGTGAACTGGCGCTATCAAGACGCCCAGTCAAATACCCGCGTAAGTGGCAACAGTGGCCTGGATTTCTCCAGCTCCGAGGACAGTCGAAGCGATGCCCGCATCGCCAAAACACTTTTCATGGTTCGTTTTGGAAGCGCTCTCAAAGATAGCCTAGAGCAGTTTGAGAAAGCCTGCGCTCCGAAGCCTGGGCCAATCGGCCTGGAAAAGGCAGGAAGCATTCTTCCCCCGATGCCCCCCTTCCCGCGCCCGGTTCCCAAATGCGAAACCGACCGCTTGCAGGTTGCTCAGGCGCTATTGAGCCAGGTTGCGTCCTTCAATAAGGAGCTTCGTGCGAATGGGGATTTGCACTCCGATGCCAAGGTCGTTGAGTTGATGGACCTGGGCCGCAAGCTCGCCAAGAACATGAAAGAAGCCAAAGATCCCATTTTTTGGGGCGGTCCGGTCGGCGGGTTTGGCGGCGGCATTCGCAAATTCGAGCTCGCCATGGCAGCCCCCGGTGGAATGAATCTCACCGGCGGAGGCGCACAGGACTTCGGCTTTGTTCGCAAAATCATCCATGACGGGTATGTTCCCGGGAAAGACGCCTTTCTCATGGAAGGCTTCTTGGGAGAATTCAACCTCTCGCTCAGCGAAGTAAAATGCGACAAGCTTGTTTGCGTGCACCCTGCTATCCAGGTAGACGCGGAAAATCAGAAGCTCTTCGTACAGCTCGCGATGAACTCCAATGTCACAGCTGCCAATTTTAAGCGTAAACCCCTGAACCTATCGATTGTCCTGGACATCAGTGGTTCAATGGAAGCCACTGACAACACGGAAAAATCCCGACTCGAATGGGCCAAGGAAGCCGTACTCGCTACCATCGACGAACTAAACGAACAAGACGTCCTCTCGATCGTTCTCTTCGACGATAAAAGCCAAGTTCTTGTGCCTGCAGGACCAGTCACCGATAAGAAAGAGCTAATCCGCCTTGTCACTGCGCTAAAAACACAAGGTAGCACCAATCTGGATGCAGGCTTGAACGACGGTTATAGCCAAGTCAGCCAAAACCTAACGGCGTTGGAAGGCTTCGAGCACCGCGTGATCTTGATTTCCGATGCGGGCCTAAATACGGGTGTCGTGGATCAAGCACAGCTACTTAAAACCATCACCAACTACGCTGGGGAAAACGTGGGACTTACCGCGATTGGCTTGGGTTTGAACTTCAACCAAGACTTCATTCACGGTATTACGCAAAGTCACGGCGGCAACTACCTCTTTGTTCACTCGGGCAAAGACATGTACCGCTTCTTCGAAAGCTTCGACTTCTTGGTCACACCGGTCGCCTACAACTTCAAAGTCGGTGTGAAGGTGCAAGGAGTGGAAGCGGAACTCGTGCAAGCCTACGGCTTACCGATTTCAAAAGGGGAAACGGCGAAACCGTTTCTGGACATCCAGACTTTGTTCTTCAGTCAATCTGGTGGCGCTCTGTTGCTTGAATACGATCTCAAGTAAGGACGACCACAATAACCGGGATGCCTATCCCGGGTCTGAATAAGGGTGCCTTCGCATGGGGAGGCACCCTTTTCTTTTTTATGCTGCCCCTCCGTTTGCCACCCCTCCCCGTCTTTGTTATGGCTTTCCCTGTCAGCAGACATAAAAGGAGAAGCGATCATGAAAACGCGCGCCGCCGTAGCCTGGGGATCAGGTTTGCCTCTAGAAGTGGAAGAAATTGACTTGGAAGGCCCTAAAAAGGGCGAGGCTCTAGTGCGGATCGTCGCCACGGGCGTTTGCCACACCGATGCCTTCACTTTGTCGGGACAAGACCCTGAAGGAATATTTCCCGCCATATTGGGACACGAAGGCGCCGGGATTGTAGAAGAAGTCGGGCCAGGCGTAACCTCACTGAAAGTGGGCGACGCGGTGATTCCCCTCTACACGCCGGAATGTCGCGAATGTAAATTTTGTCGTTCCGGAAAAACAAATCTGTGCCAAGCGATTCGTGCTACCCAAGGACGCGGCCTGATGCCGGACGGAACTTCCCGCTTTTCCAAAAATGGGAAGCCCATTTTCCACTACATGGGAACTTCTACTTTTTCCCAGTACACCGTTGTACCCGAGATCGCGCTCGCCAAAATCTCTCCCAAAGCTCCACTAGATAAAATTGGTCTCTTGGGATGTGGCATCACCACCGGCATCGGCGCGGTTCTCAACACAGCGCGCGTGTTACCAGGGAGTACCGTTGCCGTTTTTGGCTTGGGCGGCATTGGCTTAAGTGTGATTCAAGGTGCGGTAATGGCGAAAGCCAGCCGGATTATCGCCGTGGATATCAATGAAGAGAAGTTTGAATTCGCCGGTCAACTAGGAGCCACCGATTTTGTAAACCCACGCAAACTCCCGGGTTCCGTGCAGCAAGCTATCGTGGATCTCACTGATGGCGGTGTCGATTATTCTTTTGAGTGTGTGGGTAACGTGGAGCTAATGCGGACGGCATTGGAGTGCTGCCATAAAGGCTGGGGCGAATCGATTATTATTGGCGTTGCGGGCGCGGGAAAAGAAATCGCGACTCGCCCCTTCCAGTTGGTCACAGGCCGAGTGTGGCGCGGAACAGCCTTCGGCGGCGTGAAAGGTCGCACCCAGCTGCCCGGTTACGTCGACAAATACCTGGCTGGCGAAATAAAAGTCGATGAGATGATCACCCGTCGGGTGAAACTTAACGACATCAACAAGGCATTCGACTGGATGCATGAAGGGCAATGCATTCGTACCATGGTGGACTTTTAACCATGCAGGCTCCAATCCTTCAGAAAAAACTTTGTAACTTCGGCGGGACGCTCGAGTTCTATTCCCACCCGTCCACCTCCACTCACAGCGAAATGAAGTTTTCGGTATTCCGTCCCGCAGAAGCGCGCACTCAGCGACTACCGGTTCTTTATTGGCTCTCAGGGTTGACCTGCACAGAAGAAAACGTCATGCAAAAATCGGGTGCGCAAGCGTACGCCGCAGCGAAAGGCATTCTCCTTGTCGCCCCTGATACGAGTCCTCGCGGCTTGGGCCTACCTGGCGAAAAAGAGTCCTGGGATTTTGGAGAAGGCGCGGGCTTCTACGTCAATGCCACACGCGACCCCTGGAAAAAGAACTACCAGATGTACGACTACGTCGTAAAAGAACTTCCCGCACTTGTCGGAGAGTTTTTTCCCGCGGAAACGCACCGCCAATCAATCTTCGGTCACTCGATGGGAGGACACGGCGCTTTGGTGGCCGCTCTTCGCAACCCTTCGCTGTATCGATCCGTTTCCGCTTTTGCACCGATTTCAAGTCCGATGCAAGTTCCCTGGGGACAGAAGGCGTTTAATGGTTATCTTGGGAGTGACCAAAGCACTTGGGAACAGTACGATGCTTCTCGCTTAATTGGGGCCGCGAAAACCAAGATGCCCATTCTTATTGATCAAGGCAGTGACGATAATTTTTTAAAAGAACAATTGCGTCCCGAACTTTTCGCCGCAGCTTGTGAAAAAGCGGCTTACCCTCTCAGCTACCGCCTGCAGAAAGGCTACGACCACAGCTACTACTTCATCGCGAGTTTTATGAAAGATCACTTTGATCACCATTGGTCGCACTTGAAATAGGGCCATTTCAACGACTTTTGCCCGAACAGGGAAAGGACATGTAAAAAGAAATGGCAGATCCTTGTAGGCCTTTGATCTTCTTGATTTTTCCTTCCCCCCTTTCAGCTTTTCGCTCACAAACCGGTCAAATTTCACATTTCAGACCAGTATTTTCCTTCATATCTACAGATACTTAAGCGGCCGTACGTCGGTAAAGAGATTGCATCTATTTACCGATAACGCATTGCGTACAATTGGCACTTTGGAGCACGTTTATGAGCCTTAATCGATCTTTTCTCTCCGCTATTCTGTTCACCTTCGCCCTGACCTCTTGCGTGAAATTTGAAGAGACGGCCCTGGTGGATCTCTACTCAGGCGCAGCTCCCAACGTTAACGTGACTGTAGATAAAAATAGTTCCGTGTTGGTAAGCCTCCAGGCCGTAGGCCTCAGCATGGACAATCTCATGATTGAAGTCGTGACCGAGCCCACGCGCGGTTCACTAGGAACTGTTACCGCAAATGGGGAAGTTTTTGAGATCGCCTACTCACCGGCACTGAATATCGTCGGAACCGATTTTTTCACCTACCGCTTTATCGATGGAAATAAAGATACGAACATCGGAACGGTCCACATTCAAATCAAAAATAGAAACACGGCCCCTGTGGCGCTCCCTCAAACCGTTCAGGTAACCGAGGATACGCATAAAGATTTTGTCCTCGCCGGAACGGATTTAGATGGCGACACATTAGTTTTCGAAGTCGTCACCCAACCCACACACGGCACCCTGAGCGGGACGGTACCGAATTTACGCTACACCCCTGAAGAAAACTACCACGGCGCGGATAGCTTCTTCTTCAAAGCGAAGGATGCGACGCTCGAAAATACTGCACAAGTGACCTTCTCCGTTTCAGCGGTAAATGATAGGCCGGTGGCGTTAGCAATGCCTGGTCTTTCTACAAACGAAGACGTCCCCAAGTCACTCACCCTACAAGGTGATGACATCGACAATACCAACTTAACTTTCTCGATCACACAACAACCTAATAACGCCACTTTTAGCGGTACTCCCCCGAATCTCGTCCTTACTCCGGAGGCGAATTTCCATGGCACAGTCACGTTTGCCTTTAGAGTCAGTGACGGGACACTCAACTCCGATCCGAGGACAGTTTCCGTAACGGTCGTTGCCGTAAATGACGTACCAACCGCCGAAGACCAATCAGTTACCGCGGTACAAGGGGTAGCTAAAGCTATCGTTCTTGTGGGGAGTGACGTGGAAGGACCCGTCACTTGGGAAACGACTTCACCCGATCACGGAAGCTTGAGTGGTACGGCTCCTAATCTTACTTATACTTCCGACGCCTCCTATGTGGGAGATGACGAATTTACTTTTCGCGTAAAAGACAGCGCAAACCAGCCCAGCCCGTGGAGAACAGTATCGATTGAGGTCGAACCGAGAGTAATCCCTCCCAACGAATACGCTGATATTGCGGATGTTAAAGCCGGCCACCACCACTCCTGCGCACTTTTAAAAAGCGGCACCGTGAAATGCTGGGGCCATGGTCAACTCGGAGAATTAGGAAATGGAAGTTCGAGTCAACTTGGTGACCAACCAGGCGAGATGGCGAACTTACCGGCAGTCTCTTTGGGCAGACCTGCCACAAAGCTCGCGGTAGGTTTTGGAACTTCCTGCGCAATCTTGGACGATAACAGTCTGAAGTGCTGGGGACAAAAAATCTCGGGGCCATTGAATATCTCAGCGACGGGAACTTCGCCGGTTAACGTGCCTTTGGCAGACGGCCGCACCGTGCTGGATGTCTCTGTCGCCTACAACTCGGTCTGTGCGGTTCTAGACGACGGCCGCGTTCAGTGCTGGGGTCGGTCTGAGGACATTACGGGACGGGACGATGCGGTAGCATACGATGACTCGAACCCAGCTGTAGGAGCCTTTGAAAACAACGGTGTGCTTAAAGCAACCAAGATCACAGCGGGCTACTACTTTGTTTGCGCTCTTTTAGAAGACGGCAGTGTTAGCTGCTGGGGTGAAAATAGTTCGGGCTCGCTGGGTTCTGGAGACGATGTGGATCGAGTTGGCATCAGCACAAACCTGGTGAATCTGGGAACCGGCCGAACAGCCAAACAAATTAGCTCGGGTGACAAAACGACGTGTGCCGTCCTTGATAACGATGCCGTAAAGTGCTGGGGAAGCAATAGTGACGGAAAGCTCGGAGTAGGTACACAGTTCTCAGCTGGCAGAAATCCCAATGAGATGGGGGACGATCTCCCTATTCTAAACCTTGGTGACGGGCGTACAGCGAAAAGTGTTTCCGTCGGGCACTCACATGCGTGCGCAGTGCTGGACAACAATACCCTTAAGTGCTGGGGCGAAGGAGAATATGGTCAGTTGGGCCAGGGTGACAACAATGACCGCGGGGGAAGAAACAAGCCTACAATCGCCGAAACTCCCGGCATTAACTTAGGAAACACCCGAACCGCTCTGAGTGTGTCGGCCGGCTCTGAACACACATGCGCTGTTCTCGATACGGAAAAAGTAAAATGCTGGGGAAGAAACTCGGCTTCGGGTCTAGGCGCTGGCTACCTCGGCTTGGGACACACCCAAAACCGGGGCACAAACAGCTCGCATATGGGCGACAATCTCCCGTTACTTATTCTGTTGCCCTAAACCTATTCGCGGCTTACCACCCCATAGTTAGTTACCAGCGAAAGACTGCCCATTCCTAGTACAAAGCTATGCCATTTTTACGCGCTGACCCCTCATTCCGCCTCACGCCCACTGGCGCCACCTTTGCACTCTCTTTTCATGGCTCGAAGTGTGTGTTCTTAAGGAATACTTGTGGCGCGGCTGTCGAGCGTGGTCGCAAAGTACGAACAGGTACGGTTAAAGGAACCAAAGCAAATGAAGTACTCAATTCTCTTTCTTCTCGTAACTCTTTCTGTGAGCCTGTTTGCGCAAACCTCCGCGCAGTTGATTGGCCCGGTTGAGCATCAAAAAACGCAGGTCAAACCCACGAACAACGTGCCCCCTTCGACCCGTGTCATGGTCGCCAAACCCCACACCTTCTTTGATGTATCGTTAGATTCTTACGGCGACATCGACGATGACGAAGCCGATGACCATTTCCTCTATTCACTTGAGAAAGACCGGCCAGTCATTCAGGAGTTCGTGAAAAAAAATGCCTGCGCCAAGAAACTGGGCGCCAAAGTGAAAGCTTTGACCCAGTCAAAAGAAGTAAAAAAGCAAATGGAAAGCCTGCACCGCACCGACCCTCTTGTAGATTTCGGTTTTCAGCTCGCTTTCGTCGAAGAGTATTTCTCTGGCGAGCAGCGCTCCTGGACCAAAGTCTGCGGAATGCGCGAAATCAGCGTATATGTGATGTTCGAATCGCAGTCGGGCAAGTTGCACCGACACAAATTCCGCATCACTTCGGAAGACGTTTCCCTAAAGGACATGGTTTCCGCCATCCAAACCGCGGCGGAGAGGCCCATCTTTACGCCTTAGTCTCTCTCTCTAAAGTGTGGCATACTACCTCCTCTAGGAGGCTTCTTTGCCGTCGACTTGGGGTAGTTCCGAAACCCAATATTTTTATCAAATCACGCCCGAAAAGATTCTCGACGCCGTCGAGGCGGGTGGGCTGCGTTGCACAGGGCGCTGCCTGCCGCTCAATAGTATGGAAAACCGGGTCTACGAGGTCGAACTGGAACTCGACGAGGAGCCCGCCACCCCCAGTGAACGTTTTCGCATCGCTAAATTCTATCGCCCTGGCCGGTGGACCCAGCAGCAGATTCTAGAAGAACACGCCTTTTTGAAAGATCTTAAAGACGCTGAAATTCCGGTCGTAGCCCCACAGCCCTTTTCAGACGGTAGCACCCTTCACAAACTTCCCGACATTGATATTTGGTACACGCTCTTTCCCAAAATGGGAGGGCGCAGCCCAGACGAGCTCAACGACGAACAACTTTTACAGATTGGGAGGCTTCTTGCTCGCATGCACAATGTGGGCGCCGCCAAGGAAGCCCCGAGTCGCATTCAACTCAACGCTACTACGTACGGCGTGGAGAATCTCAAGTACCTCATCGATTCTAAAGTCATTCCGGTGAATGTACTTCCGCGCTACCAAAAAGCCGTCGAAGATATCTGCAAAGTTTCCGAACCTTGGTTTGCCGCCGCCGAAGTGCAACGCATCCATGGCGACTGCCACCTAGGAAACTTGCTCTGGGGAAGCGCTGGCCTCTACTGGGTGGATTTCGACGACATGGTCCGAGGTCCTTGCATTCAGGATATGTGGCTCCTTCTGCCTGGGCGTGACGCCTACGCGAAACGCCAGCTCAACGTGCTTCTGCAAGGCTACGAGCAAATGAGAGAGTTTGACGACACCACCTTGAGGCTTATGGAACCCTTGCGGGCACTCCGATTCGTGCACTTTAGCGCGTGGATTTCTAAACGTTGGGAAGATCCGGCGTTTCCCCGTGCTTTCGCCCACTATGGCTCACCGAAATATTGGGAAGAGCAGCTGGCGGACATGGAAGAACAGCGCGATTTGATCACGGGCGTCCTTCCGCCAGAGTACTAATCTACTTTCGCAGATTGTATCCTCTTTGCAAAAGCCAGGCTGCCCACAGAAAAAGCGTGAGCGAGAGCCCGCCTGTCACGGCGAAAGACTTCGCGATCGAAACATCCCCGACTCCGACCAAACAATGCCGAAATCCATCGATGGTATAAAAAAGGGGATTGAACTGCGACACCTTCGCCCAGAACGGAGGCAAAATACTCACCGGATAAAAAAGGCCGCCCAAATAAATCAAAGGTAACAAAAGAAATGTGGTGTACATCGAAATCGCTTCGAAGGAATCGGAGAAAATTCCCGCGATAATTCCCAACTGACTCAACAGGAAACTTGCCAGGAAGGCCATTCCAAATGCAAGGAATGGGTGTGCGTAAGGTAACTCAGTGAAAAAGGAAGCAATAAACAAAACAGCCGCGCCTATGATTAATCCCCGCGTGATAGACGCCATGGTGTAGGCCAAAATCATTTGCATGGGTCCCAGAGGCGTTACGAGAAAATCAACGATATGCCCCAAGTACCGACTGAAAAAAAGCGAAAAGGAGCTATTGGCGAATGAGTTATTGAGAACTCCCATTAGCACCAGACCGGGTACGATAAATTGAATGTAACTTAGTTGACTATAGACCTCGATACGGCCCCCTAGGCTCACCCCAAAAATAAAGAGGTACAAGGTCGCCGTCACCATGGGCGCGACGATCGTTTGCACCGGAGAAGCCACCCAACGCAGCACTTCCTTCTTAAAGAAAGTCCAACCTGGCATCCAAAACACTCGCGCGCTCATGAACGTCCTCTTGGCATCGCCCTTTCTTCGCGCGTGAGGCTTACAAAAACATCTTCGAGACTCGAAGTTTTCGTGTCCACCTCCGCGACGGCTATCCCTTTATCGTACAAAATTTTTAGCACCCGACCGGTGTCATTCTCACGACTTAAAGTAAACTCCAACAAATGTCCTTCCTCTTGCGCGCGCGGTTTGTATAGATTCAGCTCCTCGGGCATCATCTTAACGGGCTGAATGAGTCGCACCCACATCCGCTTCTTATCGAGTTTTTGCATCAGAAGCTTAGTTTCTTCTAAGGCTACAATTTCTCCCTGGTTCATAATCGCAACGCGACCACACATCTGCTCTGCTTCTTCTAGATAGTGTGTCGTGAGAAGAACCGTCGTTCCCCGCTGGTTGATCTGTCGCACAAACTCCCAAAGGGCTCGCCGCAATTCCACATCCACTCCTGCCGTGGGTTCGTCGAGCACTAAAACGGAAGGTTTGTGCACGAGCGCTTTGGCCACCATAAACCTGCGCTTCATCCCGCCGGAGAGCTTATTCATGCTTTTCTGCAGATGGGGCCCTAAAGCCAAGCGTTCAATCAGAAGATTTCGCCATGCCGGATCATCTTTCACTCCGTAATATCCTGAGTGGATTTTAAGAGCGTCACCCACTTTGAAAAACGGGTCATAAACCACCTCTTGATTCACCACGCCCACCAAGCGACGCGTACGGCGAAACTGTTTTTGATTGTCAAAGCCCAGCACTTCGACTGAACCGCTTTCAAGCTTGGCTACACCACTTACAATGTTAATGGTCGTACTTTTGCCCGCGCCATTGGGGCCAAGAAGCCCAAAGATTTCTCCTTGCGCAATTTCAAACGAAATGCCCTTCACCACGGGAACACCATCAAAATGTTTGGTGAGGTGGGAGATTTTTAGAGCTGGAATCATACCCAACAGTTTCCGCTAAGTAGGGACGTATGACAAGTTCTGGGGGGACTGCTCGTCGACTAGGCGACTTTTTTGGGATTCTTTACGTTGAGGGTCTGAAAAAGTTCGCTCTCGTAAACACGAGCTTCCGTGAAAACGCGAAATAGGTTGGGATCGAGTTGTCCGCGTTTGACTTCATCTTCAATGATGGAAAGTGCGCGTTCCAAAGGAACGGCTTTTTTGTAGGGTCTATCCGCCGCGACCAAGGCATCAAAAATATCACAGATGGTCATGATGCGAGACTGGACGGGAATTTTCTCGGACTTGAGTTTGCGCGGATACCCACTGCCATCTAGTTTTTCGTGGTGTGCGTAGGCAATTTCAGCTAAATCCTTGAAACGATCGCCCCATGGAATAGCTTTGAGGAAAGTGTACGTTTGGGTCACGTGGGCTTCAATCGATGCCCGCTCTTCCGCCGAAAGCGACCCTCTTTTGATACTAAGATATTCAACTTCTTTAGGATCCAAAAGCTTTTGAATCTCACCCTTGATGTCGACCAGTTCAACCGCATTGAGAAGGGCAATCTTTTTCGATTTATCTTCGTCAATTACGGTGGGCTCATTGAGTTCGAGAATCGTTCTCCAATACTCTTCGAAGCGGTCGCTGTAATTTTTAATCAGGCTGTCTACCCGCTTAAGGTCCATCTCGCTCGGGACTCGCTTTTCGTTCGCAAGCTTGTAAACCATTTCACGGTGTAGCCGAAGCTCCTCTCCGTGAACAAGTGAGTCGAGACGACGACGGATTTTGTCTTTGTCGTGCTCATAAAGCTTCTCGCGTTTGAGCAGAGTCGCTTCAGGAACGCTTACCTTGCCAAAATCATGTAGGAGGGCAGCATAGCGAAGTTCGTCAAACTGGGTGGAGGTAAAACGATGCTGTCGCACTTCGGCGTCGTTACTACGGTGAACGGCTTCGGCCAAATCAACCGTTAAAACAGCGACGCGTTCCGAATGCCCTCGGGTGGAAGGGTCTCGTCGTTCGATGACCCCCACGGCGGCTTTTACAAAGCCTTCGAATAAATTTTCAATGTTCTGATAGAGCTTGGCGTTCTCGATACTCGCTGACGCGAGGGAGGCGAAACTGCGCAGAAGGTTGGCATCTTCTTTCGAAAACGCCGGCATTTTGTTCAGCTTCTTAATATCCTGGCTAGGCCACGGTTGGCCAGTGCTGGGCTTGCGGTTAATCAGCTGCAACACGCCCAGCTTTTCCCCTTTCGAACTCACAAGCGGCTGTACCAATACGGAACGCGTGCGGTACTTGTTCGCTCTGTCGAAGCGGTCGTCAAATCGGTAAGGGCTCGATACCGGAATCTGGTAGGCATCGGTGATGATCAAAGGGGTGCCTTCGCGGAAAACAAAACCGGCAAGACCTTGGTCGTCCGTGATGGAAACACGTTGGGTGCGGAACTCAGGAACGATCGACTTATTCACTGCCACTTCGAAAACGAGTTCTTTCTCGCTCTTTAAATAGAGCGAACCACCATCGCAGCACATCAGATCGACGGCGTAATTCACAATGCGCGCGAGGGTAGAGCTATGATTAGAAGGCTGGATTAACTCGGCGGCAATTTTCTGAAGCGCTTCGTAGCGTCCCAGAATGGCAGGCTCAGATTTGCTCTTTGCCCGCGGCGTTGTTTTTTTGGTTTTCTTAGCCAACCCTGCCCTCGAACCTGCTCTAATTAGCAGTGCACGTAGAAATACACATCACTTCAACTAACCCATTCGGAAGGCTCTCAGAAAACCTCAACTCTGTTTGCATTGGTGGCTTTGTTATTAGGCACTTACTGCGCCGTTCTAAAATCTTTGTCTGAAGGTATTGATGCTGTATATTATTCCAATGGCCAGCAAGCAGCTAGACTCAGTCTCGCTCACCGATGAGCAAGCATTTCCCGACGCGGGGCGTTGGGTTCAGGCAGTGGTTCGCCCTGCCGTAAAGTTGATGGCCGCGATGGGTCTTTCACCCGATCTTGTTTGGTTGGCTGCCGGTTTTTTTACTCTCGTGTCGGGTTTCTTTTTCGTTTGCACGGATTTCTTTTTGGGGTTCTTTTTCCTTCTCCTCCAAACTTATCTCGAACTCTGCGGTAATTTTTTGGTAGAGAAACATCCCCCAACTTTGATGGGTGAGTACTTCAATGAAATTCTCGATTTCATGGGATTGCTTTTCATCTCGTTTTGCATCGCTAATGTAGCGTTTGAAAGTTTTCGTCTGATCGTCGTTTTGTTTTTGTGGGCTTCCTTGTTATTTCAAAATAGTTACCGAGAATATTTTTATTGGAACTATCTCAAGGAACTGAACAAGCGTCTGACATCACTGAGTCGCCCACTAGACGGGGAAGCAGCGAGTTTCAAACTGCTCATCTTCTTGAGAAAGTTTTACCTATACACGCATACCACTCTTTGGAAGACGCTGGGCTGGATTGATAATCGTTTACATGGTCCTAGTATTCCCACTGGTTGGTATCAAGATCGCTGGCTTCTCTCACGCCAGAGTTACTTACGTCGCCCATTTCAATGGATTCTCCTTGCCCTACTCACATGGGTTACCGACCTGGGTATCGGCGTTCTTTTCTTCCTCATTTTGAGCAACGCCTATTGGTTTAGCTTGATGGCTATTCGGGTGAGCAAGTTCCGTACGCTGACAAACCATTAGTCCGTCTAGAAAGGGTGACAAATTTTGTCACTCTTTCGCAGGATTTATTTTTTAGGGACTTGATCGCGCTGGAACGATTCGCCTATAATGCGGGGCTCCTCAAAGCCTTATAGGAAATTTATGCCAGTCGAAAGTTTAGGATACATTATCGGGTTCGCCGCCTTATTCGTGGTTTCCGTGGCAATTCTTTTCCGTCTGGCTACAAGCCTTGTGAAAATAATCATCCTAGGCGCGCTTCTTATTTTTGTGCTGAGCAAGATTCCGACAAGAGAAGTCTGTCATTCGCTAAAGAACGTTGTTCCCGCTAGCGTAACCAACCCCTTTTGCGAATAGGTGCCTAAAAAGGTGCCTGTGCACTTTCGGGCTTTCTGCGAATAGAAGGTGCCTGTGCACTTTAGCCTTCGGCTCGTCTCGCTCTGTTCGGACACAATTCTAAACGCACCTGCTCGCGAGGTTTGGGCGAAGCGCAAAAGTGACCTGGCACCTGTGGAAATGGCACCTTTTTGCTAGTTTACGGTTTCTACTGTCACAGTAACCAAACAATGGTCCGAGATATTATCGTTGTACCACTTCACCTGCGACGCAGTCTGCTTGCTTGGCGCCATGCAGGGATTGGTGACCTGCGGCGACTCGACTACTTCGACGGCCCCATTGGCAAAGAAGCGATCAAACTTTCCGCCTTGCTTGCCCGACATGAAGGTGTACTTGTACGGATTGTGGATCTCCGCTAAATCCACATCGTTTTCTTTAAAGGTTTCTTCCATTAGTTCGGTATCGTCTGCTTTGAGATTGGTCAGCTCTGCGGGGAATGTGTTGAAATCGCCCATCACGATCACTGGTAGATCGTCGTTGAAATTTCTAATCACTTTGGCGATTTCCTCAACCTGCATTAAACGTTTCTTGGTTTCCGCAGGGAACGCTTTGAGGTGTACACCCATTAAGTGGGCTAGCTGTTTTCCCGAAGAATTTTTTAAGATCCCGTACAAGGCCGGTCGCCCACCGGGAGAAGCATTCGAAACGACTTCGGCTTCGTAGTTCGTCTCACCCTCTTCTTTCACGAAGCTGTATTTCTTTTTATGGCAAAGAACAACGTGCTGATGCCGCCCCTTACGATCGTAAGTGCGACATTCCATCTTGCCCTTGATAATATTTTTTTTGAGTCGAGGAACATCTACAATTTCTTGGAACACAATCACATCCGAATGAGTAAGCTCATACGCGATGTGCTTTCGAAGAGCCGCGTCTCTTGCCTCCTCTTTGTCACCGTACCAACGAATATTGAAGGTTGAGAGGCGAAGTTGTTGCGCCGACAAACTGATACTAAACACACACAGAAAGAAAGCGAACCACCGTTTAGAGGCCACCATAAACTTCTCCTTTGGAGTGTCTGAAAAAAATAAAATTTCCTTCGCTGATCTTCGGGATGACTCCCCGAACTTTGAATCTGGCTCAATTTGTATCAAAAATGCGTCAATACGCCCATACATGCAGCGTCAATACACTAGGTGACCATATTAAGTTTCGATAAAGAAGAATTCAGGGAAGGTATCGCGTGAGTTCGCGAAAACTTGGACGCGGCGATCCGACGGGGATGTTTTTTGGAATGCCGATCCAAATAAACCCTGCAATCGTCTGTAGGGAAGAGTCCCATCCCAGTAAAGAGTAAGAATCAGGGTGACGCGTCAAAGCACCAGTGCCCCACTTCGACCCAACGCCGTCATGCCAAAGAGACAGCATTAAATTTTGTATCGCGCACGCCACAGCGGCGTAATTTTCGCGATCGCGTGACTCGTCAAGGTCTCGCAGCCAGCCCACAACCAAAAGTACCGGGGGATCCAAAAGCTTTTCGCTCACCCGCTCTAGGATCTCGGGGGTGACAGGTTCCCCTTTTTCTCTCTTAAGCCGCTCCTGGAGCTGACAAAGAGCCTTGCGAGATTCTCGACCCACAACGGTAAAGCGCCAGGGAAAGGTGAGTTTATGATTGGGGGCCGTCACGGCGGCTTCCAGCGCTCTTTCCAAAACTCCATCCTTGAGTTCGGTTCGCTCGAAGTGATGGACGGTCCTTCGACTAGAAAAAAGTTCTGCTAGGCTCATGGTTCTTGGGTTTCGACGGAATTAGCCGTAATGTCAACGGGATGGAGCACCAAGCTTATTTCTCGGGGTGGCTTCTCAATCGACGATCCCACCCTATAATAGAAGTAGCGCAAATGTAATCAGGAGGCGTTGGCATGGCAGAGGACGGGCGTGAGGGAAGAGACGAATTGGGCGGCACTCAGGTCGTCACTCGTCCCGACGCAAAGACGAAACAACCTTCACTCTACAAAGTGTTGTTGCTGAACGACGATTTTACGCCCAAAGATTTTGTGGTCCATGTTTTGCAAAAGTTTTTTAAGAAGAATGAGACAGAGGCGACTCAGCTCATGCTAGACGTTCATAACAAGGGAGTCGGAATTGCAGGGGTATACCCTTTTGAGATCGCTGAAACTAAAACGTACCAGGTAAATGCTTACGCGCGGGAGAACAAATACCCGCTGAAATCATCGATGGAGGAAACCTAAACTTGTTAAGCCGCGAAGTTCAAAATCAGTTGTCGGAAGCCGCGAATTACGCTCGTTCCCGGAAGCATGAGTTTGTGACGTTGGAGCACATCGTGCTCGCGCTTTTTGACACCGCAGAAGTGGCTCAGATACTAGAGTCCTGCGGTGTGAAGATGCGCCCTCTACGTACCGCTCTCATTGAATACCTGGAAAAGTATTGCCCTACCGTCAGCGATGATCGTGAAAAAAGCGATAGCTGGCAACCCCAGCTAACGGTGGCCTGTCATCGGTTGATTCAACGAAGTATCGCACAGGTGCAAAGTGCAGAACGTTTTCAGGTGAACTGCGCCAACTTGTTGATCGCCCTGTTCGATGAAAAAGAGAGCCGAGCGCTTTATTTATTGCAAGAGCAAGGGGTCTCCCGATTCGACGTAATCAATGCCTATTCCCATGGTGCTCATAATTCCTCGGGTGGTGCAGGAGCGGAAGCCGAAGGCGAAAGCGGCCCGCGGGGTGGACAAAGCGCATTGGAATCTTACACAATCGATCTCAATAAGCGCGCCAAAGCGGGGAAAGTAGATCCTCTCATCGGACGTGACGATATCATCGACCGGGCTATTCAAATTTTAGCAAGACGCCGAAAAAACAATCCCATTCTCGTGGGGGATCCGGGCGTCGGAAAAACGGCAATCGCTGATGGGCTCGCTTTGCGTATCACGGAAGGCAAAGTTCCTTCGGCGCTAAAGGACGCAGAAATTTTCGCACTCGACATGGGCGCAATCCTTGCCGGCAGCCGCTATCGTGGCGACTTTGAGCAACGCCTAAAGAGTGTTGTTACGGAGATAGAGAAACGTCCTCACGGTATTTTGTTTATCGATGAAATGCACACTCTGGTCGGCGCGGGAGCAACGAGTGGCGGATCGATGGACGCTTCAAATCTTTTAAAACCCAGCTTAGTTAATCGCACGATGAGCTGCATCGGTTCGACGACTCACAAAGAATACCGCGCCTATTTAGAAAAGGATCCCGCTCTGATCCGTCGTTTTCAAAAGATCGAAGTAAAGGAACCTTCCTTGGACGAGACGTTTGAGATTCTCAAAGGGCTCAAAGGTCACTACGAATCATTTCACAATGTGTTTTATTCCGCCGAAAGCTTGAAGGCTGCGGTGGACCTTTCCGCTCGCCACCTTCCCAGCCGCAAATTGCCGGATAAGGCGATTGACATCATTGACGAGGCGGGAGCGAAGATTCGCCTTAAATCGAAAGATGAAGATCGTAAGACAGTGCATCCCCATGATGTAGAAATGGTCATCGCGCACATGGCGCAGATCCCGGCTCGCTCCATCTCATCAGATGATAAAAAACAGCTCCAGAACTTGGAAACGGAGCTTAAGAAACACATTTACGGACAGGATGCCGCCGTTTCCTCGGTGGTCACCGCCATCAAGATGGCGCGCAGCGGGCTGGGCAATCCCAATAAACCCATTGGCTCATTCCTATTCGCCGGGCCCACGGGTGTTGGCAAAACTGAAGTCTGTCGGCAGCTTGCCGACGCGCTCGGCAATGTGCTTTTGCGCTTTGATATGAGCGAGTATATGGAGAAGCATTCCGTTGCCCGCCTAGTAGGCGCCCCTCCGGGTTACGTTGGGTACAATGAGGGAGGCTTACTCACCGAAGCAGTCACCAAGTCCCCCTACGCCGTGCTCTTGCTCGATGAAATTGAAAAAGCGCATCCGGATATCAGCAATTTACTCTTGCAAGTGATGGACAGCGGTCAGCTCACCGATCCTAATGGGCGCGTGGCGGATTTTCGCAATGTCATTATCGTCATGACTTCAAACGCTGGCGCGCGGGAGATGGAAAACTCTATTGGAATCGGACGCACGGGTACGGGAAGAAAATCTATTCAGGCACTTAAGAAATTATTCGCGCCCGAATTTATTAACCGTTTGGACGCGATTATCACCTTTGCCGAGCTGGACAAGCCGACCATCTTGCGGGTCATCGACAAGTTCATCCGCGAACTCGATAAGCAACTGTCGGAAAAAGAAGTGGTCCTAAACGTTTCGCAACCCGTGAAGGAATGGATCTTCGCTAAGGGCTACGATCCCAAGTATGGTGCGCGCCCCCTAGCGCGGGTGATCAACGAGCAACTCAAGAAACCTCTGGTGGATGAACTTCTCTTCGGACGGCTCTCAAAAGGGGGCGAAGTGGTGGTTTCCGTTGAGGACGGAGAGCTCAAGTTTGCCTTTCGTCCCCCCAGCACGGTAAAAAAGTTACCAAAGAATATTCCCGAGTTTGAGCCAGCCTAGTTTTTAGGGTGTTCTGTGAAAAAGCCTGTAGATGAAAAAACCTTGCGCGAGAAGTTGACCCCTGAAGAGTACGCGGTATGCCGCGAAGGTGCGACCGAGCGACCTTTCTCAGGCAAGTATTATCACTGCGACGACGAAGGCACCTACCGGTGCGTAGCGTGCGACAACGCTCTCTTTAAATCAGATAACAAGTATGATTCTGGTTCGGGGTGGCCGAGCTTTGACAGGGCCATCGCTGCGGATTCCGTGGAACTGCGATCCGATGAAACACACGGCATGCGCCGTACAGAAGTTCTTTGCAAAAACTGCGGGTCACACCTTGGTCACGTTTTCGACGATGGACCCAAAACAACCGGCAAACGCTTCTGCATCAACTCCCTTTCTCTTAAACTCGACAAAAAGTAGCCCAGGGCGGGTCTTCATTTGGCGTTCGTCGCGAGACGCCCTATGGGTTTACAGGCCCACCCAAACCTTTGCCGTTGATCACGGGGTGCGTGGTCACGCGAATGATCACCCCGTCGAAATAACGAATGCGCAACGGACTCTCATAGTCTGCCGCAAACGCGGGAGTAAAACTTACGTCTAGCAAGCAACTCTCATCAGGCTCTAGTGTCTCCCCGCAATCGCCCTGTTCACCCGGATACACTCCGCCCGTGTAACTAAAAGCGCTAACAAAAAAATCACCGGTCATGTCCGTCACTTCAATCCCACCAGTATTGGACACTACGAAAATATGTTTTGCCGTTTCTCCTACGTTTGTAAAAGGGAAATGGAAACTCAAACCTTCAGAAACGCTGAGGCGTCCGACGTCGCCCGTGTTGAGTTCAATTTCGGGATCACCGCAACGGGTGAGAACAAACACAAAAAAGGGGCAAATAATGAAAAGGCGGATAAGAGCCAGGAAGAACCGCTGCTTGATTAAGTTGTTTTTTCCGAACATGACACACTCCTCCTTGAGAATGCCTACCCCTTTAGCTTACCCCGTGCCCCATGCTGCAATTTGGGTGAATTTATGGAGAGAGCGCCACAATCGAGCTCTTTTTTTGAAAAGGTGCCCATCTACTTCCCGGCCGTAAAGGTAGCGGGTGACACAATATCGTGCGCTACTTTCCCGGCCGGGAAGTAGGTGGGTCCTGCAAGGGGGAGGGCACTTTTTGATCGACAGGCTTAGGCGCTTGAGTGAAAATTGGCCCTACTTTTCAGGGGGATACAAAATGAGAACCGATCTAGGACTTTTGATTTTGCGTTTGGGAGTGGGCACCTTCATGCTTTTTGGGCATGGCTTAGGTAAGTGGCAAAACTTTGGAACCCTATCCGCGCAATTTCCCAGCATCCTGGGAATGGGGCCCAAGCTCGCTCTGAGCATGGCGATTTTTGCAGAAGCGATCTGTTCCGTGTTCCTCATTCTAGGTCTAAAAACACGTTTAGCCACTATTCCCCTCTTTATCACGATGGCGGTGGCTGGCCTTCTCATCCATACCCAAGACCCGTGGAGTAGTAAGGAGATGGCTTTCCTCTATGCACTCATCTATGCGAGTCTGTTCTTCTTGGGCGGCGGACGATTCTCCCTAGACCAAGTCTGGAAAGGCCGCTCCTAGGCTAAATTCCGATTCGACAGGCGTCGCTTGCCCAACTGCTCGGGATCTTATAGTCTACCGACGCAGAAATGAGAGCGATTACGATAATTAGTTCTATGC
The DNA here is from genome assembly GCA_041751875.1 of Bdellovibrionota bacterium. Lineage (GTDB taxonomy): Bacteria > Bdellovibrionota > FAC87 > UBA2466 > JACKAF01 > JBGSIC01. The sequence goes on from JBGSIC010000016.1 coordinate 41,329, forward strand.
GGACAATCTCTTGAGTCAGACTCCTGCCGACATAGAAGCGGCGTCCTGGGAGTCGCTAGGGCTAGCTGGCCCTACCCTCGATTTGGTAAAAGGCGCTGGCTACACCAAGCCGACCCCTATTCAGGTCAAAGCCATTCCTATTGTGCTTAAGGGCGGGGATGTGATTGCCTCGGCGCGAACCGGATCGGGTAAGACCGCCAGCTTCTGCTTGCCGTTGATTGAGAAACTTCGTGGCCGGCGCGGAACCTATGGACTCATACTCTGTCCCACCCGAGAAATTGCCCTGCAAACGCAGGCAACAATTGAGCAGTTTGGAAAACCTCAGGAAATTAATTCAATTTGTTTGATCGGCGGAGTGAATTTGCAGTTGGACCTAGCTGCCTTCAAACTACCCCACCATATTATCGTGGGCACTCCCGGACGCATTTGCGACCATCTCGATCGAGGCAATCTTTGGCTGGAATACATCGAAATGCTTGTTCTCGATGAAGCCGATCGTATGCTCGACATGGGATTCGCCAAAGAACTCAATCGCATCGTCGATGAGATTCCTCGCAAACGCCAGACCCTTTTGTTCTCGGCAACAATGCCACCGACGATCGAACGCTTGGCGCAAAAGATTTTGAATAAACCGAGCCGTATTACCATAGACAAGCCCCTCTCGGCGGCAAATAGCGTGGAACAGCGGCTTATCTGGGTGAATGAGGAAAATAAAATGCGCGAAATGCTGCGCATTTTTGAACGAGAAAAAGGCACCTTTATCGTTTTCACGCGCACCAAGGACGGTACCTTCCGCTTGTGGCGCAAGGCTCTCGACTTTGGCATTGCGGATGCCACTTATATTTCCTCGAATAAACGCCAGCAGGATCGCGAAAAGGCTCTGGCAGAGTTTAAAGAAGGCAAACACCGCGTGCTCTTTGCTACCGATGTGGCCGGACGCGGAATCCACGTCGAAAACGTGGGCCACGTCATCAATTACGACGTTCCTGAAGAAGCAGAAGATTACATCCACCGCATTGGACGCACGGGTCGCAAAGACGCGACGGGAATCGCTATTACCTTTGCCACCTCCCGCGATCGTACCTCCATCCGTCAGATTGAATCCTTACTGGGGCATCCGATTCCCTCGGTTGAGGCAGCAGGATATTCCTCTCAGAGAACTTCCTCCTCCCGCGGAGGCCGCTCAGGGGGCCCAATGCGAGGGCAGCCCAGAGGAAGAAGCAGCGCAGGACGATCTTCCGGAGGCGGTGGATACGGCCGTTCTTCTGGAGGAAGCGGACGTTCCTCGGGTGACAGAGACTATGGGCGGTCCTCCGGTCGCAGCGCCTTTGGGCGCTCGCACGATGCGGGCCAGCGAAGCGAATCTTCAAGCCGGGATCATGGTGGCGATCGCGATCGAGACCGAGATGAAAATCGCGGGCGCAGTTCCCGTCCCTCCTCTTCTCGCAGCCCCGTGCGTAGTAGCTCTCCTCGTTCCGCAAGTCCGCGGTCCAGCTCCAGTCGGGACAGCAGCCGCACAAGTAGTTCAAGCCGAGCGGGAGCCACTCGTCCGAGCTCCAGTCGATCCGGTTCTAGCCGCTCCTCTTCTAGCTCCGCAAGTCGGGATTCCGGGCGATCAAGGCCCGCAAGCCGTGATTCACGCACCACAACGGCCTCGCGTCCGCGACGCCCCGGCGGAAACAACCGTTCACGGTAGTTGTTAAGAAACGGGTTCTTGTTTCGCGGTGGGCAGAGGTGCCATCACCGTTCCATTTTTCTGCAGGGGAAAAAGATAGCCGAAATTAACCGGCCAGTTCCACACGAGCGCCACCGCAATGGCAGACGCCAAGCGTGCGACAAACACATTAAGCTCCAACCAACTCACGAAACCGTAAACTAAAAGAACATTCCAAATGACATTGGTCACAGCAATAACCCATTCTTGAGAGGTGGCACGACCACTATCCGACCAACGCTTTCGTTGAAGCCAGCGCATCCGAATCTTGTAACCCAGCACAGTTCCGACACTGACACCCACCACGGTAGCCAGCACATAGTTTAGATGCGCGAGTTCAATCATCGCCACAAAAACCAAAAAATCTACCAAGGTCGGAATAGCTGAAGCCACCATTGCCGTTTTTACTAGTTTCTGACGAGGCTCGGTCGGCTCCGTGACACCATTTTCAAATCGCGCCTTTTCAGAAAGCACACGATACAAACAATAAACTCGGTAGATAGCCGTGGCGTTGGAAAATACGGCGACAAATCCTACTGCCAAAAGAACTGTGTAGTGCAGTGGGTACGGCGTCTGCCCTTCGATCAAGGGTGTGATAATCGGCGCCAGAGCCGTTCCAAACACCAAAATCAAAAGACGCTCCGGACGGCGCATCGTTCCGCGCGGAATACTAATCTGCATCGCCTCAGCTTTCGCGGAGGAGTAACTCACCATCCAAGAACCGCACAAAGCCGCAGCCACCAGAGCAAGCGCCGTGGAATCAAAGCGGTAATAGAACATAAGGCCTACGAAGAAAAAAAACTCCGTGTAACGATCCAAAGTGGAATCCAGCACAGCTCCCGCAGAACTCATCATGCCCGCCATGCGCGCTACCATGCCATCGACAGCATCTAGTAAAAAAGCAACGGCGGAGAAGGTCGCCCCATAACCGAAATACCCTTTGGTCAAAGCGACCGTCCCAAATCCCGCAAAAAAAACCGAGGCCCACGAAATCGTATTAGGGTGAATCTGGCACCACACCAGTCCTCTCACCAGCGGACGCAGCAACCAGTACGCAAATTCCAACATCCACATGCTGATGAGTTTGCTCCCACCCTTTTTCTTCAGTTCTTCTGTTTGTGGGATACCGTGAACGTAGCTTTGGTACGCAAAAAGTCCCAACAACGCCAAAAGCGATAAAAGGACGGTCGATAAAACGATAAGAGCTCTAACCAAAACGACTCCGAGAACTTCAGTTCAAAAGAATGAGCGGCCTACAATGGCTTTTTTTTAAACTTTCCTCAAGTCTCATGAAGAAACAGGTCGATTGAGCCTGTAAGTATTTGTAATAAAAGGGATTCTAGGGGGGCTCTATTCGTCGCGCTGAATAAGGTGGTAGCCAAATTGGGTGCGCACCGGCTGAGAGACTTCGCCCACTTCCAGCGCGAACGCGGCGTCTTCAAATTCTTTTACCATCTGGCCTTTTCCGAAGGTGCCCAAATCGCCACCCTCTTTGCCTGAAGGGCACTGAGAAAACTGCTTAGCCAAGTCCCCAAACGCTTCGCCGGCACTAAGTTTCTTGCACAGATCGTCCGCTTCGTGGCGGCTGGGAACTAAAATATGACGGGCGCGAATTTCAGACATTTCCAACTCCTTGGTGCGTTCGGCGTTCACTTTTACCCCCTTTTCCTAACTCGACCCGCACGGCCTTAGCAAACACTTTTGACAGTTCGCTACCGGTTTTTTGGGTTTTTACCTCCTCAAAGAGCGGCCCCGCCGCGCTATAGTTCCTCGCAAGAAGGCGCAACCACTGTTTGGTTCGGCACACTCCGTGGTGATCATCTTTAAGTTCCTGACTGGCTTTAAAAAAGGAGAGCACTAAGGGGTGAACTTCTTCCCAAGGCAAGGGGCGCGTGGCTTGGCGTATTTGGCGGGCGAGATCCGGCCGGGCAATCACGCCTCTTCCTAGCATCACGTCCTGACACCCTGATACCGCTCGGCATCTTTCATAATCTTCCACGCTCCACATTTCTCCGTTTGCAACCAGGGGAACGTGAATCCCTTCTCGGATGCGGGCGAGCCATTCCCAGCGCGCTGGCGGTCGATACCCGTCCATGCGAGTACGCGCATGAACAGTTAGCCAACTGGCCCCTCCGGCCTCAATCGCTTGAGCAATTTCGACTGAGTTGTCCGGCGTATCAAAACCCAAACGCATTTTCACGCTCACTGGAAGGTGGGCGGGAACGGCTGCGCGCACTTTCTCCACAATACCTCGTACTCGCTCAGGCGTTTTAAGAAGAACGGCCCCCCCTTCGTTTCGATTTACGGTTTTTGCGGGGCAACCGAAGTTAAGATCAATTCCAAGAGCTCCCAACTCGGCTGCGCGTGCTGCGTTCTCAGCCATGGGTTCACCGGAGCCTCCAAGCAACTGGACAAAGACCGGCACTCCGGCTGGCGTTCGCCCTCTGGTGCGCAACTCAGGACAAAACCGGAAAAATACCGACGGGGGGAGAAGTTGTGAAGTAACGCGGATGAATTCTGTGGCGCAGAGATCAAAGCCTCCCAGACGCGTCAGGAGGTCGCGCATCACACTGTCGACAACCCCTTCCATGGGGGCGAGTAAAATACGAGGCGCGTCTATCGCTTTTCGATAATACGAAAAGTTGACCGGCACGCGTCCTCCTAAGATTTAGTTTAGATCGCGAACCTTGCGCGAACCGAATTCAGTTTCGTGAACCATGACTTGTGGACGTCCTCCGGCCACACGATGCACCTTAACTTGAGTTGCCCAGCTGACAAGTGACACCCAAAGAGCGGCAAAGAAAGCAGCCCCAAAGGAGGCTACATGTAAGCCCCCTACAAAGGCACTGGCCCAATAGAACATGAGTCCATTGATGATGAAAATAAAGAAGCCCAAAGTAAATACGGTAAGGGGGAGCGTGAGAATGAGTAGTATCGGGCGAAGCAAGAAGTTGAATACGCCCAAAACCGCAGCGGCGAAAAGAGCTGAGCCAAACGAGTCAACTGTCACGCCGCTTACAATATAAGGAGTCGCCAAAATAGCGAGAGCCAGGACTAACCAACGAAATAACATTCTCATGCGCCCACCTTAGTCAGAATGGCGCATTCTCTCAACTTTTATTGCTGGACCCACCAGAAGGGTTTCAGTTTCTGCGGCCCTTTAGGGTACATGCCCGGCCCCCGACAAAGACCAGTGTTGCGAAAAAGCACGGCCTTGCAGTTGCCACTCGCGCACATCCCCACATTCCGGTTGACGAGCGCTTGGCAGTCTCGCGTCTGGCAAAGTCCTGGAGTTCCACGAATAATCGAACGGCAGTCTTCGGAGCGACAGATATTGAAGCTCTTAAGCACCACTCCACGACAGTCATCGGAGCGACAAAGCCCGGCGTTTCCCCAAATGATGGCTTCGCAATCCTGCTTGCTCGCCAAAACCGGGCTGACCTGGCCTGGCGTTGGCCCATGGTTATGGTTGGGCCGAGGAGCGGTCGGATAATAATTGTGAGGCGCAGGCCGCGGCCACGCCTCTGCTAAACCACCGACCAGATTAACGACAAAAATAGAAAGGATTAAAAAGAATCGAACCATACCCTCACCCCCATCTCCCCAGAATTACAGGCAGACGGGACAAGAGGCAAGGTTCTAAAAAGTGCCTGGCACTTTTTGGAACTAGCGGGAATCTTTGTAGAAAAACTGGAAGGAAGGCGCAGGAAGCGTCTTTTTTGCGTGGCTGTCTACATGGAAAAGCGCGATGGCTTCCGTGCGCTTATTGGGATCCACGTTGAAAATGACCAAGTCAGCAGTCTCAATCAGAATGTGAAGCCCTTCGCCACCACCACCGGCTTGATTCTCAAGCTTAGTGTTGGTACCCGCGTAGCAGTGCTCAAGATGACTGAGCACGGACTCCTTCTTCACCGCCCCAAAAGGATCCTCTACCGAAATTCCCACCAACACACCGTCACAGGCGTATCGCAACGTCGCTTGCTGTTCAGGCTTCAGCTCCACCCGGTCGTTGCGTTTCATATGATTGAATAGAGGCTTGCCCTTCGCATCCGTAGGGGCATCATAAATCGCGTTCATCAAAAGTTCTTCCGCCACCGCTTTGACATCGTCGATGACTCGCGAACGCACGCCCATCGATTCAAGATCGGCAGCCATTTTCTCAATCAAAGCACGGCGAGTGTCGCTACCCGTTACCTTATGTGATTTGACGTCCGCGCCCCAAAACAGGTACTTCTCGAGACCAAATTTTTCCGCTACCAGAAGTTTGCGCACAGTCGTGAGCAGGTTTTTAACAGTAAAGGAGCGATCTTCAGGGTTGCGGATAACGATATTATCGATGGCAGGAAAGGTCTTCAGACGAGCGAGGTACGTCGGAATGTCCTCCGAAGTGAAAAGCACGACCTTCATGTTGGGGCGTTTTTCCTGGGCGTACAAAGTCAAATCCAAGAGGTCGGCGTTTACGCATAGAATATCGAAATTTCCGGCGTCAATTTGTTCCTTGCCCTCTTGATAGTCTGAAACAATCTGCAAGGACATACCAGTGCCGGACAGAGCGAGCTTAGCCACACGTTGCATTTTCTTGTCGGTTTCCGCAAGAAGTACCTTTTTGTCTCGCATCGCCATCTCTTCTGAGTGGTAGCTCGACAAAGGTTCCAAGAGGCCGACAAGTTCAACCACTTCGCTCTCGGCTTCTTTAATCCATTCGGGTTTCACTTGGGTCGCGTTCTTAAACTTGGCAAGCGTGCTCTTAAGTGGCTGAAGATGATCGCTGTAAAGCGCACTGAGTTTTTTGATCGTAAGATCTTTGGTTTGATAAAGTTCAGTCATTTTCTCGTAGCTGGCGGTAAGTTCGGCGTTTCGGTGATTGAGTTCTTCTGTTCTCTTTCGCAAATCTCCCGTGCGATTCTCAATCTTGACTTCCAAATCGTGATTCGCGCGCATCAGAGCTCGCTGCGCCTCTTCCAATCTTTCGTTGGTGATTTCAAAAAGTTTTGCACGCTCATTGGTGGCTTCGAGCTTTTGCGACAGGATGTCGGCGTAGTTCTTGTAAAGTTCGTTTTGGAAACGAAGCGCACCGTAGGAATCGGTTTCGTTGAAAATGGTAACCGCGTCGAGTTCGAGCAACTCGACGACCGTCTCGGCGACGACCGCCGCATTGCAAGGGCGCTGGTTGATGGCGCTTACTTCGCCCACAACATCACCAATTTTGTCCAGGCGAATCACCAGCTCACCGCTGTTGTAGACACCAAGCACGCCGTCCATCAGAAAGAATAAGCTATGGTTAAGCTGCCCTTCTCGCAGAATGGCGTACCCGGGCGGATGAATTACGGACCGGGCATGAGTTGCCAATTCTTCCAAAAGTCCGTCGGGAAAAGCCTCAAAAAACGGGCACGAGCGCATCTGAGCAATAAGCTCATCAATGGACGCTAGGGAAAGTGCCTGTCTTGGTGCGGGCAAGCCGACTCCTAATATATAGAGGACTACAGCTTCTTATCGGTCGGGTTCCCGCATCCCCTTACTTTTCTAGCACCCAACGCTTGTCACCAGCCAAAAGCCGGGGACACGCTCCCACGGCCTCTCTGGAGAGTATGCGACCCAGCGCAACGTCGCCTTTCCTCGGGAACGGGGCCCCTTCCACGGAATGAAGCTCATAGCACTTGGGAAGGTAAACGGCTTGGTAACAGTCTCGCGTCTGCGGATCCGTGAGGAACGGGTTGGTCTGCAGGGCATAGCTTTCAAAGCAGCTCGCAGAGGCGGCTCTCGGTGAACGCTTTAAATGCACGACGGCTTGATGGGAACCGCGGCATTTTCCCGTAAGGCCAAGCACGCGCGTGTCGTTGTCGAAGTAGACCGACCAACGGCCCCGGCGCACCCGATTTTCTGGGCGAAAAACAGTATTTCTTGAGGGCGCCAGAGGGGGACGGATTTGATACCGCTCGACACGCTCGCCAAACGCTTTCAATTTAGCCTGCCAACCAGGAAGGCCTAAACGGTTTTCGTTCTTCGCAACCGAACGCACGATGAGATCGCTCACCGACTCGCTGTAGTGGTTCATGTCGCGGTAGTTGAAAAGATTATCCGTGAGTTCAAACTGGTTATCGAAAGAAAAAAGGCGAATATTTTTCTCAGGAACCAACATCTTCACCAACGCTCTTCGCAGTGCGAGGTGGTTTTTAAGTTGAGGCAAATGCAAGGCATAGTAATAGGTACTGTACGGCGGAAGGAAGAGTACAAATTCGGTTTCCGGGAACTGGCGTGTAACAGAGAGTACGTATTTTTCCAGGCCCTTTACAATCGCCTCAGGATGAATAGTCGCTTTAGGCTTTTTTTGTGCTTCGAGAATGTTTTCTGCCAACCTGTCCAGGTTTTCTGCTTGCGTCCACGCTAAAAAATCACCGTGATGAAAACTTTGCATCTGCCAGCAGTTCATCCGGTGAGGAGAATCAGACCAGGGCTCTTTGCCCGTGATCAAATCCTTAGCAATCTCAACATTGGACCAGTTAAACAAATACTTCCACGCCTTGGCACGACTTCCAGAATAAAGATAATAGGGAAACACCGCTTCGCTGCTTGTTTCCCCCATACGGTCGGTGGCGTACCCAGCGTCAATATCCCAGAGAACATGTTTCACCCTCCCCGTGCGTAGAGCTGCCTCGACGACAATTTTTTTTTCAGTTGGATAGGCTCCACTAGCCGTCAAATCAAGAGCGGTCCATCCCAGTTCAGCTGATAGAACTGCAGGATCAAAATTTTCTGAAAGTGAGGTGCCTAAAACCACGGCGTCGTAGGGGGAGCCGGGGGTCAAAAGAGATCGAATGAGGCCCGCTTTTTGATAGCGTTGGTTTCCATGAAACTTGGGCGGGTGCAGAACATGGTTGTGAAAAACCTGAAAGGGATCTGCAACAAATACGAATAGCGCCGGTAACAAGACCGTAGCGGAGAGAACTAAATAATAAATGCGTAAATACTGTTTCATCGTGAGCGCGTCCTCATCCGGCAATCTACTGACTTACTATTGGACATCGTATGTCCTCGGTCCTCCGCGGTCACCATCCTCAACGATCCTATGGGTTAGCTTTTCTGGTCCGCACCCAATACCAACTCGCAACAAACTCCGAATGACGACACGCCCTAGAAATTAAAATATAAAAATTCCTGCACCACGTTCTGACGATATAAAATCATCACGAATCCAACGCCGGTGACCGCGCCCATAAAAGCGGCCCAACGAGGAGAGGGTTGCCAGCGCCACCAACGAGCCGCCTCCCCGTTTTCTTCTGAAAAAATCCGCTGCGTGTTGGGAAACGCAAAACAAACGGTGAGAAGGACCGCAAGATGAGCCCAAGGGCTCCACCCCTTGAGATACAAGGGGCTGCCCCAACCGTTTGCCCCCGCCATACTCCTGACCAAAGAGACGGCGCTCTCCCAGTTTGTGGCGCGAAAGAAAACCCAAGCCACCACAACCGCGCCGAAAGTGAGAATTGTGCCCCAAATCTTCGCCTTACTGATTTGGATGCCAGTCGCTTTCCACGCGTGATTCACGCCCAGATAGGCGCCGTGCAACCCACCCCAAAAAAGAAAGTTCCATCCGGCTCCATGCCAGAGGCCGCCCAGCACCATGGTGACCATAAGGTTCGTGTGCCGACGTATACTTCCCTTCCGACTGCCACCAAGCGGAATATAAAGGTAGTCGCGCAAGAAGTTGCTCAGCGTAATATGCCAACGACGCCAGAAATCGATGATATTTGACGCTTGGTAGGGAGAATTGAAATTGAGTGTGAAGCGCACGCCAAATAACAGCGCGGCTGCGATGGCCATGTCGCTGTAACCCGAGAAATCAAAATAGAGCTGTAGGGTGTAAGCAAGTGCCCCCCCCCAAGCGTCGAAAAATCCGAGTTGCTCTCCCTTAGCGGCAGCATCAAACACAGCATTGGCTAGTGGGGCGACACGATCAGCAAAAAACACTTTCTTAAACAGCCCGGCAGAAAACCACATCACCGCAAGCACAGTTTCTGTCGAGGTGAAAGTACGATGACTGCGCAACTGAGGCAAAATTTCATGATGGCGCACAATCGGGCCGGCGATGAAGTGCGGATAAAACAAAACAAAAACAGTGTAATCAACGAAGGAGTAGCGTTCCACCGGTCCACGATACGCATCGACTAGGTAGGCAATTTGTTGAAACGTGAAAAAGGAAATCGCCAATGGCAAAACTACAGATTCCATCGGCACTTGTTTGCCGAGTACCGCGTTTCCAATCTGAACAAAAAAGCCCGCGTACTTGTAGTACCCCAAAAGCGCCAGGTTACCCGTCACACCAACGCCCACAAGCACTTTGCGCGCGCGCGGTGTAGCCACGCCCCCTAAGCTTCTTCCGAAGCACCAGTTCTAGACCAAAGACAGCGCTAATAAAAGGAGATAGGCCGGGTTCCACCAACCGTAAAAGAACACGCTCGCAAAGATAATCCAAAGCAGCGCGAGCTGGAAGCTTCGCGGCAAGAGCAATCGATAGACGATGACGCTCAACGGAAAGAAAAAGAAAAGAAACTCAATGGAATTGAAAAGCAAGGTGTCTGTAACCTTTTCGGATGAAATACGAAAAGGTGCCTGACACCTTTTCTTTCTTCTATCTTAGCAGAGAACGCTTGTACGTCTTAGTGAATGACTTGCTGGAGGTCGTCGTCGCCGGTGGGAGGATTATCGATAGGGCCCTGGCTCCCATCGCTGCGGCGCACGCGGATACTGCGAACCAGTGAGTCCATTCCGACAAAGTTCACAGAATACCCAATCCGGCCCGGTTGCCCCGCTGGTGCCCACCCACTGTGGATTTGCTCCGGCGTGGCAAAACCAAAATCATTGGGATCACCGTTAAGAGCGCTGATCCCGAGAGACTGAGCGCCTGTAACCGAATGCGCGGAAGGACCTTCGGTCACATAGCCAGCGTACCCTCCACCTGCGTCCACAGCATTGAACCCTTGAATGACGCCATTTACGATCCCATTACCCTGAAAATAAGGCTGAACGGGTGGTTGAGGCGTGTTGATTTGATTTCCGTTTTTGTCGAAGCTTTGCATGAATTCCGGATACAGAGCTTGTGCAAAGCTAGGTTCCAGATAATCCGTATTCGCGTTGTTGCCGACGTCAGGAAAGATGGAATAGAAGACGGCGTCAAACATTGTTGGCGATCGAATCGCTTCGATCGCAGCGGGTGAAGGCCCTCCTGGTCGCGGGACTGGCCAGCCCCGCTCGCGGCGACCTTCCGGGTTGCCCACCCCATTGAAGGGATGAAGAGCGTCGTAAAACGCCATCAACTTCGAGCTCTGCATGCCCGTGCGATCATTGGGTACCACACTAAAATTTAGGATACGGCTGGCGTTGCCCGGACGGTTCGCAACGGGAGCTAGAATATCGGCCTCAATCGGAGGGCCAATGCGGCTCCCAAAAGGTTTAGCCACTGCGTATGCAGACATCTCAGGGAAAGCGGCTTCGGCCCATTTGTTCGGCATGAAGAACAAACGGGGTTTGGAAATCGCTTTCACACCAAACCAGGTCAAAATCTCTTGAGTCTTGGAAAATCCCCCGATGATGTCGTTGGTATCGTGCGCACCTGCGAGCCCCACGCAGCTACCACCCTGTGCAGCAAAATTAATGTAAAAGATACTTGCCGCCAAAGTTAGCGGCTCAATGGAAACGTATCGCCCGCCTTCGGGTTGTAAAATCTCCAATCTAAAATCATCGTTGTTGTTGCTCAAACTTAGGTTGCGGCGAGCAGTTTCGAAAGCCGTTCGCACAATGGCATGCTGGCTACCGTTGCCATCTGTTTCCGCGCTCACGCCATTCATGTATTCCACAATGCTATTGGCTTGCTGCAAGTAAAAGCGCGAGCGTTGCGCGTAGGAAGCCGCGAGATATTCCGACAAACGCCGGTTATCAACAGCACCCGCATTGCATTCCTGATCAGACGCTTGTTGAATTCTTTTAATCTGTGCTTGGATCGCAATCGCGAACGGATCGAATTTTGCGATCACGGGAGGTACCACGATCGGTGGCAAACCAGGACCCGAAGGCGACGCATTTTTGCAAAGGTTCGTAGTGTTATCGTAGATCAAACCTGAAAGCGCACGGTAACCGTGCGCCTGTTGGCAGACAAACATTTCCACTTGGCTCGTTTGGTTAAGTCCACCGTTTACAAACTGCGGCCCGCGCGGAAACCTTAAATTGTGACGCAAGTGAGTCACGTTCACACGCATCGAAAGCTCTTTAAGATTCTGACGTAAGCGGTAATTCACCATGCCCAAGCGATTGAGTACGCGGGCCTGCTGAGAAGCGCCTGAATAGGCTGCCATGTCGGCCGCAATCTGAAGGTTCATCTTGGCATTTACCAGATGCGCGAAATCGACAACGAAGGCAAAAAGGACGAACATGAAGGTGAATACGAGGGCAAAAAGGATGGCAACCTGACCCGTTTGGTCATGTAATCGGCGCCCAGCCTGAAGGCCGGCCGGCCGGCTGAGTCCCCTATCATTCCCTCTACCCATATCCATATTATAATACTCTGCGTCACTTTGAGGAATTCCCTTGAGGCCCTAATATCGTGACTAATAGTCTTGTTATATTGGGGGTTTAGGGGTTGACTGGAGCGGTCTGTCAGGTTTATTTGCACCTCGGGTGGCCTGTGCGCCTCAGTTTTTGGGAAATAAGCCTGTCCTAAAAGGTCCCGTTAAATCGTCTTGGGAAGGTACTTGGGAAATTTTGCCTAAATTCCGATAGGGATACATAAGGAGTCCTCTCCCATGAAGAAGAAGATCACCATCCTCGGTTCAAGCGTTTTGGGTGCCCTGATTGGATTAACCGTTTCATTGGGCATCGGGCATTTCAATAATGTCTCGGCCGCGCCCAATTACGAATATCTCGACACCTTCACCAAAGTTTTGCACTTCGTTCAATCGAACTACGTAGAAGAAGTCGATACGAAGAAGCTCATGGAGGGCGCCATCAAAGGCATGCTCGCCACGCTTGACCCCCACACGGTCTATCTTCCTCCCGACCAGTTTAAGGAAATGCAGGTCGATACCAGCGGACGCTTCGGCGGACTGGGAATCGAGATCACGATTCAGGACAACATCCTCACGGTTGTGACCCCTATCGAAGATACTCCCGCCTTTACCGAAGGCGTAGAACCGGGCGACAAAATTGTTCGCATCGTAGACAAGCCTGCCAAGATCGACAAAGACACCAAAGGTATGTCCTTGCATGAAGCGGTTCAGCTTATGCGTGGTAAAAAAGGCAGCCAGGTTACGATTCATGTCGTTCGCAAAGGTTTAGATAAGCCAAAACCGATCACGATTACCCGCGACATCATTCGCGTGAAAAGCGTGAAAGCGGGACTTCTCGAACCGGGTTTCGGCTGGTTACGTATCACCAGTTTCCAAGCAGACACTACCGATGAACTCCGCAAGCACATCGACATCTTGAAAAAAGAAAGCCAATCAAAGCACAAGAAACCCCTCGAAGGCGTCGTGTTGGATTTGCGGTACAATCCGGGCGGTCTCCTTGAAGAAGCCGTTTCTGTGTCGGGCACTTTCTTAGGGAAAGTACCCATTGTTTCGACCATGGGTCGCCAGAAAGCACACAAGGAAATTGAGTACGGTAAATTTAAAACGCCTCACAAGGATTTGAAGATGGTTGTACTCGTGAACGAAGCGAGTGCGAGTGCTTCTGAAATCGTTGCTGGCGCTTTGCAAGATCACAAACGGGCGCTCATTGTCGGCAAGCCGACGTTCGGCAAGGGCTCTGTGCAAACCGTAATTGACCTTGATAACCGCTCAGGCGAACGCGCCGGTCTTAAGCTGACCGTGGCTCGTTACTACACCCCGAACGGCCGCTCGATTCAATCCAAAGGCATCGTGCCTGATATCGATGTCGATGCGATTGACGTCGCTCTTCTCGAGAAAGCGAAACAGGGACGCGCCTTGAAGGAATCCGATTTAAAGGGTCATATTCTCGGTGAAGGCGAAGATTCTGCGCCTTCTGCAGATGAGAAAAACGAAGACGCGGAGAAAGATCCGGACAAACGTCCCATCTTAAACAAGGACGGAAAGAAAATTCGTGTCAACGATCCGAAGGTTTTAATTAAATCGGATTTCCAGTTGCAGCAGGCCCTTTCGTACCTGAAAGCCTTTAACATCTTCAAAGCGGCTTCGGACTTCGGCGGCACCACGCCGACTACCGAAGAAAAAGCTCGCTCAGCGAAGAAGTAAGAGAGCTTGGGCGCACCCGTGGGCTGCGCTCTTCTAAGCAGACCAAGGATGGGAAGCCTGTGCGCGCGGCATTTATTTTCATTACGCTTTTCTTTGGCCTCGCCGCTTGCGCTGGTCTGCAACGTTTAGCCTCCCCTCTTTCCCCTCGGAGCATCGAGCCGCTATCCATCCTGTTCACTGCCAATCGATACGGAGCGATTGAAACGAGTCATGCAACGCTCAAACCGCTCGGTGGCGTACAACGCGAGTGGAACCTAGCCCACAAGTGGCTCAAATCGGCGATGGGTGAATCATTATTCCTGGCCTCGGGTACCACTTTTGTTCCCCCCCCGAAGGATTTTGATCTGCGCCAGAAGGAACTTTACCTTCACCGCGCAACCTACTTGGTTGAGGCTCTCAACAAAATGCCTTTGAGCGCTCTTTCCCCCAGTCTCGAAGATTTTGGATTAGGGCGACAACCACTTATGGACGCCCTTAAGGCGGCTAAATTTCAGCTGGTAAGCAGTAACCTTTATGACACTCAATCACGCCGTCCGCTTTTCAACACATACTTGCACTACCGTCACGAAGGCGTTGAAATCTATGTGCTTGGCATCACTGCCCCTCCCTCTTCCGCTTATGCCCGCGATCCCTCGATTTTTACTTTGTCGCCGCGCGAAGCCGTCGCAACCGTTCTTGAGATTATTCCTCACGATGAAGATCGCCTGGTGATTTTGCTTTCGAATGTGAACGAAAAGGAACGAGAGAACCTTATGCGTGAGTTCCCCGAACTTCACATTGTCTTGGGCGCTGACCGGGAAAGCACGACTACTTTCAACGCAAAACAGTGGACGGGCAGTACGCTCTACCTCAATCCCCAAGCGGATGGCAAAGCGCTCAGCCTGATGGAATTGGAACTAAAGAAACCCATCGTCAGCTTTTACAATCCGTCTCAGGCCTCCAACACGGGTGATCTCCGTCCGTTGTGGCAAGCGCGACTGCAATCTGTCTTCAAAGAGCTCGAAAGCCTTTCGCCAAAATCCGATCAAAGAGAAACGTTGCTCAAAAGAAAAAAGGAATACGAAGACTACTACCGTAGATTGTTGAGCATACCGACTGAGCTAACCGAGGCCGCGATTCCATTTCGTTCCACGACAACTGAACTCGATGATGATCATCAGCTTCCGGAAAATGAACTCACCGAACTCTTAAAGCGCTACCGGGAATCCATTCCCAAGCCCCGTATGAGCAGTGTCAAAAAGACCGTGCAAGAGGCGTTACCGCTCAACGCCGGTCCTTCCATTTCACCTGCTATTCCCAAGAAGAAATGACACGCCAGTCATGACGAGTTCTTAGGGTGTCATTGCGAGGAGCTGCAAGCGACGCGGCAAACTCAAATGACGGAGGTTACAACAATGAAGCAAGCACACCGAAGTTTATGTACAGTTGCTCCCCAACGCTCCCGAACCCGTGATAGGCGCCGATACGAAACTGCATAGGAACGTAAAAAAATGCTTTCCAGTCACTCTTTAGTTCCACTCCCGTGCTGTAGAAAAACTGATTCAATAGATGTGCGTTATTAACGGATCCAATTCGCCCGAACGAAAGAATGTCACCCACCAAAGCCATATGAATGCCACGCAAAAAGAACGGTGCATAACCATACCCTCGTTCTACGGTTACGATGGGAAAGCGGTACTCTAGATTAAACGTAAGCATTTCTCTTCCTAGAAACAGGCCCGGTTGAAAACCGCGATTCAGATACGAGCCACGCTGCTGAGAAAAGAGAATTTCGCCGCCCCCTTGGAAGAAAGCGTTGTTAAGAGTTGTACCTTCAGAGTATCCGCCCGTCAGAGAGAGATAAAAAGAGTGGCTCTCGGCCCAAGGTGAACGGACAAACTGCTGCACGCCTGCTGTTGACATGAAAAAGTCATCGTCGCTTCCCAACGCTTTCAGATAGACACCATGGCTCAGCGATAGAATGGTCCCAGTGTGGGGAGAAATGGCACCTGGCTTGATTTTAACTCCAATGTTCTTACGAAGTGACGCAATCACACCAACGGAAGTTTTCTGTGGGCCAAAGCTTGTGCCCTCTACGTTCTTGTAAGCAGGACCTATGCTCCAACTCGTATCGATGAAGTCAGCGTGGCCGGAGAGAGTCGCCCCTCCTCCCCAAATAGAGTAAAATTTACCGGTGCTCTGAATATAGACAGGTGAGTAGTACGCTCCCCCGCCCACACCATAATCTTCTCCAAATCGGTAGGTATATCCAAAATCGGCAAACGGTCTTCCGCGCGTGTCGTAACCGCCGAAGATACTGTAAACATGTTTTTGGCTAACATCGAACGCCGGAATAAACGCACCAATCTGAACGCCGGCTGGAACGATAAGAATATTGGGAATCCACATGCGTGGCAAAATGGTGCTCAGTGCGGAGTAGTTTTTTTCCTCTGAAATGTTTGCATTGATAGGCGCGCGCTCTGGCGCAGGTTCAACCGCTGCGAATTCTCGCGTCGTTGCTTCGGCCAGCTTATCCGCCCAGGCAACGTCGTAGCCGCCATGGCGAAAAGCCAAAACCAAATACTTTTCGTTCACTGGAGCAAATGCGGAAATGCCGCTAAGCACGGCCACTCTCTTGGCGAGCGTTTTTTTCTCAGGATCAATCGCCCAAATTTCATCGCGACCGTCAGCATCCAGTACCGCTTCTAAGGTTGCCCCATCCCCTAAACCGAACTGCGTAAGATGGCCTTTGAAAGCAAGCGCTTTCTCTGGGTTCTTGCCCTCTTCCCAGCGATACAACTCGGTATTCACACCCTGGCGCAGAGACATCCAGTGGGGTTTACCGACCTTGAAGGAACTCACCCAACTTCCTGTCGGTAAATCCCATTTACGCAGCCCTTTAACTGAGAGTTCATCGTCCTTGTCGAAAAGCCCCAGCTCCAGAACCTTTCCTTTCCCCCCCCACTCTTGATAAATCAAAAGCTTTCGGCCCTTGTTGGCGCAGGCGAGTTGGTGCACGTGCTCAAGCGGTTTTCCTTTCCACTTCAGCGGCGACCATTTTTCTTTCTTCAGATCATAGGCGGCAAGCGTGTAGTAGTTCGTAGCGGCGTTTTGGGTTGTCCGTGTCACTACAAGAACATCGCGGTTCTTGAGCTTCATCCAGCACAGACCCTCGGCAGCCTGCTGGGTGAGAGAAAGACGCTCTGTTATTTTCTTCGAAGCCAAATCTAGAATTTTGATTTCGCTGTCTTCGTCGGGACGTAGCGATCGGAAGGCTACTTTTTTCCCATCCGGAGATACCGCAAGATTCCTTTTGCCTGAACGATCTTCGGTTAAGAATTCCAACTTGGACAATGGTTGCTTTTGGATTGCTGCAATTTCAGCTTCTTTCTCTACTTTTCTGATCCGAATGACATCTTCCCAGAGCTTTTCGTAGCTCGTCCCAAAGACTTCATCGAGGGGTCCATCAAACAATGTAGGCCAATTGTTGCTGTAGCTCGAAACCAGACTGTGGATACCTTCCTTGTTCTTTCGTTTCCAAAGCTCATTGTGAAGCAGGTAGCCAAAAAAATACGGAGAGGTTCCGTACGGATAAATAGTCGATGTGCCATCCATCCGGTCACGCGATAGAAACGCATCTGTCCCCCACTGCCCCTCCGCCACACTCACTCTTTGAAGCATGTCGAAGTAAGCGCCTTCACCTCGTCCACCAGGAAGAAGTTCGCTTTCTAAAAGTACGGCCAGCCCTTCGTGGAAATGTAGCGGCATAATTCCATTGGGCAGCACCCAGCTACCGAACACCGAGCGCATCGCCCCCCAGAGTCCCTTGGCCGGATAGATGTGCAAAATATGCACATACTCGTGGAGAATAAGTGATTCTAACCAGTCTCCCAAGGAAGCAAGCTGGCTGGTAGAGCCCGGTGGTGACGGATAAATAACAATGTGGGGAAAGGGTAAATTGAGTGCGTAACCGTTTACCACATCTTCCCAGTTTCCCAGAACGATCCAAGTCTTGTCGGGGGATTCCGGAAAAAGCGGAAGTAAAAGCGCGCGCGCCGATTCCGCCGCGAGAAGCGTACGTTCAGCCAGTTCCTTATGGCCTTTGCCATACAAAACCTGAAAGTGCTCGCTCTGTCTGGTTTTCCAGTCGACCCCGGAGGGAAACGTAATGTAGACCGGTGTTGCTAGACTCGTTGAGTTAAAACAAAAACTCAACAATGAGATGAACCCAATTGCTCGCCAAATCCCCATTCGCTGCATCCTATCACTAAGTTTTCTAATGAGGCAGCGTTGAGTGGAATCATCTGGTGTGTCTTTTTAAACGCAAATTGAAATCAGAAACGGGAACGAAAAGACGGGGCAACAGCGCGCCAAGCAAACGTTTCGCGCTTAATGGGTTGAATTTACTCGTAGTAATGCTTATGCTATTGCCTTACTCGTTGACGCGCGGAGAATGGATTTATCGCTCTTTGCCTAAACCGAAGGAGTTTCCAAAGATGAGCAACTTGAAGCCGATTAGATTGTCAGTACTAACAGTATTATTTTTGTGTCTCACAGTAGCCCTTACGTCTTGCAGCAAAAAAGACGTCGTATCTGATGAACCCATCATGAGTGGTGGCGTGGATTCAGGCGGAGATGCTGGATACGCCGCGGGTGGAAGTTCCGAAAGCATTGCCGCTGGCGGCGGAGGATCGTCTGCTCTGCAAGCGATTTTCTTTGATTACGACGCCTACAATATCCGTGGCGATGCGCGCTCGGCTCTTGAGGCCAATGCGGATTGGTTGCGTCAGAATCCCTCGTCGACAATTCAAATCGAAGGACATTGCGACGAACGCGGAACCATCGAATACAACCTTGCGCTAGGCGAAAAACGCGCCGCTGCGGTTCGCAAGTATTTGCAACGCTTAGGTATCGATGCTTCTCGTATTTCAACCATCAGCTACGGGGAAGAACGCCCGGCAAGCTCAGGCACTGGCGAGTCAGCATGGTCGGCAAACCGTCGCGCGGAGTTCGTGGTTCTTTCTCAGTAAGTGAGAAACCTAACTTTCACGGTTATCTTGGTTTTGGGCAGCCTGCTCGTTGGAGCGGGCTGCCAAAGCCGTCCTATCAATGAACTCATCTTCGCCGATGTCGCTCTTAAGGCGGCTCAAAAAGCGAAGGCTGAGAACCTCGCTACCGACCTTTACCGCAAAGCTGAAAACAATTTCTTGCGCGCCAAACGCGATTACGACGAAAGCTATTTCGATTCCTGCCGCAAGTTTGCCACGGAAGCCCGAATACTTGCCGAGCAGGCCGAGTATCAGGCAGTATTACGGCAGGTAAAGATGCAGCAAGGTGGCGTCAAACAGGAAGAAATTGACACATCGGGCTCCTACTAAACGTATGTAAGGAGTGGGGCGAGACCAATGATTCGAATGATCGGCTTAATATTGTTACTCGCTGTGCCCGCGTGCAAAACCAAGTCTGACATCCGCAGAGAAAATGATCTCAAAAAAATTCAGTATCAGATCACGGAAGAACGCGCCCGTCTGGACGAAGGAAACCAAGAGCTGAAACATGAACTTGCCCGCGTGAACGGCGTCGTTGAACAGCTCTTTGAACAGAACAAGGACCTAAAAGGCCTGGTTGAGTCGCTAAACAAAGAAATTGTCGACCTTAAGGCCAAGCAGCCGCCGCCGCCGCCTCCTCCGCCTCCAGCGAGCGTAGAAAAAACTACCTTTAGCGAGGCCAAAGCCCTTTTTGACGAGAAAGATTATCCTGCCGCCGCCGCCGTTTTTCAGCGCGTGCTGACGGGAAAGATTAGCGATGAAGTTCGTGCCGATAGCCGGTACCTACTTGCCGAAAGTCTCTTCGCGCAAGATGAGTTTCGCTCGGCGGCGCTCGAGTTCTCGAAATTTAGGAAAGAGAATCCAAAAGATGAACGAACGGCGCGGGCAATTTATCGGCAGGCAAACTGCTTTAGAAGTCTGAAGATGACGCAGGAAGCACGCTTATTCTACGAGGAACTGCTGGAACGCTACCCGAAAGGTCCGCTGGCTGCCAAAGCAAAAGCCGAACTCAAGACTTTAAAGTAAGGCGGGGTATTTTCCGCAAGAAACGCATTGAGTAGATAATTAGGATAGCCACAATCCAACCCGGGGCCGCCGGTGAGGGGCAGCCGTTCTGACTGGCACAAGCGGCCGGAAGCCCATTCACATTGCAAGAAAGACCAGTCCCTCCCCACTTGGGCCGTGAACCCGCATAGCCCGCTTTCAACCCATCGAGATCACTCGTTTCAAGACTACGTTTTTTAGTTTCTCCTAAAGCCGCGGTTGCAAACATGGTCGCGTCGGTGTCCTGCGCAGGATTGATTTCGTGCCCCAGTCCCAACATGTGCCCGATTTCGTGGGTAAGGATATTTTGCATGTCATGGGAACCCGCCTCACCGTTGGTCGCGAATGGGTGGTGCACACCATTGATGAGCACATCGGAGTCAAGAATGATTCCCGCCTGTGGAGAATCGCCCGAAACAAAAAAGTTCCGCGTGATCGCAATTACGGTCGGACCAAAGTTCCAGTCCGTATCTTCAAAAATAATCTGGTTAATCCCGTCATTGGCGTTTTCGCTTCCGCGCGAACACCCCAGCGCAAGAAACTCCACATCACTCCCCTGGATTTCGGACCAAGTTTTGAAACTTTTATCCACCGCTTGAACAAAATTGGGGCGTTCCGCGAACGTTGGAAGGGACACAAAGTAAGGAAGAGGAAATGCTTGGTCCATCCACCGTAGAAACGGGCCGCTTCCCGTTCCGTCGCTGCCATCCGTTCGGTTGCGGCTAAAGGTGCGCGAAGCCTCTAAAGGCTCAAGCCCAAACTCAAAACCTGCCACCTCGTAACGGCCTGATGAAATCTCATTCAAATGCGCCCGGTAGCTTTGACCTTTGAAGGGCTGGGGAAAACCCGAATAGCGTACTCCCCATTGCCCCAATTCGCCTCCCTGACCCTCAATTTGAATCAAGGATCGGCCGACCAGCCCCGCTCGCACGCGATGAACGCGAAGTACCTCGGCACGGACCTGCCACTGGACAAAGAACCGGGGATCCACGACGGCCTGTTTCTCATGCACACGAATATCGGCTACCAAATCGGCAGCATTGAGTTCGGATTCGACGGCTTTTGCACTCAGCGTAAGCGCGTTGAGGCGCGCGCAGAAAGCCATCGCGAAAATAAGGAAAAGGCGAAATTGCATGGGGATGATTCATTTTAGCATGTCTCGGGAAACGGCGAGAGCCGTCCGCCCCTTTGCAAAATGATAGGACCGCGTAATTTTCTACGCACAATATAAGGAGGACGCAAAAACCATTTAAAGACCGCAAGAATCATTAGAATGATTGAGGTTTTCTCAATTCCCGTAATGATCGCGCTCCCGCCGAGAAAGCCGAGAAAGGCTATTGGACCGCGTAACCCTTTTCCCATTTTCCGACTTCGAAAACTGCGGCAAGTCTTCGTAATTACAATGATATTAATACCTTGCCGGAAGAAGCGGGCCAGTCTAAAACCGGTACCATTCTTGCTCAGTTGTATTGAAGGGGTTCCGCGTCGCTTGCGGCATAGGCGCGGAAATGTTTCCCCAATGAGCGGAGCGAATCCGCGGCGGATTCAAACAATGATTCGAAACTTAAAAACTATGGCTGTATCGCCTCAACCAAAATCGAACTCGTCCGTTACCTGGGCGGTGCGCAAACGAAAGCGCTCAGTTCCCCACCTGAGCCGCAAGTTTTACCACTTTGTTTCCGGAATCCTCTGTTTCGGTCTCTATGCCTTCGTCCTCACTCGCACCCAAGCCCTTTTTGCGTTGGGAACGATAGGGGGCGCCTTGGTCCTCTTGGACGTAGGCAGGCTCTACTTCCCACAGCTCAACCGTTTCGGACTGTGGCTTTTTGGAGCGTTCATGCGACGTGAGGAGCTTAAGAGCCTCACCGGAAACTCGTTCTTTATTTTGGGCCTTCTTTTTATTGTTCTGCTCTTTCCCAAACCTATCGTTTTGATGAGCGTGCTCTTCTTGGCTGTCGGCGATCCGGCGGCTGCGGTAGTGGGTTCGCGCTGGGGTCAAACGAAATTGTGGAAGGGGAAAAGTTTAGAGGGCGCGCTGGCCAATTTCGTGGCAACTTCGATAGCTAGTTTCCTAGCCGGTCAGCTCTACTTTCAACTGACCGTGCGAGACAGTTTTATTCTCGCTCTCGTGGGAGGAACAGTGAGCATGATCGCCGAACTGGTTCCTCTGCCCATTGACGACAACCTCACGATTCCTGTTTTGTCGGCTAGTCTGCTGACCTTGGTACTCGCGTTTCTTCCGCTAATTTAGAAGTGACAAGGAACCATTACTCGTTACGCAGATCCAGGCCACGAGAAGCCAAACACTGCCCTTCAAAGGCATAGTTCATGCTAGGACTTGCCTCTAAGGCATCGAAATAAACTTTCGCCGCGCGGGTTGTATTTTCAATATCTTGCTTCGAGCCACTTTCGAGTTCAATCAAAAGCGACCACATACCGTGCTTCCAATAGACGTAGTCTTCGAATGTCCCTTCGGCCGGGTAAATTAAATCGGTAGACGTTCCATGCCGGTAACCATTTTCTTGAGCTGCTTTCGCCGTGACTTGCGCGAATTGGTTGTGATCATGCGTTTCAACCTTGTCGGTATTCACTCCCCACGGGTAGGTCATCGTGCCGATGTAGCCGTGAACCGTAATCGCACCCGAGAAAGTACGAATCTTCATGAAATCCATAATCGTTCTGATCGATTTTAGTTCGCCCCCCTCGCCTTGTAAGCAAGGACCTGGATAATCTCTGTTCGGATCGATACCCCGTTCTTCTCGTCGAGCCACATTGTAACCACTGACGTTGAGGACCGGTATGAGTGTCCATTCGATATCTGCCAGCTGGCCCCTTAAAAACTCCCCATTTTCGTAGCGGGCAAGCAAGTCTGTCATGAACGACATCACGAGTACCGGGGCTTTCGTTTCGTTGCCATGATGCGTGCCTACCATTAAGTGGCCAATCTTTTCAGGGACGATCTGTGTGGGTGTGACACTCACACGCATTGCCAACAACTCAGTCCCTTCGTCATTCGTACCAATACTAAATACTTTTGCGAAATCGGGATGTGCCGATTCCAATCGCATCATTTCGTCTACGATTTTTTTATAGGAACCTGTCGGCGGTGTACCTAACGCGCTTGCGGTTACACAAATAGAAACAACGGATAGAAGAATGCCCCACTTCATTTTCGCTCCCCCATGTAGTACTCAAGAAGACGCTGAGCGCCATCGGTGAACGGCAGACCCACTTCCTGCCGATCGGCCCTATTGTATTAAGAACATTCTAAAAAAGCCTAACAGGCTAAATAAAATTGTTAACAAAACCAATCAGCCTGTTTATTATCTAGACGTTAGTTAGCAACACCTAATTTAATTGAGGGGGATACAATGGCTAAAACCGGAAAAACAGTGGATCCTTTGGTCGTACAATCCAAAGTGAAAGAGTTCATCAAGAAGAGCAAGATGAACTGCAGCTCTGACGTCATGTCAGCCCTGACTGCTATTATTCAAGACGAAGTTGGCAAAGGCATCAACCGTGCCAAGGCCAACGGCCGCAAAACGTTGCGCGCTGCTGACTTGTAGTAGTCCGTTTGTTTTAGCCACCGTTCATTGGACGGTGGCTTTTTTTTATCTATAACTTAATCCTCTAAAAGCCCCTGGTCGAGACGCTACCCAGAGCACGGGAATAAGACTAGTACCGACGATATCCGTAAAACTCTCTCTCCACGCAAAGGAGTGGTACGCAATCCAATTAAATCCCAGGTCGGGGACTTCCAAAATGAGCGAGATCAAAAGACCTGGTATCAACAATCGCCATAAGCCGCTCATTTTTCTCGAAACAAGCCAAAAACAAATAACGCCGATATAAATATGAATCGCGTCGTTCGGCATCTTAAGTATTTCAAGAAGCAATAACTTCCACTCGCGAACCAATACGATCGCTAACTCCACGAATGCCATCTAAAAGGGTTTCCTTTCATCCGCAAGAAGGGGGGACTGATCGCGGGTAAAAGTAACTTCACTTTCCGGGAAAAGGGCCCGCCCCTTCGCGCGCAAAGCCGGTGCTCCGTTCTCCAAATAGGAATTCAGCAGAGTTTCGGACGCAAAAAGATAAGCACATTCATAAACAAGTGCAGAATCGCGGTATAAGCGGAACTCAAGACAACCGGGAACTTTCAAAAGGTCCGGACCGTGGTTTTGGACCATCCAGTGTTCAAAGCGAAACGCGACATCTTCGTCACGTACTTTGGCCATCACCCGATAGCGGATTGCATGAGAGGGTTCATTCATCTTGCTTCACCCTTCTCCCACCCCCTTCACTCCGTCAACACCCATTCTCTGCTAACCATCTGCAAACCAGCGACAGGAGCCACTTACCGCCGGACCGCGCGGCGTCCTATCTCTTGCCCCAGCCGGCACCCAAAGGCTTTTTGACTTCTCCCCTGAGCCCTCTAAACTCATTATCCTTATGGCTAAAACATTTCTGACTTTCTCGGCGGTCATGGGGCTTTTTTCCGTGATTTTTGGCGCTTTCGGGGCCCATATGCTTAAGGCCCGCCTCGACGAATACAGCCTCGAAGTCTACCAAACCGGCGTGACCTACCAGTTCTTCCACACCTTTGCCCTAGCGCTTGTCGCTTTGCTTTTATTGCGGGGTGACCTCAGTTGGTTCCGCTGGAGTGGTTGGAGTTTTTTGCTCGGGACCCTTATATTTTCCGGCACGCTCTATCTGCTGGCGTTCACAGGCGTGCGGACTTGGGGAGCGGTCACCCCAATCGGCGGGGTCCTTCTCATTGTAGGCTGGGTGTTCCTCTTCGTGGGAATACTGAAAAGCTCATTTTAAAGGAGAATCATGAAATCCACAGTTGCTGTTGTTGGTGCAAGTCAGGTGCGAGACAAGTTTGGAAACAAGTGCGTTCGTGCTTTTGCTTCGAAAGGCTACGAAGTTTATCCTGTTCATCCGAAAGAAAAGGAAGTCGAGGGATTTAAGTGTTACGCCAGCATCAGTGACGTACCCGGGCAAGTCGACGTTATTAGCGTCTATCTGCCGCCGCCGGTGGGCCTGAAAGAACTCGACGCTATCGCACGAAAAGGCGCGAAAAAAGTTTACTTTAATCCCGGAACGGAGAGTCCGGAGATTATGGCAAAAGCGAAAACGCTTAAAATAGAAGCGATTTTTGCG
Organism: Bdellovibrionota bacterium; assembly: GCA_041751875.1. Classification (GTDB taxonomy): domain Bacteria; phylum Bdellovibrionota; class FAC87; order UBA2466; family JACKAF01; genus JBGSIC01. The sequence continues at coordinate 66,540 of JBGSIC010000016.1, forward strand.
TGCAGTATTGTTGCGATCGGCCTGTCCCCTTCCATGTTTCCGTAAAGATACATTATCTTTATAAAAAATCTCACTTCGGGCTCTTGACCGACTCCGCCCAAGGGTTAGAATGAGCCCTATGAAAAAGCTATTTATTTCGATCGTAATCTTGGCATCCACTGCGGCTCACGCTGCTCCTCGTCCCGGGGATTGGATCGGTTCATTGGGTTTAGGATTAACTATTAGTCCGGAAACCTTTTTGCTTTCTCCGCAGCTGGAATATGTTCACAATCAAAATCTCAGCTATGGCGCCTTGATTCAGTTGGGTCTTGCTAGCGGAACCCTGGTAACCATCTCGGGTGATGCGCGGTATACTTTTTCGACCAACAACGCGAAACTTCATCCTTTTGTTGAAGGCGCGTTAGGCCTCGCGATTGCTTCCGGATTCGGAAACAACGTCGGAGTGCACATTATGTTTGGCGGCGGTATCGATTACGATCTTACGAGCGACATTTCGGTCGGAACGGCATTTAAGTTCAATTTCGCGCCTCCGGTCGACAACTTCTTCTTGAGCTGGCCCATCGGCACGCTCCGCATACGGTTTTAGTTAAAACCCTCGCGGATGGCGGACAAAGAAGGCATCGCCTACTCTATCATTGATAGACTCCGGGCTAAAGGTTTTGAGGCGTACCTCGCGGGCGGCTGTGTGCGGGACACCCTGTTGGGAGTTGCTCCCAAAGACTACGACATCGCCACCTCCGCCAAGCCAGAAGAAATTCAAAAACTCTTTAAAAAAACGATCCCGGTTGGTGTTCAGTTCGGAGTGATCCTCGTTATTGAGGTGGGGACTCCTTTTGAGGTGGCCACCTTTCGCAAAGAAGAAGATTACCAGGACGGCCGACGCCCGGAAAAAGTGGAGTTTACCAACTTAGAGCAAGATGCCCGCCGCCGGGATTTCACGGTGAACGGTCTTTACTTCGACACCGATCAAAAACAGGTTATCGACTTTGTTGGAGGTGAGGTCGATATCAAAAGGCGAGTGATCCGCAGCATCGGCAATGCGGAAACCCGGTTCTTGGAAGATCACCTACGTATGCTTCGTGCGGTTCGCTTTTCGGTGCAACTCGGTTTTGAGATGGATAGCGAAGTCGTGGAAGCCATCCGCAAGCATCACGCTCTGCTTAAAAAAGTAAGTCAGGAGAGAATCCGAGAAGAGTTTTCTAAGATCCTCATTTCTTCCCAACCAGCCCGTGGTGTGCGCTTACTAGATGAATTGGGTCTACTTCAACATTTTCTTCCCGAGGTGCTGACGCTCAAAGGTGTTGCGCAGCCGGTACAGTATCATCCAGAGGGCGATGTGTTTGTACACACGCTTCTTCTTTTAGAGGGGCTCAAACCCGGGGCTCCCCTCGAGCTCGCGCTCGGATGCTTGCTGCATGACATCGCCAAACCTGCCACCTACGAAGAGGCAGCCGACAGGATTCGCTTTCACGGTCACGATCGCATTGGCGCGGAGATGACCGAAAAAATTATGAAGCGCATGACCTATTCACGTGCGCAAATTGATCTCGTTTCGGCGCTTGTGCGCGACCATTTGAAATTCAAAGACGCCTTTCAGATGCGCCAAAGCACTCTGCGCCGCTTTCTCGGACAGGATCGTTTTGATCTGCACTTGGAGCTCCATCGCCTGGACTGCCTGGCAAGCCATAAAGACTTGGGTGCGTACGCCTTCTGCGACGGAAAACTCAAGGAATTCGCTGCATTACCGCCCCCGCCCAGCCGCATTCTCACGGGAAAAGACTTAGGAAAAATGGGCTATGTCGCAGGCCCTGATATGGGTAAGATATTGCGTGCTGTCGAAGACGCGGTCTTGGAAGGCGAGATCCATACCAAAGCGCAGGCAACCGCTTTTGTGAAAAAGACCTTTCCTCTTTCCGATGCGCCTCTTAAGAACACGAGCGCTTCTCAAAAAGGCCGTAAAAAGTCCCTTGGGAAAAAGAAAGGGAAAAAGAAACCGGCTACGAAAGCGCCCAAAAAAACGACAAAGCGGTTGAAGAAAAAAACCAAGAAGAGATAGCGGAACGTATGTCCGAGTTGTTAAATGAATTCAAAAAAGGCTCAGTGAGAGCACTTAGCCGCCTCATCACTTGGGCAGAATCGAAGGACCCTGCGCTCACCCCCCTGCTTGCGGACCTCTACGATAAAACAGGAAAAGCAAAGATTTTGGGCTTCACCGGCCCCCCTGGAGCCGGAAAAAGCACGATTCTCGGTCTACTGATTAAAGAACTCCGTTCCAAACATAAAAGCGTGGCGGTGATCGCTGTTGACCCAACTAGTCCCTTCACGGGAGGAGCCATTTTGGGCGACCGGATTCGGTTGGCTGAACATTTTAATGACGACAAAGTTTATATTCGTAGTCTAGGTACCCGGGGTAAACTCGGTGGACTTTCTCTGGCGACGCGGCAAGTGATCCACCTCGCCGATGCGTTTGGTTTTGATTACATTTTGGTGGAAACGGTCGGAGTGGGACAGACTGAAATTGATATTCGATTAGCGGCACAGTGCACGACGGTTCTTCTTGTTCCGGAAAGTGGGGACTCTATTCAAACATTAAAATCGGGTCTGATGGAGATCGCCGATATTCTTGTGGTCAATAAGTCCGATAGAGAGGGCGCCGACAAGTTAACCGCTTCGCTCTCGTCGATGCTGGAGATTGCGGGAAAAACCACACCGGTACTAACGACCCAAGCTTCGTCTCAAGACAGCGTACGGACCCTACTGTCGACTTTAGAGGCGTTTCTTACCGAACAGGCCCATAAAATTGAGCAACGGAAACAACAGAATTTAAAGCAAATGATTGAGGATTTGCTCGAGAACCAGGTCGCGGAGCAAACCAAAGCCTGGCTTGCTACAAAAGATTTTAGGGGAAAGAATCCCTATCGTTTTGTGCTCGATTTCGCTATCAAAGACCCATTGAAGGATTTGTTTTTAAAGTGGCAAGGCTAAAGCAAAAACTCTTAGTAACGCGCACTGATCGCTTAGGCGATGTGCTGCTTTCTTTGCCCGTTTTTCAGTATCTCCGTCACTACCTTCCTGAGTGCGAAATTCACTTTCTTTGTCGCGAAGACTATGCGGAATTAGTGAGCCCCTACCTGAGTTCTTTGTACGTGAAGGCGATCCGCACCGAATTTTCAGGGGTGTGGGCTCTTCAAGAGGCGTTGCGCACCGAACATTACAGTGCAGGTCTTTATCTTTACGGTGACTTGCGTTTGGCCACGGCATCCGTAGCCGCTCGCATTCCTCGTCGCGTCGGCCCATTCTCCAAACCCTGGTCTTATCTCCTGTACAATAAGGGGCTGCGCCAACAACGCTCGACGTGTGAACGACACGAGGCGGAGTACAACCTCGAGCTTGCTCAACATCTTGTGGGGAAGCTAATAGGGGAAGAGCCCGAGTTTCAAAATGCCCTGGATCCGATCACCCTTCCTGTAAATGTAGCGGCTAAGGCGAAAGCCGACGCTACCCTTTCGCGTCTGGGATTAACGGAAAAAGGCTTTTTCGTTTTGCACCCCGGAATGGGAGGAAGTGCTCGCAACCTTTCGGCCCAAGGCTATATTGAGTGGCTTCCCGCCTTAACGGCCTTACTCGGTGTACCCGCTGTTTTGTCAGTCGGCCCCGCTTCAGCGGATAAAAGTTTCGCAAGCGCTCTTTTGGCCGCCGTTCCCTCTTTGCCGGTTATTCAGGATTTAAGACTTACGGAGCTCATGGAAGTCTTCCGCCAAGCCAAACAAGTCATTGCGCCTAGCACCGGCCCCTTACACTTAGCTCACTACGCCGGCACCGACACGCTAGGAATTTATCCTCCCGACGGGACCGAGCGCCAAGAACGTTGGCGCCCCTGGGGTGGTTCCGGCCACTCCCGGATTTTGGTGGGGAAACCCGGGATGAGCACCCCAAACGGCCCCCTCCAGGAGGGCTATCTAGGTCTGGACGCCTGGCAGAACCAGGTCATTACCGTCTAAAAAACAAACCGAAACGATGCGAAAACAATCTTAAAAAGAAATTCATAGCCGTCGACCTTAGAGAGAATCACTGAGGGCGCATAGGCGATTGAATCGGTCAAAGCAAAGCGCTTTCCCAAATTAAATCCGAAAGCGAGGCCAGTATCGAGTGTGTTGTTTGAAACTCCGACATATCCGGAAAGGAAAAAGCTATCTACAAGTTCATCCTCGAAAGGAAAGTTCAGGGTTGGTCCGACAAGAATAGTGAATGCGGTATCCCCACCTCCCACCGCGAAGGAAGATTGGGTTCCTACCTGGAATCCGGATGCGACCAAGTAATGGTAGTCACCCATAACAGCAAAGGTGGCGGTCCCACCGGAAATAGCCAATGCTGCACCACTGGTCCCGAGCCCCAATTCATGCTTTGCCCCAGCTGCAAAACAGGAGATGGATAAAAGCCAGGCAGTCATCATTTTCATAAGCAATTTCATGCACTTCACCTTGTTCCGAACCCTAACAAATAGGGGGACGACGGGCAACTTAAGAGAAATTTGCGATCTATTTGGCAAGAACTCACAAACCAACTACATTCGGCGTCTTGGAGTGCAATTTGAGTTTCGATGTTCGCTCATTTAAAGAACGCCACTTGATTGTGGCCGGGGAAATTGGGGTCGATGAGTACCTTTTTGGAGGTGCCACTCGCATCAGCCCGGAAGCTCCGGTGCCTGTGGTGGAAGTGGAATCACAGGCTGTGAAACTGGGGCTTGCGGCTAACGTTGCTCAAAACGTTTGCTCCCTGGGAGCTAAAACCACGCTCTTAAGTGTTCGCGGACAGGACGCTGCAGGCGAAGAAATTAGCCGATTAATCCGCGAAGCAGGCATTGATCAATCCGTTTTGATTGAGGACCCTAGTCGTCCCACTATGCGAAAAGTCCGTGTGCTGGCGGGAAAGCAACATGTTGTTCGCGTTGACTATGAAAAGACCCACAGCCTTGACGTGGGAGTAGCGAAAAAGTTTAGGGAAACACTTTGCGACTTGTTGCCGTCGAGTGACGGCGTCATTTTACAAGACTACGGCAAGGGACTTTGGACAACTGACGTCGTAAGCTTTATCCAACACGCGCGTTCCCACAAAAAGCCGGTGTTCGTGGATCCGAGCCGACTAAGCGCCGCCAGTCTGTATCACGGTTGTACGCTCTTGAGTCCCAACGCACAGGAAGCCGCCTATCTCGCCGGGAATAGTTTACACGCCCCTTCCGTTCGGGGTAATGAAGATAGTGTTTTAGAAGGTTTTGGTCGTTCGATTTTGCGAGACACGGATGCCGAACATGTGATTATCACGTGTGGGGCGTGGGGAATGGTTTCTCTCTCGAAAGAGGATCCCACGTTAAAGCGCATTCCGACTTTCGCCAAAGAGGTTTTTGATGTGACGGGTGCAGGAGATACCGTCATCGCCGTGTTGGCGCTAGCGCAAGTTAGCGGAAGGACACTGGTGGAAAGCATGCACCTGGCTAACGCGGCCGCCGGCATTGTCGTAGGTCGTATTGGTACTTCGTTTGTAACTCCGGAAGAGTTGCAACACGCTCCTCGAGAAGTTTTGCTGTAAAGCAATGGGGGATCGTCTAACGGTAGGACAGTAGACTCTGACTCTACCAGTCTAGGTTCGAATCCTAGTCCCCCAGCCAGAATAAGCTCGCGCCTACAGATAACTGAATGGTGCTCACTGCGCGCGCGCGCTTTCAAGAAGTCCTGCTTGAAAAGTTTTCTACCCAGCACTCGCGAAACAGTATTTGAACTGCGAACTATCCAAGCCGCTCGCGTACATTGTCCCCCAGCCAGAATAAGCTCGCGCTTTCTGACTAGTGAACGGCTCTCGCCCCCCCTCTAATTCCCACCCGTTTTAGACACTCGCGTACTTGAAGTGAGACTAGGCCATAAATGGGTCGCAACAAGAGCAAGTGCGACGGTGTAACGATCCGCAATCAGTTCAAACCAATTGACCCAGGGCCCTTCGGTTCCCACCGCGTTGGTATTTAATTCGATAGCCAACCAGTCATCAGCTTGCTTCATCATATCGATAGAACAATACCCCACCCCGTGTTCCATCAAAAACCGTCCTAAGTTTCGCAACTGAGTGGCAAGCCTCGGTGTTGGTTCAAAGAGACTAACGCCGGGTTTTTTTCGCAATCCTAGATACTGTTTCATTTCTTCGAGTCGCTCGACCGGAGGGGAATCCAAATAGTAAGTGCAAATTATTGTTTCTCCCAATAAATGGGCTTTATAGGTCTTAGGATCTTCCCGCAATATCGGACAAAATACATCCCCACTCCCCCAAGCCAAGGTACCGATCTTTTCGCGCGACAGCAGAGTAATTTCTTTTCCCTGAAAAGACTCCTGTTTCTTGAGAAGAAGGGTATCCACTTTCCATCTTTCAAACAGGGATAAAAGTTCGGTATGGTTTTTGGGATGCGCGTAAGGCATCACGGGAAAGCCCGCTGCGGCGGCAAGTTGCAAACGCTCGAGACGATTTAAATTATTTAACCCCAGGCAGGCGGCCCCTTTCAGCATTCCTGGGTTGGGTAACGTGTGATGAGTAATAATAAGGTCCTGAGGGAGAAACGCCTCGCCCCCCATTTCATCCATTTTTAGAGGAACAGAGTTGATACGCTGGGCTCTCAGACGTCGGCTAACGGTTTGGAGCATCCGGGTGACTTCGGGGCGAGTTTGGTAAAAGGCATTCACGAGATAAAGCCGAGGCCGTTTGCTCAAGCGTTTCCGAGAAAGTTTACGAAGGATTCGTTTGATTCGCCCCAGTCCACGAATACGCATTTAGGCTCACCTACTCTTTGGGAAAACAGCCGGATTCAGATGCCTCTCAAAAAAAGGGAGCGTATCGTCGAACGTCTTTTGAGGGAAAGGAGCCCTTCGTCCCGAACAATTAATCACGACAGTCTCGCTGGGCTTGATGATTTTCTGCTTTAGAAGTTTCAAGTAACCGGCAAACGCGACCGCTGACGCCGGCTCCATCGAAATGCCTTCGTTTTTAGCCATCCAGTACAAAGTCCGAAAGGCTTCCTCATCCGTCACCGATTCAAGCGTCCCACCACCGCCATTCATCACAGTAGAGAAAAAGTGATAGGCGTCGCCGGGGCATCCCGTCGCCAGGGCGGGGATTGCGGTCTTAGGTTGCAGGACATTTTCTACACAAACGGCGTTGCTTTTAAAGCTCTCTACCAAAGGCGCACAGCCCTGCACCTGAATGCCCGCAATTTGGGGAATTTTGTCGACAAGCCCCATCTCCAAGAGTTCCCGAAAACCAAGCCATACGCCGATTGCCCCTAGGCCGCCGCTCAGCGATTGGACGTACCAATCCGGGGCAAAAAAAGCGCGGCCTTCTTTTTCTCCCAACTGTTCTGCTATTTCGAAAGCCAAAGTCTTCATTGACTCACGCGCGGCGACCTCTTTTATCCCCTGGTCAAAGTGGTAGGAGTGGCGTCTGGCAAACTCATTCGCTCTTTTTTTGATTTCGTCGTAGGTCCCCTCCTCAACGATAACTTTGGCACCGTAGAGCAATACCTCCCGACGTTTCTCGTCGCTCACTTCATGATTAAAAAATACCCACAACTTGATCTTCGCCTTAGCGGCGAGCGCGGCGTACGCAAGTGCAGCATTGCCGGTGGAAGCGATAACGACTTCTTTTATTCCCTTTTCTCGGCAAAGTGAAAGGGCGACGGCTGCTTGCCGATCTTTGAAGGAGCCCGTAGGATTTCTGCGCTCATCTTTGATCCAGATCTGAACGGCGCCAGTGCCTTCTCGTAAAGCAGGACAATCCAACAAAGGGGTTCCCCCAACGTTCACAGAAACGACCTGGGATACATCCGCTAGGGGGAGAAGTTCTTTGTAGCGCCACAACGTAAACGGCCGTTTAGCGAGATCCCTTTTCCAAGTGTCAGCAATTTGAGAGTACGCGTATCTTCCCCCCCATTGTTGAAAGAAATCTGCAGGACTAGCAGCAAGTATTTTTTTTAGCGCGTTCGGCATGACTTGATTGGGTGATTCTTAACAATACGCTGCTTGCGCCATGTTGCGTTAAGACAAAAATACTTAGCCCAGTCCCACTGACTTGGAGTCAATCTCATGCGACGCATCCAAGTAAAAATGATGCGCTCTCTCTACCCGCTCTTCGGCCTCGGTTGTCACTCAGTTTGGACTTGTTTGACAACCCACTCTAGGCTCGCCATCGTCCTTATCATATGAAGAGCAATTTGCGATTTTTCCTGCCTGGTTTGATGTTTCTTCTCAGCCTTGGGTCTCAGCCTGTCTTTGCAGATGACGAGCTGCTTATTCCCGAAGGCGAACCCAAAGTGGAAGAAGAGGTTCCTTCGCCCCGGTCAGCTACTCCGGAGGAAGAACTCAAGGCAGCCGACAAAATCACAGATCCCGTTGAAACACCCACGGCTGAAGCCGAAGACACGCTTCAGGAATATAATCCGCCTGACGAAATGCCCACCGAAGAACCGAAAGTGGGAGTGGAAGCCCTGCAAGGAGAACGGATTGCGTACATGGGAATTGGTTTGCTTGGCGGTCTCAATATCCCCGATTCCACCATTCGCAACGTACCGGCTCCTTTCACCCTATCGGTAAACAAAACCCTGCGCCTTTTGGTGGGACTCGCAGGTGACTTTCCTTTGGACCCGTTTTTCTCGTTCCGCCCGGAACTTAAAATGATTGGAAAGTTGGGAAACACCTACATCACTTTGCCGCTTCTCTTGAAGGTGAAACACGAAATAGACGCCGGCACGTCTTTCTACGCTCTTGGTGGTCCGGCACCAGCAATACGCATCACAAGTTCCACTAACAAACTCGTCGATCTCACCGTGGATGTGGGTGGCGGCGTGGAGATTGAAGCAACGCCGTCTGTAACTGTGACGGTGGATATCCGCTACTCTGTCGGACTTTTTAGCTACCGTACGGAGAACCCGGTGAGCTTCGGCATGCCTGCGGGACAGAATATCACGTTCCAGCACCGCGGTTTTCAATTCACCGTTGGACTATTGTTTTATTGAGAATCGAGTTTATTAGCGCCGACAATAAAACATGATGCTTTGTGGCTTGAGAAGCCCTTCTCAGGCTTTTAATCTTTCACACCGTTGGGGCTCTCTTAGCTTCACCGCCCCAACGCTTTAAACGTTGTTTCACTATTTACTTTAGGAGTTCTTATGAAGTGCATGGGCTTATTTGTATTCGCTCTTTTCTCGGCAACTAGTTTTGCCATCGCCCCTTTCTCGGATGGATCTTACGAAGGTAAAGGGTACTGGAAGGATGTTAAGGGTGGTAAGGGGACCTACACGGCTTCGATCACAATCAACGGAGCAGAATTCACTTCAAAACTAGTGCTCGATTCAGGAGAAGTGATTGAAGAAGCGGGTGAGGTCAAGATGGAAGACACAGGCTTCTATACCATCGTCGACAAACGCACTGGTCTGCCCACTGCTAAAGGCTACTGCGGTTCCGTCTGGTGCCATACGGTCGGTAAAACGCAAGACGGCGTGTTTGAAGAAACAATGGCGCAAAAAGGAGACCAAATTTTCCGCTTGGGATCTTCCAAGATGGTGAAGGTTGGTCACTTCATGTGGGAAGATGCTTTGAACAAAGTTCGATAGTACCACCAAGCGTCAAGCGACGCTTTAAAGAGGCGGACCCTCCCGGGTTCGCCTCTTTTTTACCGAAGCTGAAGAATACTGATCAACGGTTGCCCTGCGCCGCCGAGAATCGTCTCGATAGAATATCGGGAGGGATCTAAGCCTGTGACAAGGCCCTTTTCCACCTGGTGGCTTGTCCAGAAAACAAAATATCCTCCTCGCGAGAGGATTTTCTTAATTTGCTCTGCATTCACGATTTGCTTTCCCACCTGCGCAACTTCAAACGAGGGGGACTTCTGAGCAAAGTAACGCATTGGTTGATAAATCCAAAAATCTTCCGCTACCACAAGCGTGGGGCGCCCTTCTTGCCGCTGGGAAATGAGATCAAAAGCCTGGCGCTTCGGATCAATCGCTGCCGTTTGATAAAGCAAATGCGAACGCCCTCCCGTTTCCACAAACTTGTTGATGAATCCCGACGCGAACAACAGCAGAAACAAAGCCGAAACAAAAAAAGCACCTACGACCAAATGCTGCTCTCTCTCTTTTCCAACAAAGGCCCCCCATAGCAAGTAAAGGCAATACAATGTGGGGATAACAATAAAGAGCGCGTAGCGTTGCGTCCCGGGGTGCACGCCGAGCAGACCACCTACCAAATAAAATGCGATGATCGAGAGTATCCAACCAATGACAACCGCCATCGCGCGCGTGTCTTTTCTCTTTGCCAAACGGGTTAGTCCGATTCCGAGAGCACCTAAGAATGCAAAAGCCATCAAGAGATTAGCCACAAAAGCCCACGGCGGAGAAAGGGGTCCGGCAAAATCCTGAACGACAGTGACACCTGACAAAACTGCGCAAAAATAATAAACAAACATCAGAAAGACACCCGGGTGAGTCAGGTGGTGCGCGATCACGAGGAGGTTAAATCTATCGGGAACGTAGAGAAAGATGGAAACAATACCTGCGATGCAAAACGCGACGCCCGCCTTTAGCCAGACTTGTTTTTGTTTGTGGTTGAGCTTCGGATCGAACCAAACATGGTGGCCAAAGGCTGCGAGAAGAAGGGGTGTGAGAAAAATATTCACAGGATGAATCAAAAGCCCTGTGGTGTAGGCAAGTAGCAAACTAAACTTTTCCCCTCGTAAAGCGCTCGTCAAAGCCCAAACCGCCGTCAGCCCCATGAGGCCCTGCTCAATATACAAACGCGAATAAACAAGATGTATCGGCGCACACGCGACGAGAACAGTAACCGCCATCGCCCCGCGGCGACTCATGACTCTCCGCAAACAGAACCAGGTAAGGACGACCATGGCCAGTCCCCAGAACAAAGCAGGAAGGCGCAGAGTGAGAATGGTCGGTGGCAACGCCATGAAAAACGGCATTCCCATGGCGACAAAAAGCGGGCTCATCTTTTTTCCGGTGGGAACATCCCAGGAGACTTCGCGGCCCGCAAGAAGGTCATAGATCATGTTGCCAATAAGCGCTTCATCGCCACTCAAACCGGGAATGTGGGAAAGGTAGATTACCCGCAAACCCAAGCTGAATAAGAGAAGCAAGGAAGCCGCACCAACGAAGATTTTTTCTTTTTCACTCATTTCTGTTCTTTGCGAGCAAGTATAATCGAGTGCTCTGCTCTGGTCACTCTCGAGGAACGTCACCAAACCTCCTTCCTTTCCCCTTTACAGCCATTTCGCGCAGGTTTAGTAATGCTTCTTAGGGCGTTTCTATTTAATCAGGATACGCCCGTTACTTTTAAGGAGGCCAACATGGCTAAATCGAAGAAGATGGAATCGTTGATTGTAGGTAGCAAAGCCAAAGGGGTTTTGAAGAAAGCCAATTGCAACGTGGCTGGAGATGCCTTTGATGGATTGAACAATGTTGTTTATTGGTATCTTGAGCAGGCTGCTAAGCGCGCCAAGGCCAACGGTCGCAAGACAGTTCGCGCCCATGATTTCGTAGTCTAACGTTACGTCTTTGCAGCGGTTCTAAAAGGTGCTTGGCACCTTTTAGAATCTAGCATTTGAAGTTGTCGGTGGGAGCTATTTCCTCACAACGCCCACGAAAAACGCCTCCATAAACCTGTCCCTCGAGCCAACTGATTTCCCCGTGTTGATCTTGCTTGGGAATACACTTGTGCCAGCAACGCTTTTCCGTGTCCCAACGATAACCACGCATTTTGAGCACATCTTTGGACTCAAAGGGAGAATTGGCCGCAAACACATGGACGAGCGGTTTGGAGGCATTGAGAGAAAGTTCGTACAAGTACGGCAAGTCGTTATTAGTACTGTCGGGAAAGCTCAGAAGATGGATCATTGCTTCCACATCGTGTAATGCACGATGGGCGTTGGCAAAAAAGCCGTGGTAAATCGAAAGTACTTCAAGCTTACGCACGTTGAAGCCCTTTGCATTCCAGTCGACTTGAGAAAGCGAACACCCCCAAAGCGCTTCGACTGAGGAAGTGCATTTGCCATCAAGAAAACCACGATCAAACTGAGCGTTGTGCGCCACCACAAGATCCGCCTGACTGAGTTCTTGGTTGACTAGGTTCCAGTCAATTTTTTTCCCGCGTACGTCTTCATCCGTGATGCCGGTCAGACGCTTAATTTCCGCCGAAAGTGGTGCCCCCGGATCTTCAAAGCCTTCATACCGCTTCAAGACGGAGAGAAGTTCCCCTGTTTTACGACTGAAAAGAAAGGTCAATAATCCCAATTCAATGACCTTGCACTTTTCCTTCTGCAAACCCGTTGTTTCCACATCGATCCCAACTGCGCGGCCCACCAGTGGCTGGTTTTCTGCTATCCACGCTTCACTCGAGTACGGGGCGATACGGAAGTTTCCATCAAACTTTTTCAGCGTAACGGACTGGCCGTCTGCGGCCATCCCGATCCATTTAAAATCCGAAGCCATCTAAATCTCGCTCCAATTTGTTGTTTAAAGAGCACTAACATAGCGACGGAGGCTTCAGTCCTCAAGTTGTTTGACCCTTATTTATTATTAAGACAAAGTACCCGGGATGAAGCGTCTTGTTCTTACCGGTCTTCCCTGTCCTCCTGAAGCTTGGAGCGATTTCCTGGGGAATCAATCAGATCAACGCATTCTTTCGATGTTTGAGATTTTTGAGAAATGCCCCTCCCCTGATCTCAGACAAATGTCCCGTGTAGTGGAAAAGGTCATCCAGGAAGACAGGCCAGATTCACTGATCTGCCATGGTTTTGGGGTGACGATGGCACTGCTCGCTCTTTTGCGTTTAAGGCGGCGGGGCTACTCCTATGCACCTAGGCTCACGCTATTTAATGGCGCATTGCGTAATATTCATATCTTGAAGTCCCGCCACCCCCTGTCGATTCAGTGGAGAAGCTCCCAATCCCTAAAAAAGGAAGTGGAAAGGTTCGGCGGAATGGTCGACCCTCGGCTGCAGACTCATCTTAAGCACATTCGCGCGATGTACCGATTGGTAATCTTGTTTAACTTTGCAGAAGCGATTGGTTCTCAACTACAAATGCAACGTTTCTTGGGACTGCACCTGGGCACACCTCTGGCCTCCCCCATCCAGCTCATAGCCTCCCCTAATGATCCCTACATTCCGTACGGATCGCTTCTGCAGTTGAAGCGTGACTTTCATATCGAGACTTTTTATGAAGTGGAGTACGGGCACTTTCCCTATTCGCTACCGAAAAGAAAACTCGTGCCACTGATTGAAAGATTTGAACGAGCTACTTTTTGAGTAAGTCCCGAATTTCTTGAAGCAAAACTTCTTGCCGAGGAGGTGCCACCGTAGGGTTGGCGGCTTCCTTCTTTTTCATACGATTGATCATTTTCACCACTAAGAAAATGCAGAACGCGATGATCGTAAAGTCAAACACGGTTTGAATAAACTCACCGTACTTGAGGGTTACAGCAGGTACTCCCTCGGAAGCTTGTTTTAGTACAAGAGATAAATCTTTAAAGTTAACACCACCAACTATAATCCCCAGTGGAGGCATGATGATGTTATCGACGAGAGAACTAACAATTCTACCAAACCCAGCGCCGATCACGATACCGACGGCCATGTCGATGACATTACCTTTAAGGGCAAACGCTTTAAATTCCTGAATGACTTTCATTTTCACTCCTAGAAGGTCGTTACCAGTGACGTGGTGTACAGGTAATCAAATTTCTTGTTGGCCGGAACCGCTGGCAATCCGTCGAACTTTCCGTTGAAAGCTAGCTTTAACGATAGATTGTCCGTCAAAATAACACTGAGCGAGGGTTCGAAGTTAATCAAAAGGTTTTGTCCGTCGCTCATGTCTGGCAACACCTCCACGTATGCCCGCGCACTCACGCTCGGAGTCAGCTTATGAATCGCTTCAATGTAGAACCGAAGCGCATGAGCCGTGAATGTCGCGACAGTGGCTCCCACAATCCCTTTGCGATCTTCTGAGCTAAACCGGTAACCAAACTCGGTGACGAGATAATTGTCTTTTCGATCCCCTTCAATAAGATAGTACTGAAACCCGGCATCTACGTTGGTTCGGTAAGCATATCCGGCGAAACGGTTACCTTCCCAACTATTACCTGCGTAAGCACCAAATTTTCCTGAGATCGTGCGCTCATACCGAGCCCCCAGCGCCCAGTTTTCCCCTGTTTTCGTGAGAGCCGCTCCGGAGGTTGTTGCCGCGTTACTCAAGTAGTACTGGCCGTTTGCTTTGAGAATATCCTTCGTCCAAATCCACTTGTTATCCGCTTTAACGGTGTAGGTGGCGGAACGGGTATTGCCACCCGCCATCGCGATCCCCGCTTCCGCGGTAAGGCCGATTTCGGGGTACTCTTTTTCGGCAGGAGGCGCGGGCGACTCAGTCGCCACAGCAGGAGCTGTTTCTGTCCCGGCTGCAGGCACTTCTTCCGCTTTTAAGTAAACTGCTCCGAGGAAGCATGACAGAGCCAACAAAAACAAATAACGCGTCATTTCATTTACCTCTGCAGCGTGAATAAACCAGGATAGTAAGAACTGTCAAAGACCGGGAGCGGGAGGGGCTGCTTTTCGTCTAAAGATGCGCTTACCCCCCATGAGAGAGTGGGTAATCACGGCAACTAAGATGAGGAAAATGCCCGCTAGGGCAAGCGGGGGAACGCCTTCATCCCAAAGCCACCAACCGAAGAAAAGGCCATACCCTGTGCCCAAATAGACCAATAAAGCCACACTCGCCGCCGGTGCTCCTTGATACGCTACCGTCATGTAGTATTGCGCCAGATACGCCAATAGGCCGATAGCTACGATCAAAATCCAGTCCTGAGGGTTTGTGACCGGAACCCAGTGAAACGCAGCATAGGGACCCACCATCAAAATAGTGACGAGCGAAAAGTAAAAGACCACCACTAAAGGGGCATCCGAGTTGCGCAGCTTTCGAATCACGGCGTACACAAAGCCACTCGTCGCAGCCGACACAATCCCCACTGCCAAGATACCCACCGAGATACGAGGGTCATAGCCCTTGATCAAAAGCACCCCAGTGAAAGCGAGTAAAAAACACCCTATCTGATAGGGCCGCATTTTCTCCTTTAGTAGGTACGTTCCAAAAGCAGCAGTAAATAGAGGAGAAAGGTATTGTACTGTCACGGCGCTTGCGAGCGGCATGTACTGAAGCGTGTAGAAAAACGTGACCAGCCCAATCGTTCCTACCACGCCTCGAGTAATCAGCCACTTTCGGTTGTTTCCCCAGGGACTCACCCTCGCCTGTTTGAGAAGCAAAAAAGCTACCAAACAAACTGTCAACGAACGAAAGAAGACCAACTCGTAAGCAGGAAGATGAGGCAAGAGTTTTACAGCCACGCCCATAAACGAGAACATTAACGTCGAAATCATGATCGACGCGGCGGGGGATTTCTCGAAAGGCAAAAAAAGAGGGCCGTTTTTCACAACGGCCCTCATCTTAGACTAGTTTATCTCGCTGAGATACGGCTTAGTAGAAACAAGCCAAGACTTCTTCGCGAGAAACAGAGTTGATAGCTTGCGCTGCTCGGCCTAGGTCCAACCGGCCATTGCTTACCGTTTGGCCATCGAGATCCCCGATGACCTTCACGGTGCGAAGTAGCGTCTGCTTGAGGGCCAATGCGGCCTGCGCCGGATTGGATTTCACTGTTTGATGAAAGCCCTCACTCGCTACACTGTACATAAAGGCAATCGCACCGGAAATGTGCGGGGTTGCCATTGAAGTACCCGTATTGTTTCCCACTGTCTTGCCAGGCAAGGTGGAAAGAATATCGGTTCCCGGGGCACCGATATCGATCGTGGTCGCACCGTAGCCGGCTGAGTTGTTAATATTGTCAGTCTTCGTCGTGTTCGTTACCGACACGATGTATTCACTGGAACAACCCGTCGGTACGTCCCCAACTTCGTCGACATCGACCGCGTTATTTGGAGCAGCGGCGGCAGAAAGAATACCGACTTCGCCTAAAGCGTCATAAGCGTCGTTCCAGGCCTGGTATTCGTTTTCTGTGCAATCCGCATAATCCACCCCAAAGCTGCTATTGGTGGCAACGACGTTGGCACCTTTGCTCCCGTTGGTTTGAATGAAAAGCTTCTTCTGCTCAAGGATGTAGTTGTAGCCCTTGATAACCACCGACGTGCGGTTACTGGCGGCAGCGACCGGCATCAGTTTTACATTCCAGTTAACACCGGAAACTAACAAACCGTTGTTGCCCTTTGCACCGACAATGCCACCCACGTGCGTACCGTGGTAGTTGGCAGGAATGCTGCCGTCACCATCAAAAGCGTTCCAACCGTTGATATCGTCTACATATCCATTGTTGTCGTCGTCGGTGTCGTTACCCGCGATTTCACCCTTGTTGACCCAAAGGTTGTCCACGAGGTCAGGATGGCGGGTGTCCATACCACCATCAACGATGGCAACAACGATATCGTGGCCCGAACGGTCTTTGCCGCCAAACCCTAACTGCCATGCGTCAAGGACTCCGATGTTCGCTCCGTTTGCATTGCTGAGCGACCACTGATCCTTGAACTTAGGATCATTCGGCGTGGTATTTCTTAAGGTAACCAGGTGATCCGGCTGCGCGTTAAGAACGCTATCCGTACGCGTCAGAACTTCGATCGCCTGACGAGTTGTCATATTTACTTTGGATTTAAGCAGATAGAGTCCCTTGGAAGGCATCAGAGGCTCTGCGACATAAAACATCGACTCGTCCAGAGAATCGCGAACTTCCTTCTCTGTCATCCCCTTGGTGAACTTCACTATGACTTGCCCCTCAACGTAATTCTGGGCATGTGCATTATTTCCCAACAACAATAGGCCGTAGGCCACTAGTACTACGACGTGTTGAGCAAGTGTGGGCATCAAAACCCCTCCCCATGTATTCAGTTTTTTTGGTGTCGCGTTAAAACAAGCGTTGCTGAAAATAATGTTATTCGTTTAATACGCGTTGAAAAGAAATTTCTAAGAGAGTTAGGAGCTTACCTTAACGAATGTTAAAGAGACTGTTAACGAAAACAAAAGTTAACAAGATACGTTAGTTTTACAACTCTAAGTTTCCCGTCGACAGATTACAATCGCAACAGACATCTTTTACTGTTGAACTCTTGAGAGTCCAACGACATCCGCAATGTCTGTTTCTAGCCAAGCTAGTTCACCATTCATGATGGCTTGCGACATTTTAACAATGTCACTACTGCCAGGAAGAATGCGCATACGTCCATAACTGTCTTTCGCACTTGCCTTGAGATCGCGGCAAACTCTTTTCACAAGTTCGGTTTCCTTAGGACGAAGTGTTTTGTTTTTCTTGTTACTAAGATAGCGAGAGAGAACAGCAGACATAGCAAACAAATACATTCCGCTATCTACCATTCTTCCTAACGCTCGTTGTTTTTTCTCCAGCGCGGGTCCATTAAGCGCCATTGCATGGAATGTTTTGCGTGCAAGTTTTTTACTCATGTAGGAAATGAAACGAAGATAGCGGCCTTCCCAGCTGCCTGCCCAAGCAAAGCACGGCCAAAAGCTCGGAATCCAAAGTCGGGGATACCAAAAGGCGTAAAACGCGGTAGCCTTCAAAAGCACACCCAATTTAGCGCCGATACCAAGCTTCGGATTGAAGATCCCCATCGCCAGTTTCAGGTGTTTATCTAGGGCCTCGCGTGAAACAAAAAGTCGCTGAATCGTGCTCGTTCCTTCGATAATCATATTGATCCGGTAGTCGCGCATCCATCTTTCAATGGGATAACCATCCTCACCGCGCGCAAGCAACGAATCGGTCGTTTCATAACCACGACCACCTCTTAGTTGCAGCGTTTGATCAATGACGCGCCAGCCAAGCCCACATGAAAAAAGCTTGGCAAGTGAAGCTTCAATTCGAATATCAGCTTTTCCCTCTTCCGAAAGTCCCACTGACAAAGCCGCCACTGCATCCATGGTGTAAGTCGCTCCCGCGGAGAAAAGCACACGCCCGGCGGTGAGCTCATGCTCGCCAATCGACGCGCCCCACTGCTTTCTTTCTTTTGCCCAAGTACGCGTGATTGCTAGGCAGGCTTTGCCGCTCGCGCTACAAGCCCAGGGTAACGTAAGACGACCGGTGTTGAGCGTAATCAGCGCAAGCTTTAGTCCCTTGCCTAAGCCCCACAGAATGTTTTCCTTGGGCACTTTGACGTCTTGAAAACTTAAAACGCCGTTCTGAATTCCTTTCAGCCCCATGAAATCGCAACGGTGATCGATCGCAAAACCTGGCATTCCTTTTTCTACGATAAAGGCCGTAATCTGCTTTTTTTCTCTCCCGTTGACCACAACAGGGGGCGTTACGGCCATCACAACAAGAAGCTCTGCGATGGTTCCGTTGGTCGTCCAAAGCTTCTTACCGTTCAAGATATAGTGCTGCCCGTCTTCAGTCGGAACTGCCGACATGGTCATTCGTGCGGGATCAGAACCCACTTCAACTTCCGTTAGAGCAAAAGCTGAGATGGCTCCCTTAGCTAGCTTCGGAAGCCACTTTTTCTTCTGTTCTTCGGTACCGAACATTTTTAGAGGCTGGGGAACGCCAATCGACTGATGTGCGGACAAAAGTACCGCTGTTGACGAGCAATAACTTGCTACCGCGTGTACCAAACGCACGTAGTTAGTTTGGGAAAGACCCAGCCCTCCGTACTCCTTCGGAATCTTGATTCCAAACAAGCCAAGCTTTGCCAAGCCTTTCATCACATGCTCGGGAATGAGTTTGGTGCGATCGACTTCGGCTGGATTAAGATTCGCCTGAAGAAACTCTAAGGTGGCATGAATCAGCTCGTCGCCACGGGACTTTTCCAGATCGTTCTGCTCTGGGAAAGGATAGATAAGGTTGAAATTGAACTTGCCGCCATAAAGCTGCGCGCAAAAACTGGGGTACTCCCATTTCTCTTCGCGGGCCTCCTCGGCCACTTCCATTGCCTGGCGTTCTTGCTCGTTGCGTTTACCTTGGGCCGCGATATCCATGGGGTCCTCCGATGCGAATATATTTCAGTGGAAATATCTTAACGCGCTAAGAAGGCCTTGTCATGGCGAGAGCAAATGCGACGCAATTCATGCGTAAAGGTGCCAGGTCACTTTCCGTACTTCGTCCGGAAAGTGCACAGGCACCTTTACTAAGGTCGTTGCAGCTTCACCCTCAAGAACGGTTTCTGTACGTAGGGTGCGTCAATCGCGAGTTTCGCGCCACCAACCTCAAACGTCGGTATTTTAACCTCCACCACGGGTCCACTGGCATAAAGGTATTCAAAAAGACTTGCAAAGACGACTTCGGCAACTTCCTTCTCAAAAAGAGGATCATTGGGAGTATAGTTGTTCTCCCAGTTGCCGCCGACAGTCACCATCATGTCGGAATCAAGCTTCACCTGCAGAAGTGAGTCAATGATTTCAAGCTCTGTCGTGACTTCTACTTTAAGAGTGAGATTGAAATACGATACCCATTGGTTTTGCTGTTCCACCATGAATTTCATCTTCATGGGCACCGTGATTTTCAAACGCGCACCGCGTGCCTCAAAGGCAAACTTAGGAGCCGCTTCAAACCCAACCAACAGCTTTAATTTTGAGCTTGTGAGGGCAAGCGTCTTCAAGTCCGGCCAAATAGCTGACAAATTTTCTACATTGAGCTGTTCAGAAACACCGGGCGCCTTTGACTCATCAATTTCCTGCCACTCCGGCATCTCCTTCAATAGAGACTCCATGACTTCATTCAACAATGCTGGGTTTACGCCGGCTTCACCAACTTCACTACCGCGGAGCGAAGCTCTTCCAAACTCAAAACCGCGGCTCGACAACGGCTGGCTCACTCCCACACCCAAAGTAAATGCCACGCCTTCCTTGGCCAGGACAACGTCGTAAGGCCAGGTCTTAAGCGCAATGTCTCGATGAGGCGCTGGAAAGAGACCTGGAACTTTAATGGGAATCTCCTGCTTAACCAGTTCGTTCACCTTTGTCTCAAACGAGGGAACCAAATCCTGCAGCTTTTTGTTTAGTTGCTTTTCAATTACATCTTTCGATTTTTTGAGCGTGCTATGCACAAAGCTCTTGATAAGCCCACCAACGAGAAATCCGCTGCACTCACTCGGCCCATGCACTTTGTAGCTTTGCTTTGTGATGGGAAAGCTGATCGTGGTCGCATCTAGAGCTAGCCTTCCATTAACCACCTTCATACGAAGCTTACCGTTCACGGTTCCGTTAACGACTTCTACCGTGGTGTTCTTACAAGTGCTGCTAACATTAACAATCACTTTTTTCTTAAACTGCGCCTTACCTACAAAAACCGAAACTTTATCGACATTCAGAGCTAGAGCTAAGTAGCCGGCCTCCGGTTTGAGGACCATCTCCCCAAACGCGGCGGAATACTTCATTCCTTCCGCTTTCACTTTGACCCCGCCCGATACCTCGTCTTCGTAATTGGGAAGTGGTTCATTTACAATCGCTTGGAGCTGCGTAGATGCTATTTCCTCAGCCATCAGGTTTAAGCCTTCCTGATTTAAACTAAGAAACAAACCTTCATCGGCTCTCACGGCCCACGCGTTCATCCCCACGACTATCAAGACGGTCAGTAAAATGCTCTTCATTAGTTGTCCCCCCATACTCCGGTACGCCGCGTATTTCCCTTATAGGTCGGCCAACCCGATTTGAGAGCCTGCCGCGGCGCTTGAGTTTTCCACACAAATACATAGCCCTCACGGGTGCTGACCGCGACTTCGAGTTTTCCATCGTTATCAATATCGCCGACAGAAGGAGAGCCGTAGGTCCAGCCTCCAGTGAAATGCGGAAAGCCGGCCACTTCTCCCTGCGCGTTGTACGCATGGAAATAATAGCCTCCGGTACCCACGAGGAGTTCCGTTTTGCCATCCCCATCTAGGTCAACCGCAGCGGGTGCCGGAGAGAGCGGACCATCCTCAAGGATTTGAGGAAATCCTGGAATCATCTGACCGGTAGAACCGTTCCATGCACTCACCATGTGATTCACATCAAACTTTTTCCCGCCCAACAATAAATTCGTAAGCAACCTTTTTCCCGATCCAACGGTAATCGGATCCGGAATTCCATCTCCATCAACATCCCCCAACGCAGGATGCCCAAAACCACTAATCATGTGGGTATCGTTGGTTTTGTTTCCGGCCGGAAGTTTCATGGAAAGGTCGCGTTCGATTTTACCCGCTTTGCTCACAAGGTAACTTTTGCCTGCAAAGGGATGAACCATGATTTCAATTTCCCCATCTCCATCGACGTCACCCAACACGGGTGAAGTCGGAATGCCAACGCCCACTGTGGGCAATAAGGCATCGCGGATAATGGGAATGCGCACCGGAAAACCAGGAAGGTCCGCGCTCGGCGCTAGTGTTCCGCGGCCATCCAAGGCGAATAAAAAGCCAGCATTATCCCCAGTGTGATTGCTGCCCATGATGAAGTCTTTGATACCATCCTCGTTGAGATCGTAGACCGCAGGCGAGGAGACCAGTTTCGCAAGTTGATGGCCTCTTTTGACTTCCAACGGAAAACCTTTCTGCCCGGAACCATCTGCCTGGTACACATGCAAACGGCCATCGAGACTCGCAATCACAATCTCAAGCTTGGAATCCTGATTGAGGTCTACCAGTACGGGTGAAGCAAGGATCCCATCAGCGAGCGGCTGCTCCGGTGTACTCTTGGTTTTATCGAGGCGGGGAAGCGTAATAGGGAATCCGGTACGGATACTACCGTCGGCCTCAATCACCGTGACATGTCCTTCGAGAGAAGCCACCACGATCTCCGGTTTGCCGTCTTTATCAAGATCACCGCCTGCCACAGCTGCTACAACAGAGGCGTAGGAAGTCTCCGTGCCCCGGCCCTGGTAGCGCGACTTTGCGGTCGCCACAGGGAAACCGGGCATTTCTTTTCCATTGCCCCGGTAAGCATGGACGTACCCCGCACCGTCGGCTGCCACAAGCTCCTCACTACCGTTCCCATCAAGATCGAGAAACATAACAGTACTCTCCCCGGATCCTTTTAGCGGCTGGGGAAATCCTGTCTGTAAGCCCGGATCATCAAAAACAAAGATGGTACGCCGGGCTTCTGAAACCAGGCCTTGCGCGTCTCGTACCACGAGCCGAAGGGTATAGGAGTTTTCGTCCCGTTTGGCGTCCAGGCCGCCCGTTTCCAGCGTACCGAGCTGCGCGATGTTGACGCGCGCAAACTCGCCGCGCAGGCGACCGGTCACGTTCGTTACAGCCTTAAGTACCGTGGCTTTAGTCTGCGAGGTTTCTACTCCTTTAAGCACTTCAAGAGTTACTGAATAGCTAGCACTGCGAGGAGCGTCTGCATCCACCGCGACCGCAAACTCCCGCGATCGGCTGGGTTGGAACAAATCAAACCACCTCGGGCTAATGATGCGAGCGATCGGCGGAATGCGATCCTCGTGCACTGCTTGGATCATGTTATGCGCATTAGCACGACCGTAGCCGGTGATGGTGTCCCATCCTTCGTACGTCGAGTGGCGAAAGGGATCATTCGTGTTGGGCCCCAAATTGATATCGGTAGCAGTCGATTTAATCAGGGCATTCAATTCCAAGGGCTGCAAAGCTTTGGAAACGCTTTTAGCGTATGACAAAACCAAAGAAGAAACGCCAGAGAGGATGCCGGTCGCTTCGGAAGAACAAGATCGCCCCGGAACGGTCACATCGATACGAGAACCGTAGTTCGAACAGTTGTTGAAATTGAGAAACGTTGTCGATTCTTCCGGTGTGGCGGCGTCGTAGCGAATCGCGTTCGGATAGACGACAGGATCAATCGTTGAAGGATAATTGTGGTGATAGCTATTTTCATCGGCCGCCGAGCCGATGATGGGAACATGGTTTGAGTAGGCGTATTCAATTGCCGTGTGGGTGAGAGGGCTGTGATTTACGGAACCCAAAGCCTGCTGAATCAAAGCGACTTTTTGGTCGGTCGCGTAAATCACGCCTTGTGCAAATGCGTTCGCATCGACAATGAAACTGTCGTTAAGGCGAACAGGCATCACTGAGCAGTTGCCGCAAATCCCAGAAAACCCAATGCCGTTGTCTAACGCAGCCGTCGAATCAAGCGCCTCCCCCGTACCGTGCCCGAAATCGGTGCGGTCCCATGGATCATTGTCCATCTCATGAAAATCCCAGCCGGCGATATCATCGACATAACCGTTACCATCTTCGTCGATACCGTTAGAAAAAATAGCGATAAGATCCCCTGGCTCGATGATGCCATTCTTATTGCTATCAAACACGCGAGTGTCTTTTTGATAGTCTTTAACCGAGAATCGCCCATCCTTGTTCGCATCGTGCACTAAGGATCCTAAGGGAAGAGGAAGCTCTTGGGGGTTTAAGTAAAAGCGATCAATCAGATCCGTGTGGTGCCAACGGATTCCGCAATCTAGTACGGCAACCACCGTGCTCGGTGTTCCCGTGTGCCACTGCCAAGCTTTGTCGGCGTGCACGCCCGACCCGATGCTTCTTTCGAAAAAGGAAACAATACCCTTCTGGTTAACAGGGATGTGAGAAAACAAATTCCAAGAACCACCGTATCCGGGGTCATTCGGTCGATTGAGCCAGGGATCTTCACCTGGTAGTGAGGGAAACGCGCCTAAGGCGAGGTGGGTAAAAAGGAGAGCAGAGCATCCCAGCAAAAGCCGGTTGCGGCTAAATCCAAACATCGCGCCCCCATTTTCTTAACTCCCAAACGCTTCTATACAAACAATCCTCTTTGAAGACAAGACACAATCAACCCAAGAGCCAATCGCAGTTAACAGTCGTCTACAGGCACTGCCTGTTGGTCAGATTAGGGCGTCGTGTTGTCCCACGGGGGTTCATCGCCTAGCACCCGTTCGGGGTCTCGTCCTAGGTCTTGCTGTCGAAAGTATTCCGAAGTCAGGTAACTTTTCTGATCGATGTCTGCAAGGTCTTCTGCGTCCTCATCTGCGTCCGTGCAGGGGGAAGAAGAGTTGTACGTATAAGGATCACAAATGCTCACGGTGACATCCGCCACTTTATCCACCTGCCCCAAAATCCATTCCCTGACTCCAAGAGCCCGATGCGAATCAAGTGCGGCATCGAGCACGTACGCCTGATTTCCTGCGCGGACAACGGAGGCCGTGTGGTACCACCAGTCCACAGACCCAGACTGATGATTTTCTGTTTTAGCGTGGAGGGAGCCAAAAACGAAAATACGGTGGGGCATCGAATATCCCCACTGTTCTGCTAACCGGCGGACCATAGCCGCTCTCGCGAAACAGCCGTCATCTGGGTACAGCCAAGAAATTCGCCGGAGAAAAGCGGTTTCGCCTGCGACTAAAAACTGGTGATCACGTACGGCTCTGAAACGTTCCTCAATAATGTTTTTGCTTCCCCAGTTGGGAACCACGGTAAAGTCCCATTTCCCGAGAGGTTGCGCCATCGCCAGCGCCGACTCGGATCGATTGACGTGCTCGGGCATCGCGTTCAAAAAACGCTCTTTGGCTTGCTGATAACTTTCAGACGGACGACGGCTCTGCGAATAAAAAGGGACCGCGGCATAAAGCCGAGTCGAGAGAATTGCCAAGAAAATCAAACAAAAAGACGAAAACCCCATGTTGCCTCCAGCCTCTTGCTGACTTGATTAAGATGGCGGGCGCGAGGAAAGTCAACGTGGGTGCAGCGCACAAAAAAACGGCCCCCGTTTCCGAGAGCCGTTACGTACTTAGTCGAAAAACCGATTGCTAGTCGCGTGTCTCGTCGATCGCTTCGTCGGTTTCTTCTACTGCTTCTTCAGCCGCATCACCGATTTCATCCTGGGCTTCTTCAGCCACATTTTGCCCATCATCGATAGTTGCTTCAGCCGCTTCTTCAGCTTTTTCCTCGGCGGCATCGGCTTGCTCATCGGCTGCATCGGTGATCTCCTGGCGACTCGGTTTCGGTTGATTGTCGTTCTCATCCGAGCAACCGACGGGTCCCAACAACAACAAAGCAAACAGCAGCGTTAGTGAACGCATAATCAGCTCCTTTTAGGTTCAGGGAACTTTCCTATGATAGGAGCTCCCTATAAGTGGGAAACTTGCCTTTCTAAGGCACCGTTCCCTATTCCTCTGAAACGTCCTGATAGAGTTCGCCTAATTCCTTAAGCTTCTCTTTTAAGGCTTCGTCGGTTTCCTCGACGATGGCTTCAGCGTCCTTCAGGGACTTGTCGTCCTTATTCTCTTTAAGAGAAGCCTCCAGGTCTTCCTTTACCTTCTGAAGAGATTTTATGGAATCCTGAACCGTGGCACGCGCATTAGCGATGGCATCGAAGCGACGCTCTACGCGTAGGCGTTCGTCACGGCTTTCTTTCGCCGCACTGACTCCTTTTTCCACGTCATCGGTTACTCCATTGAGCTTATCTTCGAGGGCTTCACCGCCTTCGTTCACTTTGTTGCGAGCTTTGTCGACCATGTCCTCCGACTTTTCACCGGCTTCACGTCCCGCCTCTTTGGCAGAATCTTGGGCCCGTTCCACACTTTCCCCGGCTTTGGGCTCGCCCTGATTATTTTTGTCATCTCCACAACCCACAGCGAGCACCAAGCACAGTGCCGCCGTCATCCATATTGTTCGCATCTTCTACTCCTTCAATTTTCACTTTCTCGCTGCTCCCGACGTAAGACCGTCTTAGATCGCGACCAGCCAGCAAATCATAACGCACACTATCAAGTCCTTGAGATGCTTGTCGATGTAGGCAATTTGAGACACTGTTTAGAAAGGGCTGTTCGAAGACATCTTACGACGGTATCTTACAAACTCACTCAACATTAGCTACCGGGTCGGCTCATGAAACGTGGTGTTTTTACTATCTCTTTTCTCTTTTTGGTTTGGAGTGCTGCTGGGTACGCCGATTTCATCGGCTTAAAGTTTGGCAATGAGTTTAGTACGCTAAAAAAAGAACCGGGCTCCACACTCAGCGATATAAATTACTCGAAACTCATTGTCGGAGCTGCCTTCCGCGCACGCGTGACCAACTGGTTGTCCTTTCAACCGGACCTCTTAGTCGATTTCATGAAGATTGATGGGGTGAACGTAAGCTTTTTACACGTGCCCGCTTTTTTTCAGTTCAACTGGCGATTCAAAATAGGCGTGATGCCCTCCACCGTTTTTGTAGGGCTTGGAGGACAGGTAGCATTCCGTTTGACCGGGGAAGGCAACGCAATCGGAAAACAGGTTACTGCTGAGAAATATAGTGGCAGCGCTCTGGGGGGAGTCGGTATGGAAATGCAAGTGGTTGCCGGCCTTCTTCTCCAAGCCAACGTTCGGTATGTGCTGGGGCTTACCGATTACTTGGCCATCGAAGACACCGGACAAATGCGCAACTTTAAGAATCAGGGTTGGCACCTTTCGGCTGCCTTCCTATTCCTTATCTAAAGTTAGCTTCTGCTCGACTTCTTCTTGAAATGGTAAAGACAACGTGTGGGACGCGTAAGCGGGCGACTTTCGACCAATTCAAACTTGGTACCAAAGGCTTCCTCAAACGCACGAGCGGTCAACCCGGTGTAAAGATGATCTCTTCCGCGGGCAATACCTTTGAACGTGGGGTCTGTCGGGTGAACATACTCAATGATCAAATTCGCAGTCGTAAGCTTACTCACCATGTCGACAATCTCATCCAGCGGAATGCCTTCTGTTACTAGCATGTGATGAACCACCGCAAGCATCATGACCGTATCGAACTTGCCTTCCGCACGTTCTAAAAACCCCTTGGCTTCCCGGTTGTTCCAACCAATTCCGGGAGAGGGTCTGGTGAGATCCACACGAAGGGGAAGAATTTCGAGTTTTTCTTTTTGGGCTCGCTCCCAGGTTTTCCCCACGACAACAGGATCGTAATCCACGGCGACAACTTTAGCGCCTAGGCGAGCCGCCTTTGCACTGAAATGACCTGTGTTGCAACCGACGTCTAAAAGAGATTTCGGTTCACAGCGTTCCAACATCCCATCCACTAACTTATCTTTGTCTACGAACTCTTGATCGGAGTAAGGAAGGCTTGCGCCCATGTAAGCCGACCAAGTGGAACGTCTTTCAACTCCAGGTTTAAGCCATAGGAGAGTCTTTCGAAGTTGCTTAAAGAAGAGTTGCAAAATGAATCGCGCTTTCGCTTCACTATCTACGAGCTTCTTCTGATAGTCCGCTGGAGAATACTTGTGGCGTGACCCGAGCCATGTGGGAATACTAACCATTCCTAAGAAGGGGCGCGAAAAGCGTTGGAGACCACTAGAAAGGCGATACACTTCTTCGGGTTCCAAGCCATCCCGGTGTGTGAGAAACACCATATCGAGCGGCATGCCAAAGCACTTATTTACCAGGAGCGGATTTAAGAACGTGCGCACAAACTGGGCGTAGGCGAGCCAAGTCGGATCGAGCGCTTCGCGTTTTTCAACTGAAAGCACGTCGATAAACACCGGATTTGAGCCTTGGAATAAAATATTGTAGGGGGTGGCGTCTTTGATGCCCAATCCTTCCTCGAGAAGTCCTTCCGCGAGGTCGAGTGTTAACATGCCCGCTGCATAAAGCATCTCGGGCGCCCATTCGTATGGATAAGAGACAAAAGGAATGCGGGGGTGCTCCAGGTACAATCCCTGGGAAACATCAGCGGCAGCATGAGCGTATCTGCCTAGCGAGGGAATGTCCGATGTACGGACAACTTCACTGGAAATAAACTGCTTGTTATCGGTCAGCCTTCGAATCGATTGTGAATTCAGCGCCGCGTGAAGATGAGGAACACCGTAACCGTTTACGTAACGGATTAGCCTCCCCTTTAGATCAAATAACTGGCCCGCAGGATCGCGTAAGGATAGCCTGGCGACATCTAACATTTTCTCTGCTTCCATGGAGACCTTCTATAAAGAAGTCGTTTCTTCCAAATTGAAACGTCACACCCAACGACTCAACCGCAACTAATTGCGGCGCAACATCCGACGAAAGAAAGCAACAATTTGGCGGACATAAAATGCCGCCCCAAAAAACACCACTCCCAGCGCTTGTAACAACAACTGGCCAGAACCTGGGTCCACATAGGCATAGGCCGGAACGGTGGCGAATACGCCGATGGTCAATACGATGACAAGGGCCGGCATGATCCGTAAACTTGTTTGGTTCGATTTCATTTGAGCCTCCGGTAACAGGTAACAAAATGCGGCGATCTTTTGAAATACAACTTGAGATCAACTTCCCATCGGCCGGTTTGTTCAGATTCTTGATATAATGTGAGGGTGCTAACACAATTGAAACCTAGCCCCATGAGTCATCCCTACCAACTTTGTACGCGCTGCATATCGGATACAAGCATTCCGGATATCACCTTCGACGATCGAGGCGAATGCAACTTTTGCAGTCTCCACGATAAGTTGGACGCTCAGTATTCTCTCGACCAACGCGGTCAAAAAACGTTCGCCAAGATGCTGGATCAAATAAAAAGGAAGGGCCGCGGCAAACCGTACGATTGCGTCTTGGGGGTCAGCGGCGGAAGAGACAGCACCTACAATTTGTATCTTGCGGTGAAAGTTTGGGGGCTGCGTCCATTGGCAGTCCATTTTAATGACGGTTTTGGCAACCCAGTGGCTGGCGAGAATATGCACAAAGCGACTCAGCGCTTGGGCGTGAAGATGATTACGATTAGCTCTGACTGGCGTGAATCCAAAGATTTGAAAATCGCTTTTTTGAAAGCTTCCACGCCTGAGTTGGAAGAAGGAACCGATCTGGGAATCGCTACCGCGCTATACGGCGTGGCCGCCAAGGAAAACATCAAGTACGTCCTTATTGGGCAATCTTTCCGCACGGAAGGCATTACTCCGCTCGCATGGAACTACCTCGATGGCCACTATCTTAAGGCTGTCCATAAACAGTTTGGAAAAGTTCCTCTGCGGAAATGGCGCCCAACCGATCCGGGCTTCAACCTTAACTCCTTTCACCTATTCTATTACCTGGTAATAAGAGGAATAAAAACGGTCCTCCCCCTCTACTACACAAACTATGTTCGTAAAGAGGCGGAAGCCATTATCACGGCGGAGCTTGGCTGGGTTTACCCCGGCGCACACTACTTCGATGACCTTTATCAAAGCCTCATCTTCTATGTATATCGACTGAAGTTTAATATCGACCGTCGCCTATTCAACTACTCGGCCTTAGTGCGGAGTGGGCAAATGACGCGTGAGTCTGCTTTAGAAAAAGTGAAAGAGATTTACGTGATCGAAGATCCTAAAGTGATCGATCTGTGCATCAAGCGACTAGGGATTACTCGTGCGGAACTTGATTCGTACATTCAGGAGAAGCCTAAAACTTTCCGTGACTATCCTAGTTCTTATAACTGGATTATGCGGCTAAGACCTGCCATCAAGATGGCCTGCAAGCTCAACATTCTTCCCCCCGTTACGTACGACAAATACTTCCACTGCGGATAGGCGGATAGAAAAGGTGTCTGTGCACTTTCCGGACGAAGTACGGAAAGTGACCTGACACCTTTTCTATCGCCTTTTTTACGGAGCGGCCACGACCATGACCGATCCCGTCATTCCCATCAGCTCGTGCGGTAAGCAAACGTATTTATATTCGCCTGCTACCGTGAATGTCTGTGAAAAGAGTCTACCTGGGTCGATCACACCCGAGTGAAAAGGTTCGGCCCCTTCTGGTAACAAAACGTTGTTCACGTCTTTCACCATGGAGGCGTCGGCCGTCACGGTGTGCCTCCCCCGTGACTCGTTGATAAACTCGATCGTATCGCCTTCGAGCACCTCAATGGCAGCCGGCTCAAACGACATGAAACCCGTAATCTTTACCTTATGTACCTCCGCCATCGCCGAAACACTCATCAGTCCCACCGCCAAAAACACTTTGAACTCAAAACCCATTTTGTTCATATTGCCTCCTGATTCCAAGATAGCGGACCCTCTCTCTCCTGCTAAGGCATCAGGCTTGGCACTAGGTGTTTCCAAAACGGCACGTTCAACCCAAGCGCACCGCATCGTCCTATCATTGCCGCACTGCACTACCGATTGTGAACTTTTCTTCACATTTCATTCAGAGAATCCGAAAAGAAGAGTATGAATACTGCCGTCATCAATCATTCCGCTTTTCTGAGCTGGGGCCTTGTCGTTGCCGCTGCGTTCTTCGACTCCTACGCCGCTATCGTCGTGAAATATAAGTTCAACGAAATGGGTCGCATTGACCTGAGCTCGTGGTCGAGCTTTTGGCAGTACATGTTCCAGTTTGTTCAATCGCCCCTTCTCATGTCGGCGATTATTACTTTTTGTGCGGCACCAGGTTTGTGGTTCCTAGCGCTCAACCGCTTAGACTTTTCAGCGGCCTACCCCGTCTTGGTCGGCCTTCACTTACTTTGCGCCATGATTTGCGGAGCTAGCATCTTGGGTGAAACGATCACCGCACAAAAGATTGCTGGCACAATACTGATTTTCTTCGCGATGTATCTCTTTCACAAATAATTTTCTATGAACAATTCACGAAAGCTTCGCATCGGCATGGGACAACTGCTCGTCGAGGGAGGTGAGCCCGACCGCAATCTCCAGCGTGCAAGAGAAATGGCAGCCGAAGCCAAAACGAAGGAATGCAATGTCCTTCTCTTACCCGAATGCATGGATCTCGCGTGGACGCATCCTAGTGCTAAAAACGAAGCGCAGCCCATTCCCGGATCTTATTCAGACATTCTTTGCGACATCGCCCGCCAGCACAAAATGTATGTGTGTGGAGGACTCACCGAAAACGATAATGGCCGCGTTTATAACACCGCCGTTTTTATCGACCCCAACGGTGCCATTCTTTTGAAGTACCGCAAAATCAATTTGTTGGGAGTAGAGCAAGAATTTTATGGTCTCGGACGGCAGCTCAGCACAATTGAGACGCCGTTCGGGATCTTGGGTTTGAATATCTGCGCGGACAACTACATCGATAGTCTAAGCAACGCGCACATGCTTGCCCGAATGGGAGCGGAGTTAATTCTTTCGCCATCCTCCTGGACCGTAGATTACTCCGTTACCGAGGACAACGACCCCTACGGCGAGAAATGGTTTAAGCCGTATTCGACTATCGCAAAAGCTTACGATCTCGTGATGGTGGGTACGACCAGCGTGGGAATGATTGTCGGCGGTCCCTATGAAGGCAAAAAAAGCGTGGGCTGTTCGCTTGCCGTGAACAAAAATGGCATTATCGCTCAAGGGCAGTTCAATGAATTTACCGGTCAACTGATTATTGCGGATGTCGTCGTTCCCGAGCGGAAAGAAAAAGGCACCGCGATTGGCGACCGATTAAAAAAAATGGGCCTCGCCCTAGCCGCCTAGCGCCAACGGACGCGAACGGGATAGCCCCTCACCTGAATGGGCGTTCCTCGAGGCCCCGTCAATAAGCCCCCCTCATTCACCTGATAGTAAGAATCGATTCCAGGCTCTGCTGAGATCTCGAGCTCAAGCGATTGCCGAACACCCTTGGCCATTTCCAAAGCGACAATCCCATCCTCTAAAGCCTGCAAACTCTCAACGATGTTCTCTTCAGAGAATTTCTGTTTCACCAAATCCGAAAACACAAACTTCCCCGTCGATTCCTCCACCGCCATAAATTTGGGCCAATTGGCTTCGGCTTTCAAATTCAAGCCGTGTCGCACGCCCTCGCCCTCAGCAAGTAGAGTAAATCCCCTTTGGGTGATATCCGAAGCGGCTTTGTAGGCTTCCGGATGTTCCACAAGAGCCATAGTCACTCGAGGTTTAATTCCCACGCGCGCGCCGAGTTCTGGCGAAGCAAAATTAAGTTGCGCCCAACTCATGTGCTGACGCATTTCCTCTTCCTCTTTCCACGGGCGCTCTTCCGATTGGCGGCGGGCCGAGTCGCGCAATTCCTGCATCATTTTTAGGCTCAGTGTGGAGCGGAAGTTTTTTGCAAACCCCTCGGGGTTTCTCAAAATGCGTTTGGTTTTCCCCGGGTGCCACACCTCACGAGCCAAGGCCTCTTCTATGATCCACCGGATAGGAGCCGGCGCGTGCGGTTGCCCAATCTCATGCAAGGCCTCCTCAACGGTGCCCGTGTCCCACTGGTGCGTTCCGCGACGGGCATAAGCAGCCGCCAGCGCGCGACCGATGGCCAGTCCGTGCTGAGACATAAAACGGGTCGTTTCATCCACGTACTCATTTCCTAGAATGCGTCGAAAGCGCTCTTCCTCGCCCACGCGGTAGCGAACATAATCGTAGGTATCAGGGTCGACTTCGGTCGGGGTCTTTTTGGATGCGACGGCTTCCGGGCGAACCACCCCTTTCGTAGGAGTCGCATCGAACGCAAACTCGGGCACAAAATCAGGATCTCCGTTGAGAAGAACGTCTTTCCCATTCTGCGAAGGAGTTTCCCCATTTGTCCGAAACGCCCCATCATGCTCACGAAAGCGATTGGCCAGATCAAGTCCCTCTTGAAGGAGAAGTTCATAATCGCAACGCCGAGAAACGCGCGTCCACCCTTTGGCGAACGCCGAAGCAGGAAGGGCCACTATCAGAATATAAAGGACAATGCGCACTCAGACTTCCCCCTCACACAACACACACATGGGACACAGCTCTAGTATGGGACCCCATAAGTGCAACGGAAGTGCCAAGCTTAAAATGGCATCGTTCAGGCACGAAACCAAGAATCTCTCCTCTTTATTACTCGCTCTTTGCTTGCTGAAGAGGGATTTGTGCCTGAGCGAGTAGACAGTCTAGCTCCGCTGAAATTAGCTATTTTGCCCCGTGGTTTCAAGGGGTTAGTTGTATACCTTAAGTGCATGAGTTCCTCTTCGACATTCTCTGAAAACAGGTCTCATCTATCCCCAAATTTCCCGCGCCCGCCTCCACGCTGAGTTTGTTGTGTTTTTTGCTCCGTGTGCTATAAATCCCGCGCATTCGCGAGCGTGGCGCGCCTGTTGCATTCTTTGCGCATAATCATTTGGGGTAATTAGTAGGAGTTTTGGCATGAATCGGTTTTTATCTTTTTCCTTTTTGTTTTTGGCCGGCGCACTTTATTCAAATCCTGCGCAAGCCAGAGGAGGAGAACACTCCTTGCCCGAATTAAAGTATTGCGATGGTTGCGAGGGCCACGCCCTTCTTAAATTTCGGGATCATGTGACGGAAGAAGATAGACTTGCTGAGGCTCTCCTTGCCACTTTCTATCAGGGAAAAGAAGTGGACGACGCCAAAGAGCAGGCGATCAAAGACGCAAGAGCGTTGATCCTAGGCGGTTCGGAAGCGGGAAAAGTTTATGCGCGTTTGGCTTCGGATGCGACGCCCGAACGCCTTCTTGATCTCGAAGGAATCTTTTACAATGCGGAAAACTATCGTTCATTCGGTTTTGATGACTACTACGCCAGTCAGTTTCTTTGGGCGTTAGATGGCGCGCGCACGGTACCTAATGGAAACGAGCTTCTCGAACTTCCTATCCCCGCCAAACGGCTTCTGAAAGCAACTGACCGCGATAAACTCTACGACCAGGATGCGATGCGCACGGGTTTTTATGATTACTTCAAAGCCGATCGCAAGGAAGTGGATGTAGAGCAAATTTTGGCGGACCAGATTGCAGACGCGGCGAAACAGGCTCAGGACCAACTGAAAGATTTGATAAAGAAGTTCCACTACGGCTCTCTTAAGAGCAAAAAGTTCCACAAGATGAAGATTCAGGATTTCGATCCGGAGCAAATTCAGCGCATTTTGGACGGGAAATATCGGTCCAAGAAAGACCTATATCGCAAGAGCAAGTTTTCACCTCTTCCCCCACTCCCCGATTATGAAGAACTCCGTCTTGAAGAGATGGCCGAACGATTTGCAAAACGGATTAAAGAGCTTGAACGTGAATTTGAGGAGCAGGAAAGAGAACGACAGGAATGGGAATCAAAACGCTCTTCCAAGAACAATTAGTCCTGCTCGTGAAGATGTAACAAGGGAGAACGCACTTCCTTAATCTCAAGTAAGGGAGCTCCGAAGCGTTCGACGGTGTGGATAACCTTCCCGTCCGACTCGGTCATTGCGGTGCCCCGTTTCTTAACATCAAAATACAGGTGCGGATTTTCGCGTACGACCTCAAAGCGCTTCTGCTCGCCTGCCCTCTCGATTTCATTTCTTAACTGATAGAGCGCAGCCGCGGTCTGTATGCGAATCGTTTCATTTGTATCCGGATGATAGTTCTTTAAGACCCAACGCATGCCTTCTTTTGTTGAAATCCCCCAATAGTCGAAATCATAGTCCGCAGCCGCATTCTTGACTCCGCCAGCAACACTCCGGTTGAAATAAAAAGCTTCATAGGGATGCAGCCGCACGATATCCAGGAAAGTCAGGAGCAAACTGACTCCCAGAGCCGCCCCCCCGGTGAGCCTCGCCCACCGAGGTGCACGCTGCCAAAATCCGTCAACTGACGTCGCTAAAAGAACCGTGACCGGGGGAAGGATGAAGAGAAAGTGCCTTAGGCCGTCATAGAGAGTCGATCGAAGCACCACCGCCACCACCACTGGAAAAACGATGGCAAACCCAACCAAACTAAAAAGAAACAAACGCTTCTTGTCTTTCCAAAGAGAGCACAAACCTAACAAACCCAATAGCAGTCCGAAGTAAAATTCCGGTAGGCGGATGAGAAAAGAAACCGGCAAGTATTCCCATCCGGCGCCTTTCGCGAAGCGCATTTCTCCGCGAAACATCATCTGGGGATTAAAATCGAAAAGCGCGTTGCCGATAATCGCGCGCGCAGGATTCTCAAAAGGTTTCACCTGCCCATAGGGCCAAAACAATAGCATCAAAGACCAAGCCACCACAAAGACCCACAACGCGTGCCCTAGGTACCGTTTTGCGTCGGATTTTCCAAAAGTCTGGGGCCTAAAAAACAACAGCCATAAAACAGCGAAAAGTCCCACATAGCCAAAAAGGAGAATACCGCCGATGCGTATTCCGAGCGTAAGCCCAATAAAAAATCCCATTCCCCACAAGGTGGAAGCTTTGGGCTGCGGCAAGGTTTTGAAGTAGAGCGCTATATAGTAGAGAGCCCAAAGGTACATCACCGCGAAGGGCAGATCCTTCGGGTTGATGAATGAGTTGCCCACATACGCCGGGGTGAGCACTAAAAAGAGCACAGCCAAAAATCCTGCACGCGGGCCCGAAAGCACTTCGGCTAAACGGTAAGCGCCCCACAATCCAAAGATCCCCGCTCCAGCGTTGACCAGATGGCCGGCTTCGTACGGATCGAACGGCAAGAAAACAGAGATAGCGTAAGAAAGAAAATCAAAGAAAGCCCCATAAAGAAAAAGGTCGTAGGTATGAAGAGCGGCGCGGTCGGCGCCCCAAGTTTGGTACCAGCGTAAAAGGTTGAAGGCGTTTAAACGGCAAAATTCTTCGTCCCAAGAGGGACCGTAATGCTGAAAGGTGAACAGAGTCACCAATGAAGCCAACACCAAAACACCGATAGCGGCATTTCTCCAATTCAGGTTTTGTGTGTGGAGCATGGCTTAGAAGAGAATTCACTGGTGAATTTCTGAGAGCAAAATCTTAAACGAAGGACATCGCACAGCGAGTGCACTAAAAGCCGCAGCTGCGCCCCGGTCGCCCTGCCCCCTCGGCGTTGGCAATGGTCAACCGAAACCATGCCAATGCGTTTACCCATTTTCTGAGCACGAATCAGGCGCTCCGCTTCGCGAAAAGGGCTCAGACTCACCAGGGGAATCGTCAGGACTTCGGCCGTGTAAAGCTTGATAGAACCCGCGTCATAGGTTTCCACTCCGAAAAACCACTTCGGCACGCGGTTAAATGCCCAGCTCACCAAATGACGACGCCAGTTGTAGAGCTTACGTTCACGCTTTCCGACCACAATGTCGTACTTATCCCGTAGCTGCATCATACGTAACGCGTCGCTGGTCTTAAATTGTCCGTCACTGGAATTAAAGAAGATAAAACGACCGCGAGCAGACTCAAACAGTGTCGCCAGCGCCCCCATAATCCCTCGGTTGACGGCATGGGTAACCACGCGCACCTGGTTCGGGTACTTGTCAGCGTACTGGGCTAAGATCGCGCCGCTACCATCGGTACTCGCGTCGTTGCACAGGAGTATTTCGTAACTGAAATCCGCGCCTTTCATGGCGATCAAGGCTTCTTCGATCGCCTCCGCGAGGACTTTTTCTTCGTTATACACAGGCATGACAACGGAAAGCTCGATTGTCTTCACAGATTCCATCCGTAGATATTAGTTTCCATCACAGGATCAAGGGCGAACTTGCCCTTGTTCTTATCCAACCAGGAAGCCACTTCCTTGGGGGAGTTTACTTCCCCTTGGAGGACTTTAAGAAGCAGCTCGTGCGCAGAGACCGCATTGAAAGGGGCCTTATAAGTTTTGTTTTCTTTCTGCCCGGCCATTTTGAGCAGGAAAGGGATGCGGAAGTCCAGCGCACCATCCGGTCGGTAGACTTGATTTTCGGGACTACCAAACCACCACCAGTGATCGGAAGAAACGAGAAGAGTGGTGGAGTCCCAAAGACCCGCCTCTTGAAGCGCAACCCGCAGTCTGCCCAGTGTGATGTCCGCAAGCGCTAGATTCCCCCAAAAACCTTCTTCATCGCGAAAGTCAGTATCGACATCTTTTATTTCACCGGTCTTGCGATCGTAAACCCAGGGCGGATGCGGCACAGGCATGTGCAAAAACACCAAACCCAAACTCGGATCGGCCACCATTTTTACCGCCGCATCGCTAAGGAACTGATAGCCCTCCACCGCGGGCACAATCTTTCGCCGGGGAAACACTTTGCTTAAATGGATCTTAATTGATTTCCCCAGATCAGGCGTGGGGTGATCGGCCAGGCGTTCATTCACTGAGTGGTAAACGCATTGGTCTAAACTGTGGCTCATCATGCGACAATAAGGATGGTACCAACCGACCAAGCCGGTCCGATAACCCATCGCGCGAGCTTTATCGAACAAGGACGGCACTTTTCCAAAAAGGTATTCCTTATCGTCATCCTTAAAGAACAAACGCGAGTCCGTGCCGTGGGCTGGATAGGCCAACCGCACGATTTTTCCGGTTAGGTACGAACCCAGTGAGTAGTGAGTCCGCACGCCTGGTGAGTAAACATTAGTACCGTAAACAGATTGGTTTTTAAGAGCATCGAGTTCGGGCAGTTCCAAACCAGCCGGCCGGGCGGTAAAAGTCGAACGTTGCTCCATGGTATCAAAAATCACCCACACAACTCGAGTCTTGTTTTCCGTATTCTGTTTTATGGGGGCAGCTAACGCTGTATCTCCGTAGTTGTCGTGAAAAAGGTTACGGACTGACCATCCCGCATGAAAAAGCGCGAGCGGAGAAATAAAGGTCAAAAATCCAAACAGAAACGGAAAAGCGAGTTTCCTTTTTCTGAAAATCAAAAAGCCCAAACCCACTGATCCCAAAAGAACCAGCACGTTTAACCAAATTGGAGCATGAACAAAGAAGTTCAAAGAAAGCCACGGAATGCCCACCATGCCTCTAAGCACTTGACGAAAGCTATTGAGACCCAGAACGAAGAACCCAGCGATGATGGCAAAGCACAAACCCCTCACCCATTTCTTTTTGGAGGTTTGCGTAAGAAATGCCACTCCCGCCAGTAGCAGGCCCATGCCGACCAAGTTGATTAACATGGCAAGATAGGTTTGCGGATAGGGACTCGCGTTTTCATAGCGATACAAGAGAGACGAGGTGTGAAGCTCTAGTGTTGCCCACTGGTGATAGAGGCAAATGTTCGCAAGCGAAAAACCTACCACTAAGAACTGCCAGCGAGCTTTCATCAAGTAGGATCCTTGTACGGTACGACAGCATAACGACCTTCCTGCTTGAGAAGTCGCCACACCCTGCGATTCGGAAAATATTCTAACAGTTTTTCTGCATCCTCGGGTTTCAATTCCCGGGCCCAAACTACGGCGCTATCCGACAGATTAGCGTTATTTGCCACCACACCACACCGGTGATTTTCGCAGGGCATCAGAATGAGGTGCTTGCCTCCGGAAGCGACAACCTCGGCCTCCAGGGCACTCCGATTTAACGCCTTCTCCATTCGCGGCACCCGTTTGTGCGCATAATCTTCCAAGAAAAGAGCAAACCCAGGAATAAGTGTCCAGACCAAGCCGGAGTAAACTACCAGTTTCCCCACGGGTTTGGCTTTCCACGTCCAGTGGGAAAAACGCTCGAGGCCCATGAGAATAACAACGGCGAATAGCGGTACCGCGGGGGCCGTGTAATGTAAGTTGAAGAAAGTAACCTGGAGGATACCCACGATAAATATTCCCAAAGAGAGGAAAAGCCATTTTAGCGACGATGTCCACCGGCCGGCGGCAAGTCCGATTAGTCCCACAATAAGGAATCTTAAACGAAAGGCTTCCTGAAACCAGGTGCCCAGTTTTTCTTTTACCCAGAAAAAGAAACGGGATACCGACTTTTTCTGATCTTCGTATTGCCAAGATTCAAAAGCCGCGTGATGCACTTCGAGATCGGGGCTCCGGTATACGGGCACGGGCAACGGGGCTTGCCACAAGAAGTTCGGCGCGACGCTATAAGTTTCCGCGTGGAGTTGATACGGCATTTTAAATGCGCTTCCCGTAACAGCTTGGTTGTAAAATGCCATAGCGCCGACAAATAGGAGCCCCGCGCCCCCTAACATAGCAAGCGCCTGAACCTGCTGCGCCCTCAGCCAAACTTTCTTTCGCAATAAAAAAAACAACCCGAGCGATAGAACGAGAAGAACGAGCCCCTCATAGGGGCGGCTATTGGCGAGCAAGCCAGCACCGATCGCCAAAGCACCGATTTCAAAAACACCGTAGCGCTCTTTCAACCGTCCGACAGCCCCGAGAACTAAAGCGCCCCCTAGCATCGCCACCGCTCCACCCCAAAAGCTCTGGCCCCAATCAAAGAAGACCGGATGGACCACAAGTAGAAGGCCACCAATGAATCCCCAGAGCGGAACTAACCATCCGTACAAACACCAGGTGAGAGCTCCCACAGCGAGCGACTGAAAAATCCAAGCGCCAACAATGGGTTTGCCGGTAAGAACTTGCCCCAGTGCAAGTGCGAGACCTTGCCCAGGCGGATACTTACTCATGTAGGTGGGGCTCACCAGAATATGGAAGCTCTCAAATGCCACGGGTAAAGCGGGTGGGGGGTTGGTCAGCCTTCCCGAAGCGAAGGTGTCGGCGGCAAGAAGGTAGCTAAACTCATCGTGCACGCGCGGCTGCGGCCAGTAAAAACAAAGTGAAACAATGGCCTGAAAAAGAAAGTGGGCCATCGTAACACCCACAATGACCCTGCGTGGATGACGCGACAGGTTCTTAAGAAATTGCTCGATGCGGCGACAAAAAGAAACTAGCCAGAAAGGAGCCCAAAGACTGAGCGCAGCGAGAGCGAAGAACGGCAGAGAATTCTTGGCGAAAATCCAATTGAGAATGAATGGCATGATGGAGAAAGTATTCTCCCACTCCCCTTCCGGTCAGTCTACTTTTCTACCCAGATTGCGAGAGACACCTTGCAGCATAGAAGGCCTCCCGCTTATAATAATAGTAGTCACTCCTCGAACTCGAACCCGAACCAGTTAATTCCCTCACACAATTCATTTATGACACAAGACACTCTGACCGTCGTTATTCCCGCTTACAATGAAGAAGAAGCCATCGGCGATACCGTCCGACGCTGTCTGGAAGCCCGTAAGGAAATAAAAAACAAAGCCCAGCTAAACGATGTGGAAATTATCGTGGTCAGCGATGGTTCTGTAGACAACACCGTCAATATCGCCAAACGGTTCCGCGATGTAAAAGTGATCGTGTTTGAAAAAAACCGGGGCTACGGTGCCGCGATCAAAGAGGGTTTCCGACAAGGTAAAGGCTCGCTTGTTAGCTTCTTAGACGCTGACGGCACCTGCGACCCACTCGAGTTTTCAAAACTCTGTAACGCTCTTCAAGAAAACCGTGCAGACATTGTGTTGGGTTCGCGCATGGGCAAAGAAACCAAAATGCCCCGCATTCGCAAAGTGGGAAATTATTTTTACGCACTTCTTTTGGGTTTTCTCTGTGGTCACCGCGTGACGGACACGGCAAGCGGCATGCGCGTCATCCGCCGAAGTGCTTTGCGCTGGCTCTACCCTCTTCCCGATGGTTTGCATTTTACTCCGTCCATGAGCGCGCGCGCTCTTTTGAACGGTCTCTCTGTTATTGAAGTTCCTATCCCCTACGAAGAACGCATTGGTGAGAGTAAACTGAACGTCATTAAAGATGGCATTCGTTTTTTGAAAACCATTTTAGCGGGCGTCCTTTGTTATCGCCCCGAACGTATTTTCTTGATGGGCTTTTCAGTATGCTTAGCGGTTTCGGTAGCTCTCGCGATTTATCCCGTTGAGTTCTATTTTGAGAACCGCTGGATCAAGGAATGGATGATTTACCGTTTTCTGGCTTGTTTCTTGCTCGGCTCGGCAGGGTTCCTGCTTTTGTGCGCCACCACGCTGAGCTATCACTTAAGTTTCTTTGGCCCTCGCCAATCCGGACAAGCGGCCTTTTGGCCTGCGTTTGTTGCCAGTTTTTTTGAGGGAAAACCCCTTGCGGTTTTCACCTTCATTGCAAGTGCCGCTTCCTTGGCTCTCGTGTGGCCAGGCTTGGTGGAATACGCCACCACCAGCCACGTGAACCTGCATTGGTCGCGTGTCATGGTCGCTTCTTTTCTGCTTCTTCTCACCTGCCAGGCGAATGTCACTCACGTGCTCGTGCGCGTGCTGAAAATTTGGCAGTTCCAATCCTCCAATCAGGAAGAGATCGCTCACTCACATGCTTCCGTGCGTGTCGGGACCCGCCGTCTAGCGAAACAAGGCCTTTCCCATTCGAACTAGTCTGCTTTCGCGACCCCAGTCGCCATTTCGCTCCTCACTCTAGCTTGTTCGCGCTTGCGCTTCTGGCATCCCCCCTGCATTTCCCATCCTCATGACTTGCCGTTTCTGGATAGGAATGCTTTTAGGTCTCTCTCTTTCTTGCGCTCGCGAACCTGGGTCCAACCCAGCGAAAGATCCTCCGCCTTTTGGCGAACTCACCCGAGCCGTAGCCAACAACCAACGATCAAAAGTAGCGAGCCTTCTCGATGCAGGGGCTACCATTGATGAGAATATTGATTCCGACTCGGAACATATAAGCCCCTTAATGGTGGCCCTACTGCGGGGGCACTACGAACTAGCTCGCTTCCTGTTGGAACGAGGTGCGTCTCCTTACGTGTCCTACGCCGGATACAACGCGAAGGACTTCGCCTATCAGGTACTTCCGGAGGACCACCCCCTTGTGCGATTTTTAGAAAACAGTGGTGCTTTCTATGCCCCTTAAATCTCCTTTTCTAAGCAAGGTAATCTTCGCCCTTTTTGCCCTCGGCTCCGCAACCGCGCTGGCGCGTGATCTGCGTGCCACTTTGTGGGCTCAGATCCGGTTGCGCGACATTGACCGGGCGGGTCTCGGAACGGCTCCCATCGAACGGGTTGCTTTGCTTCTCTCTCGCTTGAAGCAAGAACCAGCCGACCACAAAACTCTTTCCTTAGTAAGCCAAGCCGAAACCGACCCTTCTGAACCTTTTAACAACGCAGTTCGTTTTTGGGCCCGCACACTTTCCGACACAGCCGATCCCCCTCGCGTTGTAAAGGAGGGAGTCGGGGCTCTCAGTTGGACCAGTGAGCTACTCTGGCGCGAGTATTTCGCTCAAATCCCCGAGCCGGGCTCGCTTACGGTAGGGTATCGCGCTCGCGCACTCGAACTGATGGAGCAATGGTACCAAAGGCAACGGGAAAGTGAGGTCGCCAAGGAACTGGATGAACGATTCCTGTCGCCAAACCACTTCTCTCTCGATGCCGTCGATGTAAATGCTTCTGTTCCTGAACTTCTTTCTGAGCTGCCCCTCTCTGAGGATT
This sequence comes from Bdellovibrionota bacterium, assembly GCA_041751875.1. Taxonomy (GTDB): domain Bacteria; phylum Bdellovibrionota; class FAC87; order UBA2466; family JACKAF01; genus JBGSIC01. The sequence goes on from JBGSIC010000016.1 coordinate 108,540, forward strand.
TCATAAAAACAATCCTGGAGATTAACTCTTTCCCCGCCGGAACAAACAAACGAGAGGTCCTTTTGGAAGAAGCATTGGAGTCCGTTCATCAATCGATTCGCCTGCCTCTTAACCATTCGCCTGCGGCAATGCCACCCCTAGAGGCAATTTCAACTCGGGAGCCCGCGTTTGAATCCGCGGAGTTGGGCATTGAACTTCTCTCCAAGTGGGCCTCTTTGGAGGGCAAGAATAAGGAGGCCGAACTCATTACAGCTCTCGGTCAAAGCGCAATCGGCATCGCAAAAGCCTTGAATGCTTATCAAACGGCGAACGAGGCGCTAAAGACCAATCCCCAAGCAACACCCTACGGTACGCTTCGTCTGACGACGGATATTGGTTCAACCATTGCGCGGTTTCTGTCTCTAGCGCTCTTGTCGGGTCGTCCGTCTTTTGAAGAAGTCGTTCTAAAGGAACTAGACTTCCTAAAAAGCCTAGTGACCGAACTTCATCAGCACTTGGATGCTCGGCTCGACCATTTGGAAGCCTCAGTGGAAGTCGTGTTTGAAACGCTACAAGTCCGCCTTAATCAGATTTCGGCCCAACTTGAGCGTCATACTCTCAGAGAAACGGATATCCAATCGTTTCTGGTCCATCTGGAGCAGCGCCTTCGTGCCATTGAGGGTAGCCAGTACGCACTCACGCGCGCCGGGTTTGAACGACCCGTGGCACTGCGTACGGACTCGTGTTTGAACCAGCAGACGTTCGACATTCCTCAAACACGCTCTCACTACGTAGCCTGCTTGAGCGACATTAAAACCTTCGCGGTTCTTTACTCACGAGATGCGATAGAAAGCGGCGGTCCGACTGCCGCGAACCATTCGTCCTTCCCCCTTATTCCCTCGCCGTGGCATCACATCAACTCTCTAGCGATGAAAGCCGCTACCGACTTTGACCATTCCCGTGCACTAACCGACCCACGCGGGTTGGTAAATCCACTGGCATGGGGGAAATATGCCGTAGCGTACCTCAAGTTAAGTACCGCCTGGCCTGATATTTTTCGTCAGTACGGCGCTTCTCAATTGAGTAACGAAATTTTAGCGGCCGGAGAAAGCCTCAGTCATAGTCTCGCGAGTCTGACACTCGAACATTCCGCTCCTAGAAACGCACAACGTTCCCCCCAACTTCTTTTTCGTGTTCTGAGACAATACCAAACAGCAACAGAACAACTAAGCTCTGTTATAGAAGACTCCCGCCGAACCTATGAAACTATTCTTCCTGAGTTAGATGGACTCGGACTGAACGCATCGGCTGCACAATTCCCTCAAACGGGCAGCCAGCGAAAAGCCTTTCGCAGTTTTCACATTCCTATCTGTCAGGGGAAGATTGCCCATTCACCGCACACTACTCAACCAAAGCTACCTACTCCGGTAGCCCTCCAAGAGCCCGCAAAACACTTTGGTTCTGAACCGCTCATTCCGGCAATTTTTCTTAATGCGCACCATCTCGGAATAGGAAGGATTTCCCTATGCTATGACTCAGTAGAATGGACTGATAAGCAATGGGATATCACATCAACCATGCCCCACTTCCAATATGGACGACTCTCAGTCGTGATACGCGCTTCAATCAGCGCGGGGGAACAGAGCTGGCCTATTTTCGCAAGACGCGTTCAATCCAATCATCTCTACTTGTCGGGCTGGTTCCCTCCCCATCAAAGGGCGGTGGAAAATTTGATCGCCTACAATCTGCCCTATCTGGAACCCAAATCAAATGAACGGCGGGTGGCCATGGCTTCAGCCGGCGTATCTGTTCTCGAAGAGGGTCTTTTAAAGGACTGGTCCGAGCTAAGTTTAAAACTTAACAGCGACTTCGAAGAGCTTCTCACGACAAAGGACCGAGATTCATCCGAAAAGGAAGTTAGCAAACTCATTGAAAATCATCTTCTTCATTGGAGAAAACAGTTTTACGCCTCTATTGAAAACGATCCGAGCAGCGGAAGGCTAAGTCAGGCACGTACGAGTCTTCGAGATTCAAAAAACCTGCTCATCGCTTTTACCTCGCTCGCCCTGCCTCTTGAGCTGGAGAAAAACGACAACTTGCGCAAGCTCCTTTCAGGGAACTCGAGTCTTTGGGACGGCTCTTTGAGCCGGTTGGACAACCGTCATTCAGCGGAAGATCCCATGGTAAGCTTGCTGAAACAGAACGCGAACCAAATCGCACAATATGAAGCCATCGTAACTCGGCGCTTGCTACGAGAAGACAAAGAAGAGCTTCCTCTTCTGTCTAATATTCTCGAAGCGCTTCGTTTACTCAAAGTCATTCATGATCGCGCTCGCCCGCTCAGACCCATGAGTGAGGTCCTGCCAGAAATCCAGATGAAGATTAAGGAGTTTCTCGCCAGCTAAAGTAGAATTCCTCCGCGTGAGCAGCTTGTCACATAAAACTCGGATGCGAAGTGCGGAGTGGGAATTCGTGAGAGAAGTGCCTCGGCATGGCTGGATCTCAAGCCTTCGGGAAAAAGTCCCCGCTGCTGAAAAATCCTAATCCCTCAGGTATTTTAGAGCCAGCGTTTCGGTCGAGAGAGATTGTTGTTCACAGCAAGCACAAGCTGAGGCTTGTCGGAAGTCGGATACCAATGCCCCTGCGCATTGAGTTTGTAAAACTTCGCCGCAAAGTGACGGCCTAGAGTCTTGCCATCGACCACGGTTCCCGCTGCTATCTCGCCGATGGTGCGTCCGATTTTGCCATTGATGTCGGCCTGGACCATGTACCATTTCTTGGTTTTCTTCTCTTGGCGGAGATAAAACTTTTTGGGGGAAAGTTTGCGCTCTTTCCTTGGCGTCCAAGACGCGATTGCCCCGGTGATTTGGGTATTTTCAGTAATCTGTGTGTTTTTCTGCCAGTTCGGATCCGTAAGCTGAATGCTCGAGGTAAGTCCCTTTTCCGCCACTTCGGAGACTTCTTCCATGCTCACTCTCGCTTGACGGTCCTGCCAAATCGTCTTTTCTTCCACCTCTTCTTGCAGGGGCTGGAAATTTTCGATGTTGCGTTCTCTAAAAGGAATCACGATGGCGACTTCCCGCGTACGGCGAGGTTGCGCGGTTTGAAGACTAAAAAATAGCTTCAGCACGAAGGCGCAACCAATGAGAATTAAGGCCCACAACACAATCGTGATGCGATTGCCTTCAAGCGCGCGCTCGGCAATGTCCTCCATAAATAAAGGTACCTTGCGTCCTGCGATCATAAGTGCGCTATCGATAATCTCTTTATGAACCAATTCCATCGATTCGCCGGTTTCAAGAAGTTCCGCCGGACCTTCCACTCCGAGATCTCGACTAAACTTGGTGTTGAGTGTGAAAGGAGGTTCGTAGTCTTCCCCTTCTGCAAGCTCGTCGGAAGCAAGGGCTTCGTTTTCTTCAACGATGTCCACTTCCGCGCCTTGACTCGCTAGTCCTCGAGAAGGGACGATCTCGCTCCGCTTATCTTTCGGATTGTGCAGCGGAACGGTGTCTTTAGTCCGCTCCACGGGAGCCGCAATTTCCGGTTGAACAAAATCTTTGGCTGAATCCTCAGGAACATACAGTACGGATAGCCCGGCGCGGCCGACGTACTCGGCGTTAGCTTCGGCTTGGTCCGCCGCCTCTTTCTTAGCCTGGTCGGCGGATCCTAGGATCGGCAAACTCAGTCCGAGAAGAATCAGTAGTGGTTTTCGCAAAGCTGTTTTCATAGGTGTTCCTTAACAACCTTTAGAATGCAGGATCGCGGCCAAAAACTTGAGTCCATTTGCCTCATAACTGGTTGATATAACTAATGCCTTTGTTGCTGCTTGGGGTGAAATCCGTTCATATCGTAGCCGGGGTGCGAGCGCACTCCCAATAGAACAATTGAATTGAGTACTTACTGTGCCCGGTGCCTGGACGTTGCCCGCCAGCGGAAAAGCTGGCCTCTTTCCGTTGTATTTACAAATACTTACAACTTGATTGACCTCGCGCCTGACATTCACTAGATTGCGCCGACAAACCCAAAACCTGGTGACCTGTATGCACTACATTTTCTTTCTATTCCTCGCTTTAGCCGCCACGGCGAAGGCAGACTACGAATTCGTAGTGGGCTGCAAAGAACTCGACCTCTCTCCCACTTACGTGGAAGCCACCGACGCCATCTTCGGAAAATCCGGAAAAAACAAAGTACGCATTTGTACGCACCGAGCGGTGTGCGTAGTCATGGGAGAGCGTAAGAAAAAAGTGGTGAAGAAAAAAATGATCAGCTGCCTGGCTGATCCGATCGATGGCTTCTGCCCTCCTCCGATGGAATGCCACTATCAGGAACTCGGAATCACGCCTTCGAGAATGGGACACGTCGCTCGCGTAGACGAAATCTCGGCGAAGATAGAAAAGATTCTGAGTCGCGTTGAAGTAACCGAAGGTCCCATTGTGATCAGTCCGGTTCCGACGAAGGAATAATCCCGACTAATCTATCGCGTCGCACCAAAGCTCCATTTGCGGAAACTTTTTCTTTTTAAGTACCACTTCTGCACCACCTCTGTTTCGTTATCCCATTTTGAAACCAATTTTTCGCGAGCGTTAGGCACAGGAAGTTGGTACGCCCTTTGCTTAAGAGGCGGACGAGAAGTGAAGTTTGGGTTGTTAAACAAAAGTTTTACGGGGCGGGTCATGAATAAATTCATCTTAATCACATTAGCGGTTCTCTCTAGTATTTCTCATGCGGCACTCGGAGGCGGAAGCTCTATCCGGTTGACGTTCGAGGAATCAAAAATCAATCATGGCGGACACATCGCCTTTGGTTCAAGCGTGCGTATCACGGTGGACGAAGCTGGCCTAGCGAAAGGGATCGTCCGAATCGGAGGGAAGGAAAAGCATGAGATCAACCTGAAAGTTTTTTTGAAAAATGAAATGGCAGAGATCAATCATTTGATTGATGCTGCCCGCGCGGGCGAACAAGAGGTGCCGAATCCTTCTGCGCCTCATTGCCTTGCGATGCCCAGTAAACGAGTGAACTACTCTGCTGATGAAACACTCATCAACCTGTACTCGGCCGAAGTGCCATGCGGAACGTACCAACGCAATGTGAGTCCAGAAGCAGTGGAGTTAGTCTCGTTATTGAATGAGCTAATCGATACGCTCCACAGTGAGCTCGATGCTCAAACCCTTCGGCAGTAATTCGGAAGGGCATTAAGCGGAAGTGAAAGGGGGCGCTAGAACTCTAGCGCCCCCTTTTTTGTCCTCCATGTGCCGGAAAAGCCTGCCAAATCAAGGTTTTGGAAGAGGGGTTGCGTCACCTAACGCCCAGTGTTACAGAGGGCCCCGCATACTCTAGGATGGCTGTGACACTCTATCGTTCATTCATTTTCGCTCTACTCATGGGGGCATCCACCCTCCACGCTTCGGATTGCGTGATGGCTCTCTACCTTCGCGCCCTTTTTGACTACACCATGCGCCCGGAATTTGAAGGAGAGCATCGGATGACGCGCGTGGCGCGCTACCCTGGTCTGGACGGCAGTGTTTTCGCCATTCAAAATCTCGATCGCGTTTCCGAATGGGCTATCTCTAATACGGGGCAAGTCCTGTTTGGCTCAGACACGGATCATTCTCCCTTAGGCGCACTCCAAACCTATCCCCGCCATCAGCCAGGCGCTTATTTTCTCTACAACACAACTCAGCTGGAAGCGCTTGACCACGTTCCCGCAATTCGGCGATCGACCGAGGGCTTAGGGAAAAGCCGCCTGTGCAGCAGTACCGTATTTAATTCCCCTGCTTGTTCGCCTCAAGGCACAGCCTACGCTTACCCGGAAATGGTAATGAATTCTGTGCCTGGCGGAGAGAGCCGGCCTGAGCATTTTGTCGTCGTCCTCGATCTGGTACAGCGGAAGATCAAGAGGCGCTTCTCCGTAAAGCCCATACTAAGCCATCTAGCGAGTGAATCGGGAAGTCTATTCTCTCGTCGAGATTTGACCTTTAGTCCCCCTATCTCTGAACCGTATTTTAGTCAGAGAAAGCTTCAAGTTCTTTTTCTCGACGAAGAGACGTTGCTCGTTCGGATCCCTCTGGGGAGTTTTGACGTCATTGCGAAGTATAATTTTGTTTACGATCACATCCTCGATCACTGGATGACTCGAGTAAGCGACCCCGCTCATGTAGCTCATTTCAGTGCTCACTCGAACTGGATTTTCGACGATGAATTATTGCTCATCCCAGATGTAGGATGGACTGCTTTTCCTCCCAATGCGCAAGTTCTCCCCATGGGATTTTACGCCACTTTGATCAACACGGGGAACGGTCGCACTCAAGAATATTTCTTTCCCGAGCGCCCAATCCAAATCCTTCTGCACGGAGAATCTCACAGAATCGTTGCGCTTTACGAAGATCGAATTGAAGTTTTAGATCATCTCTCCCAAAAAACGGTACGGACCATCGCGAGCAAAACCCCTCATATGTTCCACGCGAGAATCGATTCTGAGGGTTGGCTCGCCTACTACGGCAACAACGCCGACGGTGCTCGAGTAACAGGGGTAATCAACCTAGAAACTGAAATTCAGGAACAATTTGTCCTTCCGGGGGCACCCGAAAATGCTAGCACGGGTGGTTTTTATCTTCGCCCTACCTCATCGCCCGAGTGGGAATTAATTGAGTTCGTAAACTACCCCGACGTAGTTCCCAATCGGCTAACCAGTACTATCCGACGCTGGGATTTCTCGATCCATGGCTTTAAGCCCGCAGATGAGTACCCCGGCTTTCCGTTTGGAATTCGCTCCATCGATTTTGGGACCTTTGACCCCACGCTAGCTATCCACACGATGGACGATCGCCTTTTTGTGCTTAAAGACCCAACTGACGACAACGACCGAGGCACGCAAGGCACGCGGCCCGTAGATTCTCCTGTTTTCCCTGAACTCGATGGAATTAACATTCAGTCCACAAACCTCCGCGGAAAACCTGTCGAACTTCAAGGCACCGGCGGGGGTCAGGCGCGCGATCGGTCTTTCGACCGCCGATTCCCGGACGATCGATTTCCCTTTTAAGAATTTTCCTTCCAAAATGCAAAGAGGCCTAAGCGAGTCAATCGCCTAGGCCTCCTTGATGATTCGTATTGGGGGTATGAGAAATTGTTATTTCAGGTCCGCCGGCTTGCGGTAACCAAACGCGACTTTTACGTTCTGTTGTTTGTCGCCTTCGTTCGCTAAAGTTCGGTTCTGTGCCGCAGCCTTGCATTCGTCATAGGTACCGGCATAGACGTGTTCAAAATTCACAACCTTTTTGCCGTCGAAGTATTTCGTCTGGATGATTAACTTGCAGTTCTTTTCTTCGGCATTGGCCGCAATAGCTGTAAACAAAATTGCTAAAGTAAAAATGGCTTTTTTCATGTTGCACCTCATACGAGTAATAGGTGCAACGGCAGGGCCAACGGTTTTCGTGCCTGTACACAAAGGGAATACTGTAAAGCTACTGGACACCCCGTGCCTGGGGTGACGGGTGTAAATTCAATGTCTTAGTGTCTACTGCCTAGAGAGTGGTGAGCGTTTTACGGCCCCCGGGCAAGCCTCCCAATCTAATCTTCTCGCCGACAACTCTGGCAAACACCTTGCAATTCCCCTCTGCGGATTGGTGTATGCGCTTTAAAGCTCACATAGTACTTGGATTGTTTCTTCTGGGATTGCTCGCCCCCTCTCTCGCGTGGGCGGAAGAAACCGAATCGGATAACACGCCCTCTCAGGAAACGCCCGTCGCGATTACCGAGGCAAAAAAGGGGGTTTACCGTACCTGCCGAGACGCGTGGGGAAAACTCTCTTGGAAGCAACGAATCGGCATCGGTGGGTTGGGACTGGTTGGCGCTTACTTTGTTCCCTCTTATAAAGGCCCGGTCGCCCGTGTAATGGGTAAAAAGCACGTCGGCTACGGCATAATGCTCGATACTCAAAACATCATGAACAAACTTACTCCAGAGGAGCGAAAGCTTTTCGAGTACCCCCAGGACAATCTCTCCCAAATTCTGCCTATCCTCGTCGCTAAACTCGATAGCCCTTTCGAACCTGCAAGTAACACCCACTACTTCAATCTACGAAGCGCCTCCACATTGATGGATACCGATTCCAAAACAAGAGGTCGCGGCCGGCACAAGGCAGTGGCCCTGTGGGCACTCATGCGGGATTTCGGAATCGACGCCAAATTGCAAGTTGCACATACAAAAAAGGGGCACAAGGAACATCAGATCGTTTACTTCCCCGACTCCGATCTCTTGGTTGATTTCTACAAAAAAACGCCGCTGCAAACAGCCTCCCAATTTTGGGCGCAACAGGAAGAGCTGGAAGAAGGGCTTAAGCTAAGCTCACCCGATTTTGAGCCGTCCTTTCGCGATCATCGATAGATTACCCCATACTGCCTGTATACGTTCGTATTTCAGGCCTTATTCTTGCATTTAATTCGCACAATGGATTTCCGAATGACATTCCTTTTGTGCGTAAGCTGGTGCCTCTTGTCGAGCGCCCAAGGCGTCGCGCAAACGATCAATTATTTTGAACCTGCTCGAAAATGTAACAAACACTTTATTGCCTTGCTCGATTTGACCGAAGCGGAACGCCGTTCTCTAGAAGACAGTGAAGTTATCTACGCTTTGAAAAATGTTCCGCATGCGAAGCCCCAGACCTTTATTTTTACCGATGAGTTTTACGAAACCAATCCCCATGATCGCACGCCTTGGACTCAGGGAAACCTTTACCATGAAACCATCCGTGAGCTGCGAACCGGAGACACGCTCAAAATAATGGATGAAGATACCGGGGCCATACAGACCTTCCAGCTGGGTGAATACTTAGGTGGGGGAAATGCCACCCATGTCTGGGCACTTCAGGACAACCCTGATCTAGCGCTTCGCATTCCGTACGGCGTAGTTACCAGGTTTGGTCGAACCGATGCCCTGCGCTTCATGAAAAAGTTTAACGAAATGGCAAAGGACCTTCCGGATGAATTTCCCCGCGCCAACGTGGTGACCGATGGAAAAGGGCGTTTTTCCGTCGTTACCCGCCTTCACAGCCAGGAAACGGGTACCGAGTTTATGAAAAAGATAAGCGGAAGCGGCACCAATAGCAGGGGCCAACTCATCATTCCGGGAGCAGAAGACCGCAAGAAATTAGAGCAGCTTATCGATTTCACCAATCGGTTTGCCCAGTTTTCACGCGCGTACGACGAAGCCTACACCGATCCTACCGATCTCAAGAATCATCGCGAACTTTGGTACAACCCAAAGCTTATCGCTTCGAAACAGACGATTGAGTTGCTTGCACGCCAAATTATTTGGGATTTGAAGAGTCAGAAGTGGGTGTTGGTCGACTGGGAGTAATCCCAGCCGACCTAACCGAATTCAACGAAAGATCTTACAGCTTATTGGCAGGTAAGATGAACGGGGGAACCTTGATATCTTTTGGGTTGATAAAGATTTCACCGCGTTCCTTCGGATGGCAAAATTCCATCACCAACGAATTGAGAAAGTCGGCACCCTTAGAAACATTGCGTGCACTGACCATTCTGTTTTGTATTTGAAGAATATCAATACGGACTGCGCCCGAAAGTTCTTCGCGTTCCATGTCCGATCGCATATCCACATCGGGAGTGCCCATGTCCATTGAATCTACGTCGTTCGCGTCAAAGTCTTTCAAGGCGTCGAGGATTGGCTTGGAGTCGGTAAGTTCACGATCATAAGTTCCCGCAAGAACGTTGCCTTCCGCGGCGGTTTTATCGGGACCGATGTTGAGCTTAAACTCACACTTTTTCATTTTTTCGCCGTTCTCATGAACGTGCAATTTAAAGTCGACTCGTTTCGCTTGCGCGAGGCCGGAGAGAGAAAAAACACCCAATACAATAAAGTGCCCAAGAGTTCGCATACAACCCACCTTTCAAATGATAGTTATCAGCCGGGGCGTTATATAACAATGTGCGTTATAAGTAAAGGAAACCTGTTCGGCTTAGCGATTTGTTCCACTTTTTCAATAGGTTAGCTAGGCGTTCTAAGTAGCCTGAAAGACAGGGTAAACGTACTAACCGAACTCGTCTGTACCCCTCCAGAATGCGTTTAACGGGCTCCAGTGGCATCGATGCTGCAGCGTATTGCCTTAGACCCCAAACTTAAAGCTAGGACTCAATAGCGCCTTGGCTATGCGATGAACAGTAAACGAAAGGACCGACAAAAGTTTAGCTTTTGGATAGTCGGTCAAGTGGGTTTGATCTGTATTCTCTCAGCGCCCACCCTCTTCGCTCAGTCGCAAAAAGCGGCGTGCAAATATGAATCACTGGTGGACGAAGTTCCCCCTTTGAGCGATCGCTTTCGTCGCCGGCTAGTCGACGAGATCGTCGAACCGAAACTACGCCATCTTTCGGAAGCCACCACGGCAACAAGACTAGTATCAGATGATCAGACAAAAGAAGAAATCGATGCCAGCACCGTACGCGTGCTGGAATGGGCCGAGAAAAATGGCGGGATGGATTTCCTGCTCGCAAAAGCAGAAGCCGGAGCCGACTTTCCTCATCTAAAAACCTTGGCCGAAACCCAAGCGGCCTATAATGCTCTTTCGAAAAACCACCCTTACGCAGCCATGCAACTGGTGGCCCGCTACGGGGACGATCTCGTGGCAACTCCCGCAGAATCCCTTCGACGTCATGCCCGCACGATTTTACGAACGGCCCCCGAACGGTTGCGTGATCCAACCCGCGAATTTGATCGCAAACTGCAGATAGCGGGCGCCCTGGCGACTCTTTTCCGCAGTGGCGTAAAGGGCGATGCAAAGGTTCTTAATGATGGTTATCCTTGGGCCGAAGAGTTTCCAACCACGACGGCCTTAGTCAACCAGCGCCTCCAACAGCGGTTAACCGCGAATGGTTCTGCTGAACCCACTACGCTACGAGAGTCCTTGGAATTCACTCGCGCGCTTGTCAAAGACGTCTCGGCAAAAAACCCTGAGTTTGCCTTGCACGTGGATCATTTCGGCCGCGTCGCGCGTCACGTGGTGCAACTCGAAGCGGCCTACCGCAAAAAAGCGGGCCTCCCTGAAATGACAGCAGCTCAAAAAGAAGAGGTTTTCCTGAGTATCGCACTCCACGATGTCGGAAAGCTCTTCTGGCCGGACGACCTAATCGCAAAGAAGCAGCGCATAGGAACCACGGCCTTTAAGGATACGAAACTTGCCTTGCGGCGGGCGGAGGACCAGCGCCTTCTCTCTCCATCTGAAAGAATCAAAGCGGAAGCGATCCTTGAAACACTGAACGCCGAAATTACAGAAGACGGACTAAAGGCACCCACAGAACAGCAAGTTCAAATGGTACGAAAGCTCGCCGCTAAAAACATTCTTAGCGAGGAGGAAGCACGACTGCTCCTGACTCCTGATATTCAACTTTCTCAAGCCGAACGCGATATGGCCAGCCGCCATTTTAAGGGATACCAAACCCTTTCACTACTGAATCCCGATAACCTCGCCGTCGCTGTGGCACAGAACCATCACAATTTTTTGGACGGCAGCGGTTACCCTTTTAATCTGAAATCCAAGAGCTTGTCCGGAAGTGAGCCCGCCAGCGCGGCTTTGGATTCCGAGAGGATCACGCGGCTGACCACTCTGGCAGATATTCTAGACGCTGTGATATCCCCTCGCCCGAACTCCCCCGGCAAACGCTCGGCTGAAGTCGGGCTGAACGTCCTGCGCAAACATTTCGAGGGAAAAGTCGATGCTGAGGGGCTGGCACTACTCGAGGACCTCGTGCAATCCGCGCAACTCGAGCCTCACGCCACAGAGTTAAATCCATTCAATACTCAATCAAGCTGGGAAGATCTTCTGGTAGGCCAAGCACGCTAGTTAGGTTCGACCGGTAAACGATCAATCTCAAAAAATAGTCTTTCCAACGCGTAATCATCATCTGCAAACTCAGCCGGACCACCACGATACTGATTGGGCGACGTGTAACCAGGAGTTCCTGCATGCGTTCCATAACGTTTCTCAAGCGCTGAAATACCGAAATCTGCGATATACGCTCGCAGCCCAAAATCCGGATCCACATGAAAAAGAATATTGTTAGGACTTAAGTCGCGGTGAACGTAACCCTGAGAATGGATGCGACGAACGGCAGATTTTATCTGTCTCTTGAGAATGGTCTTCTCTGCCCCTGTCATCCCGATTTGTTTGGCAAAAACTTCGCGCATCGTAACGGAAGCCGCTTCCGTCCCCTTCCGATTGGGGATTCCTAAGAAAGTCATCTCATAGGAATTGGTATCAGGATCAAAGTTGCGAACTCGCGGGAACGGAAAAAATCCACCGGGGTGTTTTTCTTCCAACGCATTGGCCAGGTCGACTTCATCGCGAACCGAATAGCGCGACACCTTAACGGTATGTCGTGAACCATCCGCACTTTCAATTTCTACAACCGCGCCCATTCCTCCAACCCCTAAAACGCGCCGAACAGAACCTTCATATTTTCGGGTGACTTCGTCTAGGGTATCTCGAAACTGAGTGCCCAACTGAAAAAGCGGATCGACTTGAGGAAGTGCGGCTTTCTTTTTCTTCTTTTTCTTCGAAATTTCTGGAAGCGGGTCGGAGGAGATCTCGGGCTCGCTTAATTCGTGGAAGTGGCATGGTGCCGTAGCGGTGGAGGAAAGTCCACGCGACGGGGGCGACAGCAACGGCGCTGCGATCAACAACATCAATAAAAAACCACGTACCACTACCCACCCAAACAGAAAGCCTCTCCGCGCGACCCAGCCCTATGGATAGCAAGGTTGATGCCCTAACTCGGGCCGCATACAAAGAGAATAGGGGAATTAAAAAGAGAAGATTCGTGCTCGTCTAGCGGGAGGCTGATTTCGAAGTGCCCTTTTTGGCTCGTGCGATCAGCGCCTGGGCGTTTTCGAGACTCGGCTTGGAGACTTCGGCCCCTGACAAAAGGCGCGCAATTTCTTCTGCGCTCTCTTTGGCAGAAAGAAGAAGAATGTTCGATTCCGTGCGTTTGTTCTTGCCGGCTTTTTTCACCAAGAAATGCGCATCAGCATAAACAGCGACTTGAGGCAGGTGCGAAATACAAAGCACCTGAAAATGTTCCGCGAGCTGGCGCATCTTTTTACCCACTACATCCGCCACGCGGCCCGAAATGCCACTGTCTATTTCATCGAATACCAACACACACGTATCTGCGTCGACCGTGAGCGCCTTTTTGAGCGCCAGCATGATTCGCGAAATTTCCCCGCCCGATGCGATGCGCGCTAAAGGTAAAATGGGCTCGCCCGGATTTGACGCTAGTAAAAACTCGACCTTCTCTGCCCCTTCCGGCCCCACTCCCAAAAGGTTCTCGCGGAGCTTAGCCCAACGGTTTTGAATTTTGAGATCAAACTCTGTGAGATCAAGGGAGGGAAGCTCGTGCTTAACCGGACTAAAATCCACTGTGAACTGAGAGCCGGGCATGGAGAGTTCTTGAAGCTCTTTCTCTACACTTTTTTTAATCAGCGTTGCGGCTTGCGTGCGTGCTTTTGTTAAGACAGAAGCTTCTTTCAGTGCCTTAGCGCTGTTTGTTTCCAAAAAGCCCAAATGGTCTTCAAGTTTCTCCGCCGTAATCTCAAGTGACCCAACAGCTGTTTTGAGATCTTCTGCTATTTTGAGAAGCTCTTCGATACCGGTCGCGTTGTGCTTACGAAACAACTTTTGGTACTCATACAAACGTCCCTGCGCTTTTTCGAGACCGTCTTCATCAAATTCATACTTGCTAAGAAGCTGGCGCAGTTCAAAAACGACATCGTCAAACTCCGAAGCCATCGCCATTAGGCGAGCTTTCAAAGCACCCGCTTTTTCCTGGGCTTCACTTTCGGGTAACATTTCGAGTCGCTTACTTGCTTTCCACAAACTCGGGCTTAGGCTCTCTCCTTCGCCTCCTTCAAGAGGCTCCACGGCCCCCAAGAGGGCTTCGCGAACTTTTTGGTAACCCGAAGCGTTTTTGCAAAGATCGGACGTGCGATCGAAGTCTTCTTTAGAGGGATTAAACTTTTTGATTTCTTCCAGACGAAATTCCACAAAATCGCGGTTACTCTGGGCGGAATAGTAGTGACTAATAATGGAGGCGATCTGCTTCACCGCTAAGTCACACTCGACAAAAGCCACGTGCAAACGTTGTTTGGCTTCCTTCACTGCCACAAACTCGTCCAAGTAACTTCCGTGGCGATCCACATCCAAAAGGCGTTGATTCTCGTGCTGAGCGAAAACATCTACCAAAAAGGGACCGATTTCTTTGAGCGCTTGAGAAGTGACCGTAATGTCATTGATCCAAGCCTGGGCCCTTCCCTTAGCTGACATCTGTCTGCGCAAAATAACGCGGAATTTTTTTCCGGATTTTTCTGGCACAATTCCCAACGCCTCCAGTTGAGCCAATGCTGGATGTTTCGCCGGAACAAGAAACTCACCTGTGACGAGGGCTTGCGGGGAACCCTGGCGAACGGTCTCCGGCCCCGAGCGCCCGCCGGTCAAGAAATTCAGCGCACGAATGAGAATAGATTTTCCCGCCCCGGTTTCCCCCGTAATGACGTTAAAGCCGGGAGAGAAATCGATGCTGAGCGAATCAATAATGGCGAGGCCCTGAATGGATAAGCGGCTAATCACGACCTACAGCTATCAGCCGCTCTGGTGGCGGTCAACGGACGGTGTGCAACCCGACTCTAAGTCAAAACTTGTAAAGAATAGTTAACAAACGGGTGTCCAAAATTTGGTCGCATTTAGACCACAGGGATTGCATCTCTTTTTAAACCGCGTGTAACGGGGTGCGTGGGAAACCACCAAACCCTGGGCACGGCCCAGGCACGAAATGCCTGGCCCCGGCTTTGCACTTTTTATAGCTAAGGGATTATTCGCTCATCACCAGGGGACCATCGATGAAGAAGCTTCAAATGAATTTTTCGTGGGGAGTCACCTTCCGACTTCTGGCTATCGCATCCATCAATTTGTTGGTCCTAGCTGCTTGCCAGCGCCCGGCGCCCGATGGCGAGCCGATGCTCTTCTCGACCGAAATTCCCAACTCCGCCCTGTTTGCTGAGGACACACTTGGTTTAAGAGGTTCGGTGGGTCTTCGTACCAGCGCCCCTAGTCGCCGCGGCGTCACGGCAGAAGAGACAGCCACCACGACCAGTGCCGGAGAACCCGATGTCCATTGCCTCGCTTTAATTCCTCAGTGCATGAACCGCCGACCGCATTCTATGTTCGTGTACCTCGCCAATGTGATCCGAACTTATTACCCTCAATGGAATAGTTTCACTTATGTGCGTTTTGGCTACGGCACCGCGCTGACGTCTCCTTCCATTCCGGCTTGCAGCAAGGGGAAATGGAATATTAAGGTTTCTGGCAACACAAGCGGCTTTGAAATTGTTCCCGTTCGGTATTTCAATTCCGGTGCAACCAAAGTGAACGTCAACAACCGTAGATCTTTGGACTTCGACGCCGAGACCCGTGGCCTGGCCGGCATCATGCTCGCTTTCAAGCACAATCAGAACAACGATTGCCGCTATTACACGCAGGATGCGAGTTATAGCTGGACCTCAAACTGGTACTGGCGCCCACCGGTGTGCAACACATTCGCGGCACCAATGATTACGATCTCGGGAACCTTTGAGCCCGATACGAGAATTGATGGCATCCGAACCACGGAACTACGCGTGCCGGCCTGCGACGCAAAAACGACTTTCTCGCAAACGCTTCAGTTCAGCACGAATACGATGAACTACTACAGTTCCGAACAGGCCGAGGGGAACGAGATCTACGGCTGGACACTCAAGTACGAAAATCAAAACTACTATCCCTTCGCCTGGGAATAAGGAATTTCCTTGCTCCAAGCTTGAGGACCGATAAGATGCTGGCCCATGGGGGAACTCGCTCCAACTAAGGCTATTCGCGGCGCCGTCCTGCATTTTTTGGACGACCCCTCTTTACATCCCGATGCTTTCGTCTCTTTGCCGGATGGGCTGCTTGTCATCGAAGACGGCCACATCAAAGCTTGCGGCCCGGCGGAAACTCTTTTGGCCAAGTTCCCTTCGGTTCCCGTCACTCATTTTCCAGGAAGCCTGATTCTTCCCGGGCTCGTCGACACCCATGTTCATTATCCCCAAACAGAGATGATGGCCTCTCGCGGCGCTAATCTTTTAGACTGGTTGACCCGTTATACCTTCGCCATCGAAGACCGATTCTCGGACAAAGCCCACTGTGAGCGCGTCGCTCGCTTTTTTGTGGATCAGCTTTTACGGCACGGCACGACTACCGCCCTGGTTTTCTCGACCGTGCACAAGGTGTCCGCGGATTGCCTATTTGAAGAGGCACAAAAGAAAAACCTACGGCTTATCACCGGAAAAGTTTGCATGGACCGCAATGCGCCTGCTTCGCTCTTGGATACCCCTGAGAGTGCCTACACCGACAGTTTGGAATTAATTCGCAAATGGCACGGCAAGGGCCGTCTCCACTACGCCCTTACTCCTCGCTTTGCTCCTACGTCGAGTGAATCGCAGTTAGAAAGGCTAAGTAAGCTTCACCAAGAATTCCCTACGACCTATGTTCAGACTCATCTTTCGGAGAACAAGGAAGAATTAAAGTGGGTAAGCACCCTTTTCCCTAAGGCGAAAAACTATCTCGATGTTTACGATACCTACGGGCTTTTGGGCGAACGTTCCGTGTTCGCGCACTCGCTCCATCTTTGTGACGACGAATTTTCCCGCCTCGAGCAAACGGGCTCGGCAGTCGCTTTTTGCCCGTCTTCTAATCTCTTTTTAGGTAGCGGTATCTTTAATTTGCATAAGGCGGCGGCCAAGAAAGTTCGCTTCGGTATAGGAACCGATGTGGGGGCTGGCACCAGCTTCTCGATCCTTAATGGACTCGCGGAGGCCTACAAAGTCGCCCAGCTGCAGAACTACGACCTCACCCCCCTTCACGCGTTTTACCTGGCCACACTGGGTGGGGCGCGGGCTCTAAGATTAGACTCACATATCGGGAATTTTGAGGTGGGAAAAGAAGCTGACTTTATCGTCCTCGATCCGAGTCGACCTCTGCTCCTTGGCAATCGCTACCCCGGCGCGCGGGATCTCACCGAGCAACTTCTCGTGCTGATGAACCTAAGTGATGACCGCAGTATTCGCGCTACCTATGTCCTGGGTGAGCTGTCTTGGGACAACCCGAAGGGAACCTAGAGTCCCCTTGAAAACGGGTTCGCACGCACCCCCTCAGGAGTGCCAACCAGGCCGACGGCGTGGGTTTACTCCTGGCTAACAATTTTCGGCGTCAACCCGAGGAATACACCCCTTTTGGGCTCGAAAAGACCGGGGCCTGGGTTTGCACCTCGTTAGCTCCGAGGACGTGCGATGAAGATCCGTACCTATTGGACCCGGCCGTTTGCCGAAAAGAAAGCTCAGCCACGCGATTACGCGTCGGACTTTGTCAGCTTTTTACTTCGGAAAGGCATCTGGGGCCTTATCTTGATAGCCCTCTCCCTCTAACGCGCCCATCAGCGCGACTAACGCCTTTTTCTCTTCCGGAGTCAGTTTTAGCTTTTTCATCATCGGGGAAAGATACGGATTGGCGTGTCCCCCCTTATCGTAGAGATCCACGACCTCTTCCAACGTTTTCACCGAGCCATCATGCATATAGGGCGCGTGCTTGGTGACCTCACGCAGACCTGGCGTCTTAAACGCCCCCATGTCGGCTCGCTTTTTACTCACCACGAAACGGCCTTGATCCGCGAACTTCTTCACTTCCGGATCCCATCCCACTCCTAAGTTGTGAAATCGGCTATCGGTAAAGTTCTGTCCTAAATGACATTGGTTACAGGCTGCTTTTCCGAAAAAGATCTCATCCCCCTTTTTCACTTCCGCCGACACGGCGTTTTCATCGCCGGCCTTCCACTTATCCCAGGCAGAATTTCCGCTCAAGCGAGTGCGCTCATAATCGGCTATCGCTTTAGCAATGCGATCAATGGTGATCTCCGGATCACCGAAAGCTTCCTTGAAGTAAGGGTGGTAACCTTTAATTTCCTTGCAGGTTTGCACCACGACTTCGTGAGTATTTCCCATTTCAACTGGATTAATGATCGGCCCCTTCGCCTGGTCCTCCAGTGACGCCGAACGCCCGTCCCAGAAAAAGTGCGGGTAAATGGTCCAAGCGAGGTTAACGATCGGGGGCGCCTTACGACCACCTAGCTGACTGCGAATTCCAGTTGAAGTGGCTGTAGGCTCGGAGAAGGCGTTCTCTGGCCGATGGCAGCTAGCGCAGGAAACGGTATTATCCGCCGACAAACGTTTGTCATAAAATAGCCAGCGGCCCAAGCGCACGCGCGCCGGAGTGGGGGGATCGGCTAAGTCTTTTAACTGGGAATCAATACCGAGAGGAGAAGCCGGAATCTCTTTCACGGGGTTGTCTCTTTCGAGGCGTTGCTTTTCCGTGCAGCCGACCAGCGCGGCTAGAAGTAGGCTTGCGAGTAGAATGCTTTTCAAATGATCCCCCTGTCTTAGATGCTGCATTCCACTTTAAATCGGGTCGGGGCTTTCTGGCAACTCGAGGACCGCGAACACCACGCGCGCCGCGTGCTCCACGCTCGTCGCTATCTTCACCCTTGAGGCGAGCCGTGCGCGCTTCCAAGGCTGCGCGTGCCGCCCGGGCTGTTCCCTGTTTGAGTTTCTCGACATCGCCGGGAAGGATCGGAACACACCGGCCTGTCGGTAAAGTTTTGGGCAACTTTAACTCGCCGATTCCAACGCGGATGAGTCTCAAAACGCGTACGCCTACTGTTTCAAAAACACGACGGACAATCCGATTGCGGCCCTCTTCCACGGTCACGCGGTACCACATTCCATGGCTTCCGCCCAAACTCGCCCGGCGTTTTCGCCGAACTACCAAGCCGCGGACTAAGCTATTATCCAGGTAGACCCCTTCCTTAAGCCGATCTTCTTCCCTGAACGAAAGCGCACGAGGTACCAGCACTTCATAGTAGCGCGGTACCTTGTAACGGGGGTGGCTCAGCTTATAAACAAAATCACCGTCGTTGGATAAAATAAGTAGGCCCTCGCTGCGAAAATCGAGGCGACCCGATGGGGCCACTAGCACGGGCAAACGCTTCAAATCAGGAAGCTCATAAATAGAGGGTTGGTCGGGAAAGGAATTGCGGCTGGTCAAGTAAAGGTCTGGCTTATTCAGCATTAAGTAGAGGCGTTTCACCTTGCGGTTCGCGAGCTTCTTTCCGTCCAGGAGGACCCGATCCTGACCGGGCACAATGGTGATGCCCATGTCCCTTCGTACCTCTCCGTTGAGCGTGATGCGGCCATCCCGGATCCATTGCTCTGCTTCCCGGCGAGAGGCTATACCCAAGTCCGCGATGTATTTCTGTAAACGTACCTTTTTTTCTGTCTCCGACATGCGCGCAATATGCCCTTAAGCCCCGCCCACTTGCAAGTCCACAAACCAAAACCTTGGATATTTCAGGCAATTCTATTGAATTGCTATCGGGTTTTGAATAGAACACATGCCATACCTCGCCTGGTGGGGAGGATTTGGACTAGCAAGCCCGTAGACGGTGGACCGATGGACGATTTTTTCCGCGCTTTTATCCCCTTATTTGTTGCAATGGACGTGCTGGGTATCGCTCCGCTTTTTGTAAGCCTTACCGAAACATTGAGCGACCGTTCGCGACGAGAATTGGTTACCCAAGCCACCCTCACCGCTTTTGCCATCGCCGTTGCTTTTTTACTTTGCGGAAATTTGCTCTTCTCGTTTCTCGGCATCACAGCGCCTGACTTTCGCATTGGCGGAGGAATTGTACTTGTGATTCTCGCGGTCACCGATCTTGTTTTTGCGCGCAAACACGCTCGCCGCGAACCCGAGGGGGACAGCGTTTCAACCATGGGCGTAGTACCACTCGGTATTCCTTTGATCATGGGACCGGCGGCGCTCACGACTCTACTCATCACCCTAGACACTTATGGTTACACACTGACCGTCTGCTCGCTTCTTTTAAATTTAGTGGTGGTTTGGATCACCTTTCGAAACGCACATAAATTTTTGGGCCTTGTGGGACCTGGTGGTGCGCGAGCCATTGCCAAAGTGGCTTCATTATTTTTGGCGGCGATTGGCGTGATGATGGTGAGGGTGGGACTTCAAGAAATCGTCAGCGGCGGACCTTAACGCATCCTAAATTTGCGTTTGATTTTTGGCGCGATCAAGAACGCACAAGCGAGGCTACCGGAGGCGTGCAAATAGCACGTCGAGGAAGCCGAGCGCGGAGGCCGCAGAGGGCGGCAAAAAGCATGCAAATTTACCACCAGTCGTCGCCGGTTTCGCCTGCTAGCAGTCGTTTTTGTCTTTCTAAAATCTTCTGCTCCGCCAAAATAGTTTGCATCGGTTCGTGCCGTTGCGTGACAGCGATGTATTGAAAACTTTCATCGAGAATCTTTTTCAGCAATTGAGGGTTGTGACGCCCCTGCGCGTCAGCAAATTCATATCCGACGCCAGGCAAAGCCAGTAGCGTGTGAGGCACCTGTTTTTCTTCCATGATGTTGTCGAAATTGCCGGCAGAATCAAAAGGGTAAACCCGGTCATCTGTCCCATGCACACTAAACACGGGAGCCGAATCTTCTCCGATGTAGGTCATCGGCGAAGCCAGTCGATAAAGTTCTTCCTGTTTCACCGGATGCGCATCCACCATAATACTGATCTCGCGGTTCCCTTTAGAACGGTTGCTGTTTTCAAACCAATACTGTGTACGCGCGCTAGGCGCAGAGGACCAACTGATCACGGAGCGCACATCGTTGGTTACTCCGCGAGCGGCGGGCCCCAAATCACCACTTTTGGGAAGCTTGTCGGTTTCCCCCTGTAAACCCGCAAGAAGCGCGAGGTATCCACCGCCTCCCATCCCCATGAGAGTAACTCGACCGGGTTCTGCCCCAAGCAGTTCCGAATGGGCGCGCAGCCACCGAACGGCACAACGCACATCTAAGACCGGCGCGGGAAAACGGGCGTTTACCTGCAATCGATCGTTAGTAGGATCTTTGTCACTACGCACGTCTCCCGAAAGTCGGAAATCAATTGTGATACCTAGGTAACCTCTTTGGGCTGCGATCTTGGCGAGCGCAGCGGTTTCAGCATCGCGTGTTCCTGACAATAAATCGTCATGCAGAAAAATGATGGCGTTGAGCTTCTTTCCAATCTGACTTTTTGCCCGGTACAAATCGGCGTACAAATCAATCCCCGAACCGGAGCAAAATTTAATGTCGCGAGCGATGGCAAATTCATGCGGGCGTAACGTGACCAGTTCGTTCAAAGCTTTTTGAAAGGCAAAAGACGATGCGAAGGCAGAGGTGCCCCCCCCGCCCAGCACTAGTCCCAATAGAATGATACCCCTCAAGATACACATAGACGCCTAAAGTGTAGCATGGGCGAAGGCCGCACATCGTGGAATGAACTTCACAATTGGGTGGATAAAAAAGTTAATGAACCCGCGGCTTAAGGATACGCACCGGCTTAAGAAGCGGAAGTCGCTTGTCGACGGAGGGTCGAACCATACGTTTGGTCTTGGTTACGGCCCCGATCCGACCGCTTTTAGAGCTAGAGGCTAGCGAACGTTTTCGGGAAGCCAATACGTTGCCTGAACGCTTGACCCCAAACACCCCGCCGCGACCTCCTGCCAAGTTCATTCCGGTGAAAGAATTTCCTCCGCGTGCAAACGGACTCATCGATACCAATCCGTTTTGAGTCGGGATGCTGGAAGCTTGGTAAGCGGCTTGCTGCTGAGCGAAGTTGGCTTGAAAGTTATTTAATGAAGCCATGACCTGCTGCTGGCTCGCGTACGCAGATTGAATGAGTTGCACGACGTTTTGCTGAAACTGCTGAGTCGACGTGGTCAGACCATCGCGCATCGCTTGTGCCTCTTCGTTCATCGCGGCAAAAGCTTGCATAAGAGGGCCGATATCCCCATTTTGAGTTTGCCCGAGAGCAGCGAATAATTCGGAGTTGTCCGGCGCGCCCGGAATCTCGGGCATCTCGGAAGGTTTGAATTCAGGAATTTGAGCGCGTGGACCAGGTTGTCCGCCACCGCCTCCACCAGGAGGCGACGATTGCGGCGACGAAGGCGGCGGGCCTCCTCCTCCACCCTTCCCTTGCCCCTGTCCCTCTTCGGGCGGAGCCGGATTTTGATTCTGATTGGCATTTTGACTATTACGGCGACGGCCAAAATTATTTCCATTCCGGGGATCGACGTTGCCATCTTGTAAACCGTTGTTGGGGATGTTCCCCCCTTCGCCAAAAGCACCCGGGTTGGTCGGTGCCGGTGTGGCCTCCGGCCTCGGTGTTTCGGGGCTCAAACCCTCTCCGTCCCGCACAGGCCCGGAACCTTCAACACCCGCGTCTTCTTCTTCGGAATCGCTTTTAACGGGACCGTCTTCCACTTCCGTATCGTCGGACCCATCCGTCGTCGGCTCTTCCGCCGGATTTTCTTCTTCTTTTTTCTGTTCTGCTGGAGATTTATCGACGGGAGCACTGGGTGCCGGCCCCTGGCTGAAGAGGTCCTCGTCCGCCGCCCCAAGAGCGGTAGGAGCAGCAAAAAGGCTCAAGACGAAGAGACTGAGAAAATAAATTTGCCGCGTCTGTTTCAAAGGCCCCCCGCCTTAAAAATCTGGTGCTTCCCCTAATCATTGCAGTTTAGGGGCCAGGCGTTGGATGCGATTAGACTGCAACCTATTGTTTTTACTTCTATTTCCGTCCACACAGAGTGCGTCGTTCGTAGTCAGATGTTTGTTCAATGGGAGAGCACAGCTTGAATACAGCTAAGTCTGTTAATTCGGACCCTTTTCTGGCTGTGTACAAAAATGACGCTGCCACCGAGCTTGGGCATGAGAACCAATCAGGGAAGCGCTGGCGGATTTTGGTAAAGTTCAAGCGCTTCGGTTTCCGTCAACGTTCTTTGCCACACGTTGACCTCATCAATAGACCCGTTAAGAAATTCGGTGGAGGAATGAGGATAACTTCCCACGGTCAAGTGGCTTCCAGCGGGATAACGCAGTTTGCTTGCATCGAATGGGTGGGAGCTTGAAGCTCTAAGTAACCCATCGACGTACAGGTATTGGTCGTCTGCTCCCAATATACAAACTACATGGTGCCAGTTCCCATCCGCGTAATCGCCCCCTGAATTCAAATCTGCGCTTCCGTAGTCTTCATCTGAAATATCCCCTTGTCGTAGTCCGCAATTGTAGGACCCTGTCGTAGCGTCTTGTCGGAGCGCCAAAAGTGAGTTCGGAGACGCATTTCGGTAATAGAAAATCCATCGGCGTACGCTCTTATTATTGCTCTTTACCCACAGTGAAAGACTCATTCCAGTTTTTCCCGCCCAATTGCTTCCTAGCAAGAACCGTATGCGGGGGTTGCTGGTGCCAAAAACTGCCGTCTTTCCCTTTTTCCCCGCTGAGGAAAGCGTGACGTCTTGGATAAAATCGGGTTGCAATCCCTGATCGGTCGCAAGCGCGCTATCGAAGCTCGCGGCAAAAATTCGATCCACTAACAAAGGATTGGAGGGATTAACCGTAAGATTGGCAGTGCAAGCAGAACTCGTACCGCCAGGTCCCGTCACGGTTCCGGAAAAAGATTGCGATCCTGTGGGAGCCACCGCCACGAAATCCCGGTAAGCGGTACCTCCGGAAAGAGTTGCGGGTAATCCACCAATCGTTGCGCTCGTCTTATCTCCTGAAACGGAAAGCGTCGCACGAAAACTTCCTCCAATGGGCACGGGGTTGGCACTAAAGGTTAGTTGCGAACAAGTGGGCGCCGGAATGGGGTCGACTACGTAGTTCGCTGAACAAGCCACGCTTGTCCCTCCAGGGCCGGTCACTGTTCCGGAAATCGATTTGGATCCTGCGGGAGACGCCGCAATAAAATCCTTATACGCCGTATTTCCTGAAAGGGTTGCGGGTACACCACCAATGGTGGCACTTGTTACCGTTCCCGCAAAGTTCAGCGTGGCGCGGAAGCTTCCGCCAACGGGCACAGGGCTAACCGATACACTCATCCCGCTGCAAGTGGGAGCGACAGGCGGAGGAGTCGTGGAAGTGTAATCTCCACTGCACGTGCCTGTACCCGCGCTGTTACTGACCTCTCCGGTAAACGTCTTTAATCCCGCCGGTCCTAAAGCTGTAAGAGAGAGCGAGCCATTCCGTCCATCCAAGGTCACATCGGCGGTACCTATCTTTGCGCTCGTGGCGGTTCCCACTGTGACCAAAAGATAAGCTGTAAAAGTTTGTCCAATGATCGTCGAACTTGCGGAGGCAAAAATCTCACACTGGGGAGCCACGGGGGGAGGCGTGGTATTGACGACATCGTAACTCATTTGGCAATTTCCCACGCCACCGGGTCCGGAAACTCTACCTCGAATCACAACATCTGATTCGGGTTGACCGGCGGTAAGATTTTTTATCCCTTCTCCGTCATTGATTGAAACCGGCAGATCATTGATAAACGCGCTGGAAACTTCGCCGATCGAAAACATGCGGACTTCGAACGTAGTCTGTTTTTCAATCTGATCCGATTCCAAACTTAAAAAACACGCAGGTGGTTCCAAGCTGGCGTTGCAGTCCCCTTCGCAAATAACCATGGCTTTTCGATTGGTACACGCGGCTAGCGCAAGCATTAAAAACAATGGAAAATTGTAGCGAAAAATCATGGGGCAACTCTCCAACCAAACGAACCTTAACGAAGAAATCTCTGTTCATAAAACCTGCAACGAGGGTGCCAGCGAATTGTGAAGAAAAGTGATTGAAAAGCTTGGCTTTTTAGCGGCAACGCGAGTGCGATTGTAAACTATTTTTCCAGTTGTGCACAAAACCTAGGCAGCATTTTTTTCAGTTTTTCAGCCGAATTTCTCAAAAAGTGGCAACACAAGTGATCGCCTACCCTTCGACTCCTCGACAGGAGCGCGGTATAGTAAATTCATGGCATCAAAGTTCACCGCTCAGAGTTTACTTCCCGTGGCGAAAGATACTGGCAAGCTTTTGCTCCGCTACTACGGGCAAATGCTAACGGCCAAACTCAAATCCGACCAATCTCCGCTTACCGAAGCAGATCTCGCCGCGAATGAAATGATTCGAGAAGGCCTCGCCGCGATTGATTCCAGTATTCCGTTTTTGTCTGAGGAAAGTCCTTTGCCGCCCTTTGAGGAGCGCAAGCACTGGAAGCATTTTTGGTTGGTGGATCCTCTCGATGGCACCAAAGAATTTTTAAAGCATAATGGGGAATTCACGATCAATATCGCTTACGTTAAAGAAGGTATTCCCGTTGTCGGTTTAATCTACGCGCCCGCAATGGAGTCGATTTACTTTGCCGAAAAAGGAAAAGGCACTTGGAAGCAAGAAGGCAATGGGCCGGCCGAAAGAATTTACACGCGGTTTGAAGCTTCGCGCGAACCCCTCGTTGCCCTCGAAAGCCGCTCGCATCCCTCGCCTGAACTCGACTATTTTTTAGAGAAACAAGCAGTCGATCGCAGAATCCAGTTGGGGAGCGCGATGAAGTTCGCCTATCTGGCCGAGGGAAAGGCGAATCTCTACGCCCGTTTCAATCCGTGCATGGAGTGGGACGTCGCCGCTGGTGATTGCCTGGTCCGTTATGCCGCTCGATCTGGCGAAAACACTCTCCCCTTTCGGTACAACAAGGAAAATCTCACCGTCCCCCCCTTCGTCATTGGGCGAACACGTTCGGAGAATAATTGACATTAAGGATTCAAAAGCTGAGCGAGGATTAAAATTGGAAAAGGAAAGCTGCTGACATCTGATCTGAAATTTCGGTGGATCCGTTTGATTGGTCCAGAGTCGCCGCGCGGAGAATGTACTGAAAACCAATCTGGTACGACGTTCCCAATTCGTAGAAAAGTCCAAAACGAAGACGATCAAAAGCGGCATCCCCGCCTTCTGCGATTTGTCCGCCATTCACCCGCGACCCACTCGCGCTGAGCGAGTGCGCGTAATCGGCGCGGAAACTAACACGGGAGAAGGGATTTACTTCCACTCCGAAGACGCCATAAACGCCGTTTACATTCAGAGCCCCCTTACTGGTTAAACCACTATCACCGGTGGTGGCCTGCGCAACGCTGGTTAATCCGTAACCCAAGCCCGCGTAAGGTCGAATGCGAACGCTTCCCCAATGCAAGGGATATTGAACTTTCACATCAGCAAACACCGCCGTATGGGAAACCGCTGCATCACCAGGCAATGGGCGAGTTGAAATGCCGATGTAGGTATCCGCTTCGACCGCCCAGTAAGGCTGACGATACTGGCCGTTTAAACCCAATGTAAAATGGTTGTCGGAAGTCAGTGCCGCACTCCCTTGACCGACTTGATATGCCGACCCCGAACTCACGGAGTTGTATCCGCCTGATAGTCCTAAGACCAATCGGGGTTCGCCCACCCGTTTCGTGTCCAAAAGAGGGGCCGCTTTTTCCGTATTAACCGGAGCGAGACTCGCCAAGCGACGAGGATCTTTTTTGACCTGTTTTTTTACGCTTTTTCTGGCACCGCGTTTTTTGGATCGTTTCACCGGAGCAGGCGCTGCGTCTTCATTCACCAATTGGTGCCACGGCGTTAATTTCGGAGCAGACACGGGTTCGGGCGTTGTCGCTACGGGTGCGATATAGGAGTCGACCGGAGCGGAAGGAGAAATCGGGGCAACACGGGCTTCGCGTTCTGCGCGGGGAACATAATCTTCGTTTATGTAGCGGCCCCCTATTTGAGCGTTAGGGGCACGTTCAACCGGAAACAACACCGGTCCGACGGAACTGAGCGAGGGCGCCGGGGCTTCTGTTTTCGCCTTTGGCTTGGGGGCAACGTACGGTTGCGAATACTGAGCGGATTGGGCATCCGCTTGCGCTCTAAAATTTTTCATCAGGCGGTCAATCGTTCGGGTGTCTTTTTCACTCAAAGCGCCAGGTTGATTCGGTTTACGCTCCCACCAACTCGCTAACGCAACCGAAGGCGCGCTGAGAAGAAGCATGAGACAAATTGTAAGGCGAGTCGATTTCATGGCGTTTTCACTAATAAAGTGCAACAGCAGTGCCAATCGACTAGGCAGGGAACGGACTTCAGTCCTGGTGGGAAGTGTCGAGCCGAATCACAGCGGAGCCTCGGTGATAGAACTTTCCTCAGTGTATACAGGGAGTAAACAAACCTGCCCAAATCGTATACAGGGGGCGAGGCAGTGGGCAGCCTGAGCTAGGCACCAGCGCCTTCATTCGGGGGCCGACCAGGGGTTTGCCAGGGGGATTGAACAAATTGAAAACATTTAGGAAGCCTAGCTTTCTTAAGTTGTCGCCGAGAACCTTGGCCACAGCTTGGGCGCTCAGAAGTCGCCTCCGAGCCTGAAACCCCTGGTACTGGATTTGCACTTTTGAGATGTAGACAGGAAGGTTTATGCCGATTCGAGCACTTCTCAATACCGCCGTCTGGGTCGCCCTGATTTACGCGGGCGTCTACGGACTGCAGAGGTTCTACGGGACCTCGGATCTAGGACCCAGCCGCCAAACGGCTTCCGATTCCAAACCCGTTCCTGTTTCAGAGGCTGGACTGGCTCCCATTCTCCACCACTAACTCAGCTGTCTCCCCTAAATAAGCCAATGCCACTTGCACAAACGCAAAGGCATGGTCTTTATCCAAGTACTTCATCTCGTCGTTAGGGGTGTGAATGCGCCCATTCATGTTGGCAAAGCTAGCTTCGAACGGAAACACTGCGGGAATTCCGGCCAGGTGCCAATTCACATGATCACTGCACGCGTATCCACAGCGGGTATCGCCGATAGTAGCTTTTGTGTAACTACGGATAAGATCCTTCACCAGGGTTGTTAAACCGGCATTCGTGTAATCGTTGATGAGATAAATATCCTTGTCGTCTTTCACACTTTTGTAGCCAACCATATCAAACTGAATCGCATTTTTTACCGCGATGTTCTTGCTAGCAAAATAGTCGACCACATGGCGGGAGCCCACCAAACCGTATTCCTCAGCGGCATACCATACAAAATCCACTGGGTGTTTGAAGCGTACGTTCTGATTTGCCACCACTCGCAGTGCTTCCATTACCACACTCGTCCCACTCCCATCGTCGTCAGAACCGGGCTGTTTCGACCCCGATGAAATCGTGTCGAGATGGCCGCCGATGACAACATGGGGCAAGGAAGGATCGGTACCTTCCAAAGTCACCACCACGGAAGGTTGATCCATCAAGTAAGAAGAGCTTGTCGGAATGGTCCAGGTTTTGGAACCGATAAGATGCGAGGAATAATCAAAGGCCTTTTGTTCAATAAAGGAGGCGGCCTCAATACCTTTCGCGCTGCGAGCACTTCGGTTCTCAAATTGAGTGAGTTCTGTTAAGAACGCCCAATATTTATCTGCGCTCGCACCGGCCACAAGCTGAGCGATCTCGGGTTTGAAAACAACCGGGGTAAAACGAACTTCGGAAGGCTGCTCCAAACCACGAGCGGTTTGTTCGATAATTTCGAAAAGACCGCGTCCTCTAGCGACCTCGTCAGTGATATCAATAAAACCACCACAAGCTTTCAGCTCCTGGTGCACTTTGAGAACCCAGTTTTCCATCTTCTCTGGATTTACCGTCACAACGGTAAGATGCGTGTCGTTGTAGAGCAACTCATCGGGCGCCACATCTCTCACTAGAGCGGGTACCCAGCCCGGTATCAAAAGGAGGCGTGGAGCGGGCAAAGTGGCCAGCGCAACGGAAGAAACCACACTGAACACGACGAGGAGAAAACGCACGAGTTACCTCCAGAGAGTCGACTACAAATTTTGGGGGAAAACGGTTTTAAAGAATACGCAACTATCTTACCGCTGCTAGGGGAGTTGAGCAAATTAGGTGCCTGCGACCTTTTGGGACGGAGTACCAAAAGGTACCTGGCACCTTTTTCGTGGCACCTTTCGGCACCTTAAAACCCGTAAACATAAGAAGCGGCAAGAGCCATTAGGCCCGCGAAACAGAAAATAAAAAAGAGATCGACTGCATAGGACATGGATTTAACCTTTTTCCCTATGTAGCATTTTTCCGAGGGACGAATCAATACCGGAGCTAGTTTCCGCCGATTTCTTGGAAGTAGGCATTCGGACGAATGGGGGTGCCCAGAAGAGTTTCTGACCCGTCCAAAGCTTTTAATTGTTTGATAACATTTGAAATTGCATGGCTCACAATGGCCCGGTCCAAGGTGTAGAGAAGAGTTTCAGGGTCGGTGTTGTCACGCTGGTCGGCTCGGTAACGGGAGGGCGACCGCGCTAAGACTGCCTGGTCCACCAACTGGGCGTAGTTGGCCAGCGTATTAATCGCAGCTGTAGAATAATTTGCGGGCACTTTCCGCCCATCGAAAAGTTCAACCCACTTCTCAATGCTCACGGGACTTGAGTCCGTGTTCACGCCCGGAAGAGCGCGGCCGCCATTGGAATGCAGCGGCGGTTCGTTTACATAGTTGAGTACGAAGTTCCCCAAATCCGTGATCGCATCGGGATGCTCCGCCTCGGTCATGCGCCTAAGAGCCGCATCGACCATTCGCATGCGTTGCTCAGCGTAATCAGACGCGAAGGTAGCACGCAACGGCAAGAAACGAGGGTCCTCTATTTTTCCATAGGGATCTCTTAATCCCTCGTCTTCCATAAAACGTTTTTCTTTTGAAAAGTAATCGCCAGGATTGATAGCGAGATCGGTTCCCCATTCCTTGAACATCTGTTGAAGCGACTCGACTTGCTCTCCACTGGCCACACCCAAAATTTCTGGTCGCTCGGGCGGAAACGCGGTGATGACGATTGTTTTTCGAGGCTCGGCCAATTCGCTGAGACGGCATTTTTCGATGAAGGTATGGCCGAGAACGTTCGAAGCCATTCCTAGAAAAAATAGGATGAAATGATAAGCTCTCTTGGGCACCTGTTTCCCCTGCAAAAACCCGAAACGCATTCATCATGCATGCAAAAGCAATGCTCAGGCATTTGCTAAGGATTTCGCACAGCACCCGTCCTTATAGTGTCAAAATTCTTGTTACCGAGGCGCAATGCGGGCGAACACCGTCGGTATACACCGCACCATGCTTCCCTCTCGCCACCACAAAAAAAAGAGGAGCAAAATGCTTCGGACAGGAGTAAGATTTTTTGTCCGGACGTAAACAAACCGTTGCAAAGCTTTGTCTTGGACCTGGCTTTGTTCTTAGGAGAACTCAACATGGAAAACAAAAAAAACCAATTCATCGTTGCCGCTGTGGCAGGTATTTTCAGCGCGACACTCGCTCTAGCTGGTAGCAAAGCCCCCGCAAAAGGCGCCGCTGCTGCTCCTGTAAAAGAAGAAGTAAAGTGCTCGGGTGTGAACTCCTGCAAAGGCAAAGGCGCCTGCTCGGCAGCTGATGGAAGCCACGAATGCGGCGGCCACAATGCGTGCAAAGGCAAAGGCTGGGTAAAAATGAACAAGAAAGACTGCTTGGCTAAAAAAGGCACCGTAGTCGAAGACTAAGCCTATGACCTATGTTTCAGAGCTAGTAGATCCTTCCCAACTTGGAGTTGGGTTGGGTCTACGCTCTGAACACTATCCGTACATCCTCACTCACAAACCTCCCGTTCCCTGGTTTGAAGCGCTCACCGAAAATTATCTAGGTAGTGACAAGGGACTGGGATCGCGTCCCTTCGAGATTCTCAGCGAAATCAGGAAAGACTATCCCATCGTACTTCACGGTGTCTCCCTCTCGATTGGCTCGACAGATGCGCTAAACACCATCTATCTCGAACAACTAAGTCAGCTTGACCGCGCCATTGAACCCCTGTGGGTTTCTGATCACCTGTGTTGGACCGGAGTGGGGGGAAAAAATCTGCACGACCTGCTTCCCTTACCTTACACCGAGAGTGCGATCGAGCACGTCAGCGAACGCATCCGCCAAGTCCAAGACGCTTTAGGCCGGCAGTTGGTGATTGAAAATGTTTCGAGCTACCTTAGCTTCGAACACTCCGAAATGGAAGAATGGGATTTTTTAGCGGAAGTCGTTCGACGGGCTGATTGTCGGATCTTGCTCGATGTAAACAACATTTACGTGAGCGCGCTTAATCACCAGTTTAATCCTATTAGCTATCTCAATGCCATCCCACCAAAACGTGTCCAACAGTTTCACTTGGCGGGCCACGCCCGCTATGAAAAGTATGCGATCGATACCCATGACCACCCCGTATGTGATGAAGTTTGGGAGCTTTACGAAAAAGCATTGA
Source organism: Bdellovibrionota bacterium (assembly GCA_041751875.1). GTDB lineage: Bacteria > Bdellovibrionota > FAC87 > UBA2466 > JACKAF01 > JBGSIC01. The sequence goes on from JBGSIC010000016.1 coordinate 139,782, forward strand.
ATAGATTTGGCCCGGTCGCGACCCTCATTGAGTGGGACGCTGATATTCCAGAGTTTGGCGTACTACAGGAAGAAGCGGCCAAAGCCACCGCGCTACAGGAGAAAGTTTTTGGAAAAGCTGCAAGGAACCCGTCCCAACCTCCGCGAGACACAGCGCTGGTTGCAATGGATCTTCACTCAAACGGATGAGGTCGTCGACGCTCTGGAAAAAGGGGCGAATGAACCTCTCCCCCGCGCCTACGCGTTGATCACCAATGCCCCACCCCTTTTGCCGTCTGAACGCATCGATATCTACTCGAACGCGTATTTTTTTCGCCTCGCGGAAGCTTTGGGCTCGGTTTACCCAACCGTGCAGCAGTTTGTGGAGATGGATGAGGAACCCTACGCTTTTACTAAACTCGTCGCGCAATACGTAGGCAAGCATCCTTCTGTGTCTTACAAAATTGAGGACTGCGGCGCGAGCTTTGCTGTGTTCTTGGAGAACAATGAAATAAGCTTCCGTTTTCCCTTTCTCCCAGATCTTGCGCGGGTCGAATGGGCTGTTGCGGAGGCAGTGTTTCGTTCGAGAAGACCTCCGTTACAGTCAAAAGAAATGGCGGCCGTTGCCCCTGAAGACTGGGCGCACGCCCGGCTGGAATGCGATTCCACTGTAAGTTTATTGAGCCTAAATTGGGCTGTCGTGCCCCTGTGGGAAAACCGTGAACAACCGATACCTCATGCTCCACGAGAGACGTGTCGCCAAAACATTTTAGTTTTTCGCGCGCCGAATCGACGGATTCAGGTACGGATCTTGAGTGAGGAGGCGTTTCAGATTCTTAGCGGTTTAGACCGGGGGGAAACGCTGGGGCATTGCCTGGGAGCCCTTTCCCATTCCGACGTTCCTATCCAGGAGTGGTTTGCCGAGTGGGTGGCCGACGGAGTGCTCTCTCGGCTTAGCTTCGCATTATAGTTTGAAGCCAACGCCGAGACTCACCTGATGCACCACCGGCGTGGCCATCACCATGGTGTAGCCCGCGACAAAACGATCCAGAAACGCCAAGTTATCGAGGAATTTAAAACCAAAACCATCGTTTCGACGGTAGCCAAAGTTGGCCGTTAACGTCAGCCGCGTTCCACCAAAGCCCACCCAGGTCTGCGCGCCTGGCCCGGCCTCGCCGAAGAATCGGGACTCGGGCGTTTCGTATCGCGCCAGAGCTTGATAGCGAGTGGAAAGAAAGCTTCCGCCCCCAGCCTTGTTGAAGGCCGTAAATCCGAAGTGGCCGACAAGAGAAAGGCGCGGCATCAATCGATAGGTTGGGTTCCAGCTCAACTCCGCGGATGAACTCAAGGCTCCCGATTGGAATGCACTCACAGAGCTTAACCGGAAAGCCAAAGACGCAAACTTTTTTTCCTCTGGAAAGATCAACTCAAAACGATTCGCGTTTCCTTTGTAGAGTTCTCCATCAACGCGCAAATCTACGTAATAAGCATAGGCCCCGGGCTTTTTTATCTGCTCAGCAAAGGTTTCCCAATCAATCTCCGTCGGAGGGACACCACTGCCTTTTTTCTGACCTGCAACGTTTTGGTCTTTGTCCAATACGGTAATTTCCCATTCTACGTTCTCACGCGGCACGTTCGAGGAAAGAATACGAAACGCTAACTTTCCACTTTCCCCTTCCAGTTTGTAAGTAGGATGTTCTTTTCGATAAAGCTGTGCGAAAGAAGACGGGTTAATCACCATATTGATCCCGCGACTCACCTCGGTCACAGTACCCTCTTCTTCCCGAATGCGAAGACCGATCTGCTGCGGCATCTTCTTCCAGTTGAGCAAATACTGATAGCTTCTAGCCTGGCCGGCTTTGTTCTGGACGATTACGGGAATAGCACCCGATCGATTGGGCAATTCGAGACGTACTTTGAAGCGTTGTTTAGCATCCCCACGCAACCGCACGTTTCCAAAAAGCACTTCGTATCCCCTTCGAATTTTTCCGCTTAGGATAAGAAAAAGCCCACCTTCGCTGTTGCGAAACAGGGACGAACCACTTTCCTTGGTGAAAATCAAAATGCTTTTCGGAACGGGAGTAAGAGATTCGAGTCCAAGATAATCCTTAGCAGCAAGCTTCTCCCCCTGGCCCAAGAGCGCTGCCGTCTCACGTTCGACCGTCTCGGGATCTAAAACTTCGAGCTCGCGCCCCACAATCTGTTCCGCTTTTTCAATTTCGCGATCCAAACGTCGCTTCCGTATCTCGATGTTCTCCGACTTTCCAGAAGGAATTTCCATCGCTGCATTCTCTGCCAGTTTCATTTCAGCGAACACACGTGCATCCCCGAAGATAGCAAATGCTAAAGGCAAGATGGCGATAAAATAATTCATTGCGTTAAAATGAGGGTATCCCTCTTGAATCATTTCGACTTATTAACTGAGTTTATGGAGCTATTTCTAGCTCGATCGGGGAGGAATTGATGCGCTTGTTTTTGTGCAGCGCACGAACGCGGACATAGTACTTTCCAACTGTCGTCAATTGCATGGGAAGTTCCGTGCGCGCCGTGTTGTAGGTCACAGCGGATGAAAAATCTTTCCGCGGTGAAAACTCGACAGTGTATCGCGTATCTTTGAGTGGAATGCGGGTCCATGACAAGTTGACCCACCGCATTTTTTTTGTGTTGAGCTTGGTTCCCCCACCCGGGATTCTCAACTGGAGAGTGAAAAACTCGATCGAATCCAAAGCGACAGGCCGGTCACGATACAAAATTCGTTTTATCGGTTCCCTGACCGGAATGGCTTGGAACGTTTCATTCACTCGAGTAAAAAAGTTTCTTTCCTTTTCAAGAAGCGGGAAAAGATCGGGCAATTCATTGACCAGTGTGATCACCAAAGGTTTCATCGCCACTCTTTGGATGGCAGCCATCGACTGACGCTTTTCTGTCTTGGCTAAAGCGACTCGCTGGGCACCAACGCCTTTTTCTCTAGCGTTACCGTAGAACACCGTCGCTTCAAAATTATGTTTGAGGATTTCTTTCAACTGAAGCATCGAGTTTGGTTCTAGCGTAATGGATGTTCCATTTTTCAAATGGATTACTGCCGACGTTTGCGGTGGCGAAACTAAGGTGTCTTTGAGATAGAGCGGGGAATTGTTATCGAGCTGTTCCCAAAAAAGTAAGCCGGCTCTTCGTCTACGAATTTGCCCCTCGGTGTTTAGTTCGCCGACCACCGGAGCCTCTTCTAAATAGCGCAACGGGTCATTAAGCCAAATCATCCAAGCCGCAAGTCCACAAAGGATTGTTGCCAGCGCGATCAGCGCGGCGTCATCTTTCGAAAACCATTTTGTAGAGACAGCTGACATTGTTAGACCCTTAGGTCTACGTTATCGGCAGAAACAAGAAATGGGTTGTGACACAGCGATCTCGTGCTCCCTCTTCCAAGGCCTCACTCAATCAGTCTAAAAAGCCGATTTAATATGAGAAGAATCTCTATGGCCTCACCCAAATACATACCGCTAAAATACAAATTCTCCGCCGCCCTGTTGGGTATCGTTTTGAGCGCCTGCTCCGTTTTCTTCTTTTCAGTTTATCGAACCACCTATCAAGACAAACAACTCTTCATCCGTGATCTAAGTCTCGCGACACTCGATGCTGCTTTAAGCGCAATCACATTTGAGTTCAAGACCCGCATGGATGACATGCAGTCGGTCATTCGAAAAATTTACGAATCGCGTGTTAGTGTCGCTTCGGATCCGCGCGCGCAGGTTTTCGCCAATCTGTCATCCAGTTTGCAGAATGAAATCTTAGGTGTCAGTTTCTATCAACCCAACGCGGATAAAACTTTCACGCTGGCTCACCGGTACACCAACGATAAATTGCTCAAGCAAGAAGGTTTGCCTTCCACTCTTCTGACAGACATTGAAAATCGCTACCCTCCACTACAAGAGCCAGCATTTCGGCAAGAAGAACTCACCCTTCTTAACCGCTCGGTCCAGATTGGCAACGATCTGCGGCCCTACCCGGTAGTCACTTTCTTGTTTCAGGTAATTTTTGCAGACCAAAAGGTAGAAAGAAATGTTGTCGCAGTCGATCTCAGTCAGGATTTCTTACGCAGGATATTGAAACGCTCCGAAGTGTCAGACCTTTTCTTGGTCACCAGGGATGGCAAACTGCTCAGCCACAGCAACCTGGAAACAACCGTCCAGTTTTCCGCCCAGGCCTTTGCCCACCCGATCGTGCATCGTTTAGGACAGGAAACCCAATCCTCTGAAAGTTTGGAGCTTGATTGGGATAACGAAACCTATCTGTTCAACCTTGCGAACACAGGTTTTAAAGATCTCTACATTGTTTCTCAGACGGCTAAAGACCAAGTCTTTCTAGCTCTCCAGACTCTGGTGAACCAAAGTTTACTTCTGGCTACGGCTGTTATTTGGGTCGTGATTCTCCTGGGGATTCTTTTTGCTGGTCGCCTTACCGTCAACATCAAGAAACTGAAGGAAGCTGCGGAACAAGTGGGGCAAGGTAACCTCAACGTAAAACTCAACATCCGCTCCAATGACGAACTCAGAGATGTGTCGAACAGCTTTAAATGGATGACGAAAAGAATCAATGAGCTCATCACTGAATCCATGCAAAAAGGTCGCATGGAACACGAACTTCAAACGGCTAAACTCGTTCAGACCACACTGCTTGCTCCGCCGCAACTTCAAGCGCCAAGCATGGAACTCGCCTCGCATTATTCACCGATGACAGAATGCGGAGGAGATTTTTGGGATGGTTGGATCCGCGACAACAAGTTGACGCTACTGGTTGCTGATGCAACCGGTCACGGCGCTTCAGCTGCAATCGCCACGGCGGTCGCGAAGGCCAGCGTTGAAACGCTAAATGCCTTTTTCAAAGAAAAGGCCCACAGTTGCTCAGAAACGATCGCCGCATTTAACAGCATTATGTACGCCTCGTGCAAAGGCTCTGTCTTGATGACTATGTCCCTATTTCAGCTTGATCTCACAACAGGAGAAGTCTCCCTGTGCTCCGCAGGGCACGAAGCGCCCTTGCGCTTACCCGCGCTTTCGGGAAAGCCGCAGCGTAAACAGAAAGAAGGGGAAGCCCCCTTCCGTCCCGAATTTCTGATCGCCAGGGGCGAACGCCTGGGATATTCGCCAGATAGCCAGTATCAGGAAGTGAAGTATCAGCTCGAACCGGGCGACACCATCCTTCTATACACGGATGGAATTACGGAAGCCCCGAATAAGGATGGAAAAGAGTGGGGCGAAAGGTCGTTGAAAAAACATTTATCAGAAGGCTTCAAACAACCACTCAGCGCGGTTTGTAGCGCCATCGCGCAAGGCGTTCAGTCTCACATCCAAGGTGTCGGGCAAAATGATGACATCACTTTCGTGCTTCTGCGTTGGACGCCGCGATCTCTCGCGAAAGCCGCGTAACCGCTCGTTATTGCGTAGCCCAGTGATTCCAACCCCGCGGGAGTAAAGGTTCTGCCGCGCCCTCTCCCAAACGCATCACGACCTGTTTCGCGCGAGTCGCTTCTCCGATCACCACTAAATTTTGGCCCAGTCGCCGAAGAGCTCGCTGAACGCTGTTTAGCGCGCGTGGTGCGCCGGACACCAAAAGCGCGTAGTCCTCTCCGCCGTAAAGCGCTGCGCTTAAGGGATCCAATGAAAGTGTAGAAGAGAGTCTTCTCACCGCCGGATCAATAGGCAAATAGTCCGCGCGAATTTCCACACCCACGCTAGAAGCCCGCGCCAGATGATGCAGCTCGCTTGCTAGCCCATCGCTTACATCGATAAGCGCACTAACCCCTTTTGTTTTCTGTAAAGCCTGCCCCTCTCGCAAAAGAGGCTGAGGACGAAGTTGAGCGGTTTGCACTTTCTTCACGGCAGGGGTCAGCGCAGCACGATCTCTTTTTCGCAAACTCGCCAAACCCATCGCCGCCGATCCCAAGGATCCGACCACGCCAATCCAGTCGCCTTTTTTCATTCCCGAGCGAGTCAGAGCGGCCCCTTTGACTTCTCCCACCACGGTGACATCGGCAAAAAAGTGAGGAGAGGAGGTTAGATTGCCACCGACCACAGCAACATCGTGGCTCTTTGCTAGCGCGAGTAGGCCATTGTAGAAGGCGTCCAAAAATGCGGGGCCGTGAGATTTTCCACATCCAAGTGAAACCACCGCATAAAGCGGTTTGCCTCCCATCGCCGCAATATCGCTCAAGTTCACCGCAAGTGCTTTATGCCCGACATCTTCGGGCGACGCGTAACGCAGATCAAAGTGCACTCCCTCAACAAGAGCGTCGACTGTGATAAGCATCTTGCCACGAGGAGAACGCAGAACGGCGGTGTCGTCACCGATTCCCACAAGAACTTTCGAGCTGGGTTTGATTTTCTTTTTGATGAGAGCAATGCGCTCGAACTCATCCATGCTAAGGCGTCCGTAAGACGAGGAGACGAATCTCCGTCATGTCTTCCATGGCAAACCGGACACCTTCGCGCCCCAGGCCGCTGTCCTTCACTCCCCCGTAAGGCATGTTATCAACACGCCAAGAAGGTACATCGCCTATCACCACGCCACCCACATCTAGAACATCCCATGCCCGGTGCGCCTTATAGATGTCGCGTGTAAAAATGCCCGCCTGCAATCCGAACGCTGAATCGTTGATGGCTTCCAGCACTTTGTCGAAATCCGAAAAAGCTTCCAGGATCGCCACGGGGCCGAAAGCTTCTTCCGCACAAAGCTTTTCTCCGCGCGGCACGTTTTCCAATAACGTCGCTTCTAAAAGCGCGCCTTTTCGGTTACCACCGCAGAGAAGTTTTGCCCCCTTGGCCTTCGCTTCGTTAATCCAGTTCTCTAAACGCTCCGCCTCCCCTTCGGAGATCATGGGGCCGACAAAAGTATCTTCCTCTTTGGGATTGCCCATTTTTAATTTCTTGGTGGCTATCACCAGTTTCTCTCTGAACGTTGAATAAATCTTCTCATGTACAAACAGACGCTGGACGCTGATGCAGCTCTGTCCAGACTGATAAAACGCCCCGATGATGATTCGCTGGACCGCATCTTCCAAATCCGCGTCCTCATCGACCACACAACCCGCGTTTCCGCCGAGTTCCATGATAACTTTCTTCTTGCCCGCTTTGGCTTTCAGCGGCCAGCCCACCCCCGGCGATCCAGTAAAGCTAAGCAGTTTAAGCCGCTCATCTGTCGTGAACAGATCGGCGCCGTCCCGGTGCGCCGGAAGAATGGAAAACGCCCCCTCGGGCAAATCCGTTTCCGCCATCACCTCTCCCATCAGAAGCGCACTTACGGGCGTTTTACTCGCCGGCTTCATCACAAACGGACAACCTACGGCGAGCGCGGGAGCTATCTTGTGTGCGGCAAGGTTGAAGGGAAAGTTAAAGGGCGTAATAAAGGAGCACGGCCCAATCGGTACCCGCTTCCACATCCCCGTGTAACCTTTCGCACGCGCACTGATATCGAGTGGCATCACTTCGCCGCCCAATCGCACCGATTCTTCTGCCGCCACTTTAAAGGTATCAATCAAGCGCGATACTTCTCCGCGACTATCTTTAATCGGTTTCCCAGCCTCGATACAAAGAACCTGGGCAAACTCTTCCGCACGCTCGCGAAAGCGCTGCACACAATGATTGAGAACGTCCTGTCGAGCGTAACTCGGCATCTCCTGCATGGCTCGGGCTGCACTCACCGCCTTAGCTATCGCCTCATCAATCATTTTCGCATCGGCAAGTCCGACATGGGTCACAACCTTGCCGGTGAACTTGTCGGTCACTTCGAGTGTCCGAGGCGTCGTTCGCGGTTTGTTTCCAATATACAGTGGATAGTTTTTTTTGATTATTTCGGCCATAAGCTTTTTCCTATATCGGACATGCGATATTTCCCAAGCGCTCGGTGAGAAGCGGGTTTTCGCGGTAATCAATGGGCACGCTAATCAAACACGGCCCTTTGCTGGCAAAAGCTTTCTCAAGCGCAGGTTTAAGATCGCGCGCGTTTTCCACTCTTTGACCACTCCAGCCAAAAGCTTCAGCAAGTTGCATCCAGTTGGGGTTTCCAAATCCCAAAGCCGTGTGCCGACCAAACTCGCTGTCTTGTTTCCAAGAAATCAGGCCGTAACCTCCGTCATCCCAAACCATCACCACGATAGGCACATTGAGTCGCCGCGCGGTTTCCATTTCTTGCACATTCATCAAAAATCCCCCGTCACCACAAATCGCCAAAATCTTGCGGTTGGGATGAACGAGACTTGCCGCTATCGCGCCAGGAAAAGCAAAACCCATTGAACAAAAACCATTCGAAATGAGACACGTGTTGGGTTCGTCACACGGATAGTAGCGACCAATCCAAAGCTTGTGTGCGCCAACGTCACTGAGCAGGATGTCTTCGGGGCCCATCACCTCGCGCACATCCCATAGCACTTTCTGGGGACGTATGGTCCCCTTCGTGTCGTCGTCTTTGTGAAGCGCAAACTCTCTAGCCATTTCTTCCCGCACACGGCGCTGGATCGCAAGATTGAAGCTGACTTTGTCCTTCGCATAACACTGAGTAAGATCATGAAGGGCGTGCGCAATGTCGCCCACAACTTCCGTTTCCACTCGGTAGTGAGTGTCCACCTCGGCGGGCAAAAAATCGATATGCAAAATGCGTTTTTTTCCGTCTTTGTTCCAAAGGCGCGGGTGATACTCCACAAGATCATAACCGACAGCAATAACGAGGTCCGCTTCATCCAAAGCACAATTCACAAAGTCTTTGGCTTGTAGTCCCACGGTGAAAAGACATTGCTCAGAACTGCGCGCGACCGCGCCCTTGCCCATAAACGTGCTCATCACACCGATGCCGGTCTGTTTTGCAAAGGTCCGAAGTGCTTCGCTAGCCCGCGTGCGGATTGCTCCATTGCCGGCCAAGATGACAGGACGCTTGGCTTCTTTGAGTGTCTGATAGGCTTGCTTAATGATGGTTTCGTCCGGAATCCCCCTGCGTATGCGACTCACCGGAATGGGAGTGGTTTCCGAATCCATCGCAGCAATATCTTCAGGCAATTCAATATGACAAGCCCCAGGCTTCTCCCGCGTGGCGACTTTGAAGGCCTTTCGTACGACTTCGGGAATGACGTCTGGGTGAAGAATTGGGCTTGCCCATTTGGTAATCGGACGAAAAAGTCCGACGACATCCATGTGCTGATGGCTTTCCTTATGTTGCCGCTTCACATCGGCTTGTCCGGTGATCACGACCATGGGGGCACGATCCATATTACCGTCAGCCACGCCGGTCACCAGATTGGTTGCACCCGGTCCCAACGTTCCCAAACAAACTCCTGCTTCGCCAGTTAGTCTTCCATAGACATCGGCCATGAAAGCCGCGCCTTGCTCATGACGGGTGAGGATGAACTCGATGGAAGAATCTTGCAGGGAAAGCATCAGGTGCGCGTTCTCTTCGCCCGGCACGCCGAACACGTACTTTACTCCCTCAGCTTCGAGGCATTTAACGAAAAGGTCAGAGGCCTTCATTCTGCTACTCCACTTCCACTTTCGACGCTCTTGGGTCGAGCCAAACTTTCAGGACATCGCTCACGCCCCCTACTTCAGTCCCAGCCTCGCTTTCGAGGGAAATCCCAATGATTTTGTTAACCTAACGCTCCAAAGGTCTTTTTGCCAACGTCATTTTCTGACCTATTTTGAGCCTTGGCAGAAACATTTTTCTTTTGCCCGACCCACTGCTCCATGCTACCCAGGAAAGCACGGGAAAATCTAAATTCCCCAGTTGGATACGGCCATTCGCACGGGGGCTACCCGCGGGTGGACGAAGGGGCCTCTACTGCGGCAACGGTAGAAATAGGGCAAGGCCCTACTTAACGATCGCAACTTTGTTTTTGAACGACTTGATTTCGTGAGGAACCAGAACGCATGAGAGGCTTCGCAGACTCCCATTCCGAGATCTCTTTTTTTCGCTTCGCGATGCTTTGGGTGCTCGCGGCGCATTTGATTTTGCCGTTCCCCCGCGCACTCGGCGAACCGCCGGGCGAGCCACTCCCGAGCGTTGTGCCCCCGATTGCGGGAAAAACAGACTGCGCGGAAACGATTGCCAAAATTCCGTTACATAAAGATGCGCGCATCAAACAACTGCGCCGAACGGTGGCAAAAGACTACCCTTTATGGAAACGTTTTCTTCTCCTTCCTGGCTTCAAGCGCATGCGTACTCTCCTAGATGAACAATTTCATCGCGACAACTTGGGCCGAGATTCATCTGACCGTGAAATTCAGGCTGCCTGGGAAAAGGTTTACGCTCGTGCTTGGGGAGAAATGGTTACCAACGGCCGCAGACTCACCACGGCGCTGACCCTATTTACCATCGGCTTTCCCATTTTTTTGGGCACTCAGAAACTCTTAAAGTCTTTTGCACCTGAGTCAGCACACGAATCGATCGCGTTCGTATTGGGCTGTGTGTTTAGCCCAATTCTGTTGGCATTTAGCGCGGGCTTCATGGAGGTGATCGCTTCCAAAGCACGACGCAAGACTCTCTCGTTCAAAGAACTCACCACAGATTTGCTGCGTTTATCGTTTCACCATTTGGACGATATGTTTTTTATTGTTCAGTCCACGGCCTCATACCAACAACATGGCCGTATGCACGCCACCGATCTCAACACAAATTTTAACGCCTATATCTTTTGGGGTGAACACTACCTTCGCGAATACTTGAAGACCGGTTCGCAAATGGATTTGGAAGCGGCGATTGGGAAGTTCGTGGGCGCACTGACTATCTTTCGCAAAAACTTCCCGGACTTCTTTGAAGCCGTCCTGCAGGGAAAAGATACCACCGCAGTCGACCACGCCAACCGGGTTCTACGCCACACACTGGGCAACCACGCTTCCCTTGACGAAATTGATGAAGTCCGTCGTTTGATCCTGCGAAAAGTCACCCGCGAAGATAAGTTGGGCGGAAACGACTACGTCGCGGAAGGATACCGGCAGATGATGGAAATTCTCTTTAACGGAGTCCGCGAAACGCGCGAACGCCAAAACACCGCGACCTCGAGCTACTTCCGTTCCACCACCGAACGCGCACAAGAAGCAACAAAGCAAGCGCTTGCGCCGTACCGAGTAGTACTGAAGTTGATTTTGGAGAAGGCGGCGAGCGGTAGCCCCCAAGACTTAGCCGAATATCAACAGCTCTTAAACGAAATGTTTGAAACCGTTCGCACGCGTTTCGTCCGCGAGGCCGATGCGTACCACGAACTCTTCAACTATCTGTTGGAGATCGATCCGCGCCTAGTCCCAACGGGATTAGAAGGCCCGCCTGATGGACAGCGCGAAGCTTCCTAGCTCTTTTACGAACGCTGGCGTATCCAGAAACTGGGCGAGTAATTCACATTGTAAAAGTGTCGCGCTATCGGCGACACCTTGTTCCACGCGTTAAGATAAATCGTGGGGACCTTCTCTGGATCCTGGGGCTGAAACTTACTGAAAAGAAACACGCCCAAACTTTCCTTCATCATCGCGCGGTCCATAGAGTTAATCAGCTTAAAGCCGTTGGCCTTAAGATCGGGAACCATACGCGCATCTTCGGGATAGTTGACGACATCAAACAGGATATTGCGGCGCCGTAGCAGCAAGTCCTCAATTTCATTAATTCCAAACTTTTCTGTAAAGAGTTCTTTGAGCTTCTCATCCGAAAGCGTTTTGTGAACGTCCAGCGTCACCTCAAAGCCTTCTAGCTGTTTTTGTTTTTTCACCAACAACGACTTAATGATCTCTTCTAAGCCCACAATCGTCGGGTGGAGATACACCTGCGTGTACATCTGAAACAGACTAAAAACAAAGTCATCCAAAACATGCTGATTCTTGATGCTAGACAGAAGAACCACTTCATTGGGCTCATTATCTCCCGCGTGTTCCGCTAGGCATGGGATGAGTTTATTAACAATCCTTCGCCACTCGATGGCCCCAATGGAAACGCCGCAGTTTCTCCCGTCCCGCTGGATATAGTCCATTCTATCCACGTCAAAAGGACCTGAAATAATAGGAGTGAGCAGACGGTGGAATTCCACCCCACCCTCCACATCGTGCTTCTTGAGAAGCGCCGCCAACGCACTCTCAAGCTCCGCCTTGAATTTTCCGCGCGCGAGCTTGCGGTGTACCAAGAGCACCACAGGCAAAGCATACAGATCCGCATCGGGGAGCATTTTATCTTTTTCGAGGTCTCGCAAAATCTCAAATATATAAAGGACAGAAATGTCCTCGTGCATGAGTCTCTTTTTCTGTTTTGCCAGATCGTCAAAGTACGCCCGGATGGGCGCCGGCAAATTTGGCACGGCGTCGGTGAAGTTTTGTCGAAACGGAAGGCTCTCAAACGTGTGACTCCACGGACCATGTCCGACATCATGAAGAAGCCCTCCGAGGCTGACTACCTGATACCAAAATTTTCGCGAACTCGAGCTCTCCACGACCGAGCGAATACAGCGGTAGGTCTCTGCGGTAAAAAAACTGGTGCCTTCGCTAGTGTCTTTTACATGAGGGGCCGAAGACATCCACTGTTCCGTAAAGTTCTTAAAGTAGCGCCCTCCCAAGTAGGCGGAACCCAGGGAGTGCTGAAATCGTGTGTGGGTCGCACAGGGAAACACATACTCGGCCAACCCCAGCTGCTTAATGGAGCGCAAACGTTGAACAGAAGCATGATCGATGGCGCGTTCTAGAAGCGGGTCGAACGTGATATCTCCGTGAATTTCATCTCGGATGAGCAGACGCTGCGCTCTTTGGTAGTCCATCAAAACCCTCTAAGGCAGGCTTTTCAGCAGATTATCGAAGCGACGAGAAACCGTTTCTTTTCCCTGAACCGCCATCATCTCAAATAAGCCCGGACTGATCTTCCCACCGGTTAGCGCAAAACGAGTCGCTTTGGCGAGCTTTCCAAACCCGATCTCTTTTTCTTCCGCGTAGCCACGCACCGCTTTCTCCAAGCTCTCCACCGTATAGGGGTTGCTGGCTAAAAGTGGTTTAAGATCCGTGATCACTTGTTTAGCCAGGACCTTTTCTTCCCCCTTAAGTCCGTCAGCGGGATAGGAGGGGTCAGGTCCGAAAAGGCAATCCATCTGTTCGATGAGTTCCGGAATGAGTTTCACTTTACCTTGGATAATCGCTACGCCACTTTCAAAACGCGCAGGATCGATGGATGCGTAGGGAGAAATCTCCTCCGCAAAATACTTACGGATATAGCTCGTCAATTCTTTCGCGGGCTTTGCTCGCAATTGTATTCCGCTAATCCAGTCGAGCTTTTCCGTATTGAAGATAGCGTTCGCCTTCCCCACGGCATCTAAATTGAAGGCTTTTTTGAGTTCATCGACGCTAAAGACCTCTTGATCCCCATGACTCCAGCCCAGGCGAACCAAAAAGTTGATCATCGTTTCCGGGAGATAACCCATTTTTCGGTATTCCAAAGTGGAAGCGGCGCCGTGGCGTTTACTCAATTTGGCTTTGTCTTTGCCGAGGATCATCGGAAAGTGCGCAAAAAACGGAAGATCATAACCGAGTGCTTTATAAAGGAGCGCTTGCTTGGGGGTGTTGTTGATATGGTCTTCCCCTCGCAGCACATGCGTGATTCCCATGTCGTGATCGTCGACCACCACCGCGAAATTATAGGTGGGGTTACCGTCTGTGCGAACGAGTACCCAGTCCTCAATATCCTTATTGGGAATGGTAATGTCCCCGCGGATGAGATCGGTGAAACGCGTTTCACCGGTATCCGGGTTACGAACCCGCAAAACAAAATCTTTTCGGTGGGTCTTTTTGTCCCGACACGTGCCCGGATAGCGATAAGGCAGCTTCTTTTCGAGGAAGTTCTTGCGAATGGCCTCGAGTTCCTCTTGGGTGCAGTCACATTTGTAGGCCAATCCCTTCGCTACTAACTGCTCCGCGACTTCGCGGTGGCGATCAAGGCGTTTGGACTGGAATACAGGCTCCTCGTCCCACTGTAGCCCGAGCCACTGAAGCGACTCCTTAATGTCATCGGTGAAGCGCTCCTCGGAGCGTTCTCTATCGGTATCTTCGATGCGTAGTAGGAACTTCCCGCCAGTTGCTTTGGCGAACAACCAATTAAAGAGAGCCGTTCGCGCGCCCCCCACGTGGAGAAATCCCGTCGGGGAGGGAGGAAAGCGGACACGGACCTTACTATTTTGAGTCATTTCGCGCTCCACCTTACACAAGTTTCCCCTCCCTTTGGTAGCGCAACTGTGCTCAATTTCAACTTTTTTTCAGTCTCTATTCGGAAAGACCATGGCGTTTCGGTGACGGAATGTCTCCAACCCGCACCTACTCACCCGGAACGGGTACATCGGTCCGATTAACCTTGGGCATCCTCGGGGCGGTGGCTCCGGTCACGCCGGTGCCTTCGGTCATTCCTCCCGTGTTAACCCCTTGAGTCGGGTCGTTCGTGGTTTCCGACGTCGGCGCAGGCGTCGGGACAGGAGTCGGCGTTAACGGAGTGGCCGACTCCAAGTGGGAGTCCCTTACACAACTTGGAAAACAGAGCACACCCCCAAACAAAAGCGCAATGAATGCCTTCATCAGGGGATTTCCTCTTATAAAGAGCGGTTTTTTGATCACTTTTTTCAACCTCCTTTGTAAATGGGAAGTTTTTCCACTTCTTTCCCTCGAAAAAAGTGCAAATTAAGTGCCGTATAGAAAAAAAAACGAATCAAAAATCGCTCGATCTCCAATCCCATCTGCAGCGTTGAGTGAGCCGTTGGGATGCGGTTTGAATTCGCCCATCCTAGCAGTAAAACGGTTGGCAACGCCGCCACCAGTCAAAAAATCTCAAGTGTTTTAAGTAGTTCGCTGGCCCGTAACGCCTCGCATTATTTAAGGCAAATTGCTTCGTTTGCCCAAGGACCGGAAAAGATGAAATGACTCTTTGCGGTATTTATGAAAAAACAAACTTCCTAAATCCGCGAAGATCAAACCCAGCGCGGAAAAGCGGGGAAAAAAAGCCCCCGCGAGTCAAAAGACTTTGACTTGTAAAACCCCTTTAGTTATAGCTCCTTAGTTTAATATTGCTTGGCCCGAGGAGCTTAATGCCGACGATTAACCAGCTTGTCCGCGGCGGACGGCGAAAAATTTCGAGTAAGAACAAAGCACCCGCACTGATGGGATGTCCCCAGCGACGTGGCGTGTGCGTGCGCGTTTACACCAGCACGCCTAAGAAACCCAACTCAGCACTGAGGAAGGTGGCGCGTGTTCGTTTAACCAACAAGTACGAGATCACTTCGTATATTCCTGGCGAGGGTCACAACCTTCAGGAACATTCGGTCGTTCTCGTGCGCGGCGGCAGAGTGAAGGATCTGCCCGGGGTTCGCTACCACATTGTGCGCGGATCATTGGACACGACTGGCGTCGACAAACGCAAAAAGTCTCGGTCGAAATACGGTACGAAAGCCGGAAAGTAGGAGAATTTAAATGTCCCGCAGAAGAAGTATAGTGCGTGAGGAAACGCTTCCCGACAGTAAATATAACGAGAAGCTCGTTACCCGCTTCATCAATACCATTATGAAGGGTGGCAAAAAAAGCACCGCTGAAGATATTGTTTACGGCGCTCTAGAAATTATTCACGAGAAAACCAAAGACGACCCGATTCGTGTTTTCAAAAAGGCGCTCGGCAACGTGCGTCCTTCGGTCGAAGTGAAATCCCGACGCGTCGGTGGTTCGAACTATCAAGTGCCTGTTGAAGTACGCCCCGAACGCCGCAACTCGCTGGCTTTCCGTTGGATCACCCAATACGCCCACGCCCGTCGCGGTCTTTCGATGACGGAAAAGGTGGCCGCAGAACTTTTTGACGCCGCGGAAATGCGCGGCGAGGCAGTGAAAAAGCGCGAAGACGTTCACCGTATGGCAGACGCAAATAAGGCATTCGCTCACTACCGCTGGTAAGACAACATGGCAGATACACCAAAAATTACGGCACTAGATAAACTCCGCAACATTGGAATCGTCGCGCACATTGACGCAGGCAAGACGACATTCACCGAACGCATCCTCTTCTATACTGGTGTTTCCCACAAAATTGGCGAAGTCCATGACGGCGAAGCAACGATGGATCACATGGTCCAGGAACGTGAACGCGGCATTACGATTACGGCCGCTGCCACGACGTGCTATTGGGCCGACCACCGTATCAATATTATTGATACTCCCGGCCACGTAGATTTTACGATTGAAGTAGAGCGCAGCTTGCGTGTGTTAGATGGTGCCGTCGTTATTTTCGATGCGGTCGCCGGCGTACAGCCGCAGTCTGAAACGGTATGGCGCCAAGCGAACCGTTATGGCGTTCCTCGTCTGGCTTTCCTTAACAAAATGGACCGCGTGGGCGCGAACTTTGACCGTTCGGTGCAAACCATCCGTGACCGCTTAAACGGTAACCCGATTGTTTTTAACTTCCCCATCGGCGCGGAAGACCAGCTCAAAGGCATTGTCGATGTCATCGAACAAAAAGCCTGGGTATGGGCAGGTGATGACCTAGGCGCGAGCTTCAAGGAAGTCGAAATTCCTGAGGATCTGAAAGCACAGGCCCTAGCCTATCGGGAAAAGCTGCTTGATGCCGTCGCGGAAGAAGACGAAGACCTCTTAAATAAGTATTTGGACGGCGTTCAGGATCTCGATAAAGACCAGATTCGTGCGGCGGCTCGCAAGGCCTGCCTTGCCAGTAAGATTGTCCCTACTTTTGGTGGCTCGGCGTTCAAGAATAAGGGTGTGCAGCCTCTGCTGGATGCAGTGACTCTGTTTCTCCCCTCTCCCTTGGATAAGCCCCCCATCGTGGCTCATGACGTGAATGACATGGAAAAGGAAGTCATTCGCAAGCCGGAGTTCACAGAGCCGTTCTCTGCTTTGGCGTTTAAGATCGTAACCGATCCCTTTGTCGGTCAGCTCACTTACGTTCGAGTCTACTCGGGTAAATTGGCGGCCGGCTCCTATGTGGTGAACACACGCGTTGGAAAGAAAGAACGCGTGGGCCGTCTGGTTCAGATGCACGCCAATAAGCAACAGGAAATTAAAGAAGTGAAAGCCGGCGATATCGCCGCGCTGGTCGGTTTGAAAAATACCCGCACCGGAGACTCACTTTGCGATGAAGACAACCAGGTTGTGCTGGAATCCATGCATTTCCCGGATCCCGTTATTTCCATCGCGATTGAGCCCAAGTCAAAGGGCGATCAGGAAAAGCTTTCCCTTTCGCTCCAAAAACTTGCGGTGGAAGATCCTAGCTTTAAGGTTTCGGTCGATCCTGAAACCAACCAAACGATCATCGCCGGTATGGGCGAGCTGCATCTGGAAATCATCGTCGACCGCCTCTTGCGCGAGTTCAAGGTGGAAGCCAGTGTCGGTAAGCCTCAGGTTGCCTACAAAGAGACGATCACCCAGGTCGTTAAGATTGAAAACAAGTACGTCAAACAGACCGGTGGTCGTGGTCAGTACGCGCACGTCGAGCTCCGTTTAGAGCCTCAGGAACGTGGCAAAGGTTACGAATTTGTAAACGAAGTTGTGGGTGGTGTGATCCCGAAAGAGTTCATCCCCGCCATAGACAAGGGAATTCAGGAAGCCTTGACCAATGGCATCCAGGCAGGGTACCCCGCTGTAGATATCAAGGTCGCGGTAACGTACGGCTCGTACCACGACGTGGATTCCAGCGAAATCGCATTTAAGATTTGTGGATCCATGGCCTTTAAAGAAGGGGCCCGAAAAGCGAAGCCCATTATTCTGGAACCGATTATGAAGGCTGAAGTCCTTGTTCCAGAAAATTATATGGGCGATGTGATCGGCGATTTGAACTCGCGACGGGGTAAGATTTTACAAATGAAACCTGAGGGTAACTTGCAGTCTTTGGACGTCGAAGTGCCTTTGGGAGATATGTTTGGCTACGCGACTCAATTACGCTCTCTCAGTCAGGGACGAGCGACGTACTCGATGGAGTTTAGTCATTACGAACCGGTACCCACTAACATCGCCAATGAGATTGTAGCGAAAGCTTCAGGAGGAAAGTAAATGTCGAAGGAGAAATTTTCACGCACCAAGCCCCATGTGAACGTAGGCACAATCGGGCATGTGGATCACGGCAAGACGACATTGACGTCGGCAATTACGGTGGTTTTGTCCAAGACTGGTAAGGCGCAAGCGCGCAAGTATGAGGACATCGACAACGCTCCTGAAGAAAAAGAGCGCGGTATCACGATTGCGACTTCGCATCAGGAGTATGAATCGGACACAAGACATTACGCACACGTCGACTGCCCGGGCCATGCTGACTATGTGAAGAACATGATTACCGGTGCGGCGCAGATGGACGGCGCGATTTTGGTGGTTTCGGCAGCAGACGGCCCGATGCCTCAGACCCGAGAGCATATTCTTTTGGCCCGCCAGGTAGGGGTGCCCTACATCGTGGTCTATTTGAATAAAGTAGACCAAGTCGATGACAAGGAACTTTTGGAGCTGGTGGAGCTTGAAATCCGAGAGTTGCTCTCGAAATACAAGTACCCGGGCGATGATGTGCCTATTATTGCAGGTTCGGCTTTAAAGGCCGGTGAAGGCGATACGAGCGAAATCGGCGAAGGCTCGATTAAAAAGCTCATTGAAGCCCTAGACAGCTACATTCCGGTGCCTAAGCGCGAAACGGAAAAGCCCTTTTTGATGGCTATTGAAGACGTTTTCTCGATTCAAGGCCGCGGAACGGTGGTCACGGGACGTGTGGAGCGTGGAATCGTGAAGGTAAACGAAGAAGTGGAGCTTGTAGGTATTCGTGATACCAAGAAGACCACGGTCACGGGCGTAGAAATGTTTAGAAAGCTGCTTGACCAGGGCCAGGCGGGAGATAATATCGGCGCCCTTCTACGCGGTATTAATAAGGAAGACGTGGAGCGCGGGCAGGTACTAGCTGCTCCCGGAAGCGTTAAGCCGCATAAGAAGTTTAAGGCGGAATGTTACATTCTGACCAAGGAAGAA
>JBGSIC010000017.1:0-52026 GCA_041751875.1 Bdellovibrionota bacterium
ATCCTGCGGACTGGCCGGGAAAAATTTCGGCCATCCATTGGGTCTACTGCGAGATCGTGCGAAGAATCGTTCAGGGAGAAATAGCGAGTATTATCGTGCAAGACAAAACGCACGAGAATAAAGCCAAACAGTTTTTGCAGAAGTCTCATGTGCCCTTAGAAAACGTAGAGTTCTTTCGGTGCGCCACGGACCGGGGTTGGTTGCGCGATTCGGGGCCCACTTTTGTCGTTAATGGCAAAGATGTTGCCGTAAGCCGCTTTGGTTTTAATGCCTGGGCACGCTATCCCAACTGGAAGAAAGACGTTCAACTGACGGGAAAAATCGCCAAGAAACGGAAACTCAAATTATTCCCGGTAGAGCACAAGAAAAAGATGGTAACGCTTGAAGGCGGAAGTATCGACGCTAACGGCACGGGAAGTCTTCTCACCACGGAAGAATGCCTGCTGGATACCAAAGTACAAGTTCGCAACCCCGGATTGGAACGTGCGGACTATGAACAACTTTTCAAAGACTACTTGGGCGTCACGAATACGATTTGGCTGGGCAAAGGCATCGCGGGCGATGATACGCACGGGCATGTCGATGACATTTGCCGTTTTGTGAATAAGAACACGGTCGTGCTCGCCTACGAAAGAAGCGCGAAAGATCCCAATCAGGTGGTTTTGGAAGAAAACCGAGAGCGACTGCAAGAAGCGCGAACGGAGGATGGCAGCCGCCTAGAAGTGGTCAGGCTTCCCATGCCCTCGCCGCTTTATTTCTCTAAGTTGCGATTGCCCGCGAGCTACGCCAATTTTTACATCACCAATCACGCGGTATTGGTGCCGACCTTTAATGATCCCAAAGATCGCACAGCGCTAGGAATTTTATCCGAACTCTTTCCTCAGAGAAGCGTCATCGGAATTCACGCGACTGATCTTGTGTGGGGTTTTGGCACGCTTCACTGCCTCACCCACGAAGAACCAGCGCCTGCGAGTAAAACGCCTCAGCGGCTTTCTGAGTCCGTAAGCGAAACGGATTCGGAAGCGGGTGAAACGTAAGCATAAAGTTCAGGTACCGACTCACAGTAGTTGATGATGGGGTCTTGCCCATAGTCCATCACGCAAACGGTCTGCCCTTCCTCAGTGACAACACGGCGGTATTCCTTGGTGCCCTGACAGTACATGTCATTCTGTGTGCGCGTGCAGACTTTCTTTCCTTCCTCGAGCGATCCGCTAATCCAACTATATCCCAGCGGGGAAGAATCGCAGGCATTGCCCTTCTCCGTCACGTAGTTGCGCACACAAACCCAATCGGTAGCAAGAACGCCCTGGCTTACTACTAAACCCAGTAGAAAAACCCATTTCATTTGGAACCTCAGATTGATGGTAGAGATTTATTTGAGAGCGCTTTAAGGATAACCGACCCCCTGGTTCCTTACAACGCCGTCTCGTCAGCCGCGTGACAGACCGCTTCCTCTTCAGTAAAAGTTCTAAAAGGTGCCTGGCACCTTTTGGAACCTATGACTCTTGATAGAAAAACAGCGCGCAAACTTGAAGGTTGGTACGCCAAGCACCACCGTCCTCTTCCCTGGCGCGAAACGCGCGACCCTTATTCCATTTGGATTTCCGAAGTCATGCTGCAACAAACGCAAGTCAATGCAGTGATTCCGTACTATCAACGTTTCCTGGGCTTGTGGCCAACGGTCGGCAAACTTGCCAAAGCAAAAGAGGCGGCAGTCTTTGCGGCGTGGTCGGGGCTTGGCTACTACTCCCGCGCACGCAACCTAATGAAAGGCGCCCAATTTTTGGAGGCCCATCACGGGGGAACTTTTCCCCGTGATCGTAAAGCGATTCTGGCAACACCCGGCATTGGGCCATACACCGCCGGCGCTATCCTAAGCATTGCGTTCAACCTGAGAGAGCCGCTTGTCGATGGCAACGTTATCCGTGTCTTTGCGCGCTATTTCGGAGAGAAACGCTTTGTGGAAGACAAAGCGACACAACTCGATTTTTGGGATAAAGCCCGAGCTTGGGTGGAAGTCGCAAAGAGTCCTCGCGAATTTAACCAAGCTCTCATGGAGCTAGGCGCTTTGATTTGCACGAAGGGGCAACCCAAGTGCGCGCAGTGTCCTTTAGTTTTAAATTGCTACGCTTACGCCAATGAGGCACAAGCCGTCCTGCCCAGACGAAAACCTAAACGGAAAGCCGTCGACCTCAAATGGGTCGGCGTAGTCCTTGAATGGGAAGGAAAGCTGTTTCTTCGCCAAAACACCGAAGAGAATTGGTGGACAGGCTTATGGGACTTTCCCTACGAAGAAAACGCGGAGGACTTAACTACCCGATTAAAAACGCTGCAAAAAAAGTATCCCGAAGTAGAAGAATGGAATCTTCTTGCCCCGCAGAAACACACCGTCACCCACCATCGCATTGAAATGGTGCCCGTGCACGGCCGCTGCGCACGACTTCCCCGCCCCTCAGTCCCTGGAAAATGGTGGACCCCCAAAGCGCTGAAAAAAGCGCCGGTTTCTTCTCTCGTAAAGAAAGTTTTGTCGTCTTACGAGTCAGGAAGTTAAGATAGGCCCGAAAACGGGCGGGACGGCCTGAGGAATAAAGAACTTCTCTCTCTTCCCCTCTCATTATATAGATTAGGCGCTCGATACAGATTCGGCATCATTCAAGGAGACGTAAGTGGCTGGAAAAATGGATATTTATCAGGAATCGCTGATTTACCACTCCAAGGGCCGGCCAGGTAAGCTTGCCATTATCCCCACCAAGTCTTTCCAAACCCAACGCGATCTCTCGTTAGCGTACTCCCCTGGGGTCGCTCAACCCTGCATGGAAATTTACAAGAACCCCGCAGACAGCCTGAAGTACACGGCCCGCGGGAATTTGGTGGCGGTCATTTCCAACGGAACGGCGGTTTTAGGTTTAGGTAACCTCGGCGCGACAGCCTGCAAACCTGTGATGGAAGGCAAAGCCATTCTCTTTAAGAAGTTTGCCGACATCGACGTGTTTGATATCGAGGTCAACACCGAAGACCCCGTTGCATTCGTAAATTGCGTGAAGTTGCTCGAGCCGACATTCGGTGGAATTAACCTTGAGGACATCAAAGCACCAGAATGCTTTTACATCGAACAAGAACTCAAGAAGCACATGAACATCCCGGTGTTTCATGACGACCAACACGGTACGGCGATTATCTCCGGAGCGGCTCTCTTAAATGCTCTGGACCTGGTCGAGAAAGATATCGACAAAATCCAAGTCGTCTTCAGTGGCGGCGGAGCCGCTGCAATCGCGTGCGCCCGCCTGTACGAGTCGATGGGGGTGAAAAAGAAAAACATTATTCTTTGCGACAGCCGAGGCGTTGTCTACAAGGGCCGCAAAGAAGGAATGAACGAATTTAAATCGGAGTTTGAAAGCACCACCACAGCACGAACTCTTTCCGACGCGATGGATGGAGCAGACGTGTTTTGCGGTTTATCGGTCAAAGGGGCGGTAACCCCAGAGATGGTGAAGTCGATGGGCAAAAAACCTATTGTGTTTGCCATGGCGAATCCCGATCCTGAAATTAGCTACCCGGACGCGATCAAAGCGCGCAAAGATATTATTATGGCGACCGGCCGCTCTGACTATCCCAATCAGGTAAACAACGTGCTGGGTTTCCCCTTCATTTTCAGAGGCGCGCTGGATGCTCAAGCCACCTCAATCAACGAAGCCATGAAGCTTGCCGCGGTCAAAGCGCTCGCACAACTTGCACGCGAAGACAGCTCTGCCGAAGTCTCCCGCGCTTATGACGGAAAACACTTTCGCTTCGGGCCTGAGTACATTATTCCGAAGCCTTTCGATTCGCGCGCTCTCACACGAGTGGCCCCTGCCGTCGCGTTGGCCGCGATGGAAAGCGGGGTCGCCCGGAAAAAGATCGACCCACAAGCTTACGTGGTTGAACTCGAAAAGCGACTGGGAGTGCGCCAAAGTTTCGTGCGTTCACTCAAAGACAAAATTCAGGTGAGCGAAACGGCGAAGCAACCCTTACCCAAACTGGTCTTTCCGGAAGGGACCAATCATAAAATTTTGCGTGCCGCAGAACTAATTCTGCAGGAAGAAATTGCGCAGCCCATTCTTTTGGGAAATGAAACCCGCATTCAGGCAGCGATTGACGAACTTGGCCTAGTGGGTCTTAAGCAACTTGCGCAGATTATTTCGCCGAATACGTCCCCTGAACGAAAAGTATATGCCGAAGAATTCTTCGAGTTGAGAAAGCGCAAGGGTGTCTCTCAAGACCAAGCCTATTCGATGATGAAGCAGGAGGGCTACTACGGGTCGATGATGGTGCGTTTGGGCCATGCCGATGGCCTTTTAAGCGGAATTACCCGATCTTATCCCGATACCATTCGCCCCTTTCTCGAAACCGTTGGCGCGCGAAAGGGAATGAAAATCTCGGGCATTTACATGATGCTCTTTAAGGAGCGCGTGCTTTTTTTAGCAGATACGACCGTAAATATCGATCCCACGTCTCATGATTTGGCGGATATTGCCATTTGCGCGGCTGAAGCGGCACTCTTCTTGGGATACGTTCCCAAAGTGGCGATGCTGTCCTTTAGCAATTTTGGTAGCAACAATCATCCCTCGGCACAAAAAGTTCGAGAAGCGACCCAGATCGTTAAGCTTCGTCGCCCGGACATTATTATTGATGGTGAGATGCAAGCAGACACCGCGGTCGTGCCTGAAATTGTGGACGAAGTGTTTCCATTCTGCGAAGTAAAAGGGGGAGCAAACGTGTTGGTGTTCCCGGATCTGCAGTCAGCAAACGTCTGCTACAAGCTGTTGCAGCGCGTGGGCGGCGCAGAAGCCATCGGTCCCATCCTGGTGGGAATGAACAAACCAATCAACGTACTGCAGCGCACTGCCGATGTTGATGAAATCATCAACATGGCGATGTTCACGGTGCTAGAGATTCAGGCGCAGGGTGATCCCCACGCGGCTTACGCTGATCAAACGCCACCTACAGACAAAGCCAAAACAAAAACGAAAACCAGCAAGCGCTAAAATAGCGATTAGCTCCAGCTACCGATGTTGAGGTTAAAGCCACCAAAGCCGATGCCTAAACCGAAGTAGTCCGAGCTGCCGTAGCCGCTGTAACCACCACCGTAGCCATAACCATAACCGCCGCCGACGGAACCGTAACCATAGCCGTATCCACCGCCGTAACCCGCTCCGTAGCCCGAGCCGCTGCAGGTATTAGGATACTGCATCGTGCACATTTGGCCGGAACCGGCACCGTATCCGTATCCGCCACCATAGCCATATCCACCATAAGCACCGCCGTACGAGCCATAACCTGATCCGTAATACGCACCGTAACCATAACCGTAAGCCGCATAGGGATCATAAGTGCCGTAGGCTGAACCGTACCCGCCGTAACCGTAACCATATCCGCTACCGTAACCGCCGCCGTAGCCGTAAGGATATTGCGTGTAGGGATTCGAACCGTAGTATCCGCCGTAACCGGCACCGTAACCTGAACCCGTGCAGTTATTGGGATACTGCATGGTGCAAACTTGGTTGTAACCGCCGTAGTTATTGTAGTTGGGGTACATCACTGAGCTCTGACCGTAACCACCGTAACTTCCATAACCATTGTAATAATTTTGATTTGTGTAATCAGTATAAGGGGCAGGAGTGCCGCCGTAGTAGTCCGCGTTGATCGGGCGATTGGAACCCAAGCTTTGCACGCTGCTACGATGCAAATTTTCAGCATTGGCTGCACTGGCCAGAAACAAACCCACTACGATCAACTTAGAAGCTATGCGCAACGTATTCATCCTTACACCACCCTAAAAATCCGCCGATCGATTTCGGCGCCACTGCATCCAAAAAGCACAGACCGTACCAGCAGCCCCTTTCAAAAAAGTCAGCTACTTAGCCTTTTTGATTCGTATTCCGACGAAATACGGCACTCAATTGTCAGTTTTGTGGACAGTAAAAGGGATAGGGAATCTAGGAGAGTGTAGCTACAGCCCGGAGGCAGGACAGAAAAAGCTGTGAGCTTTTTGCGAAGTCCTCATAAACAACAAGTGAAAATCCAAGCGTAACAAATAAAAGAGTGAGGCCGATGCGCACGGGCACAAAACAGGGGTGAGCAAGGCTTTTGTTCAAACGAGGAAACTTTCTGACTGCTCTTCCCCAAATCGCCCAAAGGGAAAGACCCGTCCCGTGAAATAACCCCCAGAGAAGCCAGTTCAAAGTAGCTCCGTGCCATAACCCCATGACGATCATGGAACCCTGAGCCGCTATCCACGGTTTTCGCGTCATGCCGAACAGGGGAAAATAAATGTTGTTTCGACACCACTGAGAAAGCGAAATATGCCAACGTTGCCAGTAGTCGCTGATATTGCGCGCCGAAAAGGGCGATTTAAAATTCTCGATGATGCGAAAACCAAACAAAGCCGATAGCCCTATCGCGATATCGGTATAGGCCGAAAGATCAACGTAAGCTCTGATAAGCATCAAGGCGGAGAAGGCAACCGCCTTGAGCCCGTGGGCGCCGTGCTCGGCGATAAACGCAATTTTGCCATCAAACATCTCGGAGAAAAGGAGCTCGAGAATCACGAGCTTCTTGAAAAATCCCCAAACTGCTCGGCGGATCCCCTGATTAAACAATTCACCGTCAAAATTGACACTCTGCTTGTCATAAAAACCTCGGTACGTTTCCAGCGGACCCGCAGGCAGCGTGGGAAAGAAACTTAAAAAAGTGAGCATTTCTTCGAACGTAACTTGCTTGAGTGTACCCCGGTAACATTCCAGTAGGAGTTGGATCGATTTGAAAACGAAGTAGCTAAGGCCTAGCGGCATGAGAATGACCCGCTCTGTCCATCCCATAGCAGGCCCGAGCGCCGCGAGGGCCAAAAAGCCATACTTTCCCACCCCCAAACACAGAAGCAGCATCCCGATCCCAGCTAAAACCCATGCTCCCTTTGCACCCTTTCCTTTAGTTATTTGTTGGGCGCACGCAAACACTACGGCTATCAACAAAATCATAGTTAGGGGAAATACGGGATGGAGTAGTCCCAAAAGGCCCAGCGATACGACACTCAGAAGCCAGCGCTTGAGTGAAGCATTTCTCAGAAAGCCCCAATAGAAAAACAAGGTGAGAGCGAGCACGGCGAGCAGAATGGGAGAATAAAGACTCATCTAGAGTTCGATGGCAGCAACGTCCCTCAGGCCGGTTCGTTGCACTTTGCCCGATCCGGTGCGAGGAATCGAATGAACTGCGTGGATTCGTTTGGGTACCATAGGAGGCGGAAGGACAGCGCGAAGTTGTTTGAGGAAGCTCGCTTCGTTGTAGCGGCCATTAGGCACCACATAAGCGTGCGGCACTTTACCAAGAAAAACATCGGCAACCGCAAGTACGGCGGCGTCTAAACACATTCCCGTTTTCAAAATGGCCTCATGAACCTGAATAGTAGAAACTTTTTCGGCACCCGATTTAAAAATGTCGTCTTTACGACCCTTCAGCCACAGATAGCCCTCACCATCGAGGTAGCCAAAATCTCCTGTGGGAAACTCTTCGGTCGAAGACAGTCCGAGGTATCCCTGCATCAGCATGGAACCGCGCACGTGAATTTCTCCCATTTCCCCGGGGTTGGCGATTGTACCTTCGGAAGTCTTCACGCAAACCTTCATCCCAGGTAAGGGCTTGCCCACACTACCGCGCTTGTCTTTTTTATGATTCGGCGGGAGCAAACATAAACGTCCCCCTACTTCGGTCAACCCGTACGCCGTACAAATGCCCAGGTGCGGAAACTTCTCGGCCGCCTCGTCAATGGTATCGATCGGAAGATGATCGCCAGAGCTCATCCAGAAACGGATTTGGGACGGAAACTCTTCGGCCGAAACGGTTTCCACCAAGCGAATGAGATGGGTGGGTGCGCCTCCAAAAGCGGAGCAACCGGACTTCTCCATCAAGTCCACCATATTCTTCCCAAAATAAAATCCGTTACGAGCAACCACACTGCCCTGCACGCTTAAAAGAGTCAGGAAATGCGATAAGGTGCTGGTGTAATACGGTGGGGTGTTTACAAATATTTTTTCGTCTTGAGAAAAACCCAAGGCCTTTGCCGTTTCCAACGCGTTTCCGGAAATTCCCGCGAGCGTGAGTCGGACCCCTTTGGAGACTCCCGTGGAACCAGAGGTAAACAAAATCATCGCCGTTGCGTCGGCACTTATAGGGGAGAGATCTTGAGGCGCACGGCGTGCTGCCATCTCAATATAACGTAAGGTAGGAATGCCCATTCCCACCATTCCCTCACCCCCCTGCATCAAGAGTAACTTCACATCGGCCTGGGCGAGAAGGTGTTCCTGCTGTTCGTTCGACAAGCTGAGATTAATCGGAACAGCGACATTGCCTGCCATCCAACAACCAAAAAGGGCGGCGAAAGAGCTTCCGTGATCTCTCGCTAAAATTCCAACCGATGCCCCTCGTACTACGCCGCTGCGCCGAATTTGGTCGGCAAGTGAGGCGGCTTGATAGTAGAAACGCGAGTAGCTAAAAACGCCTTCAGGCGCGTCGAGCAACAGCTTTTCCGGGGTGAGGTGAGCTTGGTCGCGCAAGCGCGCGAGAATGGTAGTTTCCATGTTGGGATCTGGCTTGTTGTGGGTTTGAAAAAGAGTGGCCGGAGAGGCCAAAGAGGACCTTTAATAATGATACGTCGGCGAGCCGGCAGAAACAAGGCTCGCTTTTGGCAGACCGGCTAGCTTGAAGCAAGCCAGTCCGTGTATGCTTATCTTATGGCCTCACGCCCTTCCATTTTTCACCTTGCTGTCCCGTGTCGAGACTTGGATGAGGCGGTTCGATTCTATGAGAAACTTGGCTGCCGGGCGGCGCGCCGCTACGCGGATCGCGTCACTTTTGACTTCTTTGGAGAGCAACTCGTTTGCCATCTCGCCCCTGAGAAAATTGATCCCAAACCGGTGATGTATCCCCGTCACTTCGGTCTGACATTTACGGATAAGAAACTCTTTGTCGCCCTTCAACAAACTGCTGAAAAAGAAGGTCTGCCCTTCTTTCAAGCACCTTTCGTTCGCTTTTCGGGCAAACCAGAAGAACACGAAACTTTTTTTCTTCAAGATCCGTCGAACAACCTTTTAGAATTTAAATTTTATTCAGAAGAGCAAATGATTTATTAGATTTACCGGGGCGTTCAAAGTGGGGCAAGAGGTAGGCTAGCGACGCTTCTTGGATTTGCTCTCTCCCGCTTTCCAACACGTGGACCGCGTCCACAAAATCTTTTCCGCTTAGTTTTCTCTTTGTAACGACTGACAAATAGTGGGCACCTACCTCGTTACTCCACCGCCGCATACGCGCCTCATAATTTCTCAGGAAATCAGGATTAAATACTTTCACCGCATTGGGATTCATCGGTAGTTCTACGAGTACAAGTTTTAATCCTTTACGCTCACCCAGCGCAACAATCGCCGAAAGCGCGCGCAGATTAAAGTCGATACTCGAATCGAACTCTTTTTCAGAGCGCTTCACAAACTTCTCTATCTGGATACGCTGCTTTTCGGGAGCCAAGGCGGGTCGCACATACCAGGTTGGATCATAACTAAAGTGCGGAAGCTGCGCTCGCATAAACTTGGCACGATGAATCCACAACTGATGCTTAATCCTCCACATGATACGAGGAAAAAGAAAATTCACCTGAAACTCAGGCATGGCGTTCTCTTCGAGAAACACATTCAGTGATTTTGATTTAATCAGCAGATGATTCTGTCGCCACCGCTCGTACCGAATGTCATGGCGACGGCTCAAAAGCCGCGGATTTAATCCGATTACAACCGTCCCACTGCGATCGGGAAGAGCATCCACAAAGGCGAGGCTCTCCAGTAGCGATTGGCGACCGATTCCAAAATTGTAAACATCGACAGGTGCCTGCGAAAGCTCGGTGAGTTGTGCAGAGAAGGAACGAGGTTCAAAGGCATACGCAACCGCCGATCCTCCCATGAGATAGAGATTGCGGTTGTGCGGAAGGCCGTCCTTAAACCGATAGAGGTCATGAGCAACATGCGTGAAAAGGTCCTTCTCATGGCGAAGCAGATAGCCTTCCGGCAGACGGCTGATCCAGGAAGTATGGAAAAGACCTTCGATGAGAAGAAGTGAGAAGCACGACATGACTATCCCCGAGACGAGGATCACAGGATGGGTAGCGCGAAGACCGCAGATGAAGGCTCGACAAAGCGGCCTCATTCGTTCTGCTTTCTACGGACAAACTCCGCCATTTTTTCAATCGTGTCCAAGTTTTCAACGGTGATATCGAGAGCCTTCACCCGAATGGCGTACTGGGTTTCGAGAAAACCAATCAACTCCACCAGCTTCATCGAATCGAGAATTTTGCCTTCAAAAAGGGATGTTCCCGGCGAAATTACTGCTTTTTCATCCAGTAGCTGGCAACACACATACTCTTCGAGTTGAGAGGTCAGTTCCATAGATTTTTAGAGGTTTTAAAAGCCTTCGTAACGAAAAGGCTTGATAGCAAAGCTAGAAGTCCAAGCGATCACAAAGCCGTAAAAAACAAATACCCAACCAATGACCTGAGCCATCACCCCACAGGCGAAGGCGGCTTTTTCTATTTTGGGATTGGGAAGCACGGGTTTCTTCCATGATACCCCATACCATTGGTGAAACAAGGCAATGCGCTTCAGGTTCTAAAGCTGGGATGCGTCAAGGGAAGAGCTCAGCCTAGAATATAACGCCGCTACCGGAGAAGATCAGGGAATAGATGAGTTGGTCGGAAGCCCCAGTCTGCGTAGCCGATAGCAGGATGTATTTCACATTCGCGCCAATCTGAACGCCACCAGCGCTGAACATCAGACCCGCTTCCCCAAACGGGGCGTGCACGGATTGCGTAGCGATTCGGTATCCCAAACCACCGTGCACTTGAATAGGATCAATGTTTTTGGTTGCGCGAAACGACGTGTCCAAACCCACCAGAGATTGGGTCGCTCCGGAACCGGTGCGATAAAACAAAGCGTTGCGCCAAATCAGCCACTCTTGCAAGAACCAGTTCAACCCGACGTTGGCTTCAAAAAAGCTAACTCCGGAGGTCGTGCCAGTCGAGGCACCGAAATCGATGGTAAGCCGCTTGAACGAAGACTTTCCCCCCTCTGAAGACACAATATCGTCTTCAAGCGATTCGGCTTCTAAACTGTGTTTAATCCAAAGCGCACGCCCTGACTTCGTTGCCAGCTGCACGTAGCCGTCTCTCTCTTCGTCGGAAATCTGAATCACTTTGCCCGCCTTTAGACGCATCAAAACTTTGGCGCCGGAAGTGGGCCTGTCGTAAACAGGCGTTTCTTTTTTTAGGGTTAGAGACGCACTTTGAGCAAAAGCGCAGACAAGTGATGCCAGTAAACAGAGATAGGATCGCATGGATAATATGCTGTCAGCCGGTCAAAACCGTGTCAAGACACTTACACCGCGAGTCTTTATTCAAAACTAGCGCCGTTTATAATGGAAAGATCTGTCAAAAGGAAAGGACATCCATGAACCGTTCCATGCTCCTGCTGCTCGCGCTTACTGCCCTCACGTTTTCGCACACAAGTTCTTTCGCCAATAAGAAATCCCCCCCGATGAAGGGTAAACCGGCAATACCGGCGAAGCCTATGACCCCAAAGAAAACCGTTCCCAGCCGAAATCCCTCAGAATTTATAGAACCCATTCCTGCCCTGCCCGATAAGGGGGCACAACCTCCCAAAAAGCCCACGAAGACAAAGATGCAGAATCGAATTAACAAGTTGTTCGAGAACAGTAACGGCGTTTTTTAGGCCATCGGCCCTGCAAAAAGACTTCAGTTTCGAAGGGCAATGATGGCAAGACACAAGGTCATCATTGTGAACGCAGGGGCGGACTTGAGTAGCGGGTCCTTTATCTTAATATGCATCGCTACCGCACCTCCCATCAGAATGGCTATGCCAATGGCCGCCGGCACCGCAAGGTACGGATACCAAATTGTGATAGCTAGCATGATGGCGAGTGCCACTTTGACAGTACCAACGACGTTCATAAACCAGTGCGGCAACCCGTAAACTTCAAATTCTTCACGAAGGGTCTTTGCGGATCCGCCACGCCAGTTAGTAGGTTTTGAGGACCGGAAAAGCCATACATTAAGTATGACAAAGCCAATCAAGATTTGAAGCACCATCAAATACGCGTCCATATCAGTATTCCTTTCGTTCTCACAGTCATTTGTATCCGAAATGTCTCAGTTGGGAATGTTTCCTTGGCTGAACCGTTTCGGTAGCCAGGTAATGGGACAGTGCTCGCGCCGAAAACAGACTCCCATCTAAACTTCCCGGGGTGAAATAATCTCCTGTTAAAAACAATGAAGGCGAGGTTTCTGCAATGAGAAAAGAGACTGTAAGGACGCTTGAGGGAATCGCGTACCGCCACCTTTTAAGCTGTGCCCCTTCCAACTCTATTTTGAACCTGTTCCCTAACAACTCTTTAACAAATCTTAGAATTTTGTCGTCATCCTCTGGAAATAGTTCTTCGGAAACAGCATGAGATAAGTAAATAGTGAGCGCGCCACGGGATCCGATAATTCCTTTGGCTCCGTTATCTACAATCCTTTCTATTACACTGTCTTTAACGGAATTCCGCTTTAGCGGAACCTGGGTGGTGCCGAGCACTACAAGTTGAGGATGATAGGCTACTGCTTCTAGTTTTGTTTTTACGCTACTCAACTGCCTTGGAAAGGAGGACTCCAGTAGAGCTAGAGCTTGTGGGGCCGGCATTGCCAAAACGGCTCGGGATGCCTGAAAGGATAAATTCGCTGAGGTAGAAAGTTCCCACAAACTCCCGCCTTGATTGATTCGTAACTTTTCCACTTGGCATTCACGGATCACCTTTATTCTCTGCCCTAAGTGTTTGGCAAAAGCGGTAAGGCCCGAACCAGCGGCAACATTGCCCGATTTGGAAACGCAATGAAAAAAGCTCTCTTTCTCAAGATGAGGAATCATCCCCAATTGGTTGGTGCTAAGCCAGGGAATTCCGTGGTCGAAAATTTTGTTCGCGATTCTGCGCGACGCGATTCGACCTCCGAGGCCCTTGGATTTTTCCAGGACCAGAACGGATTCCCCACGCTCAAACAATCGATGCGCCAACAAAAGTCCACCGATTCCCGCTCCGACCACAATAGTATCTGCAGCATGAAATCTGGAGGCTTTCTTACTGTAGATCCCAAGACTCATGTGGTTGCACGGGATGGGATTGGGTGCAAACCGGACTTTTCCGTTTGCTTTCGTTCGGGCTTTTTCGGGCTTGCTTCTACTTTTGCTTGTATCACCCCTTGCATTACGATCGCGGTAATTACTAGACCAAAGGCGAAGATCGGAAACAACAGATCAAAACTTAGCATGACTTTCTCCTTTTGATTCAAATCGGCGGATACAAAGGTGCACCCCCACCCATAACGCGAGAATGCTAGGAACCCAAAGACCTACGAAGCTACCTGCCTCGTGGTCGACAAAAAACCACAGGTAGACGCTGAATAGAAAGCTGGCAAAAGCAGCCCCCAACATGAACTTGTCTGATTTACTAAACATATAGTTTTTCCTTCCCTATTAAGTTGTTACGCCAATTGCCAAATAAGCGAGCCAGGTGAAAACCGTTGCCGCAGCAATGGTCACAATTCTCGTCAGATTCTTGAAGTGATACACATCATTTTCGTTCATTTAAGTTCTCCCTCCAGCAAGGCAACTAAGAGGAGGCTTCGGACTGACCAAATTGCCGTTCGAATCCAATTTCCCCTTACGAGCCGAATAACTGTATTTCGATCAAAGCGTTTGTTAAGTTTTCCATGTTGTGGGACCTGAATGGCAAAAGTGCAAACCCAGGTGAGAAGGCATAAAAGAAACGCCACTGAATAGCCTGTCCCCCAGGGGGCGAGCATTCCTGCGGTCACAATTTCTGTTCCCATGAACGCCAAAACCAGTGGCGTAATACGCCTTGTATGATTGTGGTGGAAACTCACAAAGGCGTCTTGAGGCACATCTAAAAATGATGGGTAGTGCACGATTTGAACCAACCAAATGATGCCCAACATGCCGAAAGTGGCAACTGCGTTTACGTAAAGTAGAGTATCCACATCAATTCTCACTTACCGGCCAATGAACTTCGTTTCTACGCAAAAACCACAGTGTCCACGGCGGGTCGTAACCGGCTGTATAAGGCGGCCCGTTTTTCTTCCAACCCCGCTTCCCCATCCAGGTTTCCAGGTCTGCTAAATTGCTTTTAATGAGTTGCTGAGAGTTATTCCCGGAGTAGCGTCTTACCGCCACTCGACTGTTTTTAATCTCCCTTAGGGAAATGGTGGGGTCCGTCGGAAGCGGGATCTGCTCAGCCTTCCAACCCACCGGCATCACAAACGCAATTTCCCAACTTTGTTCGTTGGCGGTGGATAGGACTGGTGCGGTCATGGGTATTTTAGAGTTTTCTTTGTTTGAATCACCGCTGATATATTTAAAGAGCCGTCTAAAGCCTTCGCTGACTGCTTGTGGGTAGTCACCACTAGCTACGGTTGTGCTGGCAAGCCACATTTTAGGGTAGAGCCTCAGCTCGAAATCGCCCTCTTGTTTGAGCAATTCGTAATTTGGCTCCTCGGCGGTTCTAACGCCGATCAAGGAGCATCCCGATATAGCAAGGGCTGATAGCATAATAACTCCTAAGATCGGCCAGGCGGACTTACACAAACTGATTTGGTACTCTCTCACCCAGCTCTCGCTCTCTGGTTTCTAGTGATAATGTGGTTGATATAACTATTTACGATATCTGCATGGGTGATGTGGATGAGGTGTTTCCCCTCTTCAATTAAGGTGTCCGGATCGCCCTCGCGGAGTTTAATGACCCAGTCCTTTTTTCCATGTATCTGATGTACCGGGGCGTTTACTTTTACGCTCCCCGCCCCGTGAGTCCAAGTAGCGGCGGCCATCGAACTCCATTTAAAGAAAGGAACATCGATTTCAAAAACCATCTTTTTGAGATTGTCGATTTCTGGTGGAGCCAGCTTTTCTTTTTTCGATAAAATGCCTAAGCCCACGGTCTCCAAAAATGGTTTAATCAGAGCATCTGGCACAGATCTTCCCAACTTTTCCTGGGCGCGAAAGGTCTCTCCTATTGCCTCTTTTGAGCGGCAGCTTGAGATAAGAAAAATGCCTTCGGGATTTAGGTATTTGGAAAGCTCAAGCGCCACCATGCCACCGAAAGAAACTCCCCCTAGATAAAACGGTGCAGGGAATCTCAACTTTTCAGCCCAGCGTTGGCAGTAACTTTCCAGGGACTCTTCCGGGACATGGGGTATCCACTTGGGAATAATAAAGTTGGCGAAATGGCTAGCCTGATGATTCAACAAGCGGTAGTTCGCTCCGAGCCCAGGAAAGAAAACAAGCGTGGGTAGCTGGTTAGTCCCAAAAGACACTGCGTCTCCCCTCACCATCAATAGTCGTGTAATTAAAATGATTCCGAGTCTTAACGGAGTTCAAAATAAAACCGGAGCTCTCCGCTTTTTTTAGAAGCCTCAGAGCTTTCTCAGTTTGATCGACGCCAGAGAGAGAAACGTCGAACATCACCATGGACACCCAAGGCATTCCTTTCTCGTCTCTGTCGACCGTCAACCGTGCTTGAACACTGATCCCGTCATAGATGAGGCGAGAATTCTCGGCCAATACCTTAAAGGTTGCGATAAAACAATTTTGAAGCGATAGCGCGTAGACATCTTCGGGAGAGTAGGCCCCTCCCGGTCCTGAAAACTGATCTGGTACGGATAAAGTAATTCTCGGATGGTTACTGGAGCCCGCCTCCCAAGTTGAATCCATACCCGGCTTGGCTTGGGCTGTTACCTCAAAATAAGCTGGATATTGGATCATACAGCTTCCTTCCGGCGTCGGGGCAGAAAGGGTCTGATAACGGTAAAAATGGAATATCCTTTTTTCAGACTCCAATCGATTGGCGGAAAATTCGAAACAGGAACCAAGTGCTTGTAGTAGGGAAGACGCGTCCAGATCTCCCTAAAGGCGTCGACACCTATCTTGATCTCTCCATTTGGGAGCCTAACGTGGAGATTTTTATGAATCGCTTCCGCATCGAGGCCATGGAGCTCCGCCCTGAACTCGTCCGCACTGATATCGATGAAGTCGATTCCCTCCTTCACTTCGATTCTCTTGTAGTGGCAAATCTCTGTGTGGCAGAGTCTGCATCCATTGTCGTAGTAAACTTTCAATCGTTCTTCCATTGCTAGATTGTTCACGATACCGTGAACAATGTCAACACAACTTGTGCTGCCGTGAACCCAGAAGCAGTGTCTCCACCTAAATTAACGTATTTATTATGTTTTTTTACACCTTCGCTGGGGCCCTTTGCTTCTGGGTGCTAGACAACACTTCACACTCTCTTCAACAACAGGTCGTACCGGGTGGATCGCTGCTATTTACTGGAATGGGCCATTGAAAAATAGTGCCGGTGGCCACTGGAGATTTTTATTTTAGGAAGACGGGGTTTTGTGGAACCGATAGGCCCTTAGCAGAATCACTGAAAAAGGAACCCACCATACAACATCATTGGTTAAGATGGTCCAACCAAATCGCAAAGGCAATGTGCCAGAAACAAAACCCTGTATAAATCCGATAGGTCCGAAAACCTTTCCGAGTAAGCCAACTAAGGTTATCGGCCAGTGATTGAGCGGATCCCTTGCCGCAATGGCATAACCAATGCCGTAGACTCCAACAATCATTCCGATGCACTGCCAAAGATGGGGATAGTTAGGCAATGGCATTTTAGTGAGCTCAAAAAAGTGATTAGGAAACAAAACAACCCACGCCCCCCACATGAGATTGTATGCAGCCGCAAAGTTTAGGGTCCAAACCATCCATTTTTTTTCTTTTTGCAATTTATTCTACGTCGTCAATAAGTTTGAAAAAACCCATCTCTAGATTTCCCAACGCAATAAATTGGTCGAGAATTTTTTCGCCGCCTTCTACCATCAGGCCAAACGACTTGAGTCGGTGAGAATCAAGGCCTGTTTCCTTTTTTTGCTTTGGTGGTAGTTCCGACGCCAATCGATAGGCTGACGCAATCTTTGCTAACAGTCGCTTTTCGCGCACTCTGAGCACGTTAGTGATGGCTTCCGACGGATGTGGGCAAGCTTGGTAAGTGCGGGCCCCGTGGGTTCCTTTAGCTGGGGCGGGCTCAATGACCTTGTACTCTAGCAGGGTGCTTATCGTCATGCTTATCAGCGCCTTCGATACGCCGAGGAGATCCATCAGCTCTGCGGCGTCCATGGGGCGATTTGAGAGAAAGAGGTAGGCCCAAACCCGCCCCTGAACTCTCTTAAAGCCCCAGTATTCGATAAAGTCGCCCACCAAGTCCGCAATGTAATCAAGCTCGGTTGAGCCGGCTTTCGAATTGTTCACCATTTTCTAATTACTCTAGCCTACCTGATAAATCAAACTCGCCTCCCGCACTGGTTTCAGAAAGTTTTACTTTATGACTTTGAAATAATTACGCTATACAGCTAAGCGGGTCCCCCCATAAAATGGGTTAACACCGAAGCGTTTCAGACTTCCCGAAACGGATTGTTCAATCTTATTTGAACACTTATTCTCTAAGCGCTATTGTCTTGATTGTGAAAGAAACATTTCTTCGCAAATTCGTTCTAGGACTCTCCGCTCGAGCAGGAAGCCGACTTGAAAGTCTGGATAACTTAGAAGCTGGGTATCAGAAGGCAACACAGGGAATCTTGTCTCTTGCGAGTCCTCTGAGTCCGGACCTAAGATCCGAACCGATCCTGATCGATCCTCTACCCGGACTTGAGAAGTCTTCGCAAAATTGGTCGCTTAACGGTGTCATGGAGCACCTGCTGATGGTCACTAAGGCCATTGAGAATGTAATCTACAGACTGAGTTCTGAAGAAAGCCCGAACGGAATCGCAAATCCAGCAGATGTGAAACCCAAGGGAGAAAAAAAGGACTATTTGATCGATTTTCAAGCCTTCGCACCAGGGCTCGCCGGTAGAATAAGAAAACAAATGGAAATAAAAGGATCTCACTGGCGAACTAAAGCTCGGTTCCCGCACCTTTGGTTCGGCCCACTCGATGCAAAGCAGTGGTTCTGGCTCCTGGCAAAGCACCAAGCGATTCACTACCGACAAGCCCAGCAAATCACCAAGCACCTGCAATCGAAGTAGCTATATTTTTCGTTGTAAGCCGACCACTTTGCCCTGAATCTCAAAGCGCTGACTGGTAACGGGAATGGGTTTCATGAAGCGGTTTTCAGGGACAAGCGAAATTTGTTTTCCCTTCTTGGAGTAACGCTTCACTGTAGTTTCCCCGTCGAGCAAAGCGACAATGATGTCACCGTCGTGCACGGAATGATTTTTTTCTACCACCAATAAATCACCTTCGAAAATCCCCGCATCGATCATGCTATTTCCCACCACCTTCAATGCGAACGAAGGATTCTCCGAAATTTCTTGTGGCACTAAAAGCTCTCCCATTTCTAATTGATCGGTTTCTCGCGCACTACCTGCTGCGATTTCACCGTAAATAGGCACAATTGCCGCTTCGAGACGCTTAAACCCCTTGGGGCGCAAGCCGCGATGCGAACCTTTGCCTTTGCTCTTGTTCTCAACCTTCTCGAGCTTGCCTTTTTTTCGTAGGGCAGCGACGTGTCCCTGCACGGTGCCCACGGCTTTGAAGCCAAAATGAGTTTGAATTTCTCGGAATGAAGGCGCTGATCCGTCCTTCTGTAATCTTTCCCGAATGAAATTCAAAATTTCACTTTGCGCCCGAGTCAATGAATCTGTACTACCCAAGTCAGTGCTCCTTTTTGCGGTGGCACACGGTGCCGTCCGCCATTGCAGTGAAAATCTCAAACTTTCGTCTTGATTCATATACCATACAATTGTATGGTATTCCAATCATGGATGCTTTGTCCACCCAACATTTGTCCGCCAGTGGCCCTTCCCCAAAGGCGCCCCTGATCAACTTCCTCGTTGGGAGACGTAACCCCCGTCCCTTGATGGGGACGCTCATTGGCTATCACCCCGTCTCCCTTCCTCTCAGACGGATAGCACGGGGGCTTTTTCGGTCGCGTTTTGCCGGAAAGGCCCCCGTTCCCTTCATCCGATCAGTTTTTAGTTTCTCCAACTCTCTGCCTTCTGCGGAAGGTCAAAAAGGAGGAAGCGATGCTCTACTGGCCTCGTTTTTTCTACGCGAAATGCTGCTCGAAGACTGATCTTGGGTCACATCGCCCCCGAGACGACCCGACCTCTCCGCCAGCCAAGGTGTCTTTGCACTTTAGCCTTCGGCTAAAGTGACCTGACACCTACCCGCTTGCTCACCCTACATGCGTCGTTCTACAATTCTCTTTCCTGACTAAACTACCCAAATTCTTGGTCCGCACATTTCAGCCATACTGGTATTTGTATCTCCCTTTTCTTTTGTTGGTAACTGAATCCCTGCTTCAAATTCAGCAACCCTTTTTGTACTACCACTACACCATCGCGGTGAGGGAGCAGCCATGGATGGCCGGAGCCTATTTCCTAGGAATGAGTTTTCGGGTTTTGCTCGCCATAGGTTTCGGGTGTGCGGCATTTGAATCGCTCTGCCAAATGCTCCCGCGTTCTCTTAAGGCTATCGTACACAGGGCGTATGTACGGCCTCTGCTTTTTCTGATCCTTTATTCTCTACTCATACGTTTTGTCTTTGTAACCAAACCGGCTGTTTCGGGCTTTTATTATTGGTACTACCCGAAAGTCTTATTCACCGTCGCGCTGGCCGGCTTGTTGGTTGCGCTATTAAAACAGTTTTGGAAACCTACCGCACTGGTTGTGGCCCCTCTACGGCGCGCGCTGAGAGCGCTGGCTCTGTGCGGACTCGCCCTAGTGTTCACTGTTTTTCCGGCCGCTCCCCCTCAGATCTCCTCCTCCACAGCGAAAGCGAAATCACCTCTCCCCTCATTT
This sequence comes from Bdellovibrionota bacterium, assembly GCA_041751875.1. Classification (GTDB taxonomy): domain Bacteria; phylum Bdellovibrionota; class FAC87; order UBA2466; family JACKAF01; genus JBGSIC01. The sequence goes on from JBGSIC010000017.1 coordinate 19,991, forward strand.
TTTCTCCTCGGGGTCGATGGAATTCCCGCTTCACTTCTTTATGAAACCATCGACGGACGAAGCTACGCGCCACTGTGGCAAAAACACTGGTCGCCCCAATCGATAAAATTTGAAAACGCGTACTCCGTCTCAAATAGCACGTACACGTCATGGTTTTCCCTGTTCTCGGGACGCTATCCATTCCGCTCTGGTGTGGAGCTTCTCTATCCGGGCAATCGTATGGGATCGGTTGATTCCAGCGCGCTGTTGCCCGCGCTATTGAAACAAAAAGGTTACCAAACGGTTTTCATGACCGATTGTGGGGCCACTTCATACATGCCTGACCATTTCGGTTTCGAGCAGCGCTACCAACTCGGCGAAGGGATTTTGGGTTGTGGTCGCTCTCTTTTCACCTCGCGGCATCCCTTTACGTATCTTTTTAATCTCGGGGAAACGGTTTTTCCGGAACTCAATAATTTTTGTAGCGCCCTGTACAATCCGAAAAGTTTCTTTGATGAAGTAGATAAAACGGCCAAGCGCTTAGACGCTTCAGGGCGCCCCTACTTCCTGGTCGTTCACTCCTGTCTTACGCATCAGCTCGTCAGCCATGTGCCAGCGGTGAGTTCTCCTCTGCGCGACAACTTCCCCGCACCGCTTGCGACATCAGACAAGTTGCGTAACCTAGGCTTGAGTCTACGACTCGCAGACTATTATGTGGATAAGCTGTGGAGTGAGTCGGAAAAATTTCAAAATCCGCCCTGGCGTATTTTTCTTGCCGACCATGGCGTGAGAATTGATAAGCAGGCGAACAAACTAAGCTCATTTACCCACGGTGTGGGTTTTCCCGTGAACCGGTTTCAGTACAACGTTCCTTTAGCGCTCCTTCCGCCCGAAGGAACCACGCCCCTTTCCCTTGACCCTAAGGCACTGGTGGGGCTGATCGACCTTTATCCTTCCCTGCTGCATTTGGCGTCCATAAAAGCTCCCCCTAATGACGGCATCCCGCTGTGGGACAAGCAAACATCCCCACGCAAGCTGCTTCTGACCTCCGCCATTCCTTTACGGTTGGATGCGAACAACCCGGAGCTAATCGCAACGTTTTGGAAAAACACACTCGACTCCAAGGGCTATCATCATTTCCCCCCAGATCTAGAAGCCGACTTACGTTTGAGACGATCCGTAGCGGTGGTGAGCTGGCCTTACCGGTTGGTTTATAATCCGCTTTCCGTAGACCTTCTCTACAATGAAGCAACTGATCCCTATGGACTGTACAATTTGGTGGGAAGCAAAACAGAGATCGCCCGAGACCTTAAAGCCTATCTGTGCAATGAGGTTAAGGAGGCGCCATGCACGTTGCGCTTACCGCAACCGCTGGGACACTTTCAGGCAGGAGACATTCGGGGCTGAGGTTAAACTGAACGGAATTGAGACTTAGTTGTCCTCTTCTTCGTCTTCGTCTTCGTCGTCATCATCTTCATCAATGTCGTCAACATCATCGGTATCGTCGTCGTCGTCATCGTCGTCATCGTCGTCATCATCATCCTCGTCGACGTCTTCTTCTTCTTCAAACTCGCTTAGATAGTCCCCGTCGTCATCGTCTTCATCTTCATCGTCATCCGAATCATCATCATCGTCTTCGTCCTCATCCTCTTCTTCTTCCTCTTTATCCGAGGCACGACGCTTGGACGCTGTCGTGGGAATGGGAGGTGCGGGTTTGAGTTTGGTCACATCCAGGAGCGCCTCACATTTCGGGCACTCCGTCTCCTCTTTCCCAAAATCATAAAATTTGGCATCGCACTTTGGACAACAGCGTTTTTGTCCCAGATCGCCAGGGGGTTTCAGTGATGCTTTTGTTTTAGTTGCTCGTCTCATAACTGGCCCTCTTAAACTAAGCTCAAACCTCGCGTCAAGAACTCAACGGGTCCTTATTCTCTGATACTTGTCGGCGAAAAGGGCGCTCTCCAAAAGCCCTTCTATCAACCTAATAGGAATATAATATCAACTAGTTAGACTCAGGGAATCTGGTTAACTCCACAAAGCGCAGGTAGCGCTCTTGAATAAGATTTCGGTTCAATCGTAGCAACTCACGAAAACCGAAGTCTTGAACTGTAAAAGAAGCCATCACACTTCCGTACACGACGGCTTCCCTTAGCACTTTACGGGACAAGGGGAGGTTCGATTGAGCCGCCAAGTGCCCCATAAATCCGCCGGCAAAGGTATCCCCCGCGCCAGTCGGATCTTTTACTTCCGCAAGCGGCAATGCGGGTACGCAAAAAGGCTCTCCGTGATCAAAAAGGACCGCTCCATACTCACCGCGCTTGATCACCAAAATCTGAGGGCCCCATTCTCGGATCTGCCCGGCCGCCTCAACTATATTATACCGTCGAGTAAGCTGGCGAACCTCTCCTTCATTAATAATAACCGCATGACACTTGGAGATGGCTTCAACCAATTTTTCGCGCTGCCCCTCAATCCAATAATTCATCGAATCAATCGCGACAAACTTGGGCTTTTTCATTTGTTCCAGCACATGCATCTGCAAGCCCGGCATGATGTTTCCCAAAAACACGAATGGGGTCTCCACGTAGCTTTGGGGCAATTTAGCGTCGAAGTTCTCAAAAACGTTGAGTTCAGTCTCCAGCGTCTGAGCCTCGTTCAGGTCGTATCCGTATTTGCCCGACCAGTGGAAGGTGTTGCCCTCTTTCCTTTGCACACCTTCCAAAGAAATATTACGTGACTCAAGGAGATCGAGATGTTCTTTGGGGAAATCTTTGCCCACCACGCTCACACAACGAACCGGCACAAAATTAGAAGCAGAAAGGGAAAAGTAATTTACTGACCCCCCCAGGATTTTGTCTTCTTTCCCAAAAGGAGTCTCAACAGAATCAAAAGCCAACGTTCCGATGGCTACGATGGACGACATAGCTTGCCTCTCCCCTTTACTCAATCCCAGCTTGCGCCAGGCCTTAACTAGTAAGTGTTTCAATGATTTCGCGCGCTTTCAGCGGCCATTTTTCAACGGCCGTGACAAGTGCCCGTCTTGTGTTACCCCGATACTCCGAACCAAAATCCGGCAGCGAACTTTCAGCAAAACCCATCACTAGTTTTCGCGCGTTCGCCACGTTCTTCTCCAAAACTTCCAATACCGCCTGAGCGGAGACAGCTTCTTTTTCGTTATTCCAGCAGTCGTAATCGGTTACCAGAGCCACCGTCTGGTAGGCAAGCCCTGCCTCGCGAGCCAAGCGGGCCTCGGGCATTGCGGTCATTCCGATCAAAGAGGCGCCCCAAGTTCGATATAAATGCGACTCGGCTCGCGTGGAAAACTGGGGACCTTCAATGCAAACGTACACGCCTCCCTCATGAACGGCGAGCCCAAGTTGCTTGGCGATTTGAATAATAAAGGCGCGTAATGAAGCACAGGTGGGATCGGCAAAGTCGAGATGTCCCACTATGCCGGATCCGAAAAACGTATTGGGCCTTACGCCCTTGGTCATATCAATGTATTGGTCAGGAAACGCGAACATTCCTGGCGGAATCTGCGGCTGCAGGCTTCCCACGGCGCTTACGGAAAGTAGGGTTTGCGCGCCAAGCTGTTTCAACGCGTAAACATTGGCTCGATAGTTCACTTCGGAGGGAGAAAAAACATGCCCCTGCCCGTGACGGGGGAGGAATAAGATCTCATTGGGACCAATGCTTAGTCTGGTGATGGGGCCTGAGGGCCCACCGAAAGGTGTTTCGACTAAAAGCTGGGAACTCTGCGCAACATTCCAATCGTAAAGCCCACTGCCACCGATCACGCCGATAATCATCTATCGCTGTCTCTCTGGTTGTCGCATCTCGTCCTCAGACGAGGCGACTATTCAGGCAGAGAGAACCGGAAAAAGAGATTTTGAGTTCCTCTCTTCACACCGATCGAGACATAGCGCTTGGCCTGCTTAGTAAGTTCAGCGTACTGCTTGAGGCTTCCGACCTTCTTGCCGTCGATGCGCAAGATCACGTCACCTTCTTTAAGCCCAGCGCCTTCTGCGACTGAACCCGGCTGCACGCCCGCAACCACCACGCCGCCTGCCTGTGGATTAAAGCTGGTTAAAAGTCCCAGCCGATCTGGTTCTGAGCTACCTTCGGCCTTTTTAATCTCGGGCTCCGTGTCTGGCAACTCTCCAATTTTCACGGTGAGGTTGCGCGTCGCTTTTCCCTGATTCAGAGAAATGACTTTAATCCGCACTTTTTGACCGGGTTTGAAGGCGGCGATAAAACGCTGCAACTGATTGACGTCCTCAATCTTCTTTCCGTCGACTTCGATGATCACATCCCCGGCGAGTAGGCCTGCTTTCTCAGCCGGACTCCCCTCCATGGCGGCATGTACCGCGACACCACTCTTGATGCCGAGCTCCCCGGCCAGCACATCGTCTATGGGCTGAATGTAGACACCCAGCCAACCACGAATAATTTTTCCATCGGAAATGAGTTTGTCGGTGATTTCTTTGGCCACCGTCGAAGGAATCGCGAAACCAATCCCCATATAGCCGCCGCTACGCGTGTAGATGGCGGTGTTGATTCCCATCACTTTTCCCGTCAACGTACACAGAGGACCGCCCGAATTACCCGGGTTAATCGCGGCATCCGTCTGAATGAGTTCCGCGTAATCCGCTCCGATCACGCGCGAGCTGCGCCCCTTTGCGCTAACAATGCCGACCGTCACCGACCGACTTAAAGAAAAAGGGCTTCCAATGGCGATCGCCCAATCACCCACTTCTACGTTCTTGGAGTCTTCCCATTCGACGGAGGGCAAATCTGTTTTGGACTCGACTTTTAGGACCGCCAGATCGGTTTTAGGATCCGTTCCGATGACTTTTGCTTTGAGCTCGGTACCGTCTTCAGCATCCTTCTTATCAGGGAGCACAACCACAATTTTCGTAGCGCCTTCCACGACGTGGTTATTCGTTACAACATACCCTCTCTTATCTATAATGACACCCGAGCCAAGACTTTCTTGCTGTACGTCTGGCTGTTGTCCTCCGTACGGAAACGGATTGCCGAAACGCTCAAAGAAATCGAAGAAAGGATCGCGTCCCCCTTCGTCGGGCATTCCTTGGCCACCACGTCCGCCCGGTCCTCCGCCCATTCCAGGAGGCATTCCACGTCGAGAGGCTTTGGGAGGGGCCCCTTTGGTCGCTTGAATCTTCACGACGGCGGGCCCCACCATGCGGGCTACGGCTCTGAAACCTTCGGATGTTTTTTTGAGTTCACTAACCGCTTCAGGCTTCACTTCGGCCTGCACAGGATTATCCAGCGGCGCACTTTCTTTGCCAGCTGTCATTCGCTCATAAAAATACTGAGAACCGGCAAAAAGCCCAACGCTCAACGCGGCAGCCACCGCTCCCGCTACTACATATCCCCAAGGGCCTCTTCTGAGCTTCTTCGCTCCGCGATCTTCTTCCATGCTGTCTCCTGATTAGCTGACGGCGCGCACTTTCCTGTTCGGCGCGTTCTCAAAAACGATCTCCCCTTTATCATTGGTGGTGAAGAGCACGCAATCACCATCCTTGAACTTGCCTTCGAGCAATTGATTGGCAAGCGGGTTTAAAAGTAAATCGGTAATCAAACGTTTGAGCGGTCGTGCCCCGTATACCGGATCGTATCCGCGGCTCGCTAAAACCTTTTTCGCCTTTTCATCCACTTTCATAGTGAGATTTTTCGCGGCTAGTAATTTCTCTACTTTTCGGAGCTGGACATCCACAATCTGTTCGAGTTCGCCTATGGTTAGAGGCTTAAAGAGGATGATGTCATCCAAACGGTTGATGAGTTCGGGGCGAAAATGCGCTCGTACTTCGCTCATTACCTTCTCTTTGACTTCTTCTGTCTCACCGGCTGCGAGCAGGTGTTGCGTTCCCATGTTCGATGTCAGAATGATGATGGTGTTGCGAAAGTTCACACGATTCCCCTGACCGTCGGTCAGCGCACCTTCATCGAGTAGCTGAAGAAAAATATTAAACACATCGGGATGGGCTTTCTCTACTTCGTCGAATAGCAACACAGAATAAGGACGGCGACGAACGGCTTCCGTGAGAATGCCACCCTGTTCATAGCCCACATAACCCGGAGGCGCACCAATCAAGCGTGCTACAGAATGCTTCTCCATATATTCGCTCATATCGATGCGAACCATGTTGTTCTCATCATCAAATAAAAACTCAGCAAGCGCTTTCGCCGATTCCGTTTTACCTACCCCGGTGGGCCCCAAAAACAAGAAGCCACCGATAGGTCGATTCGGATCGCTTAAGCCGGCGAAACTACGTCGAACGGCGTTACAAATCGCCGCTACGGCTTCCTTCTGACCAATCACGCGTTCGCCCAACACTTTCTCCATACGCAGGAGCTTTTCTTTTTCCGATTCGAGCATTTTGGAAACCGGGATACCGGTCCACTTCGCCACTACTTCGGCCACGTCTTCCGCGTCGACCTCTTCTTTGAGCATACGCACTTTGCTGCCCTTGGCGATTTCGTCGTTAATCGTTTTTAGCTGGGTTTCTAGCTCGGTGAGCTGGCCATACTTTAGCTGCGCGGCTTTTTCCAGATTGCCTTCGCGCTCTGCCCGTTCGGCAAGCACACGCGTCTGTTCAATTTGCTCTTTCACTTTTCGAATGCGTAGCAGTTGGTCTTTTTCTTTTTGCCACTGCTGCTTCATTCCCGCTGAGCTTTTCTCGAGTTCTCCAATTTGTTTCTGCAGGGATTCTCGACGCGACACGCTGCCGGAATCTTTTTCTTTCTTTAGCGCCTCCACTTCCACGCGGTACTGAATCAACTTGCGTTCAATTTCGTCAATTTCCGTGGGAAGGGAATCGATCTCAATTCGCAGCTTAGAAGTAGCTTCATCAATGAGGTCGATTGCTTTATCAGGAAGAAAGCGGTTGTTGATATAACGGTCGCTCAGTTTCGCTGCGGCTACAATAGCGGAATCCGTGATTCGAACGCCATGATGAACTTCGTAGCGTTCCTTTAAACCACGCAAAATAGAAATCGTATCTTCCACGGTCGGTTCACCCACATAAACTTGCTGAAACCGACGTTCGAGGGCGGAATCCTTTTCAATGTACTGCCTAAATTCGTCGAGCGTGGTGGCACCAACACAACGAAGCTCGCCGCGCGCAAGCGCGGGCTTGAGCATGTTGGACGCATCCATTGCGCCGTCAGATTTCCCGGCACCCACCAAGGTATGGAGTTCATCGATAAATAAAATGACGTTGCCTTGAGCGGCAGTCACTTCTTTCAAAAGGGCTTTGAGTCTATCCTCAAATTCTCCGCGGTATTTAGCACCAGCAACCATGGATCCCAAATCCAAGGCGAGGAGTTTTTTTCCTTTGAGTCCTTCGGGCACATCTCCGCTGACGATGCGCTGAGCAAGTCCTTCAGCAATGGCAGTCTTACCTACGCCCGGATCACCGATAAGAACTGGGTTATTTTTTGTTCTGCGAGAAAGCACTTGAATGCACCTACGGATTTCGCTATCGCGCCCAATGACGGGATCAAGGCGCCCGTTCGCCGCACTCTCAGTTAAATCTCTGGTGTAACGTTGAAGTGCGTTGAATTTTTCCTCAGGGTTTTGATCGGTCACCCTTTGGTTTCCCCGCACTGCTTGTAAGGACGTGAGGAATGCTTGCTTTGTGATGCCCGCCTTTTCAATGAGCAAAGTCGCCGGATTTTCCTTAAATTTATAGAAGGCTAGGAAAAGATGTTCCGTGCTGATGTAGTCGTCACGCAGCGCTTTGGCTTCTTCCTCGGACTGAAGAAGAAGTTTGTTTGACGTCGCGGTGAGATACGGTTTTACGTCACCTTCCACCCGAGGCTGCTGAGACAAAAGCTGGTTAACTTCCTTCGCAAATGACGCGGCGAGATCTTTTTTGATATGGTCCAAACATTGGGGAACAACCCCTTCCTTTTGACCGACCAAAACAGCTAGTAAATGCACCGGCTCAACGCCCTGATGGCTTTTCTTCAGAGCCGAACTCTGAGCTTCTACTACCGCTTCTTGCGCTTTTTGAGTGAACTGGTTTAAATTCATCGTCTATCCCTTCCACGGGTTCTGCCAGTAATATGGGCACCTTCCGCGTGAAGTCAAAGCTGTTGGGGTCTCGTGCTACCTGTTGGGTCTTCCATTCTTAAAGCAGTGCGTCAATATCCATTTTGGCCGCTCCTATACGCTTATCGACGCCGTATTTTCATAGGTTTAGGGGCTTTAGCACTCGTCGACCTGATGAACATGGCCCTCCCGCTCGCCATTCGCGAAGGGGTTGATGCCGTGCCAGAAAAAAATTTACACCGCCTTTATTGGGCGGGCGGGCTGGTCATCGCCATCTTCCTTGTTCAGTCGGTGATGCGCTACTTGTGGCGTATCTACTTGGTGGGCACCTCGAACTATATTGCCCGGGGACTACGCCAAGATCTTTACCGTCACCTCCAAACACTCCCGCTACCTTACTATCAAAAGGTTCACACCGGCGATCTAATGTCGCGCGCGACAAACGACATCGAAGCCATTCGCGAAGCGGTCGGTCCTGGCGTTTTGGTGACCGTCGACGCTTTCTTCATGTTCTTGTTTGTCGTGCCGGCAATGTTTTGGTTGTCGCCCAAGCTGACCCTGCTTACGTTCGCCTTTTTTCCTCTCGTTCCGTATCTCACCTACAAGGTGGGAAGCCGAATCGATGTGCTTTTTGAAAGTACGCAGAAACGCATGTCGACTTTAAGTTCGTTCACTCAAGAACATTTTGCTGCCATTCGCCTGGTCAAATCCCTGGTTCTCGAAAACAAGACACGCCAAAAGTTTCTCGAACTCAGCCAGGATTACACCTCCGAGTCGATGAAACTGGCTTCTTATCAGTCGTTCTTCTCGCCCGCCCTGAGTTGGATTACCTACGCGGGGACCGCACTAATTTTGGTGTTTGGTGGGCATGAAGTCCTCCAAGGCACACTATCGGTAGGAACTTTTGTCGCCTTCCAACGGTTTGTTGTTCAGATCTCTTGGCCAATGGAAGCCATTGCTTGGGCGGTTACCATGAACCGCGAAGGTTTTGCCGCCCATCGCCGGTTCCAAGAAATTTTGACAGTGGCCCCGGTAAACGACGTACACGCGTCTTCTGAGGCTCTAATTGAAGAGAAAGCTCTCTTATCCATACCTCACTTGGTGTTTACCTACCCCACTCCCGGTCCGTTTGAACTCAAAGTGGAGAATCTCAAGATTCACCCAAGTGAAAAACTGGGGATCGTCGGCCCCATCGGCTGTGGCAAAACAACTCTCTTTAATTTGATCATGCGCCTTTACGAACCAGCGCCTGGCTCGGTTTATTTTGAAGGCAAAGACGTCCTCACCGTACCGCTGTCCGAATTACGTCAGCGCATCGCGACGGTAGAACAGCAGGTTAGGCTGTTTAGTGAATCGGTTTCCGACAACATCACCATGGGCCTGGGTGAAGAGGTCGAGCCCGGAACCATTCAGCTGACTTCCCAGCGGGCGATGATCGACCAAGAAATTGCTTATCTGCGAGACGGCTACCAAACGCTGCTTGGCGAGCGCGGTGTGAATCTTTCGGGAGGGCAAAAGCAGCGAGTCGCCTTAAGTCGAGCTCTCATTCGCAAGCCGCATCTCCTCCTACTGGATGATGCTTTTTCAGCGGTCGACGTGCAGGTGGAAAAGCGCATTATCGAGAATCTCTTCCGAGAGCATCCCGAGATGGGTTTCCTTGTGGCCTCCCATCGGCTTTCCATCATGCCCTACCTCGACTCTATTTGGGTCATGGACGGTGGCAAAATCGTAGCCAAAGGAAAGCACGCTGAACTTTTGCAGACCAGTCCGCTTTACCAAAATCTTTGGGCTGAAAGAAAGAAAATACCGGTGGTGCCACCACCAGAACAGGCTCCAAGTTTATGAGCCTCGCAAGAGAAAAACACACAAAGGTTCCCTTCAAAACAGTGGCTCGTGTTTTGGGACCCTATTTTGGCAAACATAAAATAGCCTTTAGCGTTTCTGCGCTTCTTATTTTGATCTCTACGGCTATCGACATTTTCAAACCGATTGTGACGGGTAAGGCCGTCGACGTCGCCATGGGGGCAGACAAAAATGCGGCCCTTCTCAATCAGCTTTGTCTTATTTTTATTAGCATGGTGAGTGTGCGCTTTTTCGTTGATACGGCAAAGGGCTACATCGTACAGACCTGCGGCCAAAAGATCACACACCGCCTGCGCACCGATCTCTTTGAACGTATTTTGCATTTTCCGGTCAGCTACTTTGACGTCAACCCAGTGGGTCGCCCCCTTACTCGAGTCATCAACGACATCAAAACACTCGGTGAAGTTTTCACCGCAAGCATCGCCGTGATAGCGCTGGACGCGGTTTTGATTGTAGGCACGGTTGGGGCGATGTTGTGGCTGCACTGGAAACTCGCGGCGGTGGTGCTGTTCACCTTTCCGCTCGTCATTTGGATGATTCATTTCTTTGGCTCCCGTCTCGCAGAAGCCTACCGTAAAGCGCGCGCACGGCTCGCCGAAATTAATGCCTTTCTGGGCGAAAATATTGGCGCAGTCGCCACGATCCAACGACTAGGCGCTGAAGCGACTCGTTTTGACAAATTTAGACGTATTACGGAATCGCACTTCGATGCGCAGATGAAATCGCTTGATGTTTACGCCAAAATGCAGCCGCTCATCAACCTCGTCAATGGCGTCGCGACGAGTTCGCTTTTGCTGCTCGGGGGATATTGGGTCATTCAGGGCGAGATTTCTCTTGGCGTGTTGGTTGCGTTTTTGGGTTACATCCGCAATCTATTTGTACCACTGCGGGACTTAGTAGAAAAATACAACCAACTTCTTTCGGCGCAGGTGGCAGCGGAACGCATTGTGGGCCTTATCACAGAGCCAACCGAAATGGCTGTACTCGACGAGAGAGAACTTTTCATTCCGCCAGAGAACTACGGTGTTTCCTTTGAAAAAGTTACTTTCACTTATCCTACGCGAGATACGCCTGCTCTCAAAGACGTCAGCTTCACGATTCCCCACGGCAGATCGCTGGCGGTGGTGGGCGCCACGGGTAGCGGCAAATCGTCTTTGGTTCGCCTTCTCTTGCGCTTTTACGAGCCCCAGTCAGGAGTCATTTCCTTAAACCAGTGCCCTCTGCCGGATTGGGACAAATCGCACTTGAGACGTTCGATCGGAGTGGTGCACCAAGATATTTATCTAGTACGCGGGACTTTGAGAGAAAACCTCACGCTGGTGGACTCAGAGCACACCGATGCTTTTTTGATTGAACAGTGCAAAAACGCGCAGCTGTGGGACATTATCCGCCACCGCGGAGGACTGGATGCCATCGTATACGAAGGCGGCACCAACTTTTCGATCGGAGAGAAACAGCTCATCGCGCTTGCGCGCATTTTAATCTTTAATCCGCCCGTTCTTATTTTGGATGAGGCTACTGCGAGCATTGATCGCATTTTAGAACGCAAGCTGATGTCAGCCGTTGAGCAAACAATGGCCGGTCGCACGTCGATTGTGATAGCGCATCGGCTTTCCACAATTGAAAGCTGTGATCAGATCATGCTGATGGAAGAAGGCAAAATCATGGAAAAAGGCACTTCAGCGGAACTTCTTTCCCGCCCTTCACTTTTTAGCCAGTTTCACCGTGTTTCCGACAATCTTTAGGTGCCCATCTACTTCCCGGCCGTAAAGGTAGCGGGTAATCACCTGGTACTTTCCCGGCCGGGAAGTAGATGGGCACCTTAAGCTCCTTTGGTCAGGGGGAACACCGCAAATGCCACATGATAGATCTTATTTTTCGGATCCGAGGCGTCTTCCAGTTTGGCTATTTCGTTCTTCGCCTTCTCCAAAATTTTGAGGACCTCGGCGTAATCTTTTCCCGCGACGGGCATCGTATACCCCATAACCGCACGCTCCTTAGGGGAAAGATTCCCAATCGCCTCGCTCGCCAAGTGTAGAGCCTGCCGATGAAAAGCGCCTAGAGCTAAACGATAGATACCGCCTATGCATTCCACCGCACGTCGCGTCGCCTTTGCCCCCCCGCTCTTTTGGGGCTCGATCAGTTTCGCTTTAAGGAGAAACTCTAACGCGTGCTCGATTTCTCTCACAGATACTTTGGCCTGCAAGCGAGACTGAATCCATTTCGCGTCCAAACGAAAATCAGGGAGTAAGGCCATTTCTCGGATCGCAACGTAGTACCAGTGACTTAAATATTTGTACGCCTCGGTCTCTTGGGGATGAACCTCTTGATACCCACGGTAGCGTTGAATTCTTTCAAACGCATCAACGCGGGTTTCATCGGGCACTTCATCTGCCAACACCAAGAGCAAATCCAGGTAGCTTTTTTCGGTCGCGCTAAGATGAAGAGCTGTCGCACACTTCGCTAGGGCCTTCGAAGAAAGTTTTCGTTTCCCTGAGAGAACCATCGGAAAGTAACCACTCGCAAGCCCCGTTTCTCGTGCTAGTGAGCGCAACGAGAAGTCAGGAAAAACCTCTTTGAGATAAGAAAACCATTCTTTGAGAAACGCGCGGTAATCGTGGAAAACAAAAATATCCGGTCGCAGTCGCTTTTTATTTTTCTTCAAGAAAGTACCCCGGTGTCGGTCTCTTGTTGACTCGGTTGAGTTAACAAAACACAGTCACCAAACTACTTACGCAGGAGAGTTTTTTTAGACGAGAGATTAATGTTGAGGTGCGTGCCCACGAGTAGCAGCAGTTGTCGCACTTCCTCTGAAGTCCACCCAGGTTTGGAGTGCGGCATGGATTGGATGCTCGCCTGTTCTTGCGATGTCTTTCCCGATTGATCCTTCATGCTGCTGGTCTGATCCATGCCGACTCCCCCTAAAGCAAAACTAAGCCTTCGATCCAGTTTGACCTTCACCCGCATTTAACCGGATGGCTTCTTCGCACATTCGATCCAACTCACGTTCCACAAAATTCGCCGCTTCGGCGAGCGCCACGATTTCATTAAAGTAGGCGCTCCACGCGTCGGCAGCCCCCTCGGAAGAAATAGGATCGGTTCCCAAACGATTGCCGTTTGTAGGTTTCGGTGTCCGTTGTGTTCCTTTCATATTTCCCCCCGACCTCATAAGAGTATCAAAAACAGGGCACTCAACTCAATACCTAGTCAGATATTTTGTGAGCATATACAAGTGGTATTCACTTTTTTTATTTTATTTTAACGAATACTTAGCTTACATCGACTAATCCAAAACAACGCTTATAGATCTTTTTTTTGTGATCAGTCAGGCTTGCGTCACAAGCCCCAGAGGATCTCTGCCGATAACAAGTCAAACACTCTGCCTTAGCAAAGGATGGCTTATGGCAACCCCCTCTTCTCTTAACGCACCCCATTTACGTGAAAAACTTCGGGATCGTCGCATCGCATTAATGCTGCCTTGTCTGAACGAAGAACTGACTTTGGCTAAAGTCATTGCTGACTTTCGCGCAGAAATTCCCGGACTCGATATTTACGTTTTTGACAACGGCTCAACCGACCGTTCCGCGCTGATCGCAAAGCAAATGGGTGCCACAGTTGTTCCGGTACCCAGACGCGGAAAAGGCTTTGTGGTCCGCAAGATGTTTGAAGTCGTTCAGGCTGACTACTACATCATGGTGGATTCCGATGACACCTACGATGCCAAAGGGGTATGGGCCTTGTTGCAGCCTGTGGTCGACGGGGAAGCCGACATGATGGTGGGCAGTCGCCTGAGCGTGCACGCGCCCAACGCGTTTAGAAAATTCCACCGGTTCGGCAATTGGCTCATCATAAAGCTCATCAACCTCATTTTTGGCAGCCAGCTCACAGACATTTGCTCTGGTTACCGGGTGATGTCCCACCATTTTGTAAAGAACGTGCCCTTCCTTCGGGATGGCTTTGAAGTGGAAACCGAACTCACAGTTTATTCTCTTATTTACGGTTTCCAAATTGATGAGATGCCCTTTCCTTACCGCGAACGCCCCGCGAATAGTTTTAGCAAGCTACGTACGTTTAAGGATGGATACAAAGTGCTGCTCACCATTGTCTGGCTAGCGCGCGATCTCCGCCCGCTTTTCTTCTTTGGAAGCATGGCTCTCTTTTTATTCTTTGGGGTAACCTTGCCCTTGGTTCACTTCTTCCCGGCCTCACTCTTTCTTCATATTAGCTTGGCGCTGTTTTCCATTAGCCTCTTCATGACGGGGCTTATTTTGAACACGCTCAACGTGAAGTTCTCTGAGACGCAAGTTCTCTACCAGCGCAACCGCGTGCAAAACCCGGGGCCGAGTGCTCCCATTCGGACCGGTCTCAGTCGTTCACTCTCCGACGCATCTGCGGCCTAACCCCCAAAACATCCATAGCGCGCGGGGCCTTGGGCTCTTCGCTCTTCCGGTGTTTACTTACATCGCAGGGGGAACCATGAAAACTTACCTATTATCTTTGCTTTTGATCAGCACGATTGGCTGGGCCAACCAGGACGCGCAAGAAGAAAGAAAACTGGAAACTTGCGATGTGCGGACAAGGGGAACCTACCAAACTAGCTTAAGCCGATGCCATTCCGGAGATGTGATGGTGGGAATCTCTCAAACGGATCCGCTCCGGCTATCGTGCGCCAGCGCCTACGCCTATTGTATGCAACGCACGGAAGAGACGGCCGAGACCGACAGCGACACCCGCGCAGGGCGGTAGACCCAAGGCAAGCGCCTCGAAGAGACTTTCTGGGACGGGGTGCGGTGCCTTGCCTTCTTGTACTCTTCTTTGGGATTCCTTTTCATAGCGACGGCGGATTTCCTCTCCGTCTACGAGTTCTGTCGCTCCATTACAAAGCTCCATCCCCTGCCAATAGATTTCAAAACGCTCGGCAAATCCTGAGGGTCCAATCGCAGCTAGGGCCGCCATCGAGGCGGGGTAATCGTACACAAGCGTCGCTATTCTCGGATTAAGCCCTGGTTCAATCTTTTCAATAAGGAGCTTGAAAAGCATATCGTCCCACGTATCCGAAGGCGAAGTTTCAATCGGCATCACCGGTCGAAGTAAATCGGCCGTACCGTATTTTTCGATATCCACCCCTGCATGGCGACGCATGCATTCTGAAAAGGAAACCTCTTCGATTTCGATTCGCCCATCACTTAAGTTTTTCAATAGAGCGCGCATATCGGCGCGGATGGCGTGGTAATCGCTCTGCACGCGATAAAATTCGAGCATCGAGAACTCTCGCTGATGCACTTCCGTCATGGGGTCATCGCGAAAACAAGGGGCGATCTGATAGACGGCACTTTGAAGGATCGCCATCTGTTTCTTCATTTCGATTTCCGGAGAGGTGTGGAGTTCGCCCTGCCCCCCATTCCAGCTTACCTTCAAAGTATCGAGGGTAGATTCGAACGCCCCCGCCTGAACCAAACAAGGTGTGGTGATTTCGAGAAATCCTCGGTCATCTAAAAAGCGACGAATCTGCTTGAGATAGGTAGCCCATCGCTCGATTTTCTGCGCGTTGTTCACGGTGGCTGTTCTATAGCACGGAACCGTACGCCTCCAAAAGGTTTCCCCTCCCCTCTACCTCACCCAATACCATTCATTATTTCAATAACTTAGCACGACTTCGGAAGGACTTTTTCTCCCTTCTGGTGTTTCTGTGGGTCTCCTGTATAGTCGCGCGCATGTCTGAAACACCCTCCATCGAACGCGCCGGAACTTGGGTGCGCCGCCTGTATCCCGATCTAAGCCGCAGGCTTATCGGAGAAGCTTTCCGCACACGACTTGTGACCGGACCCGGCGGTGCGAAACTTAGCAAAGGGGCGCGCGTGCAAGAAGTCGATTTGGACTTCCGCGGCCTAGAAAACTTTTTAAAAACTCTTCGCACAGGAAAATCGTTGAACGTTTCGATTCTCTTCGAGGACGCATCGATCTGGGTGATTGATAAGCCGGCGGGGATGCCGAGCCTTCCCTTGCACCTTCACGAAAAAGGCACGGTAACAGACTGGGCCTTTCATCAGGCTCCGGCGACCGCTCAGGAATTCTCCGCTATTCAACCCACACTTTGTCCGCACCGTTTAGATACCGGAACCTCGGGCGTTTTGGTGGTAGCAAAAACGAAGGAAAGTTTTGAAGCCTGGCGCACGCGCTTTAAGAGTAAAGAAGTCCAAAAATCTTATTTGGCTTGGTGCTGGGGCAATCCCTCAGAAGAGACTTTCACCATCGACTCTCCTATCGGGCACTGCGCAGGCGATCGCACGCGCATGCGCGCCCATACCGAAGAGGGCGCACTGATGGGACTCGGTCGTGAGGCACTAACGAACTTTACCGTCCTTAAAACGTTGGGCGACCGGTTTCTTTGCCGGGCGGATACGGAGACGGGCGTCACCCATCAGGTACGAGTGCACCTGGCAAGCATCGGTCATCCTTTATTGGGCGATGAACTTTACGACGACCAGTATGAGGTGCGTGATACCCCACTCGAGCATCACCTTCTGCGTGCCGTGAAACTGACGTCGGGCGAATTAAACTTTCAAGCCGATGAGACGGCTTTTTCCTCCCTTTTCTAGCCACTTCTTCCAGACCTTGATAGAGTTGAGCCCTTCTTAAAAGGGGAGTTCTTGCTAGTCGCAATCGCAGCGTTACTCGTCGGTGTGCTACTCGGTTTGCTGGGTGGCGGGGGCGGGATTGTCACTGTGCCGACGCTGATGTACATCGCAGGCCTACCTCCCAAGGAAGCCGTTCCCAATTGCTTGGTTATCTTGTCAGTGATCACCGCTTTTTCGGCCTTGCAGGAATGGCGCGCGGGCCGATTACAAATCAAAGGGACCATTCTCTTTGCGCTTTTTGGAACACTCGGTAGTCTTGCGGGCGCCCGCATTTCTATTCAGTACATTCCCGAACACCACATTCCCCTATTATTTGTGGGAACCGTACTGGTTGCCGCGCTATTGATGATCCGTAAATCCATGTCGGACGCGCCCGCACGTCCGCTGAATCTCCCTGTTTCCGGACGTTACGCTTTACTGTGGGCTGTGGGTTTTACGGCCGGATTTTTAGGGTCGGTCGTCGGTGTGGGCGGTGGCTTTCTGATGGTGCCGGCATTAAATCTCATCGCGGGTTATCCGATGACGATTGCCGTGGGAACGAACCTTCTCATTATCGCGGTAAATAGTATGGTGGGCGCGCTGGGGTACAAAGGATCTTATCCCTTTCACATGGAGCTCATCCTGATTTTTGTAGGATTAGGAATTGTGGGATCGCTGTATGGCTCGCGTCTTCGCGCAAAAGCCTCAGAGAAGACCCTCAAACTTGCGTTTGGGGTCTTTCTGCTGGGCATGAGTATACTTATAATCGGAGAACGCTTCTTCGAATAATCTCTTAAGAACTACCAGTAGTACGGGTAGCCGACCTTCATCGAGAAATTATTGTATCCACCGTACCCACCACTTCCGTAGCTGGGTGAGTAGAAAGTATTGTAGTAGCTGTTGTAGCTGCTCAAATACTGCGAATACGCGTTGAAATAGCTCTTGTAAGGATTCGGATAAGCGGACTTACCAGAACCGTACATGTTTTGACCGAAGTTATTGCTATAGTTTGAACCATAGCGGTTATAACCTCCGCCATACCAGCCAGAGCCGTACTTCTTGTCAAAATTGTAATAGTCAGGGTTGTTATAGATAGTTCCGCCCTTAACTCGGTATCCCCAGTTAAAGTGACGGCTCTTCCCGAATGATTTACTGCCACCACCATGACCCGCGCGAACTGCGAACGATACGCTCGCAACCGACAGGAGCATGAATACAGCTAGAATGCGCAATTGAATTTTCCCCATAGAAATCTCCCAACGTTCTTTTGCGCTTTGTTAATGCACTTCAAGTGCCACAAATTGCGTGCCTAACTTTCGCTGCGGATCACACAATTGGGAGAGGTTTTTTGGCCGGGCGTTTAGTGTTCTAGCAGCATGCAAACCCGCCCCCTCGATTTCGGCAATGGTGCGGATTTTGTGGGCGCGTTTTCAAGGCGACCCGGTTAACAAGACTAAATTCTTGCCCTCTGAACAAAAGCTCTTCACCCCAGTTCTTCTTGTATACATCCATTTCCCGAAAAGCCATGCCTGGGTGAACCCCTAAATGGAGCGGCAAAACTCTTGCATACTACTTGTCACATATCATTTCCGGGGGGATCTAATAATGAAAGTTTTTCTTACCGCTGTCCTTTTATTGGGAAGCATCTTTTCTTTGGCCGAAGAGTCTCACAACAGCGGTTTGCGCTCAGCAAATAAACTTAAAAACGGTTCAAGGCCGATCATTTCTGTCGACCAGTCCGACGAGACAAAAGTCTTGAAAGATCTCGCAGACGAGTTTGCAAAGCACCTAGAGCAGGCAATTGCCGCTGAAGAAGCGCAATCTAAAATAGATGAAGCGCGCAATGAAAACCTTGAGGCTTTCTTAAAAGAGCTTCGCAAGCCCGAGCGCCCTACTGTGGTAGTGGATGAGCAACATTTGGGCTTTGCTTTGGATTCAACTCTTTTGGAACTGCAGGCCCACGAATTCTGTCGCACGAATGGGAAGGAAAAAGACGGCATTGGAAAACATCTGGGAAGACTCTTTGCGAAATTCAACCAAGAGGCTAAGCACTTCCAATCGAAACTCAATACAGTGCATGGTAATATCATCACTGTTGCTTCGCCACCACCTCCTCCTCGCGCTCCTATATTTGGAGGCATTAGCGAACAGGACTGGATGGATCGAGAAATCGATCGGCTTAACACTAAACTCAAGTCCCTTCGTTGGGCACTGTGGAACGCCTCGCGGATTCTGTCGAGTTGTGTTGTAAAGCCGACTTCTTCAGACCCGAATGATCAGTTGCTTTACGCTATTGCCGAAGAATACAAAAAACAAACACTAACATTTCGGAGTATGCGTATAAGTCCCAATCAGGAACATATGGCCTTCTTCCTCCCAGACGAAATGTTTCCATAGGAAAATCACGACTAGTAGCGGCCGAGACGTTAAGAACACTCGGTAGGACAATTGCGTTTGTGCCTGAGGTATCACCTTCAGGAAGAATGGTCAGGCCATCTTCGGCTCAGGCATTCAGCCCACATAAAATCAACAGCAACACTACGCTTTTTTTCCTATCGTCTCTTTCTGACTCAAGGAGCTCCGCCCCCACCACCGTAACCACCGCCCATACCATTTCCACCACCCGTGCTGCCGGCTCCGTTACCGCCACCGCTTCCCATTCCAGACGGGCCCGCAAGTCCGCCAATACCGCCAAGGCCGCCGATGTCTCCGTGAGGACCGCCTCCCTGGGAATCCCCGTGTTCGTTTCCTCCAGCCACATCGCCGTGCTGATTGTCCGGGTAGCCATCGCTTCCGTATTCATTCGTGCGAATGCGGGTGACAGGGGGCTTATTTAATCCATCCAAATAGGCTTGCTCTTTTTGTCGGCGTTTCGCGTCCCAGATCAGGCCCAATCCATCTTGCACGATGATTTCGGCCTTCACTTTGCGCCAATCGACACTTCTGCCCCACGCCACTAAACGCGTGATGCAATCATCATCATGAGCAAAAGAACCCTGGGGAAGGAGTAAACAGGCCAAGAATAGGAATGGGAGTGCTTTTTTCACCCCACCTATATACACACCGCCGCGAGGTAAACACAATACTCACATGAAACGGGGGAATGTTAGAAACCGCGCGTGTTTAGGAGGCAGCCTTGAAAACGCACGCACACTACACCAGCCCCTTCAAGTAATTGGGTAGGCGTGAGCCTATTAGTGATGTTCAGCGACTTTGGTGGCTTCAGGCGCCCGCTGGGAAACAACTCGCTCGTCCGGTCCGGCGTCGTCTTCGTTCACAACCTCGCGGAAACGCTCGGCGATTTGGATACGCACATTGCGGTACGTCTCCAAGCCTGTTCCCGCAGGAATCAAGCGGCCCATGATCACGTTTTCTTTGAGGCCCTTTAGGCGATCGATCTTTCCTTGAATGGCGGCTTCGGTAAGTACCTTAGTCGTTTCTTGGAAGGACGCTGCCGAAATGAAGCTCTCCGTGCTGAGTGAAGCTT
This sequence comes from Bdellovibrionota bacterium, assembly GCA_041751875.1. Lineage (GTDB taxonomy): Bacteria > Bdellovibrionota > FAC87 > UBA2466 > JACKAF01 > JBGSIC01. Next base: position 40,017 of record JBGSIC010000017.1, read on the forward strand.
TGGTGATACCAAGGAGCAAAGGCTCCGCGGTAGCCAACCGGCCGCCCAACTTGGAGGCGCGCTCGTTTTCCTCTTCAAACTTCCACTTCTCGATGTTTTCGCCCAAGAGGAGTTCTGTGTCGCCCGTATCGCTGACGCGAACACGTTTGAGCATGTTACGCACGATAAGTTCGATATGCTTGTCGTTGATGCGTACGCCCTGTAAGCGATAAACTTCCTGAATTTCATCCACCAGGTAATGGGCCAATTGGTTTTCACCGAGCACTTTAAGAATGTCGTGCGGGTTCGGCGCACCATCCATCAAGGGCTCGCCAGCATGAACGGCATCAAGCTCACGCACGCTGATGTGCTTACCTTTGGGGATGAGATATTCCATCGGCTCACCGTGATCCGGTGTGACGATAACCTTACGTTTACCCTTCACGTCCTTACCAAATGAAACCACGCCGTCGACTTCGCTGATGACAGCGGTTTCTTTCGGCTTACGGGCTTCAAAGAGTTCCGCGACGCGCGGGAGACCGCCGGTAATATCCTTGGTCTTCGTGGTTTCACGAGGAATCTTCGCGATAGGATCACCAGGTAGTACGTCATGTCCCATGGTGACAATGAGGTTCGCACCAATCGGCAACTGATAGGTCGCCAACGGCTCGCCTTCCGGATTCACAACCAAAATGCGGGGTCGGAGATCGGTATCACGCGCATCCAAAATCACGCGGCGACTAAGGCCGGTCACTTCGTCTACTTGATCCTTCACAGACACGCCGTCCGTGATGTCCACCAATTTAATCTTACCGCCCTTATCCGCGAGCACGGGCACCGTGTACGGATCCCAGGTCGCAACCTGTTGACCCTTTTTCACACGATCACCTTCTTTAATGTTTAGCTGAGCCCCGTAAACTAGGGTGTAACGTTCGCGTTCACGACCACTGTCGTCGACCACCGCGAGTTCGCCGTTACGGTTCATAACCGTAAATTTACCTTTACGATCCTGCACCACGTTTACTCGGACAAAACGTGCGGTACCTTCGTGGCGTACTTCGAGAGAGCTCTGCTCTGCTCGTCGTGTCGCCGTACCACCGACGTGGAAAGTACGCATGGTCAGCTGGGTACCCGGTTCACCGATACTCTGCGCGGCCACAATGCCGACTGCTTCACCGATGTTTACCAAGTGACCACGAGCCAAATCACGGCCGTAGCAAAGAGTACAGATACCGGTACGTGTGCGGCAGGTAAGACCTGAGCGAATCGTGACCTTCTCGATACCCGCTTCTTCAATTTTTTGCGTGTAGTCTTCGTCGATTTCTTCGTTCGCCTTGACCAGCACTTCGCCCGTGTAGGGATCCGTGATGTCATGCAAGGCCACGCGACCAAGAATACGATCCCCGATGGGCTCGATGATCTCGCCGCCTTCAACGAGGGCGCTAATCTCAATTCCCGCTGTCGCTTTACAATCGATCTCCATGACCACGATGTCCTGGGCCACGTCGACCAAACGACGGGTGAGGTACCCGGAATGCGCTGTTTTAAGAGCGGTATCCGCCAACCCTTTACGAGCACCGTGAGTAGAAATGAAATACTGATGGGTATCGAGACCCTCACGGAAATTCGCCGTGATGGGCGTTTCGATAATTTCACCAGAGGGACGTGCCATCAAACCGCGCATACCGGCCAACTGCTTCATCTGCGCCGCGCTACCTCGCGCGCCAGAATCGGCCATCATGTAAATGGGATTAAAGCTTGGCATCAAGAAGACCTGCCCTTTGGCATCCTTCACTTGATCGGTTGAGATCTCACTCATCATTTCTTTGGCGACTTGCTCTGTGCACTGCGCCCAGATGTCGATCACTTTGTTGTAGCGCTCGCCGTCGGTAATCAAACCTTCGGTGTACTGATCGTGAATTTCTTGCACTTCAAGTTGCGCTTTATTCAACAACTCAGGCTTTTTCTTCGGAATGAGCATGTCGCTCATGCAAATGCTGATACCGGCCTTGGTTGCGTACTCAAACCCCAAGGTACGAAGACGATCGGCCAACAGCACCGCGGCTTTGTTTCCGTTCTGACGGCAAACAGAGTCGAGGAGCTCCGCAAGACCCTTTTTGTCCATTACCTTGTTGTAATTTTCAAAAGGAACCGCGTCGGGCACCACTTCGCGCAAGATCAAGCGGCCAACGGAGGTTTCAAACCGTTTCCCGTCGATGCGGCACTTAATTTTGGAATGCAACTCGATGATATCGGATTCATAAGCAAAGATCGCTTCGTCGCTGCTTGCGAAAAGCTTGCCTTCGCCACGGCAACCCACACGCTCCTGCGTGATGAAGTAAATGCCGAGCACGATATCCTGCGTGGGATCGATAATCGGTTTACCGAATGCGGGCGACAAAATGTTATTTGTCGACATCATCAGAACGCGCGCTTCAAGTTGCGCATCCACGCTCAAGGGAACGTGTACCGCCATCTGATCGCCGTCGAAATCCGCGTTGAAGGTTTGGCAAACCAAAGGATGAAGCTGAATCGCTTTTCCTTCAATCAGCACAGGCTCAAACGCCTGAATACCCAAACGATGCAAAGTCGGGGCGCGGTTGAGGAGCACAGGATGCTCTTTCACCACTTCTTCGAGAATGTCCCAGACTTCGTCTTGTTCGCGCTCCACCATGCGTTTTGCTGACTTAATGGTCGTCACAAAACCACGTTCTTCCAATTTATTGAAGATGAAGGGCTTAAACAGCTCGAGCGCCATTTTCTTCGGCAGACCGCACTGGTGCAGCTTGAGTTCCGGACCGACTACGATCACAGAACGGCCGGAGTAATCGACGCGTTTTCCGAGCAAGTTCTGTCGGAAACGACCCTGCTTACCTTTAAGCATATCGCTCAAAGAACGCAGAGGGCGTTTGTTCGGGCCCGTAAACGTGCGACCACGACGTCCGTTATCAAAGAGAGCATCGACCGCTTCTTGCAGCATGCGCTTTTCGTTACGAATAATGATTTCAGGGGCGTTGAGCTCCTGTAGACGCTTCAAACGGTTATTGCGGTTAATCACGCGACGATAGAGATCGTTAAGATCCGAAGTCGCGAAACGACCGCCATCCAAAGGCACCAAGGGACGAAGATCAGGCGGAATAACCGGGATGCATTCGAGCATCATCCAGTCCGGCTGGTTGTCCGAATTTTTGAAAGCTTCAACGACCTTCAAACGCTTTGCGAGCGCTTTTTGAATCGTTTCCGAAGTGGTTTTCTGCAAAGCCGCGCGCAATTCTTTGGCAAGCGGAGCAGGATCAACGGCACGGAGAAGTTCGCGAATGGCTTCACCACCAATGGCGGCGCGAAACTCGTGCTTATATTCTTTGCGGGCCTGGTTGTATTCGTCTTCCGATAGGACTTCGCCCTTTTTCAAAGGCGTCTTACCGGGATCCAGAACAACAAAAGCTTCACAGTACAGAACGCGTTCCACGTTCTTCAACGTCATCTCTAAGATAGCGCCAATACGACTAGGAAGACTGCGCAGGAACCAAATGTGCGCCACCGGCGTCGCCAACTCAATGTGACCAAGACGTTCACGACGAACCTTCGACTGAATGACTTCCACACCGCACTTTTCGCAAACCACACCACGGTGCTTCATGCGTTTGTACTTACCGCAGTTACACTCGTAATCTTTTACGGGTCCAAAGATGCGGGCGCAGAATAAACCGTCCCGTTCAGGCTTGAACGTTCGGTAGTTGATCGTTTCCGGCTTTTTAACTTCTCCGAACGACCACGACCGAATCTTCTCAGGGCTGGCGAGCTGGATCTTTACCGCATTAAAGCTTAAAGGATCCTTCGGCTTATCAAAAAAATTCAGTAGGTCTTTCATAGCGTCTTGTCCTCCATCAGCTCGACATCTAAGGCCAAGCTTTGAAGTTCCTTCACGAGTACGTTGAACGATTCTGGCAATCCAGGCTCAAGTACGTTCTCACCTTTGACGATGGTTTCGAACATACGAGTACGACCTGCGACGTCATCTGATTTCACGGTTAACAGTTCCTGCAAGCAGTAAGCTGCGCCGTACGCTTCAAGCGCCCAGACTTCCATCTCTCCGAGTCTCTGACCACCGAACTGAGCTTTACCACCGAGCGGCTGCTGGGTGACCAAGCTGTAGGGTCCAATGCTCCGAGCATGGATCTTCTCATCGACTAAGTGATGGAGTTTAAGCACGTACATCACGCCCACCGTCACATCGCGGTGGAACGGCTCTCCAGAGCGACCGTCGAACAGAATCTGTTGACCGGTTTCCGGGATGCCGACTGATTTCAATGCTCTTTGGATTTCCGTTTCCGCTGCGCCGTCGAATACCGGGCACGCGAAATGGAGACCGCGTTTCGTGCGGTTAGCGATGCGTTTAAGAGCGTCATCACTTAGCGCGTCCACTTCGTCTTTAAGTTGTTTCGTGTCAAAGAAGTTCTTAATCAGATCGCGCATGTGATCAGCGTTCCACTTTTCCAACGCTGCCTGCACTTGCACACCAAACTGGTGAGCGGCTCGACCAAGATGCGACTCAAGAACCTGCCCTACGTTCATACGAGAAGGAACGCCGAGAGGGTTCAAGCAAATCTGAACAGGCGTGCCGTCTTCCATATACGGCATGTCTTCCATGGGAAGAACCCGAGAAATGACACCCTTGTTTCCATGGCGACCAGCCATTTTGTCACCGACGGCGATGCGGCGCTTAATCGCTACATACACTTTAACCATCTTGATGACGCCGGGAGGCAGTTCATCGCCCTTGCGAAGTTTCTTGCACTTTTCATCAAACAGAGCGCGAACTCCCGCGATCTGGTTGTCAGATGCCGAAACGATTTCCGCTACTTTACCTTCAACATCAGGAGGCAACGCCAGGTGCTTGATCAAATCGTAAGGAACTTTCGTAAAGTTCTCTTCCGAGATGATGTCACCCTTGGCCAATAGTTGATTTTCACCTGACGAATCCAGCAATTTGGCAGTGGTTTCTTTTCCCATTACCAACATGCCGATCTTACGACGGGCCACATCTTGAATGATGCGCACTTCGGTGTACTCGTCTTTGCGGATGCGTTTCTCTTCTTCTTCCGCCAGATGAGCCGTGCGTTCGTCTTTGTCAGCGCCTTCACGTGAAAAGACTTCCGCTCCAATGACGGTTCCGTTGATACCGGGGGATACGCGCAGTGAGGTATCTTTCACATCGCCCGCTTTTTCACCGAAAATGGCTCTCAAGAGCTTTTCTTCGGGGCTAAGCTGCGTTTCGCCTTTCGGAGTGATCTTACCGACGAGAATATCGCCAGGGTTCACTTCCGCGCCGATACGCACGATACCGCTGCTATCCATGTTCATCAGCTGTTCTTCGCTGACGTTCGGAATATCACGCGTGATTTCTTCTTTGCCGAGCTTTGTATCACGGGCAACGCATTCAAATTCTTCAATATGAATGGAAGTAAAGGTGTCGTTGTGAACAAGCGCTTCGCTGATCAAAATAGAATCTTCGAAGTTGTAACCACCCCAAGGCATGAACGCGACAACCACGTTCTGGCCAAGAGCGAGTTCGCCCATGTCCGTCGCAGGTCCGTCGGCCAATACCTGACCTTTTTCAACGTGTTCGCCTAAGCGCACGATGGGCTTTTGCGTCACGCAGGTGTTCTGGTTCGAACGGCGGTACTTCACCAAATTATAGATATCAACGCCTGATTTGCCGGCCTCTTGCTTATCGGTGCGCACCACAATGCGGGATGCATCGACGAAGTCTACGGTACCAGCGTGCTTCGAGGTGATCGTCACCCCGGAATCACGCGCCACCAACTTTTCCATGCCCGTGCCCACTAAAGGCGCGTGCGAACGGAGAAGAGGAACCGCTTGACGCTGCATGTTTGAACCCATCAGCGCGCGGTTAGCATCATCGTTTTCCAAAAACGGAATCAAAGAGGCCGCGATCGATACCAACTGGTTGGTCGATACGTCCATGAGATCCGCGTCTTCACGGCGGACCAAAGTGGCTTCGCCCTGTACACGGGCCGAAATGAATTCCGGCACTAATTTCTGGTTCTTGTCGCGAGGAATAGCTGCTTGAGCGATGGTGTGGTTGGCTTCTTCAAGAGCTGAGAAGAACACCACTTCATCGGTCACACGGCCTTCGGTCATCTTACGATACGGCGTTTCGATAAAGCCGTAATCGTTAACGCGACCATAGGTCGAAAGCGACGAAATCAAACCGATGTTCGGACCTTCAGGGGTCTCAATCGGGCAGATACGACCGTAATGGGTTGAGTGAACGTCACGGACTTCGAAGCCGGCTCGCTCACGGGTCAAACCACCCGGTCCCAAGGCGCTCAGACGACGCTTATGGGTTACTTCCGAAAGCGGATTGGTCTGATCCATAAACTGCGAAAGCTGCGAACTACCGAAGAATTCTTTCACGACGGCAGAAACAGGCTTCGCGTTGATCAGATCATGCGGCATGAGAGTCTCGACATCCTGCAAGCTCATACGCTCACGGATGGCGCGCTCCATACGCACCAAACCAATGCGGAATTGGTTTTCTAAAAGTTCACCGACCGCACGAACGCGGCGATTACCCAAGTGATCGATATCATCGATCTGTCCTCGACCATCTTTTAGGTCGATGAGGTACTTCACCACCGCCATGATGTCTTCTTTATCAAGCGTGGTGTGTTCAATGGGCGTAGCGAATCCAAACTTGTGATTGATCTTTAAGCGACCGACCTTCGACAGATCGTACTTCGCTTCATCAAAGAACAAGCCTTTGAAAAGCGTTTCGGCCGTTTCAGCCGTCGGGGGATCCCCAGGGCGCAAACGACGATAGATTTCAATAAGGGCTTCTTCGCGGGTCGTGACTTTGTCAGCGACCAAAGTGTCGCGCAAGTACGTACCGATATTCACGCCCTCGCAAAAGAGAATCTTAAAGTCTTTGATTTTCTTGTTAACAAGAAGCTCGAGTTTTTCCTTTGTGATCTCTTCCGAGCACTCCAGCAAAACTTCGCCGGTTTCCATGTCCACGACATCAACTGCGCAGAACTTGCCGACCAGATTCTCCACCGTGAGGGGGAACTTTTTGATCTTGGCGTCAGCAATGCGTTTTAGAATCGCTTGGCTGAACTTTTTGTTACGCTCAATGATGATCTTGCCCTTGTCATCTTCCCAATCGCGGCTAGCGCGCGTGCTTTTGTAAAGCTCAGGGTCGAAGTCCAAGAAGAACTTTCCGCCTTTTTGAATCTCAACGGTTTCGTGGCCGTAGAAGAAAGTAAGCAATTCTTCTACTGTGTAGCCCAGCGCCTTGAGAAGCACCGTAACGTGCAATTTTCGGCGGCGATCGATGCGCACATACAAGAAGTCTTTGTGATCAAACTCGAAATCCAACCACGAACCGCGGTACGGAATAATACGAGCCGAATAGAGGATTTTCCCGCTGGAATGCGAGGTGCCCTTATCATGATCGAAGAACACACCAGGAGAACGGTGCAACTGGCTCACCACAACGCGTTCGGTGCCGTTAATGATGAAACTTGCGCCATCAGTCATAAGCGGAATTTCACCTAGGTAAACTTCCTGCTCTTTGACGTCCTTAATATTACGCGTACCGGTCTGTTCATCGACGTCATAGACTTCGAGGCGAACCGTTACTTTAAGAGGAGCGGCGAAACTCATGCCACGGCTGCGGCATTCGTCTACGTCGTATTTCGGCGTTTCTAGCTGATAGGAGTCAAACTCAAGCGCAGCTGTCTTGTTGAAGTCGTGAATAGGGAAAACAGACTTAAATACAGACTGTAAACCACTATTCTCTCTCTTATCCGGTGCCTCATCTGCTTGTAGGAACTTGTTGTACGACCGTTTTTGAACATCGATCAGATCCGGGATATCAATGGCGGGAATATACGTGCCAAAGTCCCTTCGAAAGCGCTTGCTTTCAAAAAAGCCGGTAGCGGCCATAAAAGTTTACTCCATCAAGTTACAGATTCGCGAGAAAGGTCTGAGCACCAGGATGCTACTTCAACTCAACCTTGGCGCCGGCAGCTTCGAGCTTCTTCTTCATCTCTTCAGCTTCTTTTTTCGCTACGCCTTCTTTAATCGTCTTAGGCGCACCGTCAACGAGGTCTTTGGCTTCTTTCAAGCCTAACGTAGTTACCGCACGAAGTTCTTTAATGACTTGAACTTTGTTTGCGCCGCCCGAAGCGAGCACAACTTCAAATTCCGTCTTTTCTTCGACTGCTGCTGCAGGGGCAGCCGCTGCCGCACCCGCTACTGCCACGGGAGCAGTCGCTTTCACGTCATAACGTTGCTCAAACTTTTTGATAAACTCGGAAATCTGAAGCAAGTTGGCCTTATCGAAATACTCAAATACCTGTTCTTCACTAACTGACATCGTAAGTTCTCCTCTCTCGTACTCTAATAAATTAGGTTTGTGCTTGTTCTTTCTTATCTTTCAACGCACTCAATGCGTAGCCCATCCGCTGGGGTAAGTCTTTAAGGGCATATAAGAAGTTGGTCGGGTGATGCTTCAATGCAAATAAGAAGGAGACTAAAAGGTCCTTCTTGCCCGGCAGCTTCGACAGTGCCTTAAGCTGATCCAGAGTCATCGGCTGGCCTAAAGCAGCGCCGCTTTTTACTGAAACGTTAAAATTTTCTTTTTCTGCCCATTCCCAGATCGACTTAACGGTGGAAACAGCATCAATGTCGTCACCTTCACTATAGGCAACAAGCGTGGGACCGGTCAGGTTTTCACCCAACACTTTGTACGGTGTGTTCTCCAACGCCCGCTTAGCCAAGGTGTTTTTAACCACCTTTACGCGAACGTTCTTCAGTCTCAAACTCTTGCGAAATTCCGTAATCTTTTCGACTTCAATCTTCGAAAAAGACATCAACGCAAATGCTTGGGATTTCTGGAGACCGTTGGTAAGATCCGAGACGAAAACTTCTTTCTCAGCGCGCTTCAAGACACTCTCCCCAGTCGACAATCCTGCAACTTAAACACCCGATTTCGCGAATGGTCAACGTTTATTTTCAAGTATTTAGCTTCCCTTAGCCTTCTCGGCTAGACACGTCCATTTTGGTCACATCTACCGCAATTCCAGGCCCCATCGTCGAGGCGACCGAGATACCGCGCATATAAATACCTTTGGAACTCGAAGGCTTAGCTTTCATGATGTTGTCATACAAAACCATGAAGTTTTCTTTGAGCTTTTGGGCGCCAAAGGACTTCTTTCCTACGATGGCGTGAACGATTCCCGCCTTTTCCACCTTATATTCAACCGTACCCAACTTCTGCTCGCGAACGGCTTTGCCGATTTCGGAGGTGACCGTGCCGGTTTTTTTGTTGGGCATCAAACCTTTGGGACCCAGCACACGGGCTACTTTGGTCAATTCCTTTACCGTTTCCGGGGTCGCGATGACTCGGTCGAAATCTAGCCAGCCACCTGCAATTTTTTCAATCAGGTCATTGCTGCCAACGAAGTCCGCTCCGGCTTCCTTGGCTTCCTTCTCGCCTTCCCCTTTTACGATAGCCACCACCCGGATCGCTTTACCGACACCGTTAGGGAGCACCGTCGCGCCACGGACCATTTGATCCGACTGCTTCGGGTCAACGCCTAAGTTAAAGGCCGCATTTACGGTTTCATCAAACTTAGGGCCATCAAAACTCACTAGGAGCTCTAACGCCTTTTCGAAGGAATATTTCTTCCCAGGTTCCAACTTCGCTATGTTGGCCTTATATTTTTTTCCACGCTTCGCCATGACAGACTCCTACTTTACCTCTAGCCCCATGCTCTTTGCGGTGCCTTCTACTTGGCTCGCCGCCGACTCAATCGTCACTGTGTTTAAGTCGGGCATCTTCAGCTTGGCAATTTCTAAAATTTGAGCTCGAGTAACGCTTCCTACTTTCGTTTTATTGGGAACGCCCGAACCTTGAACAATGTTTGCGGCCTTTTTCAACAAAACCGCCACCGGAGGCGTTTTGGTAATAAAGGTGAAAGATCGATCCTGGAAAATGCTGATGACTACGGGAATGATCGTTCCGTTGTCCTTCTGCGTCTTCGCGTTGAAGGCTTTGCAAAATTCCATGATGTTCACACCGTGTTGACCCAAAGCAGGGCCAACCGGAGGTGAAGGATTTGCTTTCCCACCCGGGATCTGCAACTTCACTTGGGCCATGAGTTTCTTCATCTACTGCTCCTACTAATTCTTTTCGACTTGAACGAAATCCAATTCGACCGGCGTTGAACGACCGAAGATGCTGACAAGCACTCGCAGCTTGCCTTTTTCTTCGTTCACATTTTCCACCAGACCGTTAAAGTTATTAAACGGCCCGTCGATTACGCGCACATTCTCGCCTTCTTGGAAACTGACTTTCGGACGCGGCTTAAGACTACCCTCTTGCATCTGGGTCGTGATCTTTGCCACTTCTTCTTCCGGCACCGCGGGCGGCTTGGTCGCATTACCGACAAAACCTGTCACCTTCGGTGTGTTTTTCAAAATGTGCCAGGTATTGTCGGTCAGATTCATTCGAACCAACATGTACCCAGGAAAAAACTTTCGACTTGTCGTCTTTTTCTGTCCCCGTACAAGTTCAATAACGTTTTCAGAAGGAATAAGGACTTTAGAAAAGTCTTTTTCCATTCCGTACTGCTTAATTCTTTCTTGTAGCGCCAACTTCGCTTTTTGCTCGTAACCGCTGTAAGTGCGCACCACATACCACTGGTGATCCGCTGGCATTGCCGCAGGCGCTTCTTCTGTGACGACTTGTTCGGCGACTTCCGCTGTCACGTGCATCGCACTGGCTTCTTGAGCTTCCATATTCTCTGAGAGGTTTTGATTAACTTCAGCGGCTGAGGAATCGTCGGCCTTATTTTTTTCGTCTTCCACTACAACTTCTCCTACTAAGTCTGCAACAACAGCCCGATCACTTTTCCCCATATCGCATCGAAGGTCGCTAAGATGGCACTCGCAATTAAAATGCAGATGATCACAACCGTAGTGGAGCGAACCACATCTTGCCGACTGGGCCACGTTACTTTTTTCAGCTCAACGACTACCTCTTCCATATAGGTATTAACGCTGGCTTTCTTGAACAAAAATCCGAATACCGCCAAAGCCAAAATTAACGGGACCGCTTCACGAATGACATCAATCCCGGCTAACCGGCGAATCTGGTAAAACTGCAAATACAAATATTGAACAAACGAGCGCGTTAGAAACCAAACCAACATGCTCGTGCCGACGTAGCTAGCTAAAATGATCTTCCGGTTGTCCATAATGTTCACCTGTTCTGCCGCAAAACACCGTGAAATTCAAGTAAATCAACGAGATTTCATCGAAAGTTGGTACGGTTCTTGAGGGGCTAGTACGCGAGCGCCTCCCTATGATTTGAAGCTCAGATACTGGTTCGCGAGTGCTGGGTAGCGACGTTTAGAAAGTATCGCTTTAAGGCCTTCGGCGCCTCCAACCCTCGGGGATACTTCCTGCGCCAAGTATAGGAGAGAAGCCCTCGGGTGCTATGTACATGACTGAGTGGCGAGGGAGGAGGACGAAAACCCACGATGCGAATGGGAAATTTGGCAGGCCAGGCCGGATTCGAACCGGCAACCTTGGGTTTTGGAGACCCCTGCTCTACCAATTAGAGCTACTGACCTAAACCCTTATGCCAAGCCAACTAGCCAGAGACCTAAACCGAGAAGTGCCTACTTTGTCTCTTTGTGCGCGGTGTGCCGTCGGCAAAACCGGCAATACTTAGGCAATTCGATGCGATCGGGGTGCGCCTTTTTATTCTTTGAGGTCGAATAATTACGGCGTTTGCACTCCGTGCACTCCATATTGATTACTGTCTGCATAAATACTCCTCTATTCCGTGATCTCGGTCACCACACCGGCGCCGACTGTTCGGCCGCCTTCGCGGATAGCAAAGCGAAGTTCTTTTTCCATCGCGATGGGGGTGATCAAATCGATGTTCAAGGTGATGTTATCGCCAGGCATCACCATCTCGGTGCCATCCGGCAAA
>JBGSIC010000018.1:0-187123 GCA_041751875.1 Bdellovibrionota bacterium
CCACCCACGAGCCATTGCGGGTGGCGCTTGAACTCGAACTCACCATGAAGTCAGAGTCCCGTTACTGGAAAAACTTCCGTGAGCTTCTGACAAGTTCCGATTTCGATGTCGTGATCTTCGTGACCGCGAGCGAGAAGATGAGCGAAGCCCTCCGACAAATTATCAAGGACGTCACTGCCAACGACCGAGTGGTTCGCGACTGGCCACACAAGCGCGGAATGTACTTCGCCACACTGGATAGTGTCGCTTCCGAAAAGAAGAACGCCGTTTTCAGCGGCGAAGGCGAGGCTTTCAGCCTCGCGTCATTGGAAAAAGATGTTTCAGAAAAAACCACGGCGTTAACCCTGCCTTAACCCCTAGGGTTAAGGCGCACGTCAAAACCAAGAAAACAAATGGGCCGGTAAGTGCTCGATATCGCGGGGCCGCCGCCGCCCCTCCGGTCGAAGCCCAAGCCCTTATCGCTGCTGACCCCTCCCGCTCTACGATCGGAAGGGGTCAGCAGCTGGGCCAAGGCATCTCTCTACGGGGCGGCGGCGGCAAGGCAGGACAGAGTTGAGTGGGAATAAAATTAAGAAAAGGAAAAGACAGAATGGAAAACAAAATCGGAAAAAAAGCGGAACTGGGTATGGAAGGAATGGACACGTCGAAAAAACGAAAATCTGTGGAGCGAGTTGCGATTACGAAGGAAGTTTCAAAGCGGTTGGATGGATGGGTTTTACAGCTTGAAGAGCAGGCAAAGGGAATAAGTGCAACCCGAGCGGACGTTATGAACTTTCTTCTGTCTTCCTACCCAGAAGAACTGTCAGCCGAGGATGTTCGCGAATTGAATAAAAGGCATTTTGATGAGGTGAAATTCACTTTATGGCTCGCTCGCACTTTGAAGCAGGCAAAGCAAAATGGAGAGAATGTTCGCCTTGAAGATCTCTACAAAGAACACGGACGAACTCAAGGTTAGCTCCCTCAAAATGAGCGACCTGGATTCTGATCCTTCCTGGCTGTCCTCGGTTCAGTAAAATGATAGATACTAAGAAGAGGGGTTCCCATGGGGAGACGCAGACGCTCTTCCCAGGCGCATTCCAAGGTTCCACTTAAACTTATTGAGCACAAGGTTTCTCTTTCTAAGGAGGAGAACGATGAGCGGATTAAAAGACTTGCGAGAAAAATTTGGGATTGTATCTGCGAATCGCAGAGATCCGGGGGATCTTCGCGTCGACGGGTCGAATCCCAAAAGCTCGAAGAAATCTTCGGCGAATCCGAGAATTCAATACCGATTGGGGGCCTACGTTCGCCTTTCTCCCAGTGACGAAATTCGAGAGGAAGGATCGTTGGTTTCGCATCCACAGCGTATCAAGTCGTTTGTGGATATGCGCAATCACCAGGGTTCTGGCTGGGGAGAAATTGTCGAGTGGTACACCGATAAAGATATGTCTGGAAAGGACATGAATCGACCGGCCTTTATTCGGATGTTGCAGGACATTCGTATGGGCCGCATCAATGCTGTGGTTGTCACTGAGCTTTCCAGGTTGAGTCGAAGCGTAAAGGACTTCTGCCAATTTTGGGATTTCCTCAAGGCACATAAGGCCACCTTCTTTAGCCTGAAAGAGAACTTCGATACGTCTACGCCCATTGGCGAGATGATGGTTCTTCAATGCATCACTTTCGCTCAATTTGAACGTCACACCATCGTTCAGCGCTTGAAAGATGGCGCTAGAGCACGCGCTGAACGCGGACTTGCGAATGGCAGTCAACGCTGCATGGGATTCGATCCCGATCCGACAAGGAAGTGCCACCTCGTGGTCAATTCCGATGAGGCAGAGGTGGTGCGACTCCTCTTCAGAAAGTTCATCGAGCTAGGTACCATTCGGAAGGCGATGGATTTTCTTAATTCGAATAACTACCGTACAAAACGCTACACAACGAGAGCCGGAAGGGAAATTGGAGGGAACCTTTGGACTCCTTCCTCCATTCACAACATTCTGAGCAATCTAACCCTGCTCGGTAAGCGGGAAGTGAACAAGAAGAACAGGTCATTGCAGCAGGATGAACTTCGGGATTCTGACCAGTACAAGATCGTGGATGCCGCCTGGCCGGCCATTGTTACGCTTGAAGAGTTCCGTAGAGCACAAGAGATTCTCGCGCAAAACAATCAGTTCAGACGCCACATTCACGTCTACCGCCTTACTGGCTTAACTGACTGTGGTGTCTGTGGTGAAACAATTTCCGGCAAGGCCTCAACGGGCCGGAACGGCTTGTTCCATTACTACGCCCACAATCGCAAGTTCACGACCGCTGGAGACACGCATCTTAAGCGCTGTTTGATGGAGCGAGTTCCTGCGGTTCAATTAGAAGAACTTGTGATTGGCCGATTAATGGAATTGGCCGGAAACAAGGAAGTGCTGGCGCAGTTGGTAGTTAACGCTCAGGGGAAGAATAAGGGCGAAACGGGAGAAATTGATCGCCTTCTGGCTAGCAGGGAACAAGAGCGCAGAGAAAAACTGCGCCTTAAATCGAATCTACTTCGGGCCATCGCGAATAATCCCGACAAGAACACAGGACCGCTTCTCGATCAAATCGCCGCCTACGATACTGAAATTATCCAGATTGAGAACTCCATGTCCGAGCTTCGAGACCAGAAGACTCACGAGCAAGCGTCTGTGATCGATGCGGGGTACGTTTTCAAGCTATTCCGAGGCTTTCAGAGGGACTTTTCCAAAAAGCCCGCTCACGTTCAAAAGTCCATAATCCGTGATGTGGTTCGGCGGGTAAGCGTTGACCGGGATGGGGTGCACCTTTGGTACTACGGCTCGGAAACCGAGGAAATTCTGCCTTTGCCGGAATCTACGATGGATACCTTGATACCCGCCACCCCCGGCGAATCCGAGTTGGGTAAGGTACAAAAAGCGACGCACCAGCGGACGCCGGTGCGCGCAGCGTTCAAATTGGTGGAGGTGGGGGGAATCGAACCCCCGTCCGCAAGCGATCCATCGGAGCCACTACATGCTTATCTCACCCTTTACATTCGCCGCCAGACGTCCCGGTGAGCGCGGCTGTCTGGAAACTATTCTCAGTGTTTTTAAGATCCCCAAGCTGAGACGCCTTGGACATCCGATCCCACTAAATGACGTTCTTTACCCGCCCGCGGGAGAAACAGGCAAGAACGGGTCGCTTAGTTAATTAAGCGGCCATTGCTAATTGAGCATTGTCAATTATGCGTTTGTCGCTTTTTTTACGAGTCAGCAACGAACTCGGCATGCGACCCACGACTTCAACACCCACGTCGAAGCCATGTCACCCCCGTAAGGGCCTGCCCCTAAAGGCAGAGTCACGAGTCCTTAACCTACTCCTTAACAGCGTAAAGACAAGGGCGCTGACCGCTTACCAGGCATAAGCGACCATAAGGCCCGAAGGGTGGGGTAAAATGCGAAGCGATGTTGACGATATTTTTGCGCGTCTATGTAGCCAGGGAATCAGAATACCGCCGCCAATTCCCACTGCGGCGCCAACAATCACATCCGTATAAAAATGCACACCCCCGGCAATGCGTCCGGCGGCCACACCGACCGTAAAACCCCCCAGTGCTATCCAGGGCCAAGGGCCGAGTTCGTTTCGCTGTCCAAAGGTGTAGGCGGCTGCGGCGAGGATAGAAGAAGTGGTGGCTACGTGCCCTGAGAAAAAAGAACGGTAGCCGCGAGGGCTATTCACCAAAGTGGGGTCGTTGGTATAAGTCCGCGGCAAGGGTCTTTGAAAGATAGCTTTGGAAACGCTCGTCAGCGCACCGACCACGGCCAATACCTGTGCGAACACGGCTATATCTTCAAAAAACTCTGTCGAAAATCCACCCCGCAAGTGGAAATTAATCAAAACAGGCCCTGCGATCGCGGCTCCCAATGCGATGTCGGTGGCAACCAAGGCGGCATCACTATTATTTCCAATCACGCCGCGGTCAAAAGCGTTTACTTCGTCCGGCGAGCACGGGCAACGAAGCGTATAGAATTTGTCGTCAAAACCATACAAAATTGTGGTGACCGTTAAGGCGCTGGCGGCAATCACCGCATCTTCGAGTGGCCTAACTTCATAAAGCGATTCCCCGCGAACGGGAGAGCCCAACAGGAGACAAAGAACGAAAACAATCTGCTTCATGATGAGGCTGATATCGTACGAAGGGTGGCAATTCAACGTACCCAAAATGAGACGCCTCTAGGGTGTCTTGCGTCCGCCGCGTGATACGAGTAGTGATGTGCCTATGATTAAGTCTTTTATACCTTTGCTGGTTTTTAGTGTGGTGAGTCTTTCCGCGTTTGCGGCTTCTCCTTATGAGTGGGGAGATGAACTGACTTTCTCCATCAAACGAGAAGGTTCGCCCAAACACCCTTTCCTCCAGATCTTTCCGGACGCCGATAACTTAGAAGCCGGCGAAGCCGAAGTCTTGTCGGATGTTAAATCAGGCAGAGGCAAATCGAAATTGTACCCCGCGGAAGATGCCCGCCCAGGACTAATCGTTGTGTTTCGGTCGCTTGCGTTTATGCCCACGGAATCGGGCGAGGATTACGAAGCCATTTTCGAGGGGGAGTTTAACGCCGTGAAGTTCAAGGTTCCTCGGAAAGATATGGAAGCCTTGTTTGCCGGAGAGACAATCGATCTGAGCATAAAATCCACTACGCGGCGCGGGTTCGTAGTGGTCGCTTACACGGTGGAAAGTGAAACCGAGCTTCGCATGCGTTTGGAGGGCGAGGATCTTCTCATCTTCCGCGCCTGTGGAAAAACGACCATGAAGAAAGAGGGGATTCGTAAAAGCACGACCTGCGTAGGCCCTCGCGTCATGGAAAACCCCAAAAAGAAAGACGCCATACTCTACCGAGGAGTACCGGGAAAGCTTGCCGGATTAGATATCCTTCCCGAAAAATAACTGTGAAATCGATTTTTGAAACTGCACGAACGCGTATACGGCCGTTTAGGAAATCGGATTTGCCACATCTACTCGAGCTTGAATCCGATTCCGACATCATGCGTTTCACCGGTTTGGGTAGAGCCATCACGCGCGAAGAAAGCGAAAAGCGCCTGGAAAAGTTACTGGTGCAAGAAGCGGGGCCCTTTGGCACCTGGGCCGCTGAACTTCGCACGACGGGTGAATTTGTCGCCTGGGTGATGCTTAAACCTACTTTCTTCGAAGCTCCCGAAATGGGGTGCATGATTTTAAAAAAGTTTTGGGGAAAGGGATTTGCCACCGAACTGGGAATAGGCGTGTTGCAGTACGGGCTAAGTCTTCCGGGGGACGTAAAGATAGTTGCCACTACCGACCCGGCCAACACACCCTCTATTCGGGTGCTGGAGAAAATAGGGATGCACTATCACAAGACGCTAACGCACCAAGCGGGGGATCGCGAACTTATCTCTCACTACTATGAAAATTGCCCAAAGAAAGAGTAAATGTTGAGAGACAGAGCGGCGCGCTAAAGGCTGGCTTGTCGAGAAGGAAAGGTAAAAGACTTTCTGCTAGAATACTGTCATGAGCGTTGAACTAAATCACACCATTGTGAACGTAAAAGATAAGCACGAGTCGGCTACTTTCGTTTCGGAAGTGCTGGGGCTACCGCCGCCAGAACCGTTTCTTTATTTTATGTGTGTGCGAACCGCTAATGGCGTGACCCTCGATTTCATCGAGACCTCAGATGAAATCGAGCCACAGCACTATGCTTTTTTGGTGGGCGAGAAAGAGTTCGATGAAATCTTTGGACGAATAGTGAGCCGTAAAGTGAGTTACTGGGCTGACCCTTCTCGGACCATCCCCGGAAAAATTAACAACTACGATGGGGGGCGTGGAGTGTATTTTGTGGAGCCCTCCGGCCATTTTTTAGAGATTATTACGAAACCCTACGGAAGCGGAAAGTAACCACGATGAAGAAAAGTGCCCATTCAGTGGAAAGCTATATCCAACTTCAACCAAAAGAAGTCCAAAGACTTTTAAAGAAGATGCGCGCAACGATCAAAAAGGCCGCGCCGAAGGCCAAGCAAAAGATCAGCTACGGTATTCCGACATTTTATCTTGAAAAAAATCTCGTTCATTTTGCGGCATTCACAAAGCACCTGGGCTTTTATCCAGGGGCTTCGGGAGTAAAGGCGTTTAAGGAAGAACTCAAGAAGTTTAAGACGGCAAAAGGATCAATCCAATTTCCCTTGGACAAGCCTCTCCCTACGGGACTCATCTCCAAGATAGTTCGATTTCGGGTAAGAGAGACTACTGAGAAATGAACCTGTTATATGCGTGAGGGGATTCGAAAGACCTTCCTGGTGAAAATCAGATACCCGTTCCCCCGAACTTCGCGACCGCTTCTTCAAACCCAATCAGCTTAGCCGCAAGGATTCCGTTCACGGGTTTCTCCAAGGTGGGATCCAGATAGACGGTACCGTAACGCGTCGAGGGCGTTGTGTAGGTTTGGTTGGGTAAAACGTCATTCATCGCAATATCAAAGGAGCATGAGGTCGGTGAGGAACCGACAAACCAATGCACATTGTCCTTATCATCTGACATCGTAATGACAGAACCGGGAGTTTCTTGCCGATCACGAGTCGGAGTAAGGAGCAGGTACCCCTTTTCATCCGCCAAGCGGTCAAAAGTTCGTGTGCGTATGGTTCCACGTAGCACTAAATGCGCGGAAACGACGTTGTTATGAGCGTGAGGCGGGGTGGCTGCCCTCGCTTTATAAGCGAATAATTTGGAACCAAAAGTGACTGGCGGCAGGTCCTTAATAGAAGGCAAGGGCGCCGGAAGCACGACACCCAGATCGTGGGCGTATTGAATTCCCTTAAGGAGTTTTCCCATTTCGATGCATTGAATGATTTCCTCTAAGCTCACCGAGGCGTGCAGAGCTGCCATTTCTTTTTGCCATCCCACCAGAGAAAGTGTTTCGGCTTTAAGATCGTAACAAGCCTCATGCAAACGCAAGAGCCATGCTTGCATGAGTGGGGCAAGCCCAGCCCCAAAGGCGCGATGCAAAAAACACTGCTCCAAAAGAAAGTGGGTAAGAAGGGCAGTCGCACCCGTACGTAGAAATGTGCGGCGAGAAAGAAAGTCCATGTGGGACAAGTTTTAACATGGACACGACCGCGCGAAAAGCCCAGGGAAGGGATTACGCGCTAAGCGGCCTTCTTCTCCGCTATTTCGATTCTATGGACAATGCGAGCTCGGGTCATCTCATCCAGTACAACCGCGTACACCACCCAACAGACAAATCCCGCAACCGCCATGACAAAGGAGTCGGTCATCAAGCGAAACATAAGACCTTCTCCGGCAAGGGGTGCGACAACCAAACCCGAAAATAGCCAAAGGAAACATCCGTAAAGAAATGCCTTGGAACGCCGTCCATTGGGAAGCACACGTTTGTGGGCGAGAAAATCATATAAGAAAGTAAAGATGAAAATGGTGTTCAAGAAATGCCATAAGAGGCCTATCATCCACGGCATACTAAACCGCGTAGGGTGGACGCCCTCGTTTAGAAACACTCCGTACTGTGCGGCGAAATCTGGGGCAAGTACTCCAAACGATCGTAGCAGGTAAGACCCTGCAACCATCGCGACCGAGGCAACCAGGCCTGCCAAAATAAGTTGAACCGCTTTTTGTGAATTGGGGCGGTAGGGAATTTTGTTTTGAACTCCACCATCCGACGGCTTCACATTAATCATGTCATCCTCCATCAAAGGTTCGTGTAAATGTGTTTTGCATATTGTGTGCCACTTGAACGCCGCCTGGTTTAGTAAAGTGGACAACAAAATAAGAAGAGACACGTCTCCGATTTTAGACATTTGACGGCGCATAATCGCACCTTAGATTAAAACTATGGTTCGTTCAAAAACGTTCCGCTACGATCGGAATTACGCAAAACTCAATTTAAGGAAGCACCCCGAACTCTACCAAGTCGGAAGAGGGGAGCAGGGAGTGCTGTTAGTAGAACCCTACAAGTCCGAAATACTCCCTCACTGGAAATTTCGTACACCAGAGATTGCGAAGCGTTCTGCGACGGCTATTACCAAACTCTTCCATCTTTACCAACGGAAAAAAGATTTCGTGGGAATGGATATGGCGCGGAAGTTTCTACAAATGGGATACACGCGCGCACGCCGGTATGCCAATCACGCTTCAGGCAAAAAGTTTGGGCCACAGGGAAAACCGCTACCGCGCGTTGAGGATAAAGAGAAAGCCCGCTCAGCTATTATTTTCCATCGCGCGTGGAAAAGGGTAGAAAAGGAACAGGATTACACGAAATATAAGGCCGAGCACAAAGCTCGATACGGGTAGGTAGCGTGGGAAAGAAAAAGCCTGAAGGGTTACGTTTTCAATGTCAGGGGTCCGGCAAATGCTGTGTATCTCGTGGGGGGTACGGCTTTGTTTACTTCTCCCTTAAAGATCGCAGGCGAATGGCGTTGCACTTAGGTATCTCAACTCGCACGTTTACGCGTCAGTACTGTGCCAAGACCGAAGGATTCTTCCATTTGAAGAGTTTGGATGGGCCCTGCGTCTTTCTCGAAGGGAAACAATGCGCGGCTTATGAAGCCCGTCCCACGCAGTGTCGCACCTGGCCCTTTTGGGCCGAGAACATGAAGGCCAAAGCGTGGGCGAAGGAAGTCGCTGCGTTTTGCCCCGGCGTAGGAAAAGGTCCGGTTGTCTCTCCTGAAGATATTGCACGCCAGATCAAAATGGATTCCTGGACCCGCTAATCTCTAGTGTCGCGGACTAGATGCAGAGTGTCTTTAATTGTTGAAACATTCTTTAACGGCTGTGTGATTTTCAGCGTGGAAGTTTCGGTTATGCGTGGCACAGCTCTTGCCTCTCTTGTTGATGTTAAAACCCGTATTTACTAGGAGTAAGCAAAATGAATTCAAATGCGATTAAGAGAAACTTTGTAAGAGAGGACCATTCTGAAGGGCCTGTTGCTAAGAAAATTGAGGAACAAACAGCAAAGCTGCCTTCCGATACATTTCTGTGGTTGGCACTCGGGTCTATTGGTCTTTCCGCAACATTTCGTATGCTGGGGAAAAAAGACACCAGCAATTTTGTAGGGCAGTGGGCGCCGACCCTGCTCATCTTGGGAGTCTACAACAAGCTTGTGAAGGTGGCGGGCTCGGACGGCCAAGATCTAGATCTGTAACCTGAACGCGTTCCCGCTGTTTCTAACGGACGGCGGGGGCGTGCCTTCGGGTGCTTTGAAAGTGCGCTCTCTGCGATGACGCTTGCCAACCGAGTCATCATTCCCTTTACTGATCCGCATGGATTTTTCCTCCCCTGAAATTTGGCTCAGTCTGCTCACGCTTTCCGCGCTGGAAATTGTGCTCGGGATCGACAACATCATTTTTATTTCCATTCTAGCGGGAAAGCTCCCGCAAAGGCAGAGGGCACTGGCCCGTCGCTTAGGCCTAATGGGCGCTTTTGCGACGAGACTACTGTTTTTGAGTCTGATTGCTTGGATAGTAAAACTCAATGAGCCACTGTTTGAAATCGCAGGCCGTGCTTTTTCGGGCAAGTCCCTTATTCTCTTGATGGGCGGTTTGTTTTTGCTGTTTAAAGCGACTTGTGAAATCCACCACAAATTAGAAGGACCGGAAGCTCAGGACGGAAAAGTGGGAGCGGCCATGAGCTTTGGTTCGGTCATTGCCCAGATCATCTTGCTGGACACCGTATTTTCCATTGATTCCGTTATTACTGCGGTGGGCATGACACCTTACTTAAGTGTCATGGTGGCTGCCAACGTGATTGCGCTATTGGTAATGCTTGTTTCCGTGAACGGGATTGGGGCTTTCGTCGAGAAGCACCCTTCGGTCAAAGTTCTTGCGCTGAGTTTCCTTCTTATGATCGGCTTTGTCCTGATGGCGGACGGACTTGGTTTCCATATCCCCAAGGGCTATGTGTACTTTGCGATGGGCTTTAGTGTGATGGTAGAAGCGATCAACATCCAGATCGCCAAAAAAAGCCGGCCGGTGGCACTTCACACGCCGAAGATAAAGCAAATGGAAGGAAACTGAAGACTTGCGGAACAAAAAAAAGTGAATCAGAGAGACAACTTCCGTTGAAAACCCAAAGTTGGGGTGTTAACCACAAGTAAATGTAAAACGTTGCACAAGCAGCGTAGGGGCTTGGGGGTTACTTGACTTGGGTTGAGTCAAAGTACGTCTTCTTTCTATTTCTTATTCTAAGTTCTCCCTCTGCTGTAAGAGCTATTGACGCGAATCCGGCAGAGTCGATTTGCGCGAACTTTCTGTCGAAAGAAGCGAGCCTCAAGGCGGGCATTTATTACCGAATCTGGGATCCGCGCTATCTTTTGCTTCGTCAGCGCATTCAAAAGGAAGTCAAAAAACACCTCCCGGAGTTAGAAGAATCCGATAAAGAGGCAATCACCCGCGAAATTTACATTTTTCTAAAAGCCTTTGAAAAACAAAGACCTCACCTTCCGTTGAAGGGGTATGCCCTATGGGCTGTGAATTTTGCCGCTCCCCTTGTGACGGGTGCGGTCACCTATTTCGTGGTGCCAGAGAATAAACAGGTTATCGTCGCTATTGTGAGTACTTATATCGTGAGTAAATTACTAGACCCCCTGGGGGCGGCCGTCCAAGAAAAGTGGAACGCGCGACTAAAGAAAATCGCTACCGATCAATTGAGCGCCTTTCAATCGTCTACGAGTTCGGTAAATACGGGGCTTAACGAACTGCAAGATCGCGCTACGGGGGCGCTCACGGAATGGGAAGACGCGGGCGACGCGAAACTGCGCAACATAGAATTGGTTTTGGAGCTGCGCTTGCGTGAAGCCCGCGAAGCTTTGAAAAGCGGGGACGCGGACCTTGCTGCCGCTTTTGCGGCCGATGCGGCAGTAGACATGCTAACTCGCTGGACCTATGTGCACGCTGACCATCCGCTTCTTAGAGATAAACTAAAGCGTTGGTTGAATGGCGCAGACCGCGCGTTTCGCACCCGCTTGAAAGAAGAGATCCTGGGACGCCATCTCATCCAAAGAAATGGGGTGGTGATGTCGGACATCGAGATGCTTTTGGATATTTGGATGCCGCAAACCAGCACGCCCTTGCTACGCATAGCTCCCGTTTCGGAGGCGCAAGCAACCCCATAGAAGCGGACTCGTCGTTTCGCTCGCAGAGTGATATTCATCTACGAATGAACCCCACCGAAATCGCCAAGGTATTTTACGAAGCCTTCAAGAGAAAAGATGCCCAGACGATGGGCGAGTTGTATAGCGACGAGGTGAGCTTTTCCGATCCGGTTTTCCCTCGCTTGAAAGGAGAGGAGGCCCGCAAAATGTGGCGCATGCTTTGTTCGCGATCGGCAGATTTGAAAATTGATTACCAGGTCCTTTTGGGCCGGGGGCAGACCGTACAGGTCGCCTGGACCGCGCACTATACTTTCACTCAGACCGGTAGGGCTGTGGTGAACCAAGTGCTGGCCGAGTTAACCGTTGAGGAAGGGAAGATCACAGTGCACCGGGACCGTTTCAGCTTCTGGGCGTGGAGCCGCCAAGCACTGGGTCCTGCGGGTTGGCTCTTGGGCTGGAGTCCGCTACTCAAAGCCAAGGTAAGATCGCAGGCTAAGCGATCACTACAAAACTTCTCCTCTTAATCTGAGTAAATTATGTCTCAACCCTGGATTTTGCTCATCGTCGCCGGACTCTTCGAGATTTGTTGGGCGATTGGCCTAAAATATACGCAAGGATTTACGCGACTTTTGCCCAGTCTATTCACGGCAGTCACCCTGATCATGAGTATGACGCTCCTATCACGGGCCGCTCGGGACCTTCCCATTGGAACCGCTTACGGGGTTTGGGTGGGAATCGGGGCCGCAGGGGCGGCCCTGTTCGGGGTACTTCTCTTTGGCGAAGCGGTTACGCCCGCTCGTCTGTTCTTTTTAGCACTCTTGATCGTATCGATTGTCGGACTAAAGCTCACGGGCACGACCTAATGTTTTTCGCCGACACCGAAGAAAGGTCGTGTTATGCGTAAGCCACATTGTTCATCCCCATTAAAGAGAGTTTTATGAAGTGGATAAATCTTTTCGTTTTCTTGGGTTCGGTGGCGATTGCTCAGCCGGCAAAGACGCAGCTTCCTAAAGTGGAGAAGGGCGAAGTCTATTTGCCGCAGACCAACCCCCCTGTATTGATTTACAAGTATGAAAAACAGGTAGAGCAGAAGGGGGGGCAGCAGATTACCGAAACACGTTTCTTCCTTCCCGACGGCTCACTGGCAGTGGGAGAAACCTTGCTTCATCAAGATGGCAACCTCGCCCAGTACACCATCGAACGAAAAAAAGAAGGAATCAAAGACAGTCTGACCGTTCAGGGCAAAAACGCCACCTTCGCCAGTACCGAACCTTCAGGGAAAACTAAGACTGAATCGACTTCATGGGACAAGTCCCATCTGGTTCTGCCGGAACTTCGGGCATTTGCCTTGGCCAATTGGGATGCTCTTCAGAATGGAAAGAGTGTGGATTTTCGCTTGGCCATTGTGGAGAAGCGGGACACCTTTGGTTTCTCAATGGAGAAAGATGAAGAGCGGGACGAGAATGGTCGCAAAATCGTGGTACTAGAAGTGGCTCCGACTAGCTTTTTCGTCTCAATGGCCATTAGTCCCATTTACCTGGATGTAGATGCCCAAACGAAACAGCTGCGGCGCATGCGAGGTTTTAAGTTTCCCAAGCCAGGAACAGGACCGAATGAAACTCGAGATATCGAAGCGGATCTGGTTTATTTAACTGAGTGAGGAAATATGGAGATCGTTTTTCAGATTGTGCACCTAGCCTTCGCGAGTTTCGTGGCCCTCATTCCTCCGGTCAATCCCATCGGGACGGCCTTAATTGTGCAGCCCATTCTGGGGCCGCTTGATCCAGCGACGCGAAAACTAGCGTCGCGTAAAGTGGCAACGTATTGTTTTCTTATCTGCGTAACGACAGCCATTATCGGAAGCTGGATTTTTCGCATGTTCGGCATTTCTCTTCCTGTCGTGCAAGTCGCGGGAGGGATTCTCATCTGTCACATGGGGTGGCAACTTTTGTCGGCGAAAAAGTCGGACACGGATGCCGAGAAAGCGCCGCAACCTGACACGCGCAGCCGCAATATTGAAGATATTTTATTTTATCCGCTGGCGTTCCCGATGACGGCCGGAGCAGGAACCATCGCGGTGCTTTTAACCTTAAGCGCGCACGCCCACGACGGAGACTATGAAGCCTATTTCGTAAACCTATCGGCGCTCGTCATTGCTATTGTGATGATGAGTTTTGCCATTTTTGTGAGTTACGCTTCCACACCCACGCTGGTGAAGAAATTGGGAACCAGAGGCGAAACGATTCTTTCCCAGCTCAGCGCGTTTCTTGTTTTCTGTGTTGGAATTCAGATCATCTCAGAAGGCGTTCTGAAACTCATGCGAAGTTAAAAGCTAGGGAACGCAAGCCTGTGTCGTGAAGGTATTGATGTAATGATCGCCGCCCGCAGGCCCTAAGTTTTCGTTGTAGTACAACGGGGGATTAACCGTGAAGTTGGGCAGATTCACGGTTTGGGTCACTTTATCCACACCATTCAGGCGGAAGGTCGCAGAAATCTGCGCACTGGGAGTAACGGAACCGCCCCAGGCATTAATGCCATTCATATCAAACAAGACTGTCCGGTAGTCAGGGTGAGGGAAGAAGCCGGTAATCGGATAGGGTTCGAGGACTATCGAAAACAGGCCCCATCGGGTTGCCGGTAAGCCAGCGCCAAAATTGACCACGAGCGAGCCACCTCCCGAAGAGGGCCCCTGAATGTCGTCCCAATCCGATTGGGTCGGGTAGGTTGTTGCGAACGCTCCGGTGAGATTTGAAAAATAAAAACGCGAGTCACCCATCGTGATTCTAAACTGTGTGAGAACGGCTCCGGCTTGCGAGCTCAGATTATCGATTCTGATGGTGGGCTTTTTTCGCATTTGGACGCGTAAGTGCGGGTTACTCGTTTGCGAGTAGGCCTGAACATTCGGGTCGCCGGGGTTTGCCGCGACGAAAGTAGACTCGGAAATACTGAATTTGAAACAAAGAGGAGGCGGGGGCACAGCCAAGCCCGAGCCGCTCAAGGTAAATGAAAAAGTTTTGTCCGTAAGTGCTCCGTTCACGCTGGCGCGGTAAGACAGAACGAAGCCTTTGGAAAGTATGCCGACGGCGGTGGGGCTATACCGCATCTGAAAAGTACACGTGTCATTCGGAACGAGCGAGCCCGCACAATCACTTATGTCGACAAGTGAAAATGGGGCAAGATCGCTGCTCAGCGAGAGAGCAGAAATATTGATGTTGCCCGTGTTCTTGAAGGTAAGGGTTCGCGTGATTTGTGTTCCCGAGACGGTGTCGGGGAAAGTGTAAGGCGTTCCTTCTAGCAAAGTGATCGCAGGTGCATCAGTGACGGGGACGTCAACGGCGACGACTACTAAAGTCACCGAAGGATCCGGCGAAACGCCGACTTTGGGGCAAACCAGGTCAAAGCGACTTGTTTGGGGAATAGGAATAGCGTTCTTCGTTTTTACGGCAAGAGCATCTACCACCAACGTACCCGTTCCCACCAAGATAAGCGAACAGTAAGAAGGATTGCCCTCTACCGTCCAGCTCAGATCGATGTGAGAGCCCTTGTAAACAGTGAGAACGGATTGGAAAATACTCTGACTTGTGAGCTTCCCGCTTAGCCCAAGCGAGACGGCAGCATTGGCCACTGAAATATCGAGGTTTCGCGAATATTCAACACCGCTGACAGTGCAAGACAGCGTATACGAAGTGTCGCTCGAAAGATTGCCGCTCTGGTAGGTTTTAGTGGAAAAAGCGTTGGTTACTAGAACCCCGCTGGTTCCTTCCAGTTTGCAGGAGTTCGAATCGGGCGTTGCGCCCGCGTAACTCCAGCGAAGCTTTATCGCCCCGGGTGCAGGAAGGCTCAAATCAGTTAACTGAAACGCCGTACTTCCGACTGGCGCAATTTCAAAAGTGATCTCGAGTGGGTCGGTAACGAGGGGCCCTGGCAAAAACGGATCACCATTATCGGAGCCGCCCACGTTCTCAAAAGTGGCACGCTGATTTTGGCAAGCGTTTAGTGTCACAACCAAAACCAAGAATAGAATGGAAAGAAAGTGTCGCATTAAACCCCAACGTTCTACGAAGCGAAACCACGAAGAAGTGGGCCCTTACCCACGTTTTTTCAAGAATTCTCCTTTAATAGGTGCAAGTTAGGGGCCATGGGTAGATTTCAGACAGCCCCTAAATGCCTGAGGTGATTAGCCTTTTATTGGGTCTTTTGCATTCAAAAGCGAGAGAGTGTTAAGAGCTTAGTCAGTGTTTTGAGGTAGACCGTTTTAGTGCATTGAACTTCTTGGAGGAAAGCGACGCTGATCACCTGTTGGTCAGTGTCAGTGAGATCGCTAGGGATGGCGTATGAAGAAGGTAACCTTTCTTGAAATGACAGAGAGCGATTATGCGCTGTTTTTGCCCGATCAGCAGAAGGCCTACGCTCAAGAGCGAGCGGTAGCCGATCATCAATCGTTCGATGAGGCTCTCGCCGAAGCACGGCGACGCTATAATGAAATGCTTCCGGAAGGTGCACGCAGTCCACTCCACCATTTCTATTCCGCGTTCAACGAAGACAAACAAAATGTGGGGGGAGTGTGGCTGAAAGTAGATCCGAACGACGGGGTGGCGTGGTTGTACTACATTTTGGTGAATGCGTCGTTTCGGGGTCAAGGCTACGGCAAAGCCATGATGGAAGAAATCAAAAAAAGAGCGAAAAGCCTCGGAGGCCGCATTCTGTGGCTCAACGTCTTTGAGAATAATCGCGTGGCCCAAGAGATGTACGCCTCGGTAGGCATGAAAACAGTGGCAAGAAATTTAAACACCCTGCTGTAGCGGCTATATGTGGTAGGAAAAGGGCAATGAGTAAAGCGTTTACCAAAGAGACGGATGGAGCGGATGACGACGATCAGGATTTAGAATCCAGCGCCCCCGCGGTTCCAGCCGGTAGTAAAAATTATATGACCCCCGCGGGTAACGCCAAACTGCGAGCGGAACTGCGCAATTTGCTCGATGTGGTTCGCCCCGAGGTCACCGCGACCGTGCAGTGGGCGGCTTCGTTGGGAGACCGTTCGGAGAACGCTGATTATATTTATGGTAAGCGTCGTCTGCGAGAAATTGATCGGCGCATCCGGTTTTTGACCAAGCGCCTTGAATCGGCGGAAATCGTAGATCCGGCTGAACAGAGTTCGGATCAGGTGCGCTTCGGTGCCACGGTCACCGTGCGCTACGAAAGCGGTGAAGAAAGAACTTTTTCCATCGTCGGAATTGATGAAACAGAAATCAAAAGAGGCCGTATCAGTTGGATCTCTCCCATCGGTCGCGCACTCTTAAATTCACGGGTCGGTGATCTTATTAGCTTTCGCTCTCCCAAAGGCGAAGAAGAGCTTGAGATTCTTAGTCTGAAGTATATCGCCCTCGACTAGTGTCGTCATAAATCCCAGATATGGCGAGCATCGTGCGAAGCTATTGGTTTTCCCCTCTCATTCAGCCGTAAAGTAGAAATCAGGTAGTTCGAATTGTTAAATGGATAGGGGAATCATATGAAAAAAATTAAATGGGCTTTATGGGCTGCGCTGCTGTTGGCGCCATTCGCGCACGGGGCAGACGAAGTGTTTAACTGTTGGGACAGTAGTTTCGCTTACACAACACTTTCAGTCGAGGAACACGGGGATGGGCTATTATTTGCATTCAAGACACAGGATTTGCGACGGGTAACTTCTCTGACGGGATTAAAACTACAGTCCTGGGGTGAAAGCCAGGTTCTTTTTGGGATCGACAAGGATGCGTGCCAGTTTCATCCTACCGAGCCAAGGGTGATGAGTTGCTTTGGCGTGACCACCGTTGATGTGCAGTACAGTCCTGAGGGAAACAAGCCAAAAAAGGGCGAGCGTCTCTACGGCCAAATCTCGGTAGAAACGAGTTTGTTGGACCGCATTGAAGTGGGTTCGAACGGCACTTCTTATTTAGATGCCGAGATTCGTTTGGATCAGGGTGCGGGCAAAATAGGGATGGAGAGATTATTGTTCCGATTGGAAGATGACGGCACGTGCCGTGCTCCTAACAACAGCACACCCTAAAAGATACCGTTCCAGTACAACTTGTGGTACCTGAGATCGGGTACCGCAAGTTTTCTGGAGTAGAAGAAAAATGAAACTGTTTTATCTGCGACACGCCTGTTCGTTAGCCCCCCACATGTTGGCCGAAGAAATGGGCATCAAGCTCGAACTGGAAATGATGAACAAAAAGGATCGTTCGGCGCTTTTGAAATACAACCCGAAAGGGCAGGTTCCCACTCTAGTTCTCGACAACGGAAAAGTGCTGACCGAAACCGGTGTGATTTTGCAGTATCTTGCTGATCTGCAACCTGAGAAGGGAATGATTCCGAAGTGGGGAACCTGGGAACGGTATCAGTGCATGGAATGGATCAACTATGTAGCAGCCGAGCTTCACAAAGCATTCGGTGCTTTCTTTACTCACGGCAAGGAACTCGATGACGCTGCCAAAGGCGTGTATCGCAAAGCTCTGGAAAAAAAGTATGCTTGGCTGAATTCTCACCTAGAGGATCATCAGTTTCTTTCGGGAATAACTTATACGGTGCCAGATATTTACGCTTTTGTGGTTCTCAATTGGTCGAAGGGAGCGAGTGTGAATCTGCAGGATTACCCTGCTATCTATCGTTTCTGCGAACAGATTAAAGCTCGGCCTGCAACGAAGATCGCCATGGACGCGGAGCAAAAAAGTCCTCTGTGAGATAGACTGAAATTTGTCACTGTCGTCTAAGGATAAGCTAAAAACCGATTTTATCTGGGCTGTCGGTAGACTAAAAGAATGCACGCGCACTCCTTAATTTCTCAAGTAAATTTGTCCATTGGGGAATCCAGCCGTGTCTGGAACAGGTTTTGCTCCATTAGACGCCCGTGGTGTGGTGGCGTGGAATTTTATTGCTTTGGGTATGTGCGATGATGTCTGCGCGCACGTCTGTTGCCAATCCTGGCGAAGAACATTCCGTGTCGATCAGTCCGAAACCGCTCGTCTTATTGCCCCGCAAGATTGAAAAGCGTGTGGAGTGTTTGGCGTTGGAACCCCAGACGCTTTTTCCTGCTGAATGTTGTGATTCTGAAACCGAGAAATTGAAAGAAATTGGCGAGGCGGCTTTCAAGGAACGTTACGGCGAGAAGGCGGAGTTTAAGGGCTACACACTTTTCCGCGATCCCTTCGACCCCGAATCAAAAGAAATCAATTTCGCGTTAGGAACCGATTGCTCCCATTTTGTGCACCGGATTTATCAGATAATGGGTGCTAGCTACCCCTACGCTAAAACGCGAGATTTTATTCACGTGTTTAAGGCTAAGAGATCGGGAGTGAGCGCGGAAGACTACTATGCGACCGCCACAGCGAGCGGTGTACCGATTAAAATGAAGCCCGAGGAATGGGTAAGGCTCTACAACAGCTTTACGATTGTTAAGCCCGCCGATGTAAAGCCCAGTGATTTAGTTGTCGTTCCCAAAGAAGTCGGCGAATACGGCAAGCGTGGTCATGTGATGATGGTGAAAACGGCCGATCCACTGGAAGTCATTCACGCCAAGAATAAGGATGAAGGGATTGTCGTGGAACCCTTAGCGCAGGCTGAGGAGAATGTGGCTCTCAAGGATCTCTACTATCTCCGTTGGACAGGCTCTCTTGCGGCCGTCCCTAATGTAAAAAACTACAGTGACTTTATCCGCTAATTTTCGTCGAGCTAAGTCCCTGAGTCTAATCCGAAATCTCTGAAACTTGCCTCTACGCCGCGAAAACGCTATAAATACTTTTCAACCCAACTTTGGAGCTATCTTATTTTAATGCGGGCATCGTTTATACGAGCACGGTCGTTGTTCCCATACATAGCATTAAGCCTAGCGCTTCTTGCCTCCCCGGCTTTTCCTCTCGTAAGGGCCAATCCGGCTCCGGTACTCCAAGAGACCTTTGAGTCTCAGTTGCACACCTTACCTCCCATTGTTCAAGCTCACTACGCTACGCGACTCTACCGAATTACTGGCGAGGATAAGTATGTGTTTAGTTGCTTGTATGGGGCTCACGTCCAAGCCAGTGGATTGGAAGAGAGTGTGGAACTGGTCAAGGATCCCGCCCATATTCAGGCCTACATCAAGGAGAGGATCCAGGAGCAGCCCAAAACATGGAAGGGCGAGCTTCGAAGAAAAGCCCTTCAGAAAGATGGCCGGTTTCTTTTTTTCGCCGAGAAGATTATTTGGCCGATGGTGGTTCTCCAACAGCTTGGCCTACGTTCCGAGCACCACGAGGAACTTATCGCTGAGTTGAAAAAAGAAAATTTGCGGCAGTTGTTTTTGCGACCGGATATCGTCGAAGCGTGGGCCGCACAAACTCCCAACAGAGTAGTGTGGCTGCATCAATTGGGAATTACTGACCTGCGGCTGGAGGCAGTCCAAGCTTTTGCGCAGCAATTTCCCGATCCGGATAAATTAAAAGGGGAGCCTTATGCAAACTACATTTACGGCCTTACCCACTTCATTATTGCCGAGAGCGAATATTTTCAGAACTTCATTCCCCGATCGCACTACGAATGGATTTTTGCTCACTTTGAGCAGAATATCGACAAGATCATTAGGGAAACCAAACCCGATGTGGTGGCTGAAGTAGGGCTCTCCTTTTTATTGGCAGGTATGCCTACCCATCCGGCAGTGAAAAAATGTCGGAAGGCGATATACGCAGAAATTGACCCGGTTTACGGTATGATTCCCTCCACAGAGGGTGAGTGGGACCTCGCCAGTGGGGAACACCGCAATGTGCTCGCCGTGCTGCTGTTTCGCTTGGGCTCCAAGCTACATGAGGGTCCTGTCTTAGGAAATTTTTCTTCGGTGGTGGAATACCTACCGGAATCGGTTACCACAAAATAGACGTCAAGGGACGTCTGTCACAAAGTCTGAGCTCTCGACATTAATCAAAGTCGAATCGAATCCCCCGGCCGTATCGGTCAAGGTGGGCTGGGTATCGTCGTCTCCCATTTTCCAGAAGCCGCGTAAGCTCGAAGAGGATGAGTAGTTTCCTGTATCGGTTGTGGGATCAAACTCTGAACTACCGTTGAAGACTTCCGTAATTTCAGGGCCGGAAAGTTCGGTGTTCCAAATGGATACCTGGTCAATTTTGACGTTTGTATACGTGGTACCGAGAGCGCCAAATTGAAGCCCCTTATTCGGGATTCGCTGAACTTGTGGGGGGTACCCTGTGGTAGCACGTTGTACACCGTCGACGTAGAGGCGGACGTTATTGGAACCGGCTGCTTCGTTAAAAGTACCCACAATATGGTACCAGGTACCTGTGGCAATACCCGTATAGAAGACTTGATTGGTGCTCCAGTGGTTAACAAAAAAGACAAGACGTGAGGAAGCTACATTCCAGAAAAAGCCAAATCCATCATTCCATTGCCCATCCGTCGTGGTGCCGACGATTCCGGCGTTGGAAGCCGGCGTCGCGACCAACTTCATCCAGTAACTAATTGTGAAAAGTTCGAGCCGAGCATTATCAAGGATATCGTCAATGAGATCAGTGGTGATGGCTTGTTCATTAACGCCATCAAATAAAGTGGAGTAAGGTCCCGTTTCCGTAGTTCCCCCTCCGCCGCCACCTGCGGTCGAACCGGCACCCGCGCCGCCGCACTGATTGATTAAAGGTAGCGAACAAAGAAGTAGGAATAGGAAAAGCGATCGCTGCTGTATTTTTCGCATACGTACTACTCCACAGTGGTGGACAACATGTAACTATTATAACATCCAAACCCTGGTCAGATTATGAAGAGTGATTGTGGATTGATGCGCCAATTATGACGATTTCTTCACAATTGGCCTACTCGGACGTTTGAGTCGAGAAATCTTGCTCGGACGCGGCTTGGAGAATCTTAGCGACTGTTTGTTTTGTAAGTGGCTCATCGAAATGGGAGAGTACCAACTCCCTAGTGACCACGCCATTGAACCTTGTCGAAACAAGCGTTTGCGTTTTTTGATTGGGTAACTTCAACAAGTAAGGGATGCGGTCTTCAAATCGGTTGTCGTGCAGAAAAACCGCACGCGAAGCATGGTCGGAAGTTACGAGTAACGTCGTATCGTCCCAGCGTCCGGCTTTCTCCAAAGTATAGCGAAAGACTTCAAGCGCCTGATCGACTAAATGCAAATTTTGAAAGTAGCCTTCCAAATTGGATTCCGCAGTCGGATAGGCGTTCCCCATCTTTTTGCCGTAAATAATAGGATGATGGGGCACGGGAAAGTGGATGTAACTAAAATCAATTCGATCATCCGTAGCAAATTCCTGCGCATGTTTAAGAAGTGCCGTGTAGTTGCGTATGTGCCGATCTTCCGCAGAGCTGCCGAACGACACCAATTCGTAGAAAAAGGAGAGCGAGCTAGCAAGGGGATTTTGACTGTACGGTTGGCGGTTGATGCCATAGTGAGGGTAGCGCACACACACGTCGACCGTAGTACGAAATAACTCGCAGTAAGGGATATACCACCCTGCCACGGCTGAGTGCACTCCCCGGCCTCTTAAGTCATCGAAGAATGATTGCTCGGGAGACCACTGAACGGGAACCCCATCTCCCTTTAGAGTGTACTCAAGGGTGTTTTGCGGCGTGGGCACCAAGTGCGAGGCAAGTGGTCGCCCCAAGAAATAACCGGGAATGGATTTACTCGTATCTTCGCCAGGCTGAATGGCGTTTGTGGCAAAGTGAGCCGACTCTTTAAGTCTGTCGATAGCCGGTAGGTGAAGACCCGACGGACGCTCAGGAAAACTCATGCGGTAGTCAAAGCCGTCAAAGAGCAACCATACGAAGCGCTGCCGCCCGGTTGCGCTGAGTTCTGCAGGGACTGTTTGAGGCGCCTTGCCCACCCGTAGGGGAAAGATCGAGGCCCCTTTGAGAAAAGTAATGAGCAGAAAAGGCGACAAGAGAATGAGGAAGGCTTCAATGGCTCGGCCAAAAACCTTGGGCCGCCGAATGGTAAGAACAATTCCAGAAAAAAGAAGTAGGAGCAGCACAAAGCCGGCACCCGACTGGCCCAGTTTCTCCACGATGAAACCAAAACTGATTCGGTAGTCGTTCACCGACAAGCGAGCCCCGTTCACAAGGAAGAAAAGAAAGGGGGTCAAAATCATATAGGCCGAAGGCGCGGGAAGAAAACGTTTTGCGAACTGCAACAGGAGATAGATTCCCGTCGCAACCAGGCAAATATTCAGAGTGAGCCCGAGAAAAGATCCTGGATAAGCGGCAAGCGATTCGTAGAACGGCTCCAAATACTTAGCGTCGAGAAGATCATTCCACTGCTTGAAGAAACAGAGGTTCGCGAGGCTGAACGAGGCAAGCAGTTCTTTGCGAGAAAACATGGAACTCTATTCTAAACGTTCAGGCAGGATGAGGCCAGCGAAGGGGCAATGACGTTTTGTGGTGGCGCGTTAAGTGGAGATTCTGAAGATGGGTAGTGACAAATTTGGGCGCTTCGAACACTAAATTGGCAGCCTGCCTGGCCGAGCTTTGTCTTTTTTCCGGATCCTGTCCCGACTGTCTGGCCTGTGGACACTTGGTACCACCCTTGCACAATGGAGTCGCTGAGGGCGGGTGGTAGCACACTTTTAAGGGGGCTTGCGATGGCAAACGGGATTCTTTTGGCTGGGGCAATGATTTTTGGACTTCTGGTATCAAGCCAGACAGGTTATGCGCAGACCGCGCAACAGACGACGGTAAACGTCGACCTCGGAAATGTCGCCGAGAAACTCACCGCGAAGATGGAACACAATCAAACAGCACCTTCGACTCAAGCTCGTCCTACGACAGATAAAAAACAAAAAGTTCAGACACGATTCAGCTACGAAGTGGTCCTAGCTTGCATGGAAGCTTCAGGCGTGGCCGAAAAAGGAAAGAATGGCGCGCTGGTGGTAGCTGCCCCCAAAAGTCTGTCGACGTCTCATGCTTCGATTCGGTTAAGTGACAAAGGAATGTTCCCCTATTCTGAAAAGCCCGCTCCTGGTGCTGACGATAACAACCCGCTTCCGTGGACTCCTTTGATGGAACAACATTTTGTGCAGCTCATTCGTGACCACTACCGCTACACCAAAAAAGACGCTGCAGCCAAAGCGACTGTGAAGTCGGCTGCCGCAGCAATGCGTCCCGTAACAGCTAAAGAAAATGAAAATCTTAAGCGTTTGGAATTGAAAGTGCGCGATATGAATAGTGATGCCGAAGTGGGCGGCAACGAGTTTCAAACCAAGAAGGCCAGTGCGATGAAGGCTTTCTACGAATCACTTTTTAACTATGAGAAGAATCGCTTGAATGGCCGATCACAGCCGCAAGCAGCGACTCCGGCAAAAACGGACAACCGCTTCAACCAGCTCGAAAACGGATTTGCTTCCTGTGAAAAAATGCTCGAAGGACGCAATTCCCGCAAAGCGAAAACCACTGCTCGTAAAGCTACTCCGAAACTTGAAATCGCGAATAAGCCAGTTCCGGCTAATTCGATTCGCTAGTTCATTCACCTTGCTGAAAATTCAGGGCAAAAAAAAGGCGGCTTGTAATAGCCGCCTTTATTTTAGCCAGAGCCGTATCCCCCGAAGGGGTGTGCTCGAACTAGTTAAACGGTAGATCTGTTCCGCGGCGGTGGCAAGAGCCCCCGTAAAATCATTCCTCCTCTAGCCCTCTTGCCCAATTCCAAAGCTTCTGCTAACACCATAAAAATTCCCCACATTTCGATTGACTTCTAATCATTACTTTCCTGTAATGTATCCGCAAATTGCGCACTAGGCATAGGGCATTGAATGACTCTCCCTTTGAGGGGTGGAGTCGGCTTAAGGAGTCAATATGACGGCAGAAGGCGGCGTAGTTACCACTACCGTTGATGATGTTATTAAATGGGGACGTACTAACTCCCTTTGGCCCCTTACCTTTGGTCTGGCTTGTTGCGCGATTGAAATGATGGCCACCGGAGCCGCTGATTATGATTTGGAACGCTTTGGTTGTGGTGTCTTTAGAGCGACGCCCCGACAAGCGGATCTAATGATTGTCGCGGGAACGGTGACACTCAAGATGGCTTCCCGTATTCGCATTTTGTACGATCAGATGCCCGAGCCCAAATGGGTCATCTCGATGGGGAGCTGTTCGAACAAGGGCGGCCCTTACTGGCAGCATGGATACCATGTGCTTAAAGGGGTTGATCGCATCGTGCCGGTGGACATTTACGTTCCCGGTTGTCCTCCACGTCCTGAGACTCTGCTGGAAGCCGTCATGGTCCTACAAAAGAAAATCCGAACCCAGCAGTCCGCGATGGGCGGTATTTTTGGTGGTTTGCTGACCAAACGAGCTACCGCTTAACCGTCGCTAGTCTTTAATTTTGGAGTAAAGGTTGAGATGAATATATCTCCGTTGGAAGAATACGGGCTCAGATGCGCGCTGCAGCTAGCGCGCCTTGAGCCAGGACAGCACCTTTCTGCGTCTCGCATTGCCCAAGCGGAGGGCATATCGGTGGAGTACGTAAGCAAGATCATGTTCCTCTTTCGAAAGGACAGTTTGGTGGAAGCCGTCCGAGGGATAAAAGGAGGGTTCAAACTAAACGGCACTCCTGAAGGTATTTCTTTGAAACGGGTATTCGATGCGCTTCCGGGAAGCGGGCAGAACGAACGAGAGTTTTGTGGGCACTACACGGGGGGAGCCGTTCGTTGCGTGCATACCAATGGCTGCTCGATGCGGCCTTTTTGGGCGGTGTTTTTTGGTCTCTTTCAGGAACTCAGTAGCGTGCTGACCTTATCCGACCTTTTGTCGAGCGAAACCGACGTCAAACAAAAACTTTACACGGCGGTCACAACCCCGCGCCCCCAACTCAAAACCACGATTATGGCGGGCTCACATCTATGAAGTTTGAATCACACTCCAAAATTGAAGCCCTTGCTAACCAGAAGTACAAGTACGGTTTTACAACAGACATCGAAGCCGACTCGATCAAAGCCGGCTTGGACGAATCAGTCGTTGCGCTTATCTCCCAGAAAAAGGGGGAGCCCGACTTTATGCTCCAGTGGCGCCTCAAAGCTTTTCGCCATTGGCAGACTTTGACCGAACCAACCTGGCAGTTCGTCAAATATCCCAAGATTGATTTTCAAGACATCATCTATTACTCGGCCCCTAAGTCGAAAGAAGCGGGACCAAAAAATCTCGAGGAAGTGGATCCCGAGCTCCGCAAAATGTTCGACAAATTGGGTATCTCGCTCCACGAACAAAAACGTCTTTCCGGGGTTGCGGTAGATGCCGTGGTGGATAGCGTTTCCGTCGCAACCACTTTTAAAGGCAAACTCGCCGAAGTGGGCGTCATCTTTTGCTCGTTTTCTGAAGCAGTAAAAAATCACCCGGAACTGATTAAAAAGTATCTCGGCACGGTCGTGCCCTACACCGATAACTTTTACGCAGCTCTTAATTCCGCCGTCTTTAGCGACGGGTCTTTTTGTTACATTCCCAAGGGGGTGCGTTGCCCCATGGAGCTTTCCACCTATTTTCGTATCAACGCGGCCGATACCGGTCAGTTTGAACGGACCCTTATTGTTGCCGAAGAGGGCAGCTACGTCAGCTATCTCGAAGGTTGCACCGCACCCATGCGTGATGAGAATCAACTTCATGCCGCCGTGGTCGAACTAGTGGCGCTCGACAATGCCGAAATTAAATACTCGACGGTCCAGAACTGGTATCCCGGCGACAAAGAAGGAAAAGGCGGAATCTACAATTTTGTTACTAAGCGCGGAAAGTGCCGCGGAGTGAATTCCAAGATCTCTTGGACACAGGTGGAAACCGGATCTTCCATCACCTGGAAGTATCCCAGTGTGATTCTTCAGGGTGACAACTCGGTGGGCGAGTTTTATTCGGTGGCTTTGACCAACAATTACCAGCAAGCCGACACCGGCACCAAGATGATCCACTTAGGCAAGAACACGAAAAGCACCATTATCTCCAAAGGTATTTCGGCCGGTCACGGGCAGAACGCCTATCGCGGGCTGGTAAAAGTGCAAAAGGCCGCCACGGGTGCGCGTAACTACACGCAGTGTGATTCGCTTTTACTGGGCGATAAATGTGGGGCCCATACGTTTCCTTACATCGAGGCCAAGAACGCGACGGCGCAGGTCGAACACGAAGCCTCGACTTCCAAGATTAGCGATGATCAGATTTTTTATTGCAAGCAGCGCGGGATTTCCGCGGAAGACGCTGTTTCCATGATCGTAAACGGCTTTTGCAAAGATGTTTTTCAGAAGTTGCCCATGGAGTTTGCGGTTGAAGCGCAAGCGCTTTTGGGAGTGAGTTTGGAAGGGGCGGTTGGATAAAGTTGAGGAGCACGAAGTGAAGCAGATGTTGAGTATCCAGAACCTACACGCCGAAGTGGATGGTAAGCCAATCCTGAAAGGGATTAACCTTGAGATTAAGGCGGGCGAAGTCCACGCGATCATGGGGCCCAATGGCTCAGGCAAAAGCACGCTCGCAAACGTGCTAGCCGGCAGAGATGGCTACAAAGTGACCGAAGGACGCGTCCTGTACAAAGGCCACGACCTACTGGCGTGGGCCACCGACGAGCGAGCGCGGGAAGGTATATTCCTGGCCTTCCAGTACCCCGTTGAAATTCCAGGGGTGGGAAACATGTATTTTCTGCGCACGGCTTTAAATTCCATTCGCAAGCAGCGAGGGCTAGAGCCGCTCGATGCGATGGACTTTCTTAGCGTCGCCAAAGAGAAAATGCAGTTGGTGGGAATGGACAAAGCGTTGGGTAACCGTTCAGTGAACGAAGGGTTTTCTGGCGGTGAAAAGAAGCGCAATGAAGTCTTCCAGATGGCAATGCTAGAACCCTCACTCGCCATTCTCGATGAAACTGATTCAGGTCTAGACATCGACGCACTACGGACCGTCGCCCAAGGAGTTAATTCCCTTCGCAATGCCGATAGGTCGTTTTTGGTCATCACTCACTATCAGCGACTCTTGGATTACATTGTGCCGGACCGCGTACATGTCTTGGCGCACGGCCAAATCGTCAAATCGGGCGACAAGAGTTTGGCTTTGGAACTTGAAGAAAAGGGTTACCTTTTTATCGGTAATGAAAAAGTCGAAAAGGGCGAACCACGGGAGGCGAAGTGACGGCGGTTGTGACACCTGAATTTCTGCAGGCATACGGAAAGCAGAAGCAAGGTCTGCCGGGCGCGAAGCTGCCTTGGCTGAACCAGGTGCGCGAGTCGGCGCTGGAACGCGTGCGGGCGGAAGGGTTTCCGGGCCCGCGGGATGAGGCTTGGAAATATACGAACGTACGCCCCATTTTGGAAAAAGGAGCGGCCGCTTTACCACCGCTGACGCTATCGCTTAAGGAACTAGACTCTTATTTATGGGGATTGGGCTCCGCTCCGCGTGTGGTGCTGCTAAATGGGGCGTGGTCGGCCGAGTTATCTCAACTTCAGGCTCTTCCCCAAGGGGTGCGCGTTCTTCCGTTGAGCCAACATTTTGAAGATCCCGTGGTGAAACGTTATCTGGACGCGAAGCAAACCAACGCATTTGCGTCGTTGAACACCGCTTTTTTTAGAGATGGTGTTTTGGTTCATGTAGCGAAAGGGGTTACGCTTTCGCAGCCCATTCATGTGTTGTCCGTACTGGGAAGTGAGAAAGGTTACGGAATCGGTGAATCTCGCCTTTTGGTCGTAGCGGAAGAAAATAGCCACTCCATTTTAGTGGAGAGTTATCAGGGCAAGGGTGCTGGGCAATATCTTTGCAACGCCGTCACACAGTACTTTGTGGAAGCCGGGGCAACGGTCGATCGATACGCTCTACAGGCGCACCCGCTTGAAAGCTTTCACTTAAGCACGAGCTCTTTTCACTTGGAAAAGGGAAGCCATCTGCGTTCGGTGAATTTTGCTTTTGGCGCGCAAACGGCGCGAGAAGAAATTGAAGTCAATTTTAAAGCCCCGCATGGTGAGGTGGAGCTAGACGGGTTGTATGTAGGTTCGGGTAATCAGCACCGCGACCAATTTTTGCTGATCAATCACAACCACCCCTACTGCAAAAGCCGGCAGTTTTTTAAGGGTGTGCTGGATGGGCACGCGCGTGGTGCCTTCACGGGTAAGGTGTTTGTGGCTCCTGATGCTCAAAAAACGGACGCGGAACAGTCGAATATGAACCTCCTACTATCGGATGATGCAGAAGCCGATACGCGTCCTCAGCTTGAAATTTATGCTG
Source organism: Bdellovibrionota bacterium (assembly GCA_041751875.1). Taxonomy (GTDB): domain Bacteria; phylum Bdellovibrionota; class FAC87; order UBA2466; family JACKAF01; genus JBGSIC01. The sequence goes on from JBGSIC010000018.1 coordinate 28,299, forward strand.
ACGATGTCAAATGTAGTCATGGGGCGACCATCGGGCAGCTCGATGAGGAGGCGCTTTTCTATCTGCGCAGCCGAGGCATTGAACCGGGAGAAGCACGTCACTTACTGACGCAAGGTTTCGCCGAAGACGTGATTTCGCGTGTGCATCTAGAGCCTCTTGCGACCTATCTCGCGCCTTATTTAATGCATTGGTTGAACGATTCTTTGAGAGCAAAAAAGTAATGACTTGGAATGTGGAAAAAATTCGCACCGATTTTCCGATACTAGATCAGTCGATTCATGGGCAGCCGCTCGTGTATTTGGATAACGCAGCGACGTCTCAGAAGCCTCTCTCTGTCCTTGAAGCGATGGATAAATATTACGTAAAGGACAACGCGAACATCCACCGCGGTGTTCATCAACTGAGCGAGCGAGCGACGTTGGCGTACGAAGCGGCTCGAAAAAAAGCGCAACATTTTGTTGGCGCAGCCCAGCCTGAGGAAATCGTTTTTGTCCGAGGGACCACAGAAGCCATCAACCTGGTCGCCCACTCGTTTCTGGAGCCGCGCCTTGGGGCCGGCGATGAAATTTTACTCACGCGTTTAGAGCACCATTCGAATATCGTGCCTTGGCAGTTGGTCGCGCAACGCAAGGGTGCGAAAATTGTCGTCGTGGAGATGAATCAGCGAGGAGAGCTGCTGCTCGACGACCTGAAGAAAAAACTTTCGGCCCGTACCAAAATGGCCTCTTTCGGCCACGTTTCAAACGCCTTGGGAACCATCAACCCCATCAAGGAAATGATCGCCCTTTGTAAAGAGCAAGATGTACCGGTGATGATCGACGGTGCACAGGCGGCTCCGCACTTGAAAATTGATGTACGCGATTTGAATTGTGATTTTTACGCGTTTTCAGCGCACAAGATGTATGGGCCCACGGGCATTGGCGTTTTATACGGCAAGTTCGCTCATCTTGAAGCCATGCCCCCCTACCAAGGCGGCGGGGAGATGATCACGACGGTCACCTTTGACAAAAGCGAATACAATTTGGTGCCGCACAAGTTTGAAGCTGGCACCCCAGATATTGCGGGTGTCGTGGGGTTGGGTGCCGCGATCGATTACCTTCATGGCATTGATATTGAGCGCGCGGCCGAGCACGAGCACGAACTTTTGCTCTACACTAACGAGCGTCTAAGCGCGATTGAAGGTCTAAAGCTCATCGGAACCGCCGCTCAAAAGACCGCTGTGGTTTCTTTTGTTTTGGAGGGTATCCATCCTCACGACATTGGAACCATTCTCGATCAACATGGGATCGCTATTCGCACGGGTCACCACTGCGCGCAGCCGGTGATGGAGTTTTACAAGGTAGCCGCGACGGCCAGAGCATCCTTCGCGCTCTACAACACGCGTGCGGAAGTCGATCGGCTGGCTGAAGGAATCGAGAAAGTAAAAGAGGTGTTTCGCTAATGTCGGACCTACGCGACCTCTACCAACAAGTGATTGTGGATCATTCCAAACGGCCACAGAATTTTGGGCCGCTTCCTGAGGCGAACCATCACGCGGAAGGGCACAACCCGCTTTGCGGAGATCGAATTACCGTGCACGTTTTGACGGAGGGCGATCACATCAAGGACATCCATTTCGAAGGAAACGGTTGTGCGATCTCAACTGCTTCGGCCTCGATGATGACTCAGGCGGTAAAAGGCATGTCGCTTGAGGATAGCAAACGTCTGTTCAACTCTTTTAGAGATTTGGTAACTCAGGAAACTCCCGAGGATGAAATCGAACGGTTAGGAAAACTCGCCGTGTTTACAGGGGTGCGGGAATTCCCGATGCGGGTGAAGTGCGCGACTTTGGCTTGGCACACCTTACAGAACGCCTTACTGGGGAACGAAAAGAAAGTGGTTAGTACAGAATAGTATGCAGCACATGCGAGAACCCATAGAACTCAAGCGTGACTGCGAAGCGCTTCAAGTGCCAAGCGGTGCGAAGGTGACTTTGCGCAAAGGCGAAGTTGTTACGCTCACTCAGGCGCTGGGCGGCAGTTTTACTGTGATTGGTGAAGACGGCAATATGGCGCGCATCGCAAATGAGTATGCCGACGCGTTAGGAAAAACCGCTGAGAATCTCCCAAAGCTCGACCCCAAAGATGTTTCCGAAGAGAATGTGAAGAAAGCGGTGTGGGATCAACTAAAGACTTGTTTTGATCCTGAGATTCCCGTCAACATAGTGGATTTGGGTCTTGTTTACGAATGTGATATCACGCCCTCAGTACTCGATGACAAAGTGTTTAGCGTCTTTATCAAGATGACGCTCACCGCACCTGGTTGCGGAATGGGTGACGTGCTTACCAAGGAAGCGCAATCGAAAGTGCAAAGCATTCCCGGCGTCAAAGAGGTCGAAGTGCAGTTGGTTTTTGATCCTGCCTGGGACCGAGCCATGATGTCGGAATCCGCGCGGCTTGAGCTAGGCCTGTAAGTCGCCGGGCCAATAAAAATTGCACGACGATCTGTTCACGCGAATAGGTAATACTTTAAGTAGCTAATAACATAAGATATTTGTTCGGCGCTTCTTTCCCGAAGAGAATCCCATCCGATCCCCTTGAGTGGCGTCTAACGGTCCTATCAATGGCCTACCCACGCCGCCCCGCGCAACGGGAAAACCTCTGATTTTACCGATACGTAAATGAACACATGCATCCGAATTCGACCGATCAAAGCTTCGCTGAATTTCTCATCTCTACCCAGAGCATGTCGTCGTCCGAAATCTGCCACGCTCTCGAACGATCAAAGGTTTCCAACGAGTCTCTATTTCGAATCTTACTGACCAACAACTTTTTGCATGAGGTCGATGCTGGCACGCTATTAGCTCAATTTTTGGGTATTGAGTTCAGGTTGCTACGGCATACCAACCTAGCCAATGTTGAACTGGCAGAAGGTCCCTCGTACTACCTTTCGCTCGGTTGTTTTCCGCTTTTTGAAGATCGAGATGTACACGTGATTGGAACGAGTGAACTCACACGCGATCAAGTTGCCTGGGCCACCAGGACGTATGGGAAGAAACATAGATTCATTTTATTCACCTATAAAGACCTTTGCGAAGCCATTCGTGCCCGTTTCGATGGAGTGCTCAATGAGCTTGCCATTGAACAACTCTTTCGAGAGTCACCGCTCAATTCAGCCAAATTTGTTCTCACCCGACACCAAAGAGTCTACGTATTTCTATTTCTTGCCCTGTTGATAGTTCTTGCGTCCTGGGACTGGAAATCTCTCGTTACAGCGCTGTTTGTGGGATCCAACTTGTTCTACGGGCTGACGGCGGTGTTCCGAGTTGTTCTGACCGCTGTCGGAATTGTTGATCCCATCGAAACGTCGATTGAGCGTAAGGAAGTGGTGGAACTCGCCCCGCGACTCCCCCGGTACTCAGTGGTGGTGGCCATGTACAAGGAGGCAGAAGTTCTCCCGGTACTGGTACATTATCTTCGGCAACTAGACTACCCACGTGAGAAATTGCAAATAATTCTCGCTTTTGAAAAAGATGACGTGGAAACCTTGGAGTCGGCCAAACAACTGTCGCTGGAAAACATTTTTGAATTTCTGATCGTTCCCTCGTCCTATCCGAAAACAAAACCCAAAGCCTTAAATTATGCCTTGCCGTTTGTACGCGGAGAATACGTTACGATCTATGATGCGGAGGATCGACCTGAATCCGATCAGCTCAAAAAAGTCGTAGCCGCTTTCAAGAACCTCCCCAGCTCAGTTGGATGTATCCAAGCGCGGCTGAATTTCTTTAATCAGGCAGAAAACTTTTTGACCCGCATGTTCACACTCGAATACTCCCTATGGTTCGACTACCTTCTTCCCGGTTTGTACAAGATGGGAATGCCTATTCCGTTAGGTGGGACGAGTAATCATTTCAAGACCGTTATTCTAAGGGAACTTTGTGGGTGGGATCCTTACAATGTTACTGAGGACGCCGATCTAGGCATTCGTCTCGAAAAATATCACTATTCTGTGGCGACTTTGAACTCCACCACATACGAAGAGGCAAACTCAGAACTCGGCAACTGGATACGTCAGCGTTCAAGATGGATAAAAGGTCATCTCCAAACCTGGATTGTTCACATGCGGGGTTCCACGCAGCTTGTGAAAGATGTCGGTCCTCTGGGAGTAGTAGGGTTTAATTTGTTTCTTGGCGGCCCCGTCTTCATGGTTTTGCTCAATCCGATTCTGATTGCGCTCGGCGTATGTTGGCTTCTGTTTCCGAAGCAGCCTTTGTTTATACAGATGCCCGACTGGGTCGCATCGCTCGGCCTATTTAATTTAGTGGCGGGCAATCTGACCTATATCCTTTTGGGTTTGGTTGCTGCGTTTAAGAGGCGCTATTTCTCGTTGATTCCGTGGGTGTTGCTATTGCCACTCTACTGGGTTCTGCATTCAGTCGCTGGCTTAAAAGCAGTCTATCAGCTTTTTGTTAGTCCTCATTTTTGGGAAAAAACGAAGCACGGGATAAGCCGAGTCGGAGTGGAGGAAAGGCAATCGATACTGAGAAGCCTTAAATACCTTCGGCCTAAACTAAAGAAGAGTCTTCAGAATGGGGAAAGCAAACCAACTGATGACCTACCAACGGAGAAAAAGGTTGGCTAAACATTTGGGCATGGTGGTGGTGTTATTTCTAGTAAGCCTTAATTCCTTTGCGTCTGCTTGGGCAAGAGGGAAGGGGCGTTTCCTTTTTGTTAATTCAGCTTCGCGGGAGCAATCGTCCTTCAACTTTGATTCCGAAGGAGAAGTAGTTCCCACTAGGCGATTCGTAAAGTTTGATATCTCTTCATACGGAGAATTAGGACTTTCCGATAAGGTCACCGCTGGTTATCGGTTAACCGTTCAGTCAAGTATCCTCAGCGTAAATGGAGTTGATCAAGTTAACACGCGTGTTACCGACGGCGATTTTTTTGGGCGTTACACCCTATTTACGAATGAAGGGTCTTCGTTTTCCACACAGTTTCTTTCTCGCATTCCGATCAAGCCCGGCACAACGTTGCCTCCTGAAGTGCAGGACAGTGAGCTGCACTTGGAGTGGCGGGTTCAGTACGGGAAAGATCTACGCGAGTGGGGACTTCCTGTGTTTGTCGAATTGGAACCAGGATACCGAGCTAAGCTGGGTAACCTGACAGACCAGGTCGTGTTTGATGTTACGTTAGGTGTGTCCCTCCACAAGCGTTGGACCGTGTTGCTTAAGACGTTCAACAATATTCCAGTGGGAGAGAGCTTGGTGACTAATGATTTCGGTCGTACCGACTTACAAGCTTCAGTAGTTTGGAATGTGGGAGAAACCGCATCGGTCCAGGTGGGTTCTACGCGTCGATTGACTGGGCGAAACATCAACCAGGGACTGGGATTTTTTGTGGGGATATGGGGCAATGTTTCGGCATTCTAAAGTCATCATCCCACTTTAAAAAGGGCTCAACTTGAAGATTTGCCTTTCCATCATTCTGCTAGCTTGGTGCGTGATGCCCCAGCTTTGTTTCGCAGAACCATCGGGTTTTCTCGGAACGCCGGATGAATTCGTGGAGGGTGAAGACTCCGATCCGAATGATTCGATTGAAAACCGGCCATCTGAAAAGCTGTTTATGCTTCCCGCGCGCGAGTTCATTGAATGGGCCACTTTGGATCCGGTGCCCAAAAGTATTTTTATATTGAGTAAAACAACAGCCCAGAAGCTTTTTTACAATTCGCAAGGAAGACTATTCATTGTACTTCGGGGAAAGGTCCGAAAGGGTTACAAGGTTCTGTTCGGGATGACAAAGCTAAGCGGAGATGAAAACCAAAAGTTCGAAAAACAGTTCGATCTCCCTCCAAAGTCAGGTGCGATTGCCGTGACTGTGACAAGTCCCGCGGGACAAGTAAGCTCCTATCAGTATTGGTTCGCTTGGAAGAAAATTCCCAAGCAGGTCGGAGTTCGGGTAAGGGATGACTCGGGAGCTGTTACTGAGCTAAGTCGAGGTTCACGGATATCGGTAGCACCGCATAACTTTGTTCAGCTATACAGAGGGCGTAGGCCGACGCGGAAGCTTAAAGGAGAGAGTGCGCCGCTAACCTTTCGTATCTTATCTTCCAATGTGCCGGAGAACGCTCGATGGAAGCTTGTGATATCGGATGCAGAAAAAAAAGTCATCGGTGAGGTGAGCGGCGGCGGAGTTCCACCGAGCCAAATTGAGTGGGCCTCTTTAAACACTTCGATCGAAAAACAAGGAGAATACTTTTACACTCTCAAGATTGATACGGGAGATGCCACCTACGAGGGGTATCAAAGCAGCTTTGAGCTGATCGTACCCGAAAGAGGGAGAAAAAATCCCGAGATGGCAGGTATCACTACGCGCTTTCTCGCTGGTTTGAGTCCCGTGTCGCTAGGTGGGCTTGACACTCAAATTAATGTCAGTGGGGCAACACTCGCCAAGTACTATGCACTGGAAACCTCTGTTTCTGCTTTCAGTCAGCTCAGTCTCTTGCTACGGATTGAATTTGTCTCTAATAGGCAATCTGTCAGTAATCTCTTGGCTTCGGAAAATTACGGTCTTAGCTATTCCGCTCTTCCGGTCTCATTGGGTGCAACCTGGCACGTTCCGCTGTCAGGGAGTCGCCTGTTTTTAGATTTTGATGCATTTGCCGGGGTCAGCTGGATGACTCAACTCTCGCTGACTCGAGAAATTCCTAGCCTAGCGACTGCGGAAGTAGCTCAGCATGCGTTCTTTTTTGGCGGGAAGGCTAAGTTGGGTTGCCGCGTTTCATCCTCTTTAAGCTTTTACCTTGAGGGTGGATTCCGTTTCATGAGTATTCGGGAAGAAGATCCTCAGGTCACTGGAGCACCTTTGCTCTTATCTTCGACAAAAATCAATCTAGGGGGACTGTTTATGGGATTGGGGGTAGGGATAGCTCTGTTCTAAACCTGACCTCTATATACGCGGCACCTCGCACTAACCAAATGACAATCGTCTTCCGCACACCCTTCGGCGGTCTTATCGACGAGGTGAATTTGTGGAAGCGAGCCCTTACGCCCCGCGGAAACAGCGGAGATTTTCACCAGTCCGACAAATCTTCCCTAACTCAGCTGCCCAAGTGGCGGTCAATCACGCGCGAAAACTCAGCCGCAGGATAAGCTCCTTTTAGAGGCACACCATTTACAATAAAAGAAGGAGTGCCGCGGAAATCAAACTTCGTGGCCTCTGCCATGTCTTTGGCGATCTTATCCTTCACCTTCGGTGACGCGAGGTCTTTTTGGACTTGATCCATTTTCGCGCCGACCTTCTGTGCTTCCTGCTTTAAAAAACTTTCTCCCTCGGCAGTCAGCTTCGTTTGGCCTTCGAAAACCGCATCATGGAACTTCATCGCCTTTTCTTTGCTCTGAAGCGCGATGGCTTCGAAGTATTGAGCCGCGATCATGGCATGGGGGTGAAATTCGAGTGGCAGATGCTTTACCGTAACACGCAACTTGTTGCCGTATTTATCCATGAGTTCTTTCATGGTTCTGGCCCCGTTGGAGCAATAGGGGCACTGGAAATCAGTGTACTCCACAATGGTGACTTTCGCGTTCGCAGGACCGCGAAAGCTTTGTTCGCCGCTGAGATCGGGTTTTAAGGGGTTCTTGAAATAGGTTTCGCGCTCTTCTTCCATCGCGATTTGGCGGCGTCGTTCGAGCTCCTGTTGCGCCTTAAACTGTTCGAGCAAGTTGTTTTGGGCGTCCAACGCATTTTTCTTTTTGTCTCCCGTGCATCCGCTTAAGAGAGCGAGAAAAATTACCCATGCGACTGCGCTTCCAAAACTTTTCATGAATTCCCCTTGAAGGTTCAACCTACGAACGATTCATCGTACCCAAGCCAGCAGGGCCAAGCAAGAAGCGCTCGTAATGCGAAGCGTTAGGCGCCTTCGGATTTCGCGGAAAAGTATGCTATAGTATCGCCTTTAGAGCTAAGTCATTGGTTTGCTTGTTGATCACATTCTGCGCTGCCGAGCCTCTACTCATAGAAGCTATTCCGGCTGTTGAAAATTCTGCTGACGGTGAACCTCCGTCTGCCCTGGCTACATCACCGCACCCAAATTGCTTTTCTTATACTGAGGCCCCATGACCCCGATTGTCCTTTTTTCCATCGTGTGCATTTGTGTTTTGGTCGCTGCCTTTTTCTCCGCGGCAGAAACGGCGCTTCTTCGGCTTCGTTCCGATGAAATCGACTCGGACATCAAAACGGCCAGCGGTCCTGGTGCGGTTGCCGCCCGAAACCTACTGAGCTCCACGTCCCGCCTCTTGGTTACTATTCTCTTGGGAAACAATATTGTTAACAGCCTGGGGGCGGCCTGTGCGTCGGCTTTGGCTATCTACTATTTAGGCGAAACCAACGGCATCTTGGTCGCCACGGTTGTCATGACCCTGGTGATGTTTCTTTTTGCCGAAGTGTTACCCAAAGCTGTTGCCGCAAGCAGCCCAAAGCCAGTGGCTTACATGGTTTCTTTACCCCTCTACCTTTTTCACCATTCCTTATTTTTCGTGCACATTCTGTTCGACAAGCTCGTGGATCCCATCGTGAAACGCTTGGTGGGAACGGGAAACCCGGCGATTGATTCCTCCGAAGAAGTGTTGCGCATGGCTCGTCGCTTGCGTGATGACGGAGCGGAAGGAACGCCGGCGGCGATCATTGCCGCCACTGCCGGAGCCGCGGATATGAACGTCGGCGAGATCATGATTCCGCGCACAGAAATTGTGGCCTTTTCAGATAAAACGCCGGTCGATGAGCTTCTTGACCGTTTGGTCGAAGAAGCCCACACGCGCGCACCCATTTATGAGGATACACTCGACAACATTTTAGGCATTGTGCACATCAAGGATTTGATTGCGATGGTGCGCGCGAAGAAAACAGACCTACGACGGATTCTTAAACCTGTGCTCCGCGTTCCCGAACGCAAACCTATTTTGCGCCTCCTTGAAGATATGCAGCATGCCTTTTGTCACATGGCTTTAGTGAAAGACGAGTTCGGCGTGACGTTGGGCTTGATCACCCAAGAAGATATTTTGGAAGAAATTGTCGGTGAAATTCGTGACGAGTTTGACAAAGAAGAACTCGAAACCATTCAGCAGCGGGAAGACGGCAGCTACGAAGTGCTCGGTCGCGTTTCTGTTTTGGATTTCAACCGCGAAACCGGGATGGAAATTGAAGCCGAAAAAGGCGACACCCTAAGTGGACTCGTTTTCAACCGTTTAGGCCGCGCTCCGCGACCGCGTGATGAAGTGAGAGTGGGCGATTACGTGCTCTCTGTTGCCCGCATGGCTGGTACCCGAATTGCCTGGGTGAAGGTAAGTAAGGATTCGCACGAGGGGCGCGACGAAACTAGCGAAACGGCCTAGTTCGAAATGATTTTGGGCTGCTTTCGCAGCAAATACACAAAAGCCGGAACAATCAGACAAGACCCTACCGCAAGCGCAATGAGCATTTGTTTTAGCGTCGCAGCAGGCGCGGCCAACTCGTAAAACGTGTAGGGCCTATCGGTCATAAACAACAAGACCGGGAACTGCGCGCAAAACCAACCCGCTAAAATAAAAAAGATCTGCATTCCCGCCAGGACTCGCAAGTGCCAAGCGCGACGTTGTTTGAGAAAGAGCCATAGCGGTACGAGGGTAAGAGACGCTAGCGCGAAGCAAACAATACTCCACGGTTCTGTGAAGAAACGATGGACCAAGACGATACCCGAGTACTCCCCGACCAGGAAAATAGCGCCACCGAGGACAATAGCCACTAGATTTGCGTAACGCGCTTGTTTTACACAGAGGCCTCTTAATTTCTCATTCTCTGTTTCGCCAACCAAGTAGACTGCTGCCAAGAAAGTAAAAAGCGCGCAAAGGAAAAAGCCCACCAAGAAAGAAAAGAGATTGAGCCAGTTTGCGATGTAGCCTTCAAAAAAAGAACTCGGGCTGGGTTCAATTTGTCCACGAATGAGACCAGCTGCGACGACGCCCAAGAAAAAGGGGGTAAGTAAACTTGCCACTTCAAATGCCCGCCAATAGTAGCTGCCGTAATCCGGGAAAGCGTCGTAGTGCCGAAAAGTAAAAGAGCAACCCCGGAAAATAATGCCAAGAAGCATCAGCGTGAGTGGCACATGAAACGTGATACTCATCTGCGCGTAAGCTTTGGGAAAGGCGGTAAACAGGATGACGATGGCGAGGATGAGCCACACGTGATTGGCTTCCCAAACCGGCCCCATGACTTTGGTGACGAGCTTTCGCTGGGCACTTTTGAGTTCAGACGGGGTGAAGAGGCTTAGAATGCCGGCACCGAAATCTGCCCCACCAAAAAGGCAGTACAAGCACAGCGCAAGGAGCAGAATGATCAAAATCGTTTCAACCATGCTGCGGCTCTTTTTCTAGTGCTTGAATTTGGCGAACCAGGAGCCAGGAAACCAGCACCCAAAGAAACAGGTAGAGCAAAGTGAACAGTAAAAAAGGCACTTGAAGGCCGGGCATGGGAGTCAGAGCATCCTTGGTGCGCATGATGCCATAAATGATCCAAGGCTGTCTTCCGACTTCCGTCACGATCCAGCCCAGTTCTGTAGCGATAAAGCCCAGAGGAATGGACAAAACAAAAAGTTTTCGTAGAAACGTCTGTCGGGATAGGTCGAAATTGTTCCGGAACCGTAAGAAGAAATAGAGAAGGCCTAGAAAAGCCAGCCACATTCCCAACAGAATCATTCCCTGGAAACTAAAGTGCACGATGCCAATGGGAGGCCGATTTTCCTTCGGAAAGGCCTCGTATCCTTTTACTTCGGCGTCAAATCGACCATAAGCGAGGAAACTCAAAAGTCCCGGTATCTGAACGGGCCCCAGAGTGAGAGGTGCATGCGTTTGGGTTTGCGCGAGTCCCTCCATTGCTGCGAGTTTGAGCGGCTGATATCGGGCCACTTCTTTGGCCGCAAAATCCCCGGTAAGAGGCTGAATCAAAGCGGCTACGCCACCGAACACGAGAGCAATGCGTACCGCCTTTTCATGAAAGCTCTTTAGGTGCGGTTGCTTAATAAGAAGCCACGCATGAATCCCCGCGACGGCGAAACCGGTGGCCTCAAAGGCGGCTACGACCATATGAATTCCCTGATGAAGCGCGGAGGGATTAAACATCGCTTTAATGGGATCAATTTCAGTGAATTGACCGTTCGCCCAAACAAACCCGGTAGGGGTGTTCATCCAGCCGTTTGCGCAAATGACAAAGAATGCCGACATGACGCCGGAAATACCGACGACAAGCCCGCATACCCAGTGTGCTTTCTCTGGCAAGCGATCCCAGCCGTAGAGAAAAAGCCCCAGCGCAATGGCCTCCAGAAAAAAGGCCGTTCCTTCCCAGGAGAAGGGCATACCAATCAAGGGGCCGGCGTGTTCCATAAAGGTAGGCCAGAGAAGGCCTAGTTCGAAGGAAAGGGCCGTTCCGGAAACCGCTCCGGTGGCAAAAAAGATAGCGACACCTTTTGCCCAGCTCTGAGTGAGTTTTTTGTACTGCGGATCGCGCGTTTTAAGCCAGCGGGCGTGCGCTACGGCCATCAGAAAGGGCATCGCAATACCGATCGAAGCAAAGATGATGTGGAAGCCCAAAGAGACTGCCATTTGCGTTCGGGCGGCGAGAAGGTCCGTCATGCCCGCAGCATAGTACAAGCAAACTAATAGAGAAAGGAGAGAAAGGTGCCCATCTACTTCCCGGCCGGATAAGTTGCGTATACTTTTAGGACGCCCGCTACCTTTAGCCTGCGGCTCGTCTCGCTCTGACTGACCACGCCGATAAAGCGTAGTTGTTCGCGAGGTTCCGGCAGGGAAGTAGGTGGGTTCCCTTGCAGGGGGATTTGGCATTTTTGGAGATGAAATGAAATATTGGTTAATGAAATCTGAGCCGACCACGTTTTCTTACGATGACCTTTTGAAAGCGCCGAAAAAGACTACTGCTTGGGAAGGCGTGAGAAACTACCAAGCCCGAAATCTCATGCGCGATGAACTGAAAAAGGGGGACCAGGTCCTTTTTTATCACAGCAACTGCGATGAGCCCTCCGTGATGGGAACGGCGGAAGTGGTGAAAGAAGCTTACCCGGATCCTTTCGCATGGGACGCAAAGAGCAAGTACTACGACTCAGACGCAAAAAAGAAAGGCACCAATCCCTGGGTGCTCGTTGAAATAAAGGCGAAAACAAAGTTCGAGCGACCGGTCACCCGCCATATGCTCAAAGCGGAAAAGGCATTGGCGAAAATGATGGTGCTTAAAAAGGGATCGCGTCTTTCGGTACAGCCAGTGACCGAGGCGGAATTCGAGGCTGTTTTGAAGCTAGGAAGGGCCTGAGTGCCCTCATTGTAAGTCATTGAAATAATAATGTATTACAAGTCGAGCGTGCTGCGATTTTGTGTTTAGAGCGCGTCGTGTTAAAACGTAGCCCGATTTATTAACCCAAGAAAACAAATGTCACCTTTTGAAATTCGAAACAACGAATACCACTGCGAAGGCGTGCCTCTTTCCAAAATTGCTCGCGAGCAGGGAACCCCTGTTTATGTCTACTCGCGCACGGCACTGGCGGAACGCTGCAACCTGATAAAAGAAGCTTTTAAGGGGCGCGACTTTTTGCCTTGTTACGCTGTTAAAGCGAACTGCAACTTATCTGTTTTGCGCGAAATTGCTTTGCACGGTTTTGGGGCGGATGTCGTCTCCGTGGGGGAAATGGAACGCGCACTGAACGCGGGTATTCCCGCTTCCCAGGTTGTGTTTTCTGGAGTGGGGAAAACCGCGAGTGAAATTGAACGCGCTCTACACGCGGGTATTTTGTCTTTCAATGTCGAGTCGGTGGAAGAACTAAAGCAAATTGGCAAGCTTGCTCAAAAGTTAAAAAAACGCGCGCCCATAGCGTTTCGGGTAAACCCCAATGTTGATGCGCAGACCAATCCTTACATTGCCACCGGGCTCTACTCCACAAAGTTTGGGATTGCGGTCGAGGATGTGGACGCTTTTCTCGACGTCATTAGAAGCTATGAGGAACTCGAGCTGGTGGGGCTTTCTTGTCACATCGGCAGTCAAATCACCGGTCTGGGGCCCTTCCGTGAAGCGGCGGCAAGTATGCGCGAGCTTTGCGAACAAGTTCAGGCCAAAGGTTTTAAGTTGAAGTTTTTGGATATGGGAGGCGGCCTGGGCATTCGTTACGACCAAGAAGAGCCACCCAGCATGGCGGCCTACGCTGAAGCGCTTCTCTCCGAAGTGGGTGACTTGGGTTTAAAGATTCTCATCGAACCCGGTCGTTCTATCGTCGGTAATATCGGTGTGTTGGTGACAGAAGTGCAGTACATTAAAACGACTCCGGCCAAAACCTTTGTGATCGTGGACGCGGCGATGAATGATTTGTTGCGCCCCAGTCTATATAAGTCCTTTCACGGAATTGAACCGGTGAAAGCTGTGAAAAATGCGGCCACCGAGACAGTCGATGTCGTGGGTCCTATTTGCGAGAGCAGTGATTTCTTGGCCAAGGATCGCCCGCTTCCTGCCGTAGTTTCCGGAGACCTTTTGATGGTCCGTTCTTGCGGTGCTTACGCCTCTTCGATGGCGTCAAATTACAACTCCCGGCCTCGCGCTCCCGAAGTGCTCGTGACCGGGGAGGACTACCGAGTCGTCCGCACACGCGAACATATTTCTGATCTGTGGAAGCGGGAGATCTAGTGTTTCCGGGAATGACAAAAGAATCTGTTGTGGTGCAGAAATATGGCGGGACTTCCGTGGGGAGTGTCGAGCGTATCCAGAAAATCGCCAAACGCGTCGCTGAACAACACAGAGAAGGGTTTACGAAGATTGCTGTCGTGGTAAGCGCGATGGCGGGAGAAACCAACCGCGTCGTGGAACTTGTGCATCAGGTAAATCCGCGCGCCTCGGCGACACACTACGATTTGGCGGTAGCAACCGGTGAGCAAGTTAGTAGCGCGCTCATGGCTGCTGCCTTGGAAGCCGAGGGTGTCGGCGCGCAAGCTTTTTTGCCTTATCAAATTGGACTTTTGACAGATGGCTTACACGCTCAAGCCCGCGTCCGCTCGATTGAAACGGAAAAGATTGAGGCCTGCTGGCGCGACGGAAAGATTCCGGTTGTTCCCGGTTTTCAGGGGATTAACGAGGAGAATGAGGTCACAACTCTCGGACGGGGAGGAAGTGACATAAGCGCGGTCGCCCTTGCTGTGGTTCTCAAGGCCCATTTTTGCGAGATCAATACCGATGTGGATGGCGTGTACACCGCCGATCCTCGGGTGGTGAAAACCGCTCGTTTAGTTGAAGTTTTGGATTACGAGACGGCTCTGGAGATGGCGGCACTGGGAAGTAAGGTGCTCCACAGCCGCTGTGTGGAGCTCGGAGCGAAATATCAGATGCCCATCGTAGTGCGAAACAGCCATGGTGGGGACGAAGGTGAAGAAAGGAAGACCGTGATTATGAATTACAGTGCGCAGTCTGCGTTGGAGGCTCCGGTAGTCTCGGCAGTCAGTTTGGATACCAACGTCGCGAAGATCTCACTCACGGGCATGAGCAAGCACACGCGGGCTATCTCGGGCGTGTTTGAAGCGGTCGCCAAGGCCGGCATCAACGTGGATATTATCGTGCAAAATCTCCTCGCCAATAAGACCACGATGCGAGTGGGGTTCACCATTCTAGAAAATGACTTGAGCCGAGCGCTTGAAGTGATCGAATCGCTGCGCCAAAAGGAAGAATACAAAGGAATGCACGCCAGCAGCCGCACGGATTTAGCAAAAGTCTCGGTGGTAGGGTTAGCGATGCGATCGTACGCGGGTGTGGCGAGCCGTGTTTTTGAGACGCTTGCGCAAAAGGGGATTGATATCTTGATGATCTCCACTTCAGAGATCAAGATTTCGTGCGTAGTTCCGCAAGACATGGGGAAACTTGCCGCGCAAGCACTCCACGAAGCCTTCTTAGAACAATAATTGTTAGATTATTCGTTTACGAAATCAATGAGCGTAAGCTCTTCGAAGCCCTGATAGGCCTTGTTGTCCTTGATGACCAACGGGCGCTTAATCAAATTGGGGTCTTTCAACATCAAACGAATCGCTTCGTTCTTCGTCGTACGACGTTTGCCTAAGCTATTGGAACGATACGTGGTGCTACGTTGATTCAAGCTCGAGTAAATGTTCTCGGCGCGGATAACTTTTTCTAAAAGGGAGCGCGGGGGTGGCTCATGAACGATATCTTTCAATTGATAGTTCACACCTTTTTTATTGAGAAAAGCGATGGCCTTCTTGCATTGCTGACAGCTTTTCTTCGCATATACCACTAGTTCGCCCATTCAGGACCTCCGAGTTCTCAACGATAGGGTGTGTCTTAACATGAACCTCGATTTGCCACAAGACTGAATGCCAGAGAGCCATTGAGGAGATAGCGCGGCAACTTGCGCATTGAGATTTATGTAAATATTTGGGACAACGAGCCCATGCAAGGTCCTATTTCCGATCAAGGCGTTCGTTCTACTTCGACTCAGCTCGAGGGTAAGCAGCTCGCTTTAGCGATTTGTGGCGGGATCGCGTCGGTCGAAGTCGTTAAAATAATTCGGGAATTGCGACGGCGTGGGGCGAGCGTGCAGCCGTATATGAGTCCCTCGGCAGAAAAGTTCATTACGCCCTTAAGCGTAGGGTGGGCAGCGGATAAGGAAGCTGTGCGCGACTCAAGTGAAGGGGCAAATCATTTGGCGCAATTTGATTTAGTGGTGGTTGCTCCACTCACTTTAAATACGTTGTCGAAGGCGGCTCAAGGAGTGTGCGATAACGTCGTGACTCTTTTGATTGCCGCGCAGCTTGGACGATCGCTTCCCGTTATGATGGTGCCTACGATGAACGACGCGCTTTGGAAGCATCCGATGACGTCCCAGCACTGTGGCCGTTTAAAAGAGTGGGGCGTGAGGTTTTTTGATTCCCCCCATGAGGAAGATCGTTTAAAGATGCCCGCACCCGAGAAACTTGCGGATTTCGCCGTCGAAGTGCTGGGATGAAGAGGTTTTAAGAAATGGAAACGCAATTAGAAATTCTCCGCACGGGGCTCGAAGGGCAGGGCGTGGCGAACGATGAGGAAGGCAACGTCTACTTCGTAGAACGGGCGCTGCCTGGAGATGTCATCGTTGCTGAAGTTCCCGATACGCGTAAACGGTACCGCGACGCGAATTTGGTAAGCATCATCACCCCTTCTTCGGAGCGACGGGAATCACCTTGTGCATACTTTCAAAAATGTGGCGGATGCGATTGGTTGGACTGGAACTACGCTTCTCAGCTAGAAGCCAAAGAAAGCACCATTCGGCACACCTTTGATCGGCTGAAACTTCAGCCCAAAGAATTTTTACCTATTATTCCAGCGCAAGAGCAGTTGTCCTATCGCCACCGCATTCAGTTGCACCAACAAGGTACGATGCTCGGATTTTTTAAGCGACGCAGCCATGATGTGGTGGATGTTGAGAAGTGCGTGGTCGCCCATCCCAAGATTAATGAACACCTTACAGAACTACGCTCGCGTTTAACCTTGGCCTCGGAGACCCAAAAAGTAGAGTTGAGTCTTTCGACTTCAGGTGCTGTTGAGGAAACCTGGAATTCGGCGCACGCTTCGAAGGGATTTGTTCAAAGTCATGGCGCACAAAACGCCCACCTCCGTCGCGAAGTGGGAGAGATGATTGCGCGCGCGGCATCGGAACACGTTCTTGAGCTTTACAGCGGCAACGGAAATCTGACTTTTGAATACGCTTCAAAGGTGAAATCTGTGGTGGGAGTCGAAGAGAACCGCTATTCCATCGAGCAAGCAGAGAAGTCGCGTAATGCAAGCCAATTGGAGAACGTCCGCTTTCAAGCCGGCCGCGTCAGCGAAGTTTTGGCAGCCAAAGTCGGGGAGAACTTTGTACAACCCTATGATACACTGCTAGTAAATCCGCCCCGTAAAGGGATGGGAGGCTTGCTGGACGAATTCGTTCACCGAGACGTAAAAGCGATTCTTTATGTCTCTTGCTCCCCTCCAGCGTTTTCAAAAGACGTGAGCGGTCTTCAACGTAAGGGATTTCAACTCGAGTGCGTCAGACCTATCGACATGTTTCCGCAAACGCATCACATAGAGTTTGTTTCTCTCTTCTTGCGTTACTTACACTAGCAATTCTCACCTCATCGCCAGAAGCTCAGGCAGAAATTGTTTGGAAGCCCGACATGGAAGGGCGAGTTCTCTTTGAAACTGAGCTGAAGAAACAAGGTAAAGCGAACGCGCCCGCAAAAGGACGTCTGCCCGAAGGTTCTCTGGTCACCATCATCGGTTCGCAGAAAGCGGACTTCATTTTAGTTGAAGTCGAACTGGAAAATGGAAAACCCATTACGGGATGGGTAAATCAAAATACCTTGGCTCCCGTGGATCCCGACGAAATCGCTCCCAAGATTCGACCCAAGCAACGCGTGCGGATACCGGATGATGAAGCGATACTCCTTCGCCGAAAGCCCTCTCTGTTCTTTGGTGCGGCTTTGGGCGGCAACTACGCCATCATTTTGCCTAGTCAGCTACCAGGCAGCGAGCTGACCTACACGGGAGTTGGCTTCTTGGCTGGTGCGTATGTGGGATTTTATTTAAAGGACAACATGCCCTTACGTTTTGAACTGAATTACACCCAGTTCAATGGGGTTGCCCCCGTGGGGAGTAGCGCAACCGAGGACCTAGGTTACGGGTTTATGGAAATTGGAGTTACACCGGGCTTGATCGTCGGCAAATTCGAACTCTTTGCGGGCTTTCAGTACGCCATGGGTTTGAGTATCGCAAACGATCCGAGCAACTATGCGGGCGACCCAATAGATACCCCCTTTGCGCTATCGACCCTGGCCGGGCAGTTAGGGGTGGGCTACACCTACGAACTCAACTCAGAAACCAATCTGGGCGTGCGGCTTCGGTATGTGCTGCACTTTCAGTCATCCTCTATTCTTCGCCATGGCATAGGCCTAATAGCGACGCTGGGGCTTCAAGGCTAGCTCTTCTCCCCCTCCCCACCAGTGTCTAGTGTAGTCCGACTGTATGCGGGCCATAGTACCTGTCTGTCAGATGGCATCACAGCTTAAGCTATTAGAATTATAAAGGAAAAATGGAGGTGTCGAACTCCATGCCTGTACCGTACACTTTCTTGACTATTTCCCCTATCGAAATCGTCAATGATCCCAAGGGGGTAACTTGGCACACGCCCTGCAATCTAGAATGAGTGCACACAGACAAGGACACGGCTCGAAGCTTAACGGCATCGAACAGCAACTAGAACGGCAACGAAGACAACAACACGATAGCAACTAGTAACGGCACCTGAGAAGACAACTTAGAACACAAAACGGATCGCAACTTGACTCGACTTGACTACACAACCGCTGTTTAAGTTTCCATAGCCGATTTTGAAAAGGGCTCCCAAACTCCAGGGAGCCCTTTTCTTTTTTCCCCTACCTTTTTCCAACCTGGTCAAAGCTAAAAACATGTCTAATATAGTGGTATTGAAAACGGGGGCATTGATCCGCGTTGCTATTCATTAGGTGGCCCTTTGGACAAAGATCTCTATGAAATTTTGGGTGTGAGCCGCACGGCCACACCGAATGATATTAAAAAGCAGTTTCACAAACTCGCTAAGCAGTACCATCCCGACCGAAATCCTAACGACAAAGCCTCGGAAACTAAGTTTAAGGAAGTTAATCTTGCTTACGAAGTCCTAAAAGATAAGAAGAAAAAAGAGCAGTACGATCAACTACGAGCAGCGGGACGAAATCCCTTTGCGGGAAGAGAACCGGGTGGCGGCGGATTTGAGTACAGTGCAGGCGGAGCCAGCGATTTCGGGCTTGGCGACCTATTCGAGGAAATTTTTGGCGGCGGTGGTGGTGGCGGCGGATTTGGTGGCCCGTTCGCCGGGCGACGACGTTCCGGCGGCGGATCGTATTCGCAGATGCCTGTACGCGGCGTGAGTCGTGAAGCGGAAATCTCGATCAGTTTCAACGAAGCCGCGCGCGGCGGGGAAAAGCAGCTCGAGCTTGTGGGCGGAAAGAAAATCACCGTAAAGATTCCAGCGGGAGTTGAGACAGGTTCGAAGATTAAGCTGCGCGGGCAGGGAGATCCCGGCACCGGAGGAGCGCCCAGCGGTGATCTTATTTTGACTTTGAAAGTGATGGCGCACCCGCAGTTCACGCGCCAGGAAAACAATATCTTGTATCAACTTCCTGTTACCTTTGCTGAAGCTGTGTTGGGAGGAGAGGTCGCGGTACCGACCTTGGATGGCCCAGTTCGCATGACATTGCCACAGGGAATCTCGAGCGGGCAGCAATTGCGGCTCAAAGGTAAAGGCGTGGGCGAGGCTAATGGTACGCGGGGCGATCAACTCGTTGAGATTCAAATTAAGGTTCCCCGTCCCCCTTCAGATAAATACAAAGAAGCCGCGAAGCTTTTAGAGCAGGAAGACTTCAACCCGCGTCGCTAGTTATCTTGACGGCTACACTGCCGGACTAAGCACGCTCTGGGCAATGGCATTGATGGTATGAGGCGCGCATCCTTCGAAGCGGTTATTCACTAAGACGTACACCGAGACTTTCTCTTTCATCGCTCTGCGAATGAGGGCCCCCGCATCGGTTCGCCCTTCCACTTGTTCTTCTTGGACTTCCCGGTAGGGCGCAAATCGTTCAACGGCATCCTCATATTGTGTTCCGGGACGCAGCAGGAGGCGGGACACATAAAAAGGGAGAGCGTAATTGTCGCTGGAATGCAGCTGGTCCTTTATCGAGGGCATTTTTGTCCAACTGTTGTAAACATGTCCAATTTGAAACTTTTTTAAGAATGTGAAGTAGGCGGGTTGTAGCCAGTTCGCGTTTCTCAGCTCAATCGCAAAGCGGAAGTTGGCGGTGTCTCCCAGTCCTGTGAAGAACTGGTCTAGTCGGTCCAAAAACTCTCTCCCGTTCTCCAGCATGCCAGCGTGAAATTGGGAAAACTCCAGCATGATCGGTCCCAAGCGATCTTGAAAAGGCGCGAGCGGGCCCAAAAAATGCTGCTTGAAATCAGTGGGGTTAAGAAAACCCGCATTCGCTTTACCCGCGACTTTTCCGTAGCGAGGCAGGCGCGGGTATTTAAAAACAGTGGTGTGCTCAGTGGCTTTTAAGACAAATTTAAAGTTCGCAGGCGTTTGTTCAACATATTTTTCGAACGCTTTTTCTTGGGGCCAGTTATAGTAAGTGTGGTCAACACCGACGACAGGGTATTGCTGAGCGTACTCCTCGAGGCACGTATCGTTGAACTGCTTTTTACTCGTATAGGGCTTTTTATAAATAAGTCCCTGCCAGCCCTCATACTTCCAGCTAGAGGTCCCAAAGTAGACTTGTTTTTTAGCGAGCTCACTGAGTGCTGCGTCCATAGGGACATGAAAATCGAAGGAAACCGGGAAGGCAAGTGGCTAGCGCTGGGAGGATACTTTGCGCTGAATTTGGAGTTTTTTGAAGATGCTCGATTTGGAATCGAGAAAACCGCGGTGCTTTTCAAAGTAGCGTTCAAACACGATTCGAAGCGCTTCCCCTTCTTCCCAAAGAGTCGGTTGGCCCTCGGGGTTTTCGAGCGCGAGAAAGCGCGGAATACTTTCGTGAGAATAGTTTTTCGGATGAGGAAAAAGTTCCTTTAGAATCTCTCCGTCAAAGAGCTGTTGCTTGGGATCGTCTATCATGATCGAATGAAGGGTGAAATTGTTGTCGGGGTACTGTTTGACGTAAGTCTCCAAAAGCGCTCGGTACTCTAGGCAGCTTTCACACCAGCTTGCCGATATAATAAAAAAATGAAACGTGCGTTTGTTGTCTTTGGGAATAAAGGATTTCACAAAGCGGAGTTGTTTGAAGTTTTCCTGAATCTCTGTCGACTTGAGCTTTAAAATCTCATTAATTTTGATTCTGTCGGTGAGAGAAATTCCGTCGAATGCCCGACGCGAAATAGGTATCTTGTGTGAAATCAAGCTCGCGCTGATGACCTTCGTCTCGTTGAGAGGGGCTCCACTGGTGAGAAAGAGAGAGCGCCGTTTCCAGGTCTCTCTAATTTGGTCCCACTCTTGGTTGATCGTTTCAATTTCTTGCGCCTCGACCAAACGTTTAGAAATGCCTTTCTCATCTTTGTCTACGAAAGGAAGGATCTCGTTTACGTCATTTCCTTCCCGGAAGTACAAACTGAAAGGTAGATAATACAGTCGGAACATGTAGAGCAGTTTGTTCGTCGGAGGGGGAGCAGCCACGGGTTTCTGGGCTATGGCCGAACTTGCCAAAAAAAGGATTGCGAATGCAGTCCAGATCCTTGCCCAGGACGCAGCTTTGCGCTCAACGGTTAAAGTGGCGAAATGTTTGCCGAAGTGGCTTGAGCGAAACATGCGTGGTCCTTCACGTATATTTCGGCTGGATGCGTCAAAAAGTTTAAGAAAATCCGAAGCAAAGAGGCAGAGTTTTGCCATCCTCCAACCTGTCGGAGATACTGACTAGGTGCAGAGCCCAAGTGACGTCGCCGTAGTTCTTTCTCCTCGTTTTCTGGAACACCAGTCCCAGGAAACTCATCCTGAATGCCCGGAACGTATCCAGGCGGTATTGGACCTTTTTCAAGAACGTCCCGACTTGGCGGCTTTACCGCGCGTAGGGTTACGTCCGGCGAAATCTTCTGAAGTGACCCTCTTTCATTCTGCGGAAATGTTGAGCGAGCTAGAGAAAAAGAAAGGCCACAAAGGGTGGTTTGATTCGGATACCTTTTTCGGTAGCGAAAGTATCGACACCGCTTTTTTCGCAGCCGGTAGCACCGTCGAATTGGCTCAACAAATTTGGAATAAACAATTTCGTCGCGGCTTTTCTCTCGTACGCCCTCCTGGGCATCATGCGGTGGCGGGACACCCGATGGGATTTTGTCTTTTGAATAACGTAGCACTGGCGGCGAAAGCAATTCTACAGAACGCGCCTCAGGCCAGGCTGGCTATCGTCGACTATGATCTGCATCATGGCAACGGTACACAAGACGCATTTTGGGAATCCGACCAAGTGCTCTTTGTTTCCTCGCATCGCTTTCCGTACTATCCGGGAACGGGGCGACTCGACGAAGTGGGGGGGCAAAAAGGGAAAGGGACCACCGTTAATTTTCCGCTGGCCCTTTCGTATGAGGATCCTCTTTTCAGAGCGCTCTACGAGCGGCTGGTTACTCCGATCGTACGCGCTTTTAAGCCCGATATGATTTTGGTTTCCGCGGGCTTTGATGGACACACACTTGATCCGATGCAGGGCATGAGAATGAGCACAGAGCTTTATGGGTGGTTTGCCGAAATGTTGATGAACCTCGCTGAGGAAACGGCAGAAGGTCGCATCCTTTTTTGTTTGGAGGGTGGCTATCATCCAGGGGTGCTGAAGAAAAGCGTGGAGGTAACCTTGGACCAAATGGTTCGCCAACCTCGCCAGAAAAATGAAATGGGTCTAGACGAGAAGAACGCTTTCGATTTACTGGATACATTTTACTGGGGCCTCAAGGCCTTCTATCCTGAACTCATCAGCCCAAACTAAACTTGTCATCAGAGTTCTACTCTGTGGGGGTCAAGAGTTCGCCCGCTTCTTGAAGATCGGCGGCTGCCTTTTCTCGACCGCGTTCCGCGGATTGACGGGCCAGAGTATCAATTAAACCTTGCGTGCCCGAACCATCTTCACCAAAGAACCGCTCTTCGAGAGCCGCATCGCGTGTGAAACCACCTGGTAATTCCTGTGCGGCTTTGAGTGCCTTGGCCCAAAACGCGCGATAGATATCGACGTCAAGACGACCTTTTTCCGTATAGCGGTCGGGGTGCTCGGCTGCCTGCGCGCGTATATCTTTTTCGGCATCGGCGTAAGCTTGACGGGCAAGTCGGCGGTGTTCGGGATTAAGGAAATCAAAAGGGAAGGGGGCGTTCATTTCGTCGCCATATTCATCTCGTAAACCCTGCCACTGCTGGACCATCATAAAAAGAAGGTCGTCGCCCGCTGAGGTGACCACTGGTAACTGATTGCGAAGCGCGGCTTCCTGATCTTGGTCTATGAGCTCGTTCTGTTCTTGTTCGGCCCGTTCGCCCTGCGCCTGCATATTGAGCTGCTGCTGCATGAAATAAACGCCAAACGGGGTGCCGAAAAGCACGACGAGTAGACGCGCGGACTTCATGGTGCGCCCGGTGATACGTGATAAGTTCTTTAAGGGCAACCAGGCGCGGTTTAATAAACCCGGTTTTGTCCACGGGCCTAAGTCGTGAGGGACGGTAGCTCGGCGCAAGCGACGTCCCGCTGATTCCGGCATGTCGTCGATAGCTAGAGGACCGTTGATTAATGCGGCGGCTTGATCGCGTTCCGAATGCAAACTCTGTGAGTACCGCTCGGCTCGGCTTAAAAGTTGCTCCAAATTTTCTAGCTTGAGACTGCCGGAACTGGGATCGATAGCAAGGGACTGCAAAGCTTCCGCAGGCACGTGGGCTAAGCCCATTTGTTTAAGGGCTTGGGCGAGTTTCTCGGCCTTCGCATCGCGGTTGGTTACGTGAGTGCGAAGCTTGTTCTGCAAACCCTCAAGGTACTGATCTTTAACAAAGGGAATGCCGTTGCCGTCCTGGCGCGAATGATCCAAAGCGTTGTCTGGAAGCGCGGGGGGAGTACCCGCTTTGCGTAATTTCTTGAGCTGCTTGGCGAACGCAGGAGCCTGCCCTTTTGCCCATTCCTTAAACTGTTCTTCGGGCATCGCTAAAATTGCTTTCTCGTGCTCACGTAACGTTTCTTCGAAATCCTTTACTTCCGCTTCGTAAGCCTTCATTTGGGGCAAGCGAGTGGCGGCATCCAGATGTTGATAACGTTGGGTGAGGGCCTTTTTATTGCCTCGTCCTAGTCGGTAGGCAAGATAAACACCGGCCGTAGAAACTGCCGTCACCGATCCATACAACAAGGGATCGTTCCAGTGGTCGGAACCGAAATTGGTTGTCTCCATCGCGGTCTTCGCGACTTCCCCGGCGGATTGAGCTTTTTCTCCCATCCAGGAAAGGGCTTGTCCGCAGAATTCCGTAAAGCCATTGGCGTGGGCGGGCGAAGGAAAGACGATTGAGAAAACTAGCAGAATCTGAACAATCCAAAGATTCAATTTTGCAAAAATCGATTTCACGCGCTCTCCGCCGGGCGCTCACTGTATACAAGCAGTGAGCAGGTCACACTATGCCCTCACTCCTATAACCAACATTCGTGCCAGGGGGAACGGGAATATTCCACCGTGATGTTGAGCGTTTTCGCTTGTTTTTCGAACCGGCGGCGCATTTTTGTCGGGCAGCTGGAAAAAGGGTCGACGGGGGCGTATTCCGTAAAGATACTAAGCGCGCCTCTCCCAACCGCACCAAGCCCCGATTCCGCAATAGATTGGGCACCTTCTCGTCTTTGCGTAGCCATTGCGTCTACGTTGCTTACACCCTTCAAAAACTCCCTATTGCTCCACCGCTAAGGCCCGAAATTAATTGGTTTTACAGATGCGATTTACCCTCTATCTTGGCGCAGAGCTTGCTCTGTAAAGAGGAACAGCTTTGAGCCAACGACCGGGGGGCGGTACGCATCTCTTAATAAAAAGCATTCTGGGTCTCGCTCTTGTCAGCGCGTTTGCGGTTTTCGCGGACGAAGAGGGGTCCACTTTTCCCATCCAAAATGGGTACATGCGCCTTCAAGCGCATGCGCAAGCGGGTCGACTTCCTCCGAGCGAACTATTGCGCTATCTGAACTGGGGAGGAACTTCCACTTTCAACCGCCTTTTCGAAATCTACCAGTCGGAATTCTTTCGCCCATGGAGCAACAAGGAGGAGCGCAAGCGCCTTGAGGCTTTCTTGACCGAACAAGCCATTGCGTGGAGAGCTAGCGGTAGTGATGCTGCGGAACTCGGTTTCAATCCGCTGGAGAGGCTCTCCGCTGATATTAGACGTTTTGTTCGCGAACAGTCTGTCGATCTCGATAAGCCGATGGGGTTTCACCGCGCAGAAGCACTAGCCCGCTCAACTGTCTCGACACGACTCTTGCGGTCCGAACGAGACAAACAGATTCGAAAACTCGCTCTGCAATTAGAAGATGAAGTCGATCCCCTGGCCCGCCAACAACTAGCGGTTCCCCTAACGGATCGCTTTGGGCCATGGATCAAGGAAACGATGGGTGAAATTGCAGAAGAGAGTATGCGCCACCATCTGCGCTTGCGTCGCGCGGCCGCACAGGTCGATCCCGATTTAAAGTTCATGTTAGTCCCGGCTGCCGCTGATCTGAATTCGTTGGAAGGAGGGATAGAAATCTCTCCGGACGAACTCTTGCGGCTAGCCCCGGTCTATAGTCGCGAGGAGAAGTTTCCCATCGGATTAGCCATGCGATTTCGCGATCCCGCTAGAGACGGGGATTTTCGTTTGGTGGCGAGTCACCCGCGTTTGCAACCGCAGATGGTAAGCCATTTCAATGTAGCTGCTGATGAAACCCTTGCGGCGCTGATGCGTCTTCACACCTTTACAGACCCAGAAAAAGCCAAGGCGCTTTTTGCGATTCGTACGCAAGCGGATCACGCGAGCGGTCTTTTGTCGGGGACTTTTTCAGCGTGGGGGAGAGGGAGTTCGCCTGCCGAAGTATTAAAACACTTAGAGGCGAAAAAGTTTTCGTACGAGTCCATGATTTCCTATTTCGGAGATCGCGAGCGCGTACACGATCTGGTGCTTGCGCAAGTACTGCACGAGCCGCAAAAATGGCAGAAGCGGTATGAATTTTTAAAGCGTTACGGCGCGCTGGGCTCATCTGCGTTGAAGGGACTTAAGGCTGCAGCCAGCTCCGGAATGGCAGTCGTTCACTACTCTCACGCTCTGGTCGATGAAATGCGGAATTGGCCGGCCGATCTCAAGAGTTTCGCCCACTCGATAAAAAACAATGTTGATGTTCAGGCGATAAAATTTGGCGATGTACGGGCGAATAACTCTGGGTATTTGGCCAATTTCTTTCGCCGTTTATTTGGGCGCGTGCCGGCCGGTGTGGCCGCGCAGCCGGCGGTTCAGTCCAGAGGGGAAAGAGTCCAAAGTCCCAATGGAATGGTAGAAGGGGCAAAGCGTGTGGCGAGAGACGTTGCGATGGCGGTGGCCGGTGCGGGCGTTCTTTCTGGGGTGGCCATCGGCGCTCATGAGCTCGGTCTTCTCGACGACATCAGTTGGGATTTCTTTAAGGGCGCCGTAGAGGAATCATTTCGTACGCGTTCGCTTGCTTCCGATATGGGGGACCGTTTGGTTGAGCCCAGTAAGGGGTTTTTGGCCTCAGCGATGAAATGGCCAGCCTTCGCTGGCGTCGCTCTTGTTGCGGCGGCAACACCCGCGCTCTTGAAAAAAATGGGTAAAAGCGCCCGCGCGCAAGTGGAAGAATCAGACCGGCCGGTCGATGCACTTTTTACCTACCGACCGGCCGAAGGAGGTCAGATGCCCGCGGGTTTGGAAATTCCCATGAGGACGGATTTGACCTTTGGCGACAGCGAAGTACGCACGATACCGACTGAGGCGGCGGACGAAAACGTGGGTTTAGTCCATTCTCGGCGTCCGGTTGTGTCGCTGGCAGACGGGATGGTCCCCATTGCGCGTCCGCTGGGCCAAGCTCTTATCGGGCTTAGAGTCACAGATGCCAATCACCGAAGCCTTAAGCAAGGAAGCGATTTCGAAGTGGTTTATCGCCCCGAGAGAGATGCTTATTTTATTCGTTTGCTAAACCCAGAAATCGGCTCGGTTCATTATCGTGCGGAAGTGGAAGAAACTCCGAGTGGCTCCCATCGTTTAGACGTACGCGGCACTTTGGCCTTAGATGATGTAGACGCGCAGAAAGCTTTGAAGGAGGCAATCGAAAGCTCGGGCTTTGACCGTTTGGGGCGACAAATGGGCCAGCGCATGACAAGGGGAGCTCTCGCCACAACAGGCGACTTGGAAGCCCTTTTATCGCAGAGTAACTCGTATCCGCTCATGAAAGGGGAAAGTCTTCCCGATTTACCGACGGATGATGTCGGTAAGTATGAAAAGTTTCAAGTAGGCGGTTGCCTGAATGGTAATTGCACCGTGAGTAACGGCTTTGGTGCCTCCGCGCTAAACGCGCTTTTACAAGCGCAGGATCCGGAACTGCGTGCTGAAGTGCGAACGACTCTTCCCCTTCACCAGGATGGACGAGCCTTGGAAGGGCACGTGCGCACCTATGTATACCGAGGAGACCAACTCGTAGACGTGCTGGACTTTACTTCCAGCAACATCCGGTACGGGGATATTTTCCGTCACATCATGCGCCGGATCACAGGACGTCTTCCCAAGCCCCAGGAAAAAGCGAGCGCACCACCGGCGGACAAGAATGCGGTATTTTTCAACTGGGCGCGCACAGAAGGCAAATCTCTCTTAAAAGCGTTAGCCGATGATCGAAAGTTTTTGGAGGACCAACTTAAACGCCATCGCGTGAGCGATCAGTCTGATCCGTCCAAGCGTCTCTATGCGCTTCATAATTTAATGGAGGCCGTACTCGATCCCCACCAGAAGATCGAAGAAGTCGTTGAGCGTGTGGGAAGGCACGTTTCGTTGCCGGATGGGGAAACCGATCGCTACGCTTTATTCGACGCTATTTCGGCAGCCATTGAAAGGGAAGGTAAGCAAATTGACAAACTTTACGTTGAAAATCCCGGCAGAAATGATTTTGGTACACGTCGCCGGCACTTTAACCGTGTGAGCTTAGATCCAGTCGAGAAAGTAGCCCCGATGCAAGATGTGGCCCGCGCGATGGCGAGCACAAACGGACAACTCAGCCGAGGCGTGAAACGCTGCCGAGAAGCCCTAGCGAGTGTCGCTGATTAAGCAGCCCCTGAAGCTTCGAGATCCTGTTGCGGGCGCGATTGAGACCGTTTCGCGTTGCCTGTCCATGCTGAGTAAATGGCTTCCTCAGAAATCTGTTCCGGATGCACCAAAGAAATGACAGCCTGCTGAGGTTGCAGATATTTTTGGGCGACTCGCAGAATGGTTTCCGCGGTGACTTCCTGGATTTTCTTCGGGTATTCAAGAGAGTGTAAATGTCCGTAACCGTAAGTCTCATCCAAACCATAGAGCATAGCTTGGGAAGAATTGCGCTGCAGGTCTAGTTCGAAACGTCCCACGAGGTATTGCTTAGCGCGCGCGAGTTCTTTGGCACTCATCGGCTTATTTAGCACCTTGTCTAGTTCAGCGCGTATACCCGTAATGGATCGCTGCCATTTTTCGGGCGAAGTCCCAATATAAAATGCAAAGGTCCCCCGTTCGATGCTTTCGCTTTCCATGGGCGCTACCGTGTAGGCGAGACTCTGCTTGTCGCGCAACTCGAGGAACAGTCGTCCCCCTTGGCCCGACAAACAAGAAGACAACACCCGCAGAGCAAAACGGTCTTCATCATTTAACGTCGTGCCCAAAAAACCAATCAGCGCGTGCGCCTGAAAGAGGGGCGTTTTCACGGCCGAGCGGATACGAATTTGAGAAGGCGCAGAAATGTCCGCTGCTGGTAGGCTGGCTTTTCCCCGAGGACGCAAGGGCGCGACCAGGGACTGCAATTCTTCCATCCAGTCCTGGGGAGCAAAAGCCCCTACCGTCGAAATCACGAGGCGTTCCTTATGAATGTAGTCGCGGTACCACTGTTTGAGCACGTCGGTGCTTAGTCCACCCACGGCTTCTTTCGTTCCAATCGACGGGAAACCAAAACGATGGTTTTCGTACATAGCCGAAAGGAAATTGAGCTGGCACATCTGGCCGGGAGAGTCATTGATCGACTCAATCTCGCGCAGCGTGATGTCCCTTTGGGTCTTAAATTCTTCTTCCGGAAAGGTCGGATTATAAAGGATATCCGACAAGATGGGCTTAATCCGGTTCCAGTGGTGAGAAACAAAATCCACGCTGAGTCCGCAGGTGTTTTTTCCCGCAAACGCGCCGACCGAAGCGCCGAGAGATTCCAAAATTTTGGCCATCGCTAGCGAGGTATAATTCTGTGTGCCGGAAGTCCACAAAGTAGA
The DNA here is from genome assembly GCA_041751875.1 of Bdellovibrionota bacterium. GTDB lineage: Bacteria > Bdellovibrionota > FAC87 > UBA2466 > JACKAF01 > JBGSIC01. The sequence continues at coordinate 57,344 of JBGSIC010000018.1, forward strand.
GAACAGACTGGAAATCCCCAGATTGTGAGTTTGCTCTTCACGCGACCCGCCGCCTAAAAAGATAAAACGAAGCGAGGTGAGTGGCAGAGTGTTGTTACGTTTCCAGATAAACGAGCATTTCTCGACCACCTTTTTCTGAGGGGGATCCAAAGTGACACGGCTCTTGGTGACCTGAACCTTGGGAAGCTTGATGGCACCCCACAGTTGTTTCTTATCCAACTCGAATTTTTGTGGGTGCACAATGGATACAACGGGCTTGGCTTTCATGAGTGCCTGAAAAGCTAGCTGTACATCTGCGCCTGTGCACTCTGAAATCATTTCAAGGTAAGTTTTCTCAAATTCTGGGTCCTTGAAGTGCAGGTTGTAGTATCCGAGACGGCGAGCATAGCCCTCGACAGTTTGCTTGCCGTAAAAAATTTCTGATTCCATGCCGCTTTTCACTCTGTCGAGTTCTTCGGCATGTAAGCCCTCGGCTGCCACTTCCGCGAGAATTTTCATCATCTCTGCGACAGCTTCATAAAGTTTATCGGGAGCGGTGAGTAGGCTAAGGGTCGCAACGCCGCAACGATCGGTGGCAACGATCCCCATATCGGCGTCCATGGCGAGGCGCGTTTCTTTCACCAGTCGTTGATAAAAACGGCTGCTTTCCCCTTGTCCAACCGCGGTGGCCAGAAGGTCCAGAGCGGCGACGCTGGGGTCACGGAGCGCAGGACTGCGAAAGCCAATTTGCAAATGGCACTCTTGTACGTCACGGGCAAGGGTGGCCATCGGCTGCCCACTGAGAGAGGCAAGGCTGAGAGGCTTTTCTTTAGCTTTCGACTTAGGCGCCTTCCTTACCTTTGCAAACTTCTTTTCCGCAAGTTCGTAGGCTTCTTGCGGGTCAATGTCGCCTACCAAAAAGAGAGAAAAGGTTCCCGCGTGGTAATTTTCTTGGAAATACTTTTTGAGTGTCGCAGCCGAAAAGCCGCCGACTGTTTTTTCAAAGCCGAGCACCGGGCGGCCGTAGGGGGTTCCCGGAAAGGTCTTTGCCCATAGGTTGGTGAAAACCATTTTGGACGGAGAATCATAGGCACGCTTGATTTCTTCCAAAATCACTTCGCGTTCCCGATCCATTTCCACGCGATCAAAGGTGGCGTTCTGAACGGCGTCGGCGATTACGTCTAGACCGTTCTCAAAAAAGCGACTTGCGAGCGTGGTGTAGTACACGGTTTCTTCGAATGAGGTGTAGGCGTTGACTTCGCCTCCCCAGGTTTCGATATCCAGAGCAATCTGGCCGACTTTGCGTTTCTTGGTGCCCTTGAAAAGGGCGTGTTCAATAAAATGGGAAATCCCGGCCAAAGGGGCGGGCTCATGCGCACTTCCGCGGGCGACCCAGGCCTGGATGCTCACCACCGGAGCGTTGTGCATCTCCACAACAAAAAGTGGTATTCCGCTCTTGAGAGTGTATGTTTTGACCATTGTGAGCCCTTTATTGGAAAAATCTCAGTCTACCTGCAAGAACCTACCGGTGACAATTCCCTTCGGTATTTACGTTCACATCCCGTTTTGCGTGCATAAGTGTTCTTACTGTGACTTCTACTCTTTTACTCAGTATGGCCGGAACGACTTTGAGCGTCTTGAGGCGCAGCTCGTAAACGAGGTGCGTCAGATGGCCGCTTATATAAAAGAACGCCAGGGTAACCTATCGCCGGTCACCAGTGTTTTTTTTGGTGGGGGCACTCCTTCCTTGATGCCCACCTCGTCGATTCAAAAAATTTGCGATACCTTGGCAGAAGAATTTCCTTTTGCAAAAGAGGTTGAGATCACACTAGAGGCGAATCCGGAAACCGTGGATGCGAGGTTTGCCGCCTCCCTTTTTGCGACACCGGTGAATCGGGTGAGCTTGGGAGCCCAAAGTTTTCAGGCCAAACATCTAAAATCTTTAGAACGGTTGGGTAGCGCGGAAAGTATTGTTTCTGCGGTCGGCTTTCTGAAAGAAGCGGGCTTTACGAATTTCAATCTTGATCTCATCACGGGAATCCCCGGACAAAGCGAAGAGGAGTTTCTGGAGGACATTGAAAAAGCGGTAAGCTTGGGGCCCACCCATCTGAGCTTTTACACCCTTACTTTAAAGAGCAAGCACCCGCTGGCCACTCAACTCCCCAGTGAAGACAAGGCTGCGGATCTGTATGAGGCAGGTATCCGACGTTTGCAGATTTTGGGTTTTGATCAGTACGAGATTTCTAATTTCGCGCGTCCTGGTTTAGGTTGCCGACACAACCTTCTCTATTGGAGTGGGGGCGATTTCCTAGGCATTGGGCCATCGGCGTCGAGCCGCTTTTTCTGGGAGAGGGTGTTTCACCACCGAAAGCAAAAGGCCCACTTCGAAACTTACTTGGAGCTAAACGAATTTAGAAGTCTGCCATTTGAAACGACCACCAAAGCCCAAACTGTCCTCGAAGCGAGCTTTCTGGAACTGAGAACAAACGATGGTGTGGATTTGGATCAGTTTCAAGCCCGATACGGGTACGACTTTAGAAAAGCAAAAAAGTATGAGCTTTTTGCAAAAAACGCGCTGATCCAGGAAAAGGACAACCGCCTTGTCTTAAGCCACCGCGGCCGCCTTCTTGCTGATTCTGTTACCGAGCAGTTGGTCGACTGGATCTGACTCCCGTTATTTCCTCACTGTTTTTATTGGAGCTTCGAGCGTATCGGGGTGCGGTAAAGCTATTGTCCTTTCGGAAATGGCGAGAAAAGTCGGAACCATTTTGCTGGCCAGACGATTGTGAATTTGGATGCTTGCATGCATATCTTTGCGACTTATGACTCGTTGTTCTGCTGGCCAATCGGTTACCCAGGTCGAGACATCGTGGACATCAACGTTGTGTTCCGCAGCAACACGTTGGAGTGGCTCTCGGTAAGCGAGGCTTTCGTCAATCTGATTAAGAAAAGGGAAAATAACTAGCTGAGTCCTAATCCCTTTCCCGTTTGCCCATTTAAAAATCCGTTTTACGTCTTCGAGGTGCTTTTCCAGAATTTGTGGCGAGCGATACAGCGTAATCAGTTTGTTGCCTATATTCGAGGGATTCGGGAGAAACTTCCAGAATAGGAAATCGGCTAGGTACGAGTTTTTTACGAGGTATCTGAGCCAGCTGGAACGGCCTTCGAAGGGTGAGAAGGACAAGTCGACGCCCGCTTCGGCGGCCAGATAGTCGATGTCATTCCCAAAATAGACGTACAGCAAATGGTGCGGAATGAGGGGGTAATTGTGCAGAGCCCTTAATTGATCTCTGGTATTCCATCCGTTTTGGGCAACGGTGTAGAAACGGTATTGCTTGCCCAGAGAGCGTTCTAATTGGTTTTGGAAGCGGTCTGACACATCATTTATTCCATGACCCGCGACAAAGGAGTCCCCTAGAACTACGACGTTCGTGGGATTGAACCCCGGATCGTGAGGCTCATTCAGGTCACGAAATCCAATCGAGTTAATGGGATTCCAATAGACTCGAGCCCAATTGTGAGCGGCTTTAGCAAAGTTGAGACCGTGAGTCTCGGGGTAGTAGACGAAAAATCTCTCCAGGCCGCAGAGGACGGTTAAAACAATCGTTGCTGTACACCAGAAGGAAGTCCAGTTCCGATTGAGATGGTGCCGCTTTTCAAGACGCAGGAGAAAAACGAGTGCTGTTGTCGCTAGTAGTACCGGGACAAGCAGAAACCAATTCTTCAAAAAGCCGAAAAGACGGGTATAGAGGAATAGGCATACCAAGCTACAAAGGCCGACTGACATTACTGTGCAAAGGGCGTAAAGGCGGACTCTCATGCGTTTTTCAGCGGTTTGACGATCCGAATATTGTAGCACAGGGCATTTAGTAAGTTTCTTTTAACCGCGCCGCTTCGCATGTAAACTAATTCGCAATGGAAATCATACAAGAGTGTATCGCGTGGCTGGTGCAGGCGTTTCAAGTCCTCACCCATCTAGATGTTTATCTCAACCAGTGGATTTTACAGTTTGGCGGCTGGATCTATTTGATCCTGTTCCTTATCATTTTTTGCGAGACCGGCCTGGTGGTCACACCTCTATTGCCAGGAGATTCACTGCTTTTTGCTTTGGGAGCTCTAGCGGCCGGTGAAAACGCGGCACTGTCTTTACCCTACCTTTTGGTGCTTTTATTTGTGGCGGGTGTGCTTGGCGACGCGGTGAACTACGCGATCGGAAACCGTTTTGGGAATCGGTTTTTTAAGAGTGAAACCTCTAAACTATTTAATAAAAAGCATTTGCAAAAAACGCAGGAGTTTTATGCTAAGTACGGGGGAAAGACGGTCATCATCGCGCGTTTTATCCCTATCGTGCGGACCTTTGCTCCCTTTGTCGCAGGCATGGGGTCGATGAGTTACAGCCGATTTGCCTTGTTCAACGTGGTGGGCGCGGCTCTTTGGGTAGGTAGTTTTTTAGTGGCGGGATTCTTTTTCGGAAACATTCCGGCCGTCAAAACAAACTTTCACTACGTGATATTCGGAATCATTATCGTCTCGATTCTTCCACCAGTCTTTGAGTACTGGCGAGCCAGGCGCACGGCAACGTCACGTTCCACACTTCACGACGGGCTTCACTAAGGCGTTTTTCGAGGGGAACTTTCAATTCCCAGGAATTGAAATGCATTATTTAACGCATCTTTCACTACTGGATGCCGAGCTGCCGGTAATGATGCGGCCGCGACTCCTGTCGTGACCATCAAAGCACCACTTATAGTGTGCGGACCAAAATAAAGAGTCTCAAAAGCGACGCGGCAATTCGATGCTTTCGTGCTTTCGAAAGTTTGCTTGTGTTCGAGGAGCTGATTTTCCTGCTCGCTTGAGAACCGAAAAACTCCTCTTGTGCTCTCGATTTGTTCCAGCCAGGGTTTTGCTTCCTCGCGTGTTCTTAAGGCATCTATTTTTGCATAGTTGTTTTGCAATTCTCTTCGCTGTTTCTCCAGGTGAGTCAGCTTCTCATTTAGTGTTTGTCTGGTCATTCCCGCATAGCGTGCGTAAGCCAGGTCAGCCTCATAAGCAGCGGGCATCAGCAAAGCAATGGCGGTAAAGCCGGCGCCCAGGTGGATGGGAAACGGCATCGCGGGATCTAGATAAAAAAGATTCCAAGCCATGAGGGGGACGCCCCAGTTAAGGATCCGCATCTCCAGTCGATCGGACTTAGCTTCGTTATCAATGTACAGTCGTTTACTCCCCCAGCGGTGCTTGGGAACAAAATAATACGGAGTATGGGGTGGAACGCCCCAATCTGTGGAGTTGGCTTCCTTTAGAGCGCGTTCGTACGCGTCCCGCATGTACTCGGTTTGAAGCGCCAGTGAGTATACCAAGCTTTTACGATCGTCGTTCGAGCGCGCGTAATAGCGCTCCATGAATTCTTTTTGCACGCGTTCGAGTTCAGTCTCAGCAAATGTGAGACTGCAGCAAAGCACCGCCAAAATAAAAGCGATGAGTTTCATGGATGGCCCGGTCCCCGATAACCCCACGGCGTTTGTGGTTGAGGTTTCTTTAGATTCCAGTCTTCAAGTTGGGTACTGACGAACGAGCGCAGATTCTGGTTGTATTTAAGGGGTGCAACAGCAGCTGCGACTCCGGCAGTAGCGTAAAACCATCCTTTAATGGTACGTGGGCCCAGGTAAAGTGTTTCGAAAGTAGCGCGGCACGTACTCACGCTTGTTTCGTCAAAGTTGTTTCGCCTCACTCGGATGCTGTTCTCTTGATCAGCGTCCACAGAGAAGGGGCCTTTTTCCTCCTCCCAAAGCTCTACCCAGGGACGCAGCTCCGGATTTGCTTTAAGAGCGGCAAGTTTGTGGAGAGTGCCTTTTAAGTCAGCTTGCTTGTGTTCGATTTCCCAAAGCTTCTTTTCAGTATCCAGGCGGACTATCTGCTTTAGTCGAAAAAAGGTCATTGATAGCTCTAATCCGGTGAGTAGAATTCCGGAACCTAAACCACCGAGGATACCAATGGGAGCCAGTCCTTCGGCTAGTCCACCTACCGCATCTGCCGTGTTGAGAATGTTCCAAGAGGTAAGAGCACCGGCCCAAAGTAAGGGTCGCTCTCTGTAAATAGCTACTTTGTTTTCCTCTCTTGTCAGAAGCCCAGGGTCCACGCGGCGCTTGACAGCGACGTAGGCGAAATCATTTAACGAACGAGGAGGCTGGGAGAAAAGTTCGATAGGAGTTTTCTTAAGCAAGTTTGCGAGCTTATCGCGCTGTTCCGCGGCAGCTTCGGCGAGGCGTTGAACGAGTAATTCCTGCTCTTCTGGGGTGAGCTTGTTTACGTCGTGAAGAAATGCCTGTTGCCTCGGCGAAAGGTCGGTTTCGCCCGGTTCACCTACCGGTTCCCCCAAAAGAGGAAGACTAAAAAAAACAAGAATGAGAATGAAGATCGCGCGCATGGGCACTCCTCGCCAACTGCGCTCGAACTATTGCAAGACTAGGACCTCTTAATCAAACACCGGCCACGATAAGAATACGTGCGTTTTTGTATGGGTTGTAGTCGAGAGTGCGACAAAAAAGGGCTCGCCCGGACGAGCCCTAAGCTTCTTTACACTCGCTATCTTAGCAAAAAGCTAGAACGGAACTTCGTCTTCCATTCCGCCGCCGCCCGAATCAGCGCTCAAAGGCGGAGCGAAATCACTGGGACCTTGGGCGAAATCGCCACCCGCCGAAGCACCGGCACCACGCTCACCGGCTTGGCCACCCAAGAACTGAATGTTCTGAGCAACGATTTCGGTGGTGTACCGTTTATTTCCGTCTTTGTCGGTCCAGTCACGCGTTTGAAGGCGACCTTCCACAAAAGCCTGGCGGCCTTTGGAAAGATACTGCCCGCAGAGTTCGCCGAGTTTTCCCCAGACCACAATGCGATGCCATTCGGTGCGTTCTTTCTTCTGTCCTTCTTTGTCCATCCAAGATTCGTTCGTAGCCATGTTGAAATTGGCCACTGCCGAGCCGCCACTGGTGTAGCGCACCTCGGGATCCCCCCCGAGTCTTCCAATCAAAATCACTTTATTTACGCCACTTGCCATAATGACGACCTCCTATAGATTCATGTAAACTCATTACTTAGAACTGGTACGGAAAGTCAGTCAAGCGCCTAAGGGGAGCGGGCTCACAAAGAGCCATTTTCTTTTGGTCCTACCCCGTAAAGTAGAGGCGAAGCTGCTGTTTTAATGCACCGCAAGGTAGATCGGATTTTTCACCTCATGAGTCCCAAACGGCCCGTAAACCGGCGTACAAACATCTTCCTGGCGGAAAGAAGCGCGCCGCTTTTTAACCGCCTGATGGCTAAAGCCATCGATATCCTTTTGGTGGTGGCTATCTACTTTGTGGGGGCGGCGATGTGGAAGCCCTTCGGACTTTTCTGTGCGCTTCTCTTCTGCGCCACTCAGGATGCCATGTGGGTCGGCCAAAGCGTGGGGAAAAGAATTATTGGGTTGCGAGTGATAGATGATCACCGTGGGCTTCCTTGCGGACTACGCCACTCGTTTTTGCGCAATTTGCCTTTTCTCATTGCGATTCCGTTGGCTGCCATTTCTTGGGGCTGGGTGTTCTTTCTGATTGTGGCCGTTCCGCTTCTGGCACTCGAAGCGTACTTGGTCATCGCTTTGGAATCCGGAACTCGACTGGGAGATATTTTAGGCAATACGATTGTCGTGGAATACTTGCAGGAAGGACTGCAGGAGTTTCAATAGCTAGGGCAGGGGCGCGGCGGTCTGATCAATGACTAGGCCCTCTGTCTGAGGATGGCAGCCGTCATGGGCAACATTCACGTAGTTTTGATAGATCGGTTCGCCGAGTTCAAGGAATTCGATGTGAAAGAGGCCCCCGTTACTTGAGTATCCCCACGTGTGGAAATTGCATTTTCCTTCTTCATTCGGTATCCAGCGGGGCTGAAAATCAGCGTCTTCTGCAGAGGAGTAATTCTGGCTGGGATAAAGAACGTCGATAAGGCGAAGTTCGGCATCGGGGCACTGTCCCTCTTGCGCCCAGACAGTCACGTCCACCGCTAAGCTAGGCCGGTATTCCATAGTGCATTGTCGGCTGTCTCCCCCAAATTGGATTTGAGAGAGCAGACCGCTACAACCGCTAGTGGTTACGATAAGGGCGATGAGAATGAACAGGCGTAAGGCCATATGCGCTTAGAAATTGCAAAGCCAGTGCCACGCGGCTTTTACCCATCTATTTGATTTTATGAGGGGAAAATGCGCCTCCCCGCTGCCCCAGTGTCTAGGTGTCGGTGGGAGGTACAGTTTTGCCTGATCCTGGCTATCGGGCGATCGTGGGCGGGGCCATCGTTATCGGCGCGATCGGAATAAATTAATAAAAACAGATAGATAAGCGGGCGAACAATTCTTAAGAATTGTCCGAACTCATCTATTGTTTTGGAGGAGTGGGTCGTGCAGCCCGTCGTTCGGCTTGGCGCAAACGCTGTTATAATTTCTATTCACCCCCAACCATCCAACGACAATCCGAATGAAATCCAAAAAACAAATCAGCGTTGTTTTGCCCGTCTTTAATGAAAACGCGAATCTGATGCCGCTCTTTGCGCGGCTGGAGAAAACGCTTCGCCCTCTAGGTGAGTTTGAAATCATTTTCGTGGATGACGGTAGTCGAGACAACTCCTACGAAGTGCTTTCGCGGCTTTTTCATCTGCACCCGGAGAACACTCAAGTTGTACGCCACGCGCGCAATTTTGGTCAGCATGTGGCCCTTCTCACCGGTCTTGAGATGGCTTCGGGCCAAACCGTTATTTTTATGGATTGCGACTTGCAACAGTCTCCAGAAGAACTTCCTCTTTTTATAGGTAAAGTGAATGAAGGTTTTGACTGCGTGATTGGTGTGCGCGGCCCGCAGAAGGGCTCATTCTTTAAACGCCTCAGCTCCACTCTTTTTTGGATGGGCATCTCTCGTTTGTCCAACACACGCATTGTGCCTCATCAAGTGATGACACGCGCGTTTAACCAGTCCTTTGCCAAAGCGCTTCTATCTATGGGAGACGTAGAGCCTTTTCTGGCAGGGATGTGCGCATGGGTGGGAATGCGGCAAACAACTTTGACTGTAGAGCACGAAGTGCGTGCGGCAGGAAAAACAAGTTATAGTCTTGGGCGGATGATTCGCCTCATGTGGACGGCGAGCACAGGGTACTCCATGTTTCCCCTCAAGATGGCCACCGCCCTCGGGCTTCTCAGCGCGACGGGCTCTTTTTTGTTGGGCCTTTATTTCATGTACCAAAAAGCGGTGAACGGTTTGGGGATCACCGGCTGGGCTTCATTAATGGTGAGTGTATTTTTTGCCAGCGGCGTGCAGCTTATCGTGCTCGGTGTGATGGGTGAATATATCGGCCGTACGTTTTGGCAGACCCTCAATCGTCCGCGCAAGATTGTCGACCAGCACCTGGGTGGCGATCAAGCGACGCTTCTTTCCTTTATTCCTTCCACGAAAACAGCCTCTTAAGCTGTTTCGTTAGACTAAATTCTGCACCTAAACCAGTCGGATAGACTTTTTCTTCTTTTCTGATACGTTGCGCTCACTTTCCCAAGGAGGACGGATGAAAACTTTATTTTTGGCGATTGCGTTTGTTTTTATTTCGGCGTGTGCAGATAAAGAACCCGATCTTGGAATTCAAGGTACCTGGTTGGCGGTAAGACACAGTGGGAGTGCTGTGAAAGCTTATGATTCTCATATCATGCAAATTTCCGCTCACAAGGTGAAAACGGTCGTGATTAATGGCGGTAGCCAAGATGAATTTTGGTACACACGCGATGGAAACAACATTATAGCGGAAGAAAAAGGAACGGAACGGATCTACGCCAGACTCGAAGGATATAGCGGCAGTCAACTATCTGCAGAGATCGATCCTTTTAAGGTTGGGGCAGGTATTACAGAGTTCAAGCGCATTTCTGAAGACGAACTCAATCTGTTGCAAGAGAAGTACGGCTTTAAGCTTAATAATTAGATGGGCGTGATTCTTTTTATAGTAGGAAGATCGAATACGGTTTATCTGGCCTAGAAAACCACAATTTCCCCTGTGCTTGTGGCATGTGTTTTAGGACATTTAGCTGGCTCAGAGTGAGGCGAGAAAGTGTTCAATCGCGGGATTTGGACTTTTAGGATTAACTGGCAGAGCACTGTAGTCGCACTGGTCAGCGACTGCACGCCGGCCTTCCAAATGTAAGCGACCTTGCGAAACCATATCCACCGCATGCAAAACCATTTGTTGCTGAACACGGTAGAGCTTCTCGCGAACCATAGTTTCTTTTTCTCCCGACTTAACCGGAACAATCCCTTGAACCACAATCGGACCGCCGTCGACGGAATGATCAACGAGATGAACTGTAGATCCTAAGTAAGTAACGCCATGGCTGAGTGCTGCGGGAATGGCTCCGAAGCCGGTAAAGGAAGGTAGCAACGATCCGTGCACATTCAGAATCTTTTGGGGAAAGGCTTCAATAAGGGACGCCGGGAGTAAGCGGTTAAAGGTGAGAAGCAGCATGTCGACGTCATGCTTTTGGAGAAATCTTAGCATCTCGTCAAAGAGTTTGTTTTTGTCCTGGCCTGAAGCGAAATCTAAACAGAGTGCGGGAAGAGAAAACTCTTTTGCCACCTCCTGCGCTTTGCAGACGCGGTCGCTCACGAGACAGGCATTCGTGAGACCCGGAAAAACTTTCTCCTCGACTGCCTGAGCGCACGTGCGAATCAGGGAGCCTGCACCGGAGGCAAGATAAGCGATACGCACTAAGCAGCCTCCTGTTTCAGACTGCTTTGTCCCATGAGTACCGACAGGCTCTCAGGGCCGTGATTGAAAAGAAGGTCGACAATACTTAAATGAGAAACAAATTCCCCCCATAGTTGTCGGTAGGTTGGGTGGGTGTACTCCTGAAAGGCGAGGGTGATTCCCTCTGAGGCAAAAGGTTTTTCCTGGTAGAGGGTCTTTCCCGCCGCTCCATTGTAGTACCAGGTTATGCCTGCCATTTTACAAAGCTCGATGAGGCGCTCCTGACGTTCCTGACTCTCCGAGCAAAGCTCGGAGGAGAGTACGACCTTGCAATCAATTGAAAGGTATTTTTGAATTTCAGTAAGTGTGCTTAGGCAAACATCCAAAAGAGATTCGGACCGAATAGAGAGACTTTGTTCGATCATCGGGTACACCGCATCGAAGTAGGGCGCCTTTTTGTAGTTTAACTTTATTGCGTTGAGATGCTTCGGAAGCCAAACCTGAGAAGCATCAATTTTTGCTTCGCGAATCTGTTGGTCGAACTTACTTTTGTTTAAGACAGGGATGGTAAGCCACTGGGTGCCCTGTGCGGTTTTTATCCGGTTGCGATTGCGCCAGTCGCGGCGTGTGTATTGGACGTCATCGTACACAACAAACACGTCGCATCGCGCGAGCATTTCCCAGAAACCTAACCATGGAATGTAACTGGGTTGGAGAATGAAGCCGCGCATAAAAATGAGTGGGGACTGAGATACAGTTTACTCTAACTCGGCCAGGATGGGCAGGGACAAGGGGCCAAATTGCCGCTAAAATAGACCGATGACTGATCCGAACCTAAGCACGATCGCGTCCTACTACACCGACAAACTCCAAAAGCATGGTGATAGTCCCCAAGGCGTGGACTGGAAGGACGCCGCTTCTCAGCAAATGCGCTATCAGATTTTTGCGGACTTACTTCCGAGCCCTGTGGGAACGCTCCTCGATTTTGGGTGCGGGACAGGGGCGTTTCTTAGTTATCTCCTGGAGCACGGCCACTCGGTCGATAGATATGTCGGCATTGATCTGTCGGCAACCATGCGCGCCTGTGTGGAAAAGAAATTCTCGGGTGGGCCGCTCATTGAAACCGGGACGAGTTTAGAAGAGCGCGGCGAACAAAGCGTGGATTACGCCGTTGCGCTGGGAACCTTTCTGGTGAAGCTCGGAAATGATTCCAAACAGTGGGAAAGTTATGTTTTTCAAACGATTGAAAAGTTGGCGGTGATGGCAAAAAAAGGTGTGCTATTCAACTTCATGACCACTGTGGGCATTGATTTTCGGATGGAACATCTTTTCTACAAATCACCGGTAGAAACTTTCGATTGGGCGGTGAAGAAGTTTCGGTATGTAAGCGTTCAACACGCCTACCCCTTATACGAGTACACCGTATTTATAAACCGCTCTCAGCCCCGCCGATCTTCATCGATCTGATTTATTTCCTTCTTGAGAGAGTAGATCGAGTAGTCTTCTCTGTTCCGCACTTCCTGGTGATATCTCTGTACGAAAGAATCGAGCTCTCTGTCCTCAGTGGGTTCATGCTTCATTTTCACAACCACATTGGAACCGGCGAGTTTCCCCTGATAGTAGCGCAGGCATTGGTTGCGTTCAGTTTGTGAGAACTGGATGCAGTTCCAAACGGTCGGTGTAGCCGGACGCATGCTGGTCATCAGGTAGCCCGCCGGGAAAGCATCATAGAAAAGAATGTGGCTTCCGGCATTTTCCAGTGTGCTGAGGTCAGCGGAAAGCTCCCCTAAAAAACGCGCGCGTGCGGGGGTGGTGTAAAGACCCGAGTAAACACCGGTTTTCATTTTGGCAGTGAGGGTAGGGACACTTCCATCTCCGTAAACCATCAGCAAAAAGTGGGAAAGAAAAAGAAGAACAAGAAGGACCGGAGCGGTGGCACGAATCCATCCTAGACTTGGTCGACCTGCTTCCTTGATCAGTCGCGATTGAATTAAATACAAAAGAAATAAGGAAACCAAAGCGGCAGGCAACATCCCCAAACCCGCCATCGTCGTGTGATTGGTGCTACTCATCCCTGTGGCGATGCCAGCTGCAAGCGAGGGAATCCAGACGAGAAAGAATAAATGGCGGGCGACTGCGGTCTGAGCAGTAAAGACAAAGAAAAAAGGGCCCAGCAAAGCAAAGTACAGACTGATTTGGAGCGCGCCCAAGGAGGTTTGTACGGGAGCAACCCAGCAGAGTAGCGGTGTGAAACAAAGTAGTATCGCGGCGGCCGAGGGGCGATAGCGGGCGGTCGCGAAGGTGAGGAGTGAGAGAAAAAACACCCACGGTTTAGAGGGGCCCCAGTAGTAGAAATCACGAACGAGAGAAAAAAGCTTCGGCCATGCGAGGCGGTTATTGTTTTCAGAAAAACTAAATTCTTTGGCGCGCTCAAGATCGGAAAGGGAAACTTGCGTAAACAACCATGCCGCCGTAAGGGCCCCACCTAGAACATAGGCAAGGAAAAGGCTCTTGTTTCGCCGCCAGGTCAGTAAAAGAAAAAATAGCGCGTAGGTCCCGACTCCAGGGACAAAGGAGGGATGCGCGATGACCGATATTCCTTGTGCCAGCCCCGCGAGCAACGCTAACCAGCTTGCCTTGCTCTTACTTTGTAGTGCGCTCCACCCGAGAAAGACGCCTGCGGTCCAGAAACCTATCGCCCAGGTGTTGTACGAGAGATTGGCAATCGAAAAGGGTACGAAAGCGATCGGGACGAGGGCAAACAAAAGGGCATAGTTTTTTCCAAGGCGTTTTCGCAAGAGAAAATAAAGCACGCCGGCAACACTGATGGAAAACAGGAGTGATAGTACACGCATAAAAAGCATCAGACCCGTTACACCAAACAAAGCATGATAGCCACGGACGAAAGGGAGCGAAATGAGGGAAAAAGTTTGGGCGAGCATCAAATCGTCTTTGAAGATCTGATCGCCCAAGACATAGCGGTAAGGCAGAGCAACGTAAAAACTCTCATCCCAGAAACTGATGCCATAGGGTAAGCGCCAAGCCATCGCGGCCACCACAACCAACGCAAAGCATAGTGCTGCGTGTTGAAAAGTTAGGATTCGTTGGTTGGAGGGGTTCACAGATTAATCAGTATAGCACGCGTCACAGCGCGCCAAGGTGGGACTACGCGTCTGCCCCAGCCTTTAAAAAAGGCATCATAATATGGTAAAATAAAAAGGTCTTTTAGCTGCAGATCTTTGTTCCTTAAGGCCGTTCCGGCCTCTTCAAATCAAGCCTTTGCCTTCGGATTCGAAAGGATTTCCCACGATGAAAACCGTTTTAGTGACTGGTGCCGGCGGATATATCGGCACGATGATAGTCGAGCGTCTGTTGGAAGAAAATTATAAAGTTATTGGCGTCGACAGATACTTCTTTGGGAAAGAGTTGTTAGGGGAATCACGGCAACACGAAAATTTCAGTCTTCTTCAGAAAGACAACCGCAAGCTGACGGTTGAGGATTTCAAGGATGTCGATGCGGTGATTGATCTTGCTGGGTTGTCGAACGATCCCACCGCTGAATTGTCTCCGACACTTGCTTGGAGCATCAACTATGAGGGCGGGGTTCACACCGCAAAAATGGCGAAGGCCGCCGGAGTGAAACGCTTTCTCTACTCTTCGTCGTGTTCGGTTTACGGAACAGGACAAGCACTTTGTCTGGACGAGAGTTCCGAACCCAATCCCGCTACCGTTTATGCAGAAACCAAAGTTCAGGTGGAAAAGGAACTCGCGAAAATCCAGTCTTCGGACTTTGAAGTGGTTGTGCTGCGCAATGCGACAGTTTATGGCTTGTCCAAACGCATGCGTTTTGACCTGGTGATCAATCTGATGTCACTCACCGCGTGGCGTGATGGAAAGATTGTGATCATGGGAGGCGGAAAACAGTGGCGCCCCGTCGTGCATATTCGCGATGTGGCGGAAGCCTTTCTTATTTGTTTGGAAGCCGCAAGCGAAAAAGTCGCGGGACAAGTGTTTAATGTTGGCTCCGACGATCAGAACTATCAAATTTTTCAGCTCGCCTACATGATAAAGTCGGTGTTCCCAGGCTGTGAAATCATCACAGCGCCTGATGACGCCGACAAGCGAACTTACAATGTCAGCTTCAAGAAAATTCAGAAAGAGCTGAATTTCATTGCGACGATGACTCCGCTGGCGAGTGCCAATGAACTTAAAGTGGCGCTCACGATGGGGCGGATCGATATTTCTGATTCTCGCCTAAACACTTTGAAGTACTACCAACACCTCCTGAAGGTGCAGGAACTTTTTAAGGAACTCGCCGAAGATGGAAAAATTATCTAAAAGATCCGTCCCCTTTTTTAAGCATAATCTCCAGGAAGAAGATTTTCTGGAGCTGCAAGATACTCTTAAAAGCGTCTTTCTCACCACGGGTCCAAAGACCAAACGTTTTGAAGAACAGCTTGCCTCCTATTTAGGAGCAAAACATGGCATCGCCTGTACCAGTTGGACCACCGCTGCTTTTTTGGTGCTAAAGGCCTGGGGGATTGGGCCCGGTGACGAAGTCATTGTACCGGCGCTAACCTTTATAGCGACTCCCAACATTGTTCTTCACTGTGGCGCCAAGCCGGTCTTTGTCGATTCGGAAGCCCTCACAGGCAACATTGACGTGGAACAGATTGAGAAAGCGATTACTCCGGATACCAAGGCCATCATTCCCGTTCATCTTTATGGACAAATGGTGGACATGGAGAAACTTTCGGCGATTGCGAAAAAACACAAACTTAAAGTGTTGGAAGACTGTGCGCATTGTATTGAAGGTACGCGGGATGGCTATCGCCCAGGGCAAAAAAGCGACGCTGCTTGTTTTAGTTTCTACGCCACCAAAAACATTACCTGTGGTGAAGGTGGGGCGATTGTGACGTCTGACTCCGAGCTCAATGAAAAGGTGCGCCTGCTTAGACTTCACGGAATGAGTCTGTCGGCAAGCGATCGTTATACAAGCACCTACAAACACTGGGACATGCTCGCTCTGGGATACAAAGCGAATCTCTCTGATATCCAATCAGCGCTCTTGATTCATCAGCTCGAGCGCATCGACACGGTATTGAAGAAAAAGGAAGAGCTCTGCCAGTTTTATGAAAAGAAACTTTCTGCCGCGGGTGTTCCGTTCCCGAAGGTGCTACCGGGTAGCCAGTCGGCACGGCATCTATTTACTTTCTGGGCACCACGGGGAAAAAGAGACGAAATGCTTACCGGCTTGCAAGAAGCGGGCATTGGTGTGGCGGTGAACTTTCGTTCGGTGCCCACCCTGAAGTTTTATCGAGAACGTTACGGTTACGGGCCGGGCAAATTTCCTGTAGCGGAGAAAATAGGGGAGCAAACCATTACGGTTCCGATGTATGTTTCTTTGAGTCAGGAAGACGCCAGCTACGTGGCGGATCAAATCATTGCGCTGTACAAGCGCCTTCAGCCTCAGCCTGCCTCAAGCGGAGAATTAACCGCTTCACTCTAGGTTCTAAAACGTGCCAGGCACCTTTTGGAACTAGCTGGCTAGTTTGGTTTGGGTGGGATCCGTTTTGGGATCGTTGATGGTCGGGTGACCGCCCAAGGGTTCGAGCGGTAAGGGCACCCAACATTGCTGGGTGTGTGCGAGCTTATCTGCTTGCTCCAAAATTCTCACCACACGTAAGCCCTGATAGCCATCCGTGCGCGGGGCAACCCCTTTTTGCAAGCAAGATACCATGTGGTTCACTTCGATTCGAAGAGCCTCAGTTTGATCTATCGCCGGTGAGTAGACATCGCCGTGGCGGTACTTAATGTAGTCCACGTAGCTTTTCTCTTTGTCAGCGGTTTCCAGCGCGTCCACACCTTTGTCGAATACCTTTATTTTCTGCACGACATCCACATCGTCGTACACAACCATCTTTTTCCGACCAGTCAAAACCGTGCGACGGATTTTCGAGGGCGACAACCAACTTGCGTGAATCGAAGCAATGAAGTTGTTTTGGTAGTTTAGGTGCATAAAGCCGATATCGGGTTGCGGCAAGCGAGCTGCGTTTTTCGCCGAAACTGAGATCTCAATCGGATCGTAGGGAATGAGTTCATTGAGAATGGAAAGATCATGCGCCATGAGATCAAAAATAACACTGATGTCCGGTTGATAGAGGCCTAGGTTCATGCGCTCCGATTCGTAATAAAGGAGGTCGCCCAAGTCTTTCTTCTTCACCATCTCCTTCATGTAGGCAACAGCGGGGTGGTACACGTAGGTGTGGTCCACCATGAGCATCTTTTTTCGACGCTGGGCTTCTTCAATCAGATAAAGACTTTCCTTTTCCGTCGCCGTCATCGGCTTGGTAATCAAAAGATGTTTGTCGGCCTTAAGCGCTTTCATACCCAACGCGAAATGACTATGGACGGGAGTGGCGATGACAATCAGGTCGAGATGCGTGTCTTCAAAAAGATCGTCGGCGCGCGTCGTGGTACGCACGGAAGGGTAACGTTGGCCTAGCTTTGCCAAACGTTTGGTGTCGAGGTCACACATCCACAAAACTTTCATGTCCTCGTTCTCGAAGAGGTTTCTAAGTAAGTTGGGACCCCAGTAGCCTATACCGATGATGCCGGCGCGTATCATGCCTGCTCCTATTTAGTTTGTGAGGGGGAAAAAGAAGGTGAGAGGTGAAGCTATAAAGATCATCGGTGAGTTAAAGAATTTCCTTAAGAAAAAAGAATAACGCACACGGTTAACAGTCACGGTGCGTTGTCGCCGACAGACAGCCCGCCGCGCTGTTTTATGCTACAATGTTATTGTTATCTACGGAGCATCCGTTTTTCCACCCGCTCCACAAGTTATTCAGCCATTGCGTAGAAAAGGGCGTTTGCCCGTCGCGTATTCTCTTTCATGGGAGTCTTGTGGGGTTTTGGGATCAGTGGAAAAAAAGACGTCTGGTGGGAATTGACGTAGGCATGTCCGGAATAAAAGCGGTGGAGCTTCAGATGGGCAAGAGGCCGCGTTTGATTTCCTACAATCGCGTGAATCTCCCATGGGAAGCCATCGGTAGTGATGGGGCGATATCCGATCCCCAAGCCGTCTCTGAGGCTTTGCGATCGTTGTTTGAGTCGTCCACTTTTTCTTCTCGCAAAGTGGCGGTAGGTGCATCAGGCGCGTCGGTTTTTACAAAGCGTGTGCGCATGCCGCGCATGAAAGAGGTTGAATTGCGTGAGCAGATTAGTTTTGAAGCCGAGCAGTATCTGCCGTTTTCAGCGGACGAAGTGAACCTTGATTTTGCGATTCTCGGACCGGTTCCTCAGACCAATCAAATGGAAGTGCTGTTGGTTGCCATAAAGAAAGATTTTGCGAGGAACTGGGAAACAATTGCCAAGCAGGCCGGGCTTGAACTGGCCGTGCTCGATATCCAACCCTTCGCTTTGGGAAATGTTTTTGAGTTTAACTACGCCGAGAACAAAGAGCTGCCGGTGGGTGTGGTTACCCTTTTGTTAGATTTTGGAGCTGGAGCGATCAAGCTGTCCGCTGTGGAGAAAGATAAAACCACTTTCACCCGAGAAATTCTCGCGGGGGGAATGGTCTGTAGTCAGTTGATCGCCGAAGCGATGGAAATTCCGCTCGACGAGGCGGAGTACCACAAAATTCATCATCCATCGGCTGACGGCGTTAAGGCGGCGGTTGCCGCCTATGTGCAACACGCCACGGATCAAGTCGCTCGTGCTATTGAAGTTTATCTAAGTGGCGAGGGCGATGTCGTGATCGACGGCCTCTATATATGTGGTGGCGCTTCACAGACGCCGGGTTTGAAGGACAGTTTGGAAAAGCAGTTGGGTTATTCGGTTCACACCCTCAATGCGGTACGCAATATCGCAGGCTCTGGGGCAAAGATGAATCCGGAAGCCATTGAGGAACTGAGTTACTTAGGTGCCGTAGCCATGGGATTGTCGCTCCGTTCTGAGGGCGATTCTTAAACGGTTGAATTGCGAAGTTTGCCTTAAAGGAGGCATTAGATGGAAGCACTCATTGGATTGCAAGCGGGTTTGAATCTGCTGTTTTTGAGTTTAGGCCTCTATTTATATAAGAAGAGATCTAACGCGTTTGACGGGGAAGCCCAAGCTCAAGCGAAGGCCTACCTGACCGTTCTCGAAAGTCGAGTCGAAGAGGCCGAGGGGAGAACGCGCAAAGTGATTAATGAGAGCGAGCGCCAACTAAAAATTCTTTTGCAAATTTGTGATCGCGCCGCGGCAGTAATGGATCAAGCGCAGGTGCCTTCTATCACTTTGTCCTCTTCAGAAGAACAAAAAGAACTCCTCGAAGCGCGTCCCAAGGGCGCGGAATCGATTCCCACCGTAGCGGATGTCCAAAAAATGCGACAAAAGATCACAGCAGACAGCGCGGTGGATCTTCCTCAGCTTCTCAACGAGCAACTCGCCTAAAGCGCCGTTATCCCCCCTTTCTGTCCACTTTTGAGCCGATCACGGATCGGCCGCGTGCGGCAATTTTCCCTTTTATCTCAACGGAATACGATGACACACCGGGGAAAAAATTCCCTTGACAGAGGGGGTCACTCATCCAAGAATACCAACTGGATCATCGGTAGCCTCTTGCGTCCAAGTGGTACTTACCTCTAGGTGGGGCTTGGTAGCAAGGAGCCGGGTTTGGGGTTGAGAGAGGGCCAGTTTTCTTTTACCGGGATTCTGTTCAGATAGCGCGACGCGCTGTTAAACAGGTTATCAGTCGTCACGTGGCTTGCAATTATCATTGGTGGGAGGAGGGTGCTTTAACTAGCGCCTACTAATAGATAAGTTTTATGCGTTGTATACAAAGGCCTTGTGATGATTTCTCGGCAAAAAGAAGATGAAGGCTCTGGATTCGGTTCCAAGCTCAAAATTGAAACTGAAACAGTCCTTTCAGGTTGGGGGTAAAAAACATGGAGAAGGCTAAAATTATTAAACGGTATCAGAATCGTAAATTGTACGACACTGATGCAAGCTGCTACGTGACGCTTGATGAGATCGCAGACATGATTCAGCAAGGCGAGCAAATCACGGTCGTCGACAATCGGAACCAAAAGGACATCACAGCAGCTACGCTTACTCAGATCATTTTTGAGAAGCAGAGACGCTCTGAATCTCCGATTCCGATCTCGACTCTGCGCCACATCATCCAACAGGGTGATGGTTCGTTCAGTTCTTTTCTCGCTAAATCGGGTGATGGGAATCAGCTCGATTTGATCGATACCCTCGAAGCTCAGATTAAGAGTCTGAACGCTAAGGTGGGTGAGCTTGAACAGAAAGCCGGAATGTCCCCGAATGCGGGTCAATCCCACTCTGTCGAAGCGGAAGTCTAATTAAATCCCGCTCCGGGGCTTTAAGTTCCTTTTTGGGGGAATTTGAATCTGGAGCGGGTTTTTTTTCTTTTCGGGTAACTCTTAAGCTCCCCTGTCCGGTGCGTGGTTGGGAATAATTCTAACCTACGAGTATTTACTCGGGTGCTTTCCCTTATTGCTGTGCGCATACCTGCTTGCAGGGAGCCTAAGGTAATAACAGAGTGCCCCCCTATCTCTGATAGGGTTAAGAATTATCCCGCTACGGCCCATGATGGGGGAGCTTTAAACTCCGTATGATGACAAGTGATAAAACGATCCGCTGGATCGAGAACCTCGCCGAACAAGAAGTTCTGATTAACTCAGGCGAAAAAACTTCTATCGATATAACAACCACAAAAGGCGAAGTCCTATCGGTTGAAACCGGAAATTTTGTTCAAGATTTGCTCCAACAGTTTGAATACCTGGTGCGACTTTTTAATTCCCGAATCGAAAACCGGGATCTCCATATCATTTTGGTGAGTGGCACGGAAAGAGGGGCGGGTTTCTCCCTGGTGCGCAACCAGATGAAGCTCACGCTCAGCGCCCCCCTTGCGGGTCGCATTCAGCTCAGCTGCATGAAGATTGTCGAAGAGGACAAATCGATGCCTCCCAAGGTGAGTGTCATGTTTAGTGGACTCATCGAATCAAGTTTCGGTACCTTCCATGACGTGGAATGGTACTTTTTGGGCACTCGGGTTGACGCTGAGCAGGTGGCGCGCCACTACTTGACCGAGTTTATCCAGGCGAGCCGCCGTCCGAGTTAGTTTTCCAACTCTCGTACTACAGACCATAATTTCGACCCTTTAGTTTCCCGCTTGAGCCTATGTTTTTGGCATCCCGTTCGCATTGCTTTGTTAGGAAAGCGAGGGGAACATGAAAAAACACCCTAGAAAAAATGTCGGGCAAGGATTGGTGGAATACCTCATCCTGACCTGTTTAGTGGCGGTATCCGCGATCGCCGTGGTGAGCGTCGTAGGACAAAACATCCGCGCCCGGTACGCGAATATTTCGGCAGCGATTCGCGGGACGCGGGGAGGAGAGAAACTGGAGGCGGCCGATGATTCCTCCGTTGAGATGCGAGGATTCCATGATTTTGGGGAAGCGTCGTTCAATCAAGGGAACTAGCGGACAAGTCTTTTGCGAAGCCAGTATGATTTGTTTTTTGGTCGTTCTGGCACTTGTTCTCAATATTGAAATAGTTCGTCGAGCGGGTTGGGAAACTACGTTGCAATACGCCAGTTTCAGATTCGCCCGGAAGCGTGCGATGGGCAAAAGTGATCGGAGAGCTAGAGACGAAGTGAGATCCTTTCTGCTTCTCACCGGAGCTCATGGCAGGGGAGGGCCTCGGTTAAAGTGGACGAGTCACATTTCCTGGGACGACAAAATGGTGGGAAAAATCTCCACGCGCTTTCCTTCGCTTCTGGCTCTTCCAGATAAACATCACTACGAAATGACCAAAGCATGCAGGTTTTAGTGCTCCTTTCCCTTCCCGTCTTTGTGGCAAGTCTTGCTGCTTCGCTCGATTTGTACAAAGAGGTGTACCGATTGGAAGAACGCACCATCGGTGTGGATAACGCGGGAATAAGCTTAGCCAGCGCAGACGCCCATCTGTTCAACCATTTTGAGAAAAGTAAGAGAACCTTTGACCGTCTCGAAACGGCTCATCATATCGTGCATCTTTGTGCGCGCTCCGCTGTCGCGACAGCGGCTTGCCTTAAGCAGGATGTGGCGCTGGAGAAAGCCCTTACTGTTTCGGCGAACTTGCTATGGAAGAGTCTGCAAATCAAATGGACTAAAAATCTGATCGCCGCCCAAAGCGAGGCGATAAAAAGGCGCACCACAGTTTGCATAAAACACCGGCCCCGTCTTCCCCCGTTTGAAAGAGGCGTTTGCGAAACATGCAGCCTCCCTGTGAAATGGAAGCAAACGGTTCGGCGTCCGCTTTGGGAAGTTTCCGAATGTCCACAAAGAAACGCCCCTCTCGTTATTCAAACACTATTGGAAAAAAGTCCCTCTGGAAAATGGTGGAGCCGCTTGAGGGAAGGGTGAAAACAAAAGGCACTTTTCTCATCGAGGGGTTTCTGGTGATTTGGCTTTTAGTCGCTGTGATAGGCACGGTTCATCTTTCGCTTCTTTGTAAAACCCAACGTGAACTTAAGGTTCTTCAAGAAAAGCGGCTGCACTATAGTAGAGAGAGCCCGCCATGAAGGGGGCTCAGTTTCCGAAATGTTCCCGCCGAAGGGCGCAACTACTTTTCTCTCTTTTTGTATCTTGCTGCGTAGGAATGGTGGTCGTGTGGGAAGTTTTTCGGTTCACAAATCGCTCCCTTGATCAGGTGGAAGATTACCTTCTCGTGGCTCGCCGAGATTTGAAGGGGGGGCACCGCGTGACGCTTCAAGATCTTTCTCTCGTTCCGGAATCAAACTGGCATGTGGAAAGAAGCGCGGATGCTCTCACGGATGCCGATCTTGAGTTTGTAGGAAGAAGGTTGATAGCTGACATCAGCGGCGGAACCCTCTTTACGCGTTCCCTCTTTAAGCCCCCCGAGTCCAAGGCTACGTGGGGTGCGAAGGTTCCGAAGGGCTTTAGAGCGTATGCGCTTTGCGTGGAAACAGTCCTTCCCGTTCAAGCCAAAGACAGGGTGGACCTGGTTCATTCAGAGAAGCGGAGCGCTGCTCAGGTAGCGGAGGATCTTTTGGTGTTGGGGGTGCGGCCTTGTGAAGGGGGAAGGGAGGTAATTCTTGCGGCGCGTCCTAAAGACGTTGAGTTGGTGGAAAAGGCGCGCCAAACAGGTAAACTAACAATAGTCATTCGAAACCCCGCCGATAAAAAACGAAACCGGCACCGAAAGAAAACCAACCCAGCTAAGGTGATTATTTGGAACGAAGAGTAAAAAGTGGGGTTTTGAGAACTTTACGAAAGACGCTAGGGGGGCATCCTCTTGTATGGGGCCTAATCTTTTCCTACGGCATTGCCCAGGCCGTACCCATTCCAACTCGTGAGCGGGTGCTCGGCATCGCCCAGTTGGGAGTTCCGGCAGATATCTCCCATTCGCGCGCGTATCCCCTGCTGGAAAAGAAACTCGAAAACTTTTTGGAAAAACTGGGTCGCACACCCGTCAAACGTTCCCCAATCACTCTTCCCAAAAGTCAGGTGCAGATGTTGACCGCCAGCACTCAGGTACAAAAACAAACCGAAAGTCTGACGGTAGCGCTTAGCGAAGATGCTTCCTCTTTGAAGTCTGTTCATGCAGCGCTCGACCAAACCCTGAGCGCTTATCCCATTCATTTTCCTTCAGCGGGAATCTGGCAGCGCGCCTATGTGGCACAAGCGGCGTATTGGTGGCAACGGCAGAATAAAGAAAAGGCGCTGGAATGGTTGAGCCGTGCGGCGTTGCTGCATCCGGATCAAAAGATCCAGGATAGCAGTTCGTTTGCCTTTGAGGCACAGGCGCAACCTAAACTTTGGCTGGCGTTTGATTCCCAGTTGGAAAATCAGCCCTCTTTACTCAACTATTGCGCGGTGGAAGTGGTTGTTCCGAAAATGCCTCA
The DNA here is from genome assembly GCA_041751875.1 of Bdellovibrionota bacterium. Lineage (GTDB taxonomy): Bacteria > Bdellovibrionota > FAC87 > UBA2466 > JACKAF01 > JBGSIC01. Next base: position 80,985 of record JBGSIC010000018.1, read on the forward strand.
CTCAGGAAACATAAGGGTGAACGGTTTTTCGTTTGGAACTCGCCGGGCTTTTCGCCTTCCTTTGGGAGGGACCTATCTTTTCGACTTCAGTCATGAAAAGTGGAGCTCCACGCGGGAAATGGTTCGTTGTCAGAAGGTGAGCAAAATCCGAGTGGAGTTAGCTCTGGTTCCCAAGAAAGAAGATTTCTTGGCCCTTGATTCCCGTAACGTGTCAGAGGAAAGCTCATCGGTTGTTTTGATCGAATCACTCCAAGATCGCTTTCGTTTTTTTCTCTATACACCGGGCGAGGCCTTGGACGAGATCCCTCTCGAAAAGCCAGTGCGAATCGCAGAACTTCTAGAAGATCCTCTTTCCGCCACAGTTCCTATTCAAAGCGATGCGCTTAAGCACTTGCTTGAAAAGCACGAGGGAAGCCCTTTGAGTCTGGCAACGCTCTCGCTGGATTCTCCGTCATTTGCAGGTCAGGAAGAGCACGGTGTCACGACGCCTTGGTACAGGGACTGGAAAGTTTGGGCGGTAGCCGGCGGCATCGTGGGCGGTGTGATCGCGGTTCACTTAGCGACGAAAAAATCAGAGGTAACAGGCCAGGCCCACGGCCTGAGAATCGAGATTAAATAATGGATGAGAGCCAGAGTAAGTTCTTGGTTAACTTCTTTTCCCAGTTTTCTCGTGAGCAGTTGTTTATTGGTTTTTGGTTGATGATTCTGGGGTTGTTTCTACTCTCGGCGACACGCTTTTTGGGTGGGCGAAGTCAACGCAACTTCAGAAACGGGCCCTCAACTCCACAGAAACCTCCGACGCCTTCCTCGAGTAAAGCGGTGAGTGTCCCACGTAAAGACCTCACGAAGGGGCCACGATCGCGCTAAGCGCACTCTAAGTTAGGGAAGATTTTTGAGGCCTTCAAAAGGCACGCGCACTTCATCTAGGTACCGTTGAAAGACTAGTGGATTCTGCTCGAGCACGCCTTCCATTTGTTTAAGGCTTTCCTCAAAAGAACTTCCATTGAACCTTTGCCCAATCACTGAATTAATCTGTTTAGCCCCTTTCATATCGGTGCTCTCCAGCCATGTGCGCGTGGCTAGAATAAGGGCTTGTGCGCGACTGAGGTCCCCCTTGGGCGAGGGCCGATTTACTAAGTTTCCTCGAATCCGGCTTTGTTTTTCCTTTAACTCCGAATCCGTTAGCTTCCTTGGTGTCCAGATTTGCGTTTTGCCGTTGGTCTCAGATTTCTCTTTTGGCGGAATACATTCGAGAGTTCCCTTCTTGTTAGGAAGTTCGATTTTTCCCGCAGCACCCTCGGGTATGGCCGCGACCAAAACAGTTTTACCTTGGCTATCTTTTGCATCCACTCGAAAGTTGTTACCGTAGCGAGAAAACTCCCAATTCAAGCCGCCGCGTTCCACCACACTCGGTTTTGCCAATGGTTGTCTATAAGCGGGACGTGTTTTGCTGATCATCAAGGGGGGATCGGTCACTCCACCCAAAGTAAAAGCACAGGAGTACTTTCCTATTTCATCCACGTAGACCCACGGCCTATCAGAACTGGGGGATGGTGTGCTTGGGGAATCTCCATGATCACTTGCGGCGACTTGTTCACGTGCGAGCGCCGGCAACCACAAGCAAGAAAATAAAACGATGAACTTAAGAAAGTGAGTCATCGAAGGGGTCCTTTGATTGATAAGAAGTTAAATAATATCACCCATTCTAAGCCCCGAGCTATGTAAAAAGTTCACCACACTCCGGGAAGCGGATGGTCGCAGTCCGGGCACTTGCCATTCTCAAGTTCCATGCCGATTACCATAAAGCCGTGGCGTTCGATGAGAGTTTTCTCACACTGAGAACAGCGCGTGTTCTCCCATTCTCCCACTTTGCCCGGAAGGTTTCCGGCGTACACATACCGCAAGCCAGCGTTTTTACCCTGCTCAGCCGCGCGCAGGAGGTCTTCGGGAGTCGTAGCACGGGGGCCTTGCATTTTATAGTCAGGATGAAACGCGGTCACGTGCCATGGAATATCCCTTGAAACCCCTGCGATAAAGCTAGTGAGTTCCTTAATTTCCTCAGGAGAATCATTAAAGTCTGGAATGAGTAGTGTAACGATTTCTAAGTAAAACCCCATTCGGTGTATGGTTTCGATGCTCGAAAGCACGTTGGCGAGTACGCCACCGAGCTCGCGGTAGTGTTTGTCCTGAAAACTTTTCAAATCAACTTTGTACAGATCCACATACGGTCGAATGAACTGCAAGACTTCCGGCGTGGCATTTCCGTTTGAAACAAAGGCACACAGTAAGTTTCGTTTTTTTGCTTCAGAAAAAATTTCTACAGCCCATTCTGCAGTAATGAGTGGTTCGTTGTAGGTGCTAGCGATGATACGGGCATTACTTTGCATAGCCTTTGCGACAAGGTTAGTCGCTCGCATATCATAAGGGTGGGATTGTGCGTTGCTATCTCGCAGACTTTGAGACGTAACCCAGTTTTGGCAATAGGCGCAGTGCAGATCGCAGCCCAGCATGCCGAAACTCAGCGCAAGGCTGCCAGGTAGAACGTGAAAGAACGGTTTTTTTTCGATGGGATCAACATGGATACCTCCCACGTAACCCCAGGGAACGCGCAACTCTCCTGCTTTGTTGTAACGAACCTTGCAGACCCCTTCCAATCCTTCGGGAATAAAACAACGGTGGCCGCACGCGAAACAACGGATTCCTTTTTTGCCGGAAGCGTTGGTTTCATTGATTCCCAGGGTGCCAATTGTGGTCCGTTCTTGGAGAGAGGCTCGCAGAGTTCCGGGTTGCGCTTTCATTTCACCACCCTAGCAAACGCATGAACTTCTCGCCAGATGGCCCAAAACCGAAAAAGCCTCTAAAAATAGGCTGCAAGTATTTGATAATACACATGTTTTGAAACTCATCCGATAGACTTTTCCTTCCGAAACGTATGATGGAGGACTGTTCGACTTGAGCAAAGACGAAAAATCTAAAAGCGGCGTTACGAAGAAGCCCAGCGGGCGGCGCGAGCCCGACCGCCTTTCGGAAAGCTCCATTTCTTTCGATCCTGAAGCGATTGAGTCGATGGAATCAAGCGAAAAGGCCGGCTTCGTAAAGCAACAACTCGGCCGCATGCAGTCTCAGATCGATGACATCGCACGTGTGCCCCGAAAAGAACGCCTCAGTGACAACCAAGTTGATACCCTACGCAAGTATATTGAGGTGAAAGAACTCGAAGTACGCGATCTTAAGGATCAAAAAACGCAGTACAAGAGTTATCTGGACAAGTTGACGACTGAGATCACTCAGCTTTCGCAAAAGAATAAAGAACTTTCGGAATCGGTAAGAGAACTTTCCCGTCAACGTGACCATCTGAAAAGTGAGCTAGATAAAATCAACAGCCACTATGAAAATAAACTCGCTTCGATGCGCGAAGAAAGCGATGACAAGCTACGTTCGTTTGGTGGCTACGAGAGCAAGCTTAAAGAATTGAAGCAAGAGAAAGAAGAGTGGAAAGAAAAAGTTCGCACCGATCTCAAGAAGATTAAGCTCAAAGAAAAAGAAATTGAAAACAAGTACGAGCTTCTCAAACGCGATGCCCAGACCTTGTTAGATGCCAAAGACCGCCATGCTCTTGAGCTGAAGAAAAAAGGCGACGCGCTTGAAATGGAACTAGAAGCTTCCGAAGAGCGTTTGCGCCAAAATGCGATGATTTTGGGTTCGATTGATTCCAAGAAACGCCGCTTAATCGAAACGATGAAATTGGCGGTATCGTTGTTGGAAGAAATCGACAAAGAAACAGATTCTTCAAGCGCCCCTAAGAAAAAAGCGGGCTAACCTGACATGGCGGCACCTCGAAAGTTAAAGCTCATTGTCTCCGACTTTCATCTGGGACGGGGCCAGCACCTACCCGATGGGTCTTTCAATCCGATGGAAGATTTCCATTGGGGACACAAGTTCCGCGAGTTTCTGCAGTACTACTCCAAACCGCCTTACGACGACACCGAGATTGAGCTCATCTTCAACGGTGACATGCTCAACCTGATTCTCACGGATTATCATGGCCACTACACCGTGATTCTCACTGAGGCGGTCTCGACACATAAACTCAAAGGGATCATCGAAGGGCATCCCATCTTTTTTAATGCATTAAAAGCGTTTCTAAAGAAAGGTAAGCACTCTTTGTCCTATGTGATCGGCAACCATGATCAGGAAATGTTCTGGGACGAAACGAGAAAGATGTTCGAGAAGGCCGTTGGTGCCAAGGTGAACTGGAAGAATATTCACTACCAAGTGGATGGTATTCACATCGAGCATGGACATCAATTTGAAGCGGTAAACCGGATGGATCCTACCCAACCTTTTTTGTCGCAAAGTCTTCCGGAACCTATCATCAACCTACCGTGGGGCTCGCTTTTCGCGGTGCAGTTCATTGTGAAACTAAAAAAACTGCGCCCAGCGATCGACAAAGTTCGCCCATTTCGCCAGCTCATCTGGTGGAGCCTGGTGCACGACACCTGGTTCGCACTCACCAATATTCTCAACTTGGCATTTTACTTCATCAATACTCGCTTTAGTAAGAATCGCTATCGCCAGTCGAGCTTGAAAACAACGTTGAAGATTCTCCGGGAAGCGTCCGTGTACCCAGACCTAAGCGACGCGGCTAAACGTATTTTGCGCACACCGGAAGTTCACACGGTCATTTTCGGTCATACCCATGTCCCGCTCTTTCAACAGGTGGGAGGGGGTAAATTCTATATCAACCTGGGAACTTGGAATGAGATCACCTCGTTGGACTTGATCTCCTATGGCCGACGAACGCAACTCACCTACGCGCGCGTAGAGTACCGCGAAGGTCAGTCCCACCCCACCACCGTCCTCCGTCACTGGATCGGCGCCGTTCCCGTAGAAGACGACGCCGTCAATTTCCACTTATAATCCGCCGCTTCCGGAAGCTTCTTTTCTTATGCCTGGCGGGCGTGCTACGTTTTTCGCTCTATGCAGCGACTGTTCGTGTGGCTTTGTTTTCTATTGGGATTGGTGTGGACGTTGATTATTTCAGCGGTTTCCGTGCCTATCATGTTGGTCAGCGAGAAAACAGGTCACCGTTGTTTCCGCCTTTTTGGAAGGGTGTGGTGCCTCCTACTTGGGGTAAAGATCAAGTTTGAAGGAGAAGAGAAGCTGCGTCACGCCGGCCCCATGGTGTTGACTCCCAATCATGCCAGTATCTTCGACATCTTTGTGGCGGCCGTCTTGCCCGTCGACTTTAAGTGGATTTTAAAGCGCGAACTGATGTGGATTCCCTTTTTAGGGTGGTCTATTTGGGCGATGAAAAACTACAGCGTCCGTAGGGATGGATCGGGCAAGGACTTACGCGCGATGAAAGACGTAGAAAAAGGACTCAGAGCGGGCAAATCAGTTTTGATGTTCCCCGAGGGCACTCGGACGCGCACAGGTGAGCTGCTCCCCTTTAAGAAAGGGGCTTTTAGGGTGGCGGAAAACGCTGGGGTTCCGCTTTGCCCGATGGTTTTTGTAGGAACGTACGAAATCTCGCCTCCGGGCCAAGTTCCCAGCCGATGGGGGCATGATGTCACAGTCCGTGTGGGGACCCCCTTTACGGTGTCGGAAGTGGGAGGTTCGATTGCTGCCAACCAAGAGCTTCGTCGGCAGTTAACAGGCCTTCTTTCAGCTGGAAAGTGATATGAAATTAATGGCTTGCCGGGGGACTGCTCCCGCATCTATGTTATGATCCGAACATGATCCAGACTCTCGCTAAAAAAGTTTTTGGCAGCGCCAATGAGCGCTACGTAAAGCGCCTGCGTCCCTTGCTTGAACAGATCGCAGGCTATGAAAGCCAACTGCAAACCCTTTCCTCGGAGCAACTCGCCGCAAAAACGGTGAGCTTTCGTGAAAAGTTGCAGAGTGGTGCTACGCTCAACGATATTTTGCCTGAGGCATTTGCGGTAGTACGTGAAACCTCTCAACGCGTTCTGGGAATGCGTCATTTCGACGTTCAGCTTATTGGCGGGATTGTGCTTCACGAAGGCAAAGTTGCCGAAATGAAGACCGGTGAAGGCAAGACTCTCATGGCCACCCTCCCGGTTTACCTCAACGCGCTCGCCGGGCTCGGTGTGCACGTGGTCACCGTCAACGATTATCTCGCTAAACGTGACAGCGAATGGATGGGCCAGGTTTATCAGGCTCTGGGTTTGACGGTCGGTTGCATTGTTCATGGCCTTAACGATCGGCAGCGCCGTGAGAGTTATGCGGCTGACGTTACCTATGGCACGAATAACGAATTTGGTTTTGATTATCTGCGCGACAACATGAAGTTTCGCTTGGAAGACTACGTCCAGCGCGAACTCAACTACTGCATTGTCGATGAAGTGGATTCCATTTTAATTGATGAGGCGCGCACGCCCTTGATCATTAGTGGGCCTACGGAAGATTCCACCGACAAGTACTACATCATCAACGCGATTTTACCGGGCCTGAAGAAAGAAGAAGATTTTACGATTGAAGAGAAGTCGCGAACAAGCGCTCTGACCGAAGCGGGTGTCGGCAAAGTGGAAAAAGCCCTTCGCGTGGATAACTTGTACGCGCCGGAAAATATTGAGTTAGTTCATCACGTTCACCAAGCCTTAAAGGCCCATGCCATTTTCAAGCGCGATGTGGATTACGTAGTGAAAGATGGCCAGGTAATCATCGTTGATGAATTTACCGGTCGTCTTATGCCGGGCCGTCGCTATAGTGATGGACTCCACCAGGCGCTCGAAGCCAAAGAGAACGTCAAAATTGAGAACGAGAACCAGACACTCGCAACGATAACGTTCCAGAACTATTTTCGCATGTACAAAAAGTTGTCTGGCATGACGGGTACCGCCGATACCGAAGCGGCTGAATTCCAGAAAATTTACAATCTAGAAGTGATGGTGATTCCCACCAACCGGCCCATGGTGCGCCAAGATCATGCGGATGTGGTGTACAAGAACGAAGCAGCGAAGTTGCGTGCCATAGCCAAAGAAATTCAGGAAATGCAGCAAAAAGGGCAACCGGTTTTGGTTGGTACCACTTCCATCGAGAAGTCTGAACGCTTAAGTGAAGTGCTGAAACGCACGGGCGTGCAGCACCACGTACTAAACGCGAAGCAACATGAGCGCGAAGCAGAAATTGTCGCGAACGCGGGACAGAAGGGCTCGGTAACGATTGCCACTGCGATGGCTGGTCGCGGAACGGACATTGTGCTTGGCGAGGGCGTGGCTCAGATGGGCGGCCTACATATTATCGGAAACGAACGACACGAATCGCGACGCATCGATAATCAGTTCCGAGGGCGATCGGGTCGTCAGGGAGACCCTGGCTCCAGCCGTTTTTACCTCTCATTGGAAGATGACCTTTTGCGTATTTTCCAGGGTGAAAAAATTAAAGGTTACATGGAACGCTTCAATATGGAGGAGGACGTCCCCATTGAGTCGAAGCTGATTTCACGCGCGATTGAAAACGCGCAAAAGAAAGTAGAATCTCACAACTTCGATATTCGTAAGCATCTCCTCGAATATGACGATGTGCTCAATAAGCAGCGTGAGGTCGTATACGAGCTGCGAAAACTTATTCTTTCGGGACAAAACACACGCGCGCTTATTTTGGACATTATTCGGGAGCAGGTAGATGGCGTGGTCGGAACCTTCGCTTCTACGAAGCTCAAAGCGGAGTGGGATCTTAAGGGACTTACCGAGACACTGCAGTTTTTGTTCGACAATGATCTGGGACTTGCTGCCGGAGCGCCGGACCAAGTAGAAAACTCGGATCAATTTGCGGATTGGATCTACGAGCAAGGAGTCAAAGCGTACGAAGCGCGAGAGCAGTCGATGACTCCCGACGTGATGCGCCAGCTCGAAGAGTGGGTTTATTTGGGTACGATTGACCAGTTGTGGAAGGATCACCTTCTCAACATGGATCACCTCAAAGAAGGCGTGGGGCTTCGGGGCTACGGGCAAAAAGATCCTTTGGTCGAATACAAGAAAGAGGGGTTTGAGCTCTTTAAGCTGATGGACGAGCAGGTTAAAACTGACGTCCTTAGCAAACTGTTCCGTGTTCAGGTGAATCGGCAAGAACAGGTGGAAGACCTGCAGCCCAAAGAACAAAAAATGACCCTTTCTCGTGGCGAAGCTGCGGGTAGCGCTGAGGCGCCAACCCGTCGACAGGATGAAAAAGTGGGTCGCAATGATCCGTGTCCGTGCGGTAGCGGCAAAAAATTTAAAAAGTGTCACGGGGCCTAACAGTGGATTCCATTTGCCCTAAATGCCTCAGCCAGTTGCAACACGAAGAAGGCATGAGCAATGTCACGTGTCAGGTCTGCGGGACGCAGTATGATCCGCGAGAGGAAACAGGTGATCTGCCTCCGTTGGATATGGCTTTCACCCGAGAAGAGAGCAGCGAGGAAGTTTCGCACGCGGCAGGCCTTCGCACCCCTCTGAACGAACTCCCCACCAATGAGGGCGATAGCGGCGATTTTGAGGAAGTAAAGCTACCTGCCATTGATAACGCGATGGACGAGATGGAGAGCGAGAACCTGCCTCCCGTAGATGAACTCGACCCGTTTAGTCAGGGCGACAAGGCTAAAGATTTTCAACAGAGCGAATCGGTGTTCGAAGAACTTCGTAATTTTGGCGAATCTCTCCAAGAAGACGAAGAGGATATTGAGAAAACCAATCCGACGCAGGGGTCAGCAAAGTTGCCCCAATCCCCTGCTGCACCGAAGGCAAGTGGTGGCGGACTCGCGATGACATCGGCCCCTGTTCTCCAGGGGTTTAAGATTGGCCATTATTTCACACCCGTTTCCCTTTCAGCCGCGGTGAAAAGGGATGCCGAAGAACCTCTCAAAGAGGCGTTTGGTAAATTCAATCAGAAAGTCTCAGAAACGGGCGCAAACGCCGTGGTCGATCTCAAATGGAATTTATCGGGAGACGGCTCCAAGGTTTTGATTTGCGGAACGCCCGTGAAATGCGTTAAGGAGAGCTAGGCCAGGTGCCTGCTGTCTGAAAAAGTGCCAGGTCACTTTCCGTACTTCGTCCGGAAAGTGCACAGGCACCTTTTCCGAAACGGCTGGCACCTTTTCCCAAAGGTGTAGCTCTGAAACCACGCACCCCCGATCTCCGTCCTCTTACTTCCCGAGCGCTTACCAGTGTGATGGATACCCTACGTGCCGAGTTTCCCGGCACTCATGTGCTCGACCTTTACAGCGGAAAAGGCCGATTTGGTTTCGGGGCGCTTGAGGAGGGAGCCAAGCGTGTTAGCTTCGTGGAAAAAAGTCCCAACGAGGCAGAAACACTAAAAAAGGAAGGGAAGAAATGGGCTGAAGGGTGCCGTGTGTTTTCAAACGATGTGTTTGCGTACCTTCACCGCGCGAAGGAAGAAAACTCTGTTTTCGATATTGTATTTGCCGATCCGCCGTTCCGCTTGTGGGAAGGTAAGTATTCGGAAGAATTGGTGAATGCGGTTCTGCCGGTGCTAAAGAAGCCGGCAATTTTTCTTGTGAGACACCCTAAGAAGGTGGTAGTTTCCTTTGCGATTCCGGCCTTGGAGGAGTGGAAAACTTCGATTTTTGGGGACTCCAAGCTGATTTATTTTTCCCATGTAGGTGGTTAGTGTCTCGCGTTGCGGTTTATCCAGGAACTTTTGATCCCATCACAAACGGTCACGTTGATCTCGTAAACCGGGCTCTGACCGTTTTTGATAAAGTCATCATTCTCGTCGCGCATTCTGGCAAAAAGACACCCCTCTTTGACCCCAAAACCCGTATGGAGCTCATTCGAGAGTGCTTTCCCGGCAACGGTCGTATCGAGGTCGATCAATACGAAGGACTTTTGGTCGACTACGCCAAGAAAAAAAATATTCTTACTGTGTTACGCGGGCTTCGTGCCGTTTCAGATTTTGAGTACGAATTTCAAATGTCGACGATCAATCGGCGCATGTACCCACAGATGCAAACCTTTCTTCTTATGGCATCGGAGAATTATTTTTTCGTCAATTCTACCTTGGTGAAGGAAGTTCTTTCTCACGGAGGGGATATTTCGGAAATGGTTCCCGCACACGTGAATCAGAAACTGAAGGAAAAATTATGTTGAAGTATTCGAATCGGACTCAGTCGCTTAAGCCGAGTTCGACCATGGAAATTACGGCGAAAGCGGCGCAGCTTCGCGCTGAGGGCGTCGACGTGATTAGCCTTGCGGCGGGAGAACCTGACTTTAATACGCCAGTTGAAATTCAGCAGGCCGCAACGGAAGCCATGGCGAAGGGCATTACGCGCTATACGCCGGCGGCGGGTTTCTTAGCCTTGAGGGAAGCGATCGCCCAGAAGGTAAGTGAAGAAAATAATTTCCCCGTAAAGCCCACGGAAGTGGTGGTGACTTCGGGTGCGAAGTACGCCCTTTACCTGGCGTTGCAGTGTTTGGTGGAAGAGGGAGAATGCGTGCTGGTTCCGACCCCGGCATGGGTGAGCTATCAAGCCATGATTGAGCTCGCCGGCGCCTCGATTGTGCCCTTGCCCCTATTTGAGGAAGACGGATTTCGGGCCAATGTGGATCGTTGGAAAGGGATGGCCATCCCCAAGAATGCGCGCGGGATCATTCTCAACTCTCCCAACAACCCCACCGGTGTGGTGTACAACAAAGAAGACCTGGTGAAGATCGTCAGCTGGGCGCTGCAGCGAGATTTGTGGGTGATGAGTGACGAGGTATACGAGAAAATTTTGTTCGACGGAGTCACTCACACTAGCGTGGCATCTCTCGGACCGGAAGTGAAAGATCACACCATCACCATCAGCAGCGTTTCCAAAACTTACGCCATGACGGGGTGGCGTGTGGGCTGGGCCATTGCGCAGACCCCTCTGGCGCAAAAAATGGCCGCGTTGCAGAGCCAGAGCACGAGCAACGTGACGAGCTTTGCCCAAATGGCGACCCTCGCCGCTTTTAATATGAAAAAAGAATCTGTCGACCAGATGCTTTCGGTTTTCGAAAAGCGCCGTGCCTACTGCGAGCAGCGACTAGACCGTTTATCCCAGTACATCAGCTATGTTCGTCCTCAGGGAGCCTTTTATTTCTTTCTCAACCTCTCGCGCTGGCTAGATGATCGCAAGATGTCGGACTTAGACTTCTGCAAGGTACTGCTCGACAAAGCCCATGTGGGGATGGTTCCCGGTACCGCGTTTGGTAAGGAAAAGTTCGCGCGCATGAGCTACGCGACTTCCGATGCTAATCTCGAGAAAGCCTTCGACCGTATTGAAAAGTTTCTTAAAGCCTAGGCCCTAAACCTGTTTTAGAACGCGTTGCCGAATTCCACGTTGAATGTGGTGCCTTCTCGCGAAAGACCAAAGTCGGCGCGCAAGACCATTCGGTAGTTCCAAATGGAACGAAGCCCCAGCCCCACCGCTCCATGAAAGGGGCCGAACGTGACAGGTTGGTTTTTGTTCCACACGCGGGCAATATCTAGAAACGGAACAAACCCCACTGTGACTCTTTGGCGTTTGAAATAAAAAGTAATCGGATCCCAACGCATTTCAACACTCGTCGCAAACTTGATATCGCCGATATATTGGTTTTCATAAACACCGCGCAAAAAGCGCGAAAAGCCAAAGCCTTGCGAAGGGTCTTGACCCCCGGTAGACCCGAGTTCGTAAAAGGGCGTATTGCCTACCATGGCTTCGAAAAAAGTTCGGTGCGCCAAGGTAAGAGTGCGATCCAAAGGCCAGTACTTACGAAACGTATAGGTTCCACGAAAGAAATTGTAGTCGCTGCCAATGACGTTGTTGTAAATCGTCAAGTAAAGCTCGTGTGACGTTCCCCGCGCCGGGTAAGGCTCGAAATCGGTGGTGTCATTGATGATGGCAACGCCTAGGTAATTGGTGCGCCCACCCGCGATCCCCACGGGTTTTTCGATGTCCATCAAACTTCCCGTCGGATAGCTAATCGTCGTAGTTGCCACACCAAAAACCGGTCCGATTGTCAGGTATTTTCCGAAGCGCTTTAAAACTTCCACATCCAGACGCGGTTGCAGGCGGGTGTTGAGATAAATGGGATTTTCATTTTCCACCCAGTCATCGTTCACGTCAGTCGTGTTCGAAATACCAAAATAGCGGCGCATGATATCGCGGTTGAGACTGACGCGTCCTCTAATGCGAAACTGGCCATCGAAAGCGTGCGGTGAATCCACCAAAAGAAAGTGGCGCATTCGACCGCGATCGCTGGCGAGCACCTGCCCGGAGAGCTTAAGTTTGTGAGGATCCTGGCGGCGAATGTTGTAGAGAGAAACGTGCACACCGAGGTTACTACCCTGGTGTTTGGTAATAAAGAAAATGGGCAAACCTTGCACAGTCCAAGGATCACCCATGAGTTCAAATGATTTCTTTTTGATGAGTCGATCGAGACTCAATACCGCTTTTTCCCCCAGACTTGTGACGGCCGGGGGAGGCGTGACGGCCTCTAGTACCGTGTTGAGTGGGCTGCGCGTGGGCGGTTTCGCAACGGCTTTGTACTTTTGGGATGAGGCCGGTCGGCGAACAGGGGGTTGTTTTTTTAGGGCCTTTTTTTTGGCGGCTTCCCCCTGGGGACACACAGCCGCACACGCCAGAAAAAGGCAAAGCAATACAACGCGTCGCAACATGGCGGCCTGGATCTTCACGACCTGACATTGTCTTCGAAGCGAAGGTGCCTGTCTACTTTTGGAAGGTGTCTGTGCACTTTCGGGACGAAGTACCGAAAGTGACCTGACACCTTTCCGGTCTTAGAACTGAAAGGTAAGCGCCAGCCCACCGAAGAATCCCGACAGATCAAAATCCGCGGCGCCCGCGAGGTAGGGAGCGCCACCATTGTTCAGTGCGCCCAGATTGGCGAAGCGGTAGCCTGCGTAGAAAGCAAAAGAATGAAGACTACTAAAATGAATCCCCAGTTGGACGCGAGCGAAATACGCAAGCGGAGAGGTGACGGGAGAAAAAGTCCCCGTGGTGCTCTGAATTTCCGCATTGAGTGGATAATTTAGCCCCGCACTAAAGAGGAAATACATGCGGTCCCGTTCTTTAAGAAAACCAATTTCCCCCCCCACGGTTTGGTAGTTCAGCGTGTCTTCTTGAACGGGTCCTCCTGTCATAAAGACCCGTTTGGCGAGCCAGTGATCAAAATTTAAGGTAAGGAGCCAATTGCGATAAAGCAAAACTCCGATGCCTCCACCGACCACAAAGCCTTCGCTAAATTTTGTCGTGTACGTCGCTCCCGAATCGTTGTCCGCCGCCGACGAGGTGAGCGGGAACTCTCCCCGTAGCTGCACCACCCATTGGAAGTCCTTGGTCGGCTTCCTCCAACGGGCATGGGCCTCCCCGGGAACGAAAAGGAAAACCGCCATAATAAGGACAAAAAAGCGCATGTCCTTTCCTATCGGCAGAATTCGCTCTAAAGTAAAAGAGAAGCATTTAAAGGTGTTTACGCCATTTTGAGGGCCCCTAGATGACGCCTAGAGCGCGGTACTCCGCTTTTTTAAACGTATTGTTTCCGGGTTTGGGACACGTTTACATCGGCGAGTACTCTCGTGGTTTGGCCCTTTTTGTGGCCTTTGTGCTTCTGCTCTCGATGCCCTTTACGCGCTTTTGCATTCCGCTTTTGGGAATTTACGCCGGCTGGGAAAGTTTCAAGCGGGCGGGCGGAAAGGACAGAGATTCCATCCTGAGTTCCAAAGCTGAGGAAGTGGCCTATCTCAAAGAGTCCTTCCCACGCGCACGACTGCCCCTCTATCTGCTGGTGGGAGCCTTAGGGGCAACGTGTTGGCTTTTGGCGCTCTATCCCTTTAGCGGCGACGCTGGGCGCTCTGGTCGGGCGGCGGAACAGGCTCGTGGCCTATCCCAGAAAATACGGGCGTGCGAGAATGAAACCGGTGTTCTTCCCCCCACCCTGGAAAACTGTATCCAGCCTGAAGAAGCAGCTCACCTGCGGACCGATCCGTGGGGCCAGGCCTATCTGTATGAACCTATCGACGGTGGCTTTGAAATTCGTTCCAAAGGCCCTGATCTGCGGTCTCGCACGGCAGACGATCTCATCTATATCTTTTAACTTATCGCACCTAGACCGCATGGGGTTCACTTGACCCAGGCAGGGGCGCGTGGTGGTGTGGAGTTAGGTTTGATTATGCAGTCGATTGTTTTTACAAGCTGCTTGGGTGTAGCACTTCTTTTTCCCGGCTCCTCCGCAGCAAACATGGAGGAAAACTCCCATCCTGTGGTTGAGCCTCTTGATCTGGAACAAGCACTTCCCGCTCTTTTGCAAAATTGGAATTCAGAAGAAGAGAAACAACGCCGCGAAGTGTTTGCGATAGTCGATAAGTTATCGGAGCAAGCTCCACGGAGAGCACTCGATCTCATTTGGGAGCACCGAAAAGTTTCAAAGACAGAAGGCGACGAAGCGGCCCTAAGTCAGCTCTATGATCACCTGGCTCAACGAGTGGTGCGAGAGCAACTGCCCAGCAACTCAGCTCGTCAGCAGATTCCCGATACGCGTATTGAGAACACACTGGGTTCCGTAGACGTTTATTTTGTACCGAGCCTAAAGTTTGCTGCGGAATGGGAAGTTTACCTGCGACCCAAATCCTTTTTGGAAGGCCAAACCCAGATGCTCGTCAATTTTGGTGTGTTGGACCCGGCCACTTTTGAGGTCGTTTATCTGCGCAAGGAAGTCTTGATAGAAAAAGGGCGCCTTAGTTTTGTCGGGAGCTTTTCTCGCTTTTACTGGGCCAACGACGGCACGAGTTTCTTGGTGGAATCCTTCGATGAAGGGCGCGCCGACCAAGCCCACCGATTTGTGTTTTTTCGCCGGGCTACCCCCATAGCCCCTCCCAAAGCCCAATCTCCCGTTCCCCAGGTTCTCCAGAGTGTTGATACGGTTGAATAAATTCGGCTCCTGTGGTGCCGAGGAATGTCACTTGAGAGTAGGGTGCCAGATTCTGTACAATGCGCCTTCTTAACAATGAAACTCACCCTTTACATCGCTTTTGGGTTCGCCCTTTTTAGTGCAAGTCACGCGCAAGCCAAACCGTGGACACGCGTTTCGACCCTGCTTGAACTAGAACCAGGCCTTTCGTGTCGCGCATACTTATGGCTCCCGGATGGCGAAGTGGATCGCCCTCTCATTTTCTACGCCTACGGAACCGGAATATACAGTGCGGCTGAAAATATTCACCCCGCTGCAAAGTCTTTTCTAGAAAAAGGGCGAGCCGCCGTTTTGACTTTCGACAAACCGGGAATTGAAAACACATTGGACAAGGGGAGCGTTTACGAGCGCGACGTGTTTGCGCGTCACCGACAGGGACATTTAGTCGCTTGCGCAAAAGCTGCGGTCGCATGGGCCAGTGAAAAAGCGGAAGTCGGGGCGGATTCTTCGATTTTGCTTTTGGGACACAGCGAGGGCGCGCAGGTGCTGACACGTCTCTACGCAGAGTGGATGGAACAAAGTGATCCCGAAACAGAACGGGTGGAACTGTTGCAGCTCTCCGGTGCTCCTTTAGATGACTGGAAAAAATTCATCGGCTGTCAGATGGCCGGAGATGCGGAGTTTGAAAAGAGATTCGAAAAAGCTCTCAAGGAAAATGACGAAGAGTTTTTTCTGGCCGCTGAGAACGCCGGCGTGCCTTTAGAATATTTGAAAGAGATGTTTGAGACGCCCGCTTTGTATGAAATGTTGCAAACGCTACTCAGTGAACGGCCTGAGTTAAATGTGGAGTTTCATCACGGTTTAGAAGATGCGTATTGTTCGGTAGACAGAGTGAAGGCGCTGCACACCTGGCAACTTGCCGAGCAGAAAGGCGGAAAGCTTTCCAAGCTCAGCGCGCACTACTACCCGACCGGACATTTCTTCAATAGAGAAGCGCTCAAAAACATGATCGAATCAGTCGATCAGGCCCTCAAAAAGTCTTCTAATTGAAAGAGGGCGTTGAGGCGCCGTACCAACCGGTTGCTGCTCCCGTTTCCAAATTAATAATTTCGGTTTGAGGGATCGAGGCCTTGGTACTTGAATAGCCACCCATTTGGGTACGATCGAAGCTGCTGTCTCCCGAATCTGCATCAACCGCCACAATCATGGTGTCGTCTCGTTGAATCCCGGCAAGGAGCGCATGCTGCGTACGGCATGGTGGGCAGCGCGGAGGCGCCCCGTAGGTAATGATGAGGTATTTTTTGCCCGCCGCCTTTGCTTTATCAATCAGCTGCTGACGAGTTTGCCCGGCGGAGTCTTCGATGTTCGAGTGTGCCGAGGATCCCGACGACGAAGCTCTCGCGGGGGCGGCTGCCACGGGCAAAGGGGAACCGTCCAGCTCCTTATCCCACATCGGTACACTAAATTCTTTGTTTCCGTTCTTCGCATGGGTGAACATTGTGCCGAGTTTGGGGTGGGTGGCCTCACAGCCCTGGTCGCTACACTGTCCGCCTGTCCATTCTTTGGGATTGTTCATGTAGCTTTTGATTTGTTCCATCGAGGGGGGAGTGGGGCCCAAAACACCCGCTGGAAAGGGGGAGCCGGACGCGCCTAACTTACCTGGCGCTCCACCCAACCCTCCCAAATCATCGAGACCCCCAGCTGTAGCGTGGGCTAAATCCAATCCGTAGTAGTTTTTAAACACGCGTCCGGTGAGTTCGCTTTCCGGGTAGTTGCGAAACAAATAACCCGACATGTGTTTTACAAAATCGTATTCCGCGCGCGCTTCGGGGCTGAGTTTCTTTACCTCATCAGGAGTGAGATGCATGTTGGGTTTGAATGCGCGTCCGCCTGAGGCAACAAAAGCCCCATTCTTTTCGGTCATAGACACCAAATCCCCGGTTCCCGGCGGGTCAAAAAGAACGCCGCCATTGGGCTTTATGAAGATGTTTCTGGGCGTCACGTTGAAATCCCCCACTTTGAAGGGTGCGGGTGAGGAGGTACTTCCTCTCGATACGTCGGTGCTTAGGGGGCGAAGGCTCGCCAAGTCCACATTCCCGAGAAGTTGGCCATTCGCCGAGAGAAACGCCTTGACGGTAGGGTTGTTCTTAAGAGTTTTGTGCCCTTTGTAGTATTTTGCGATTTGCGCAGTGAGCTCAGGATCAGCAAGGGGTACCTGCGGTCTACTAAGTTCGTACACTGCTGCTTTGCCGTCGTTACCCATATGAAAGCTGGCGAGACTTGTCTTGCCAGACCCCTTTTTTAGTCGCAGCACGGAACCATCGATCGTTCCGTGCTGTCGTTCCGCAACAAAATTGTCTTTCAAAATCTTTCCCATATTTCGAACTTGGCAGGCGGGGCAACCGGGATCCGAGAAGACTGCCTTTGCCGTTCGGGAGTTTTCCAGTTGAGAAATCTGCCTTTCAAATTCCGCGATAAGTTCCGATACAATACCGTCCCAAGCCTTGCTCGCGTTGGAAAACGGAGCGAAGCCAGTGCGTTTATGGGCTTTGTCGAGACCTTCGACGCTGGTCTTGCCGAGTTCCTTCCAGATCTGAGCTTCTCTGGTTTTTTTCCAGTTGGCGATCTCCTCAGTATTCATTCCTTTTGGTGCGGTTACAGGCGTTCCTTGAAGCATGACGTGCCGTAAATAGTTTAGTTTGTAGAGACGATCGCTATATACGTCGATAGCAAACGCAAACTTCTGTTCATCGGTGAGTCCACTTTTCCCCAGTGCCGCGTTCAAATCAGAAGAGAGTTTTTCTTCCATCTCCAGGGGCTCGTATAGAACGGTTTTTAGCTCTTTTACGTCATCATAGGTTTTAGCGGCCGTAAGACGACTGAAGACAGCAGCAAGGTCGTAGTTGTAGTATTTCGTGAAATCCGCAGGCGTTTGCAAAGGATTGTTCGGGCGGCCGCTCGTAGCACGTCCTCGATCATGATCGGCTGGCGCTTGGGCAAATAGCTGATCCGGCAAAGACAAAAAGGCTAACGCGGCAAATAGGATGGCTTGGTTCTTCATGGTTCCTCTGTGTGAAAACAGACAAAGTAGAAAAGTGCTCGGATGGCAACCCCAGCCTGGAAATCCAGTTCCAGTAGGAATCGAGGCCGGCGTGGGACCATCCTTAAGTGACAAATAAGTATATCAAAAGCCGAGCGCGGCAGGCAGGGAGGGTCGCGTTAGAACTGCTGGTAGTAGCTGGCGGCGTCTGTGGGGGTAGGCGCAGCGGGAACCCAAGAGGACTTGCGGGCACGTGCTTCTTTAGTGAATGACGCGGCGCTGTTTTTGTTCCGTTTGGCGAACAAAGAAATAGGCAGAATCGCAAAGTAATAGATGAGCGTGATGAGGATCGTGGTTTGCACTTTTCCCAGCACATGGGCAAAGGCCATCCACCCTCTAAACAAAAACACCGCTACCGGATGAAAAACGAATTCCAATGTGGCAAGCACGATACCGCAGGTAAAAAGCGTATAGGCGGTTTGAGGAGAACCCTTTAAGGACTTCCAGACGCCCGCCACAAAAAGCGCCATCATAATAAGAATAAAAAACTGCCGTTGCTGTTTGTGCACTTTTTCCAAAGTTCTAGTCGAGTTCAAAGGTTTCCTCCGAGCCAATCTGTTTTCTTAAACTTTCCAGGTGTTGCGGGTTTTGCGCGGTCCGCGTAACAACGAAATTGCCGATGCCAAGCGCATCGATATTGGTGCGCACAAAGCAACGAATCGCGTCTTCCGGCGTGCAAACGATAGGTTCGCCCCGTACGTTGAAAGACGTATTAATCACCACCGATGAACCAGTCCGTTTCTTAAACGCTTGAAGCAGATCGTAAAAACGTGGGTTCACGCTCTTTTCTACGGTGTGAACGCGGGCCGAACCGTCGACATGCGTGACCGCGGGAATCGGACTTTGAATGCTTTCTAGCATATTACTCATCCAACGCGGATCTTCCCCTACAGCCATCTTGCGCTCGTAAACGCCGTGGGCGACGGGGCAGGTGACAAGCATGTAAGGGCTTTTCGCTTTGATCGCAAAGTGCTGTTCCACATCTTCGGCTAAAACGCTCGGCGCAAACGGACGGAACGACTCGCGGAACTTGATTTTCAAGTTCATGCGTTTTTGCATTTCGGGATTGCGCGCGTCTCCCAGAATACTGCGGTGTCCGAGTGCACGCGGACCAAACTCCATGCGCCCCTGAAACCAGCCTACAATATTTTGCTCTTCCAAAAGCTGCGAGGTTCTTTCAAAAAGTTTTCCGTCTGCACAGTGCTCATAAGAAAGCCCCATTTCCTTTAAGGCGCGTTCTACTTGCGCGTCGGTGTATTCCGGCCCCAAGAAGGAACCGAACTGCCTGTCCCCGATAGAAGCGGGACGGGGGGCGCCTTGAGCGTGGTGCCACGCTAAGTAAGCCGCACCGACCGCGCCGCCGCTATCGCCAGCAGCCGGTTGAATCCAAATGTTTTTGAAGGGGCCGTTATTAAGAATTTTTCCGTTGGAAACGCAGTTAAGCGCCACACCACCCGCGAGGCAGAGGTTCTTCATGCCCGTTTCTTTGTGAATGTGAGTAGCCAGTTTAAACATGACTTCTTCGGTGACCGCCTGAATCGAGCGCGCCATATCGGTGTGAAACTGCTCGAGCTTGGATTCCGGATCACGCCGTTTTCGGCCGAAAACTTCGTCGAACTTCTCACTGATGGTGCTCTTCATGTTGTGAAACGAGAAGTAGTCCATGTTGAGAAGATAAGAACCATCCGGGAAAATTTCGATAATCTTTTCTTTGATAAGTGACGCGTACTTGGGTTCTCCGTAAGGAGCGAGGCCCATCACTTTGTACTCGGCTGAATTTACTTTAAAGCCCAAGTACTGCGTGACCGCGCTGTAAAGAAGTCCCAGTGAATGGGGATACTGGATTTCGAATTTTTCTTCTAAGCGGTTGCCTTTGCCGATTCCCCAAGAGGTAGTACTCCATTCGCCGACCCCGTCTACCGTGAGAACTGCGGCCTCATCGAAGGGGCTAGGGAAAAAGCAACTCGCTGCGTGCGCTTCATGATGGCCTGTGAAAACAACGGGGATTTTAATTTCGAGCTCTTTTTGAATGGTTTTGCGCATCCAGAGCTTTTGGGTAAGCCAAATGGGAAGCGCCTTTACCGCAAGCGAGTAGGTGTTCGGGGCGCCTTCAATGAGCGTATCGAGAATGCGTTCAAATTTGAGGAATGGTTTTTCGTAGTACGCGACAAGTTCCACTTCGCCGATTCCAATACCGGCGAAATCTAAGCAATACTGAATCGATTCTCTGGGAAACGCGGAATCGTGACGAATGCGCGTAAAGCGCTCTTCTTGCGCAGCGGCAATCAAGACGCCGTCTTTTAATAAACACGCCGCGCTATCATGATAAAAAGCGGAAATTCCAAGGATATACATGGGCTGATTTGATCCTATTGAGAGTACTGAAGATAAGAAGGCGGAACAGCCTTCATTATATCAGAGGATCCCATCAGCCGTGGAGTCAGAGCACTCTAGCGAACTTGCAGTCCGCCCAAGATGACAAAGAGCTGATCATCGAAGTTTGCCTTCGGGCATTCTTCCGTCGCTTTTTGGAAGTTCGTGTACATCGAAAGCGCGATTTGCGAGCGGGCTTGGTTTTTCTGCGCTTCGGTCAAACCTTGTTTCACGAACTGCTTGTTCATTTCCGCGAGTGTGACAGTCGAGAACGCTTGGGTAAAGCAGCTTTGAAGCATACACATACCGTCTTTAACCATTTCACTCGCAGCGCCGTAAGAATCACGGCGTTCAGGAACTTGCTTTTTCAATACGTTTTTCACGCAAGCTGACATGGTATGCGTGGTCAAAATCAATTGGCTAATCGCTGAGAATTTGCCGTCTTCCAAGCCTTGGTAGACCGCAGTCGGCAAGCAGTAGCCGCCTTGGCTGTTGAAAGTAATATTGCCCATGTTTAGCAACCAATTGTAGATGTTGCTGGTATTGGGGCGTTGGCATTCGGCTGCCGAGCCTAGCGAGCTAAAGCCCAGAAGCAGAGTTGCGACGAGGGTAAGTTTCCAGTTGCTTTGTTGCCGTTTCATGATGACTCCTAAACTGTTTGCTCTAAATTGCTGTTCTTTATCGACCAGTTGATGTTGAGAGACCCAAAATCCGTTGTTGGAAAATTCGCTTCATCGCTGGATCCATATTTCTGAAAACTTTATCGAAGTCGGGGCTGAAGAGAATCAGCGCTTTGCGATAGCACTGGCCAACAATCTTGTAGCCTTCGACCGCTTTTTCGGGAATCGGGTTAGCGCTGCTCACCATCGTGGCCGAGCCCGTGCAACCGGGAGTCGTGTGCTTGCCTGAACTATCCGTTTCTTCGGGACGGGAAAGTTCCACACGAGGAGCAGGTTTTCCGGCCGACGCGACGTCGGTCGCTGCACCTGTATATTTTCCGAGTTTAAAAGCGCCAACGCCGTTGGCTTGGACATTCATCACACCAAAACTATTGGCGTCGTTCGTGTTGGTCGTGGCCGATTTACCCGCGCTTACCGTAAACTTTACGTTGCCTAAGCCTAAGCCGTTTGCGAAACCAGGGTTCTGCGTATCAGAAGTGCTTGGCGTGGGGTTATTCTGAACCGCGCCGTAGTTATCTGAGTTGCGCACGCCCGACGCGCTCGGGTTCGAGGTTGAAGCGCGTTTCTTGAAAATTTTCTGGTAAATACCGGTGATGGTAATGCCTTCAGAAGGTTCGCATTTACCATTGCCCTTGTAATATCCCTGTAGGGGTTCACCTGGGCGGGGAAGGTAATCACCCATCTGCTCGAAGCAATGGGAAAGAACTTGTCCCGCCAAAGCAATTTTTTCAGCGGCGGTCGTTGCGTCCATACCATCCAAGAGGTCTTGCTCCAGATTTCCAGGCAAATCTGTTTCACTCTGGGGATTAATCCCGGCTAATTCATCCAAGAGGTTTTGGATCGTGATGCCTTGGGCCCCGTCGATGGCGTCGTCATCATCATCATCGCCAACCAAATAATCTGAATTGTCGTTGAAATCGCCGCCGACGTTGCCTTCAAAAGGGTTGGGTGTGTTGATCTGACCGTTATTGGGCAAACGCGATTGGTTTTGGCAAGAGGCCATCAAATATCCAAGCACCGCGAAGACGGTGAGGAGGGAGTATTTTCTCAAGCTGTGTGTACGCATGGCATAGTCCCGTTGGGGTTATAAGTGTTCTGAGGGGATCAAAGTGCAAAGGGTATGCCGCCACGTTAGGCTCAAAGTGTACCGTGTCGGTATACACCAATCGCCGAGGTTTCCGCCGCCAAGCCTGAGTGGGGAAATCCCCCACGCAATTTCAAATACTTAGCCTGTCTGGATTTTGATCGGGTGCTCACAGGGTGAGCTAAGCATTGAATTTCGTGTGCCTCTTGGGTAGAAAGGGGGCGGCCTAAGTGGCCAAATTTCTATGGGAAAACGTGACATTCATGCTATTGCCCTCATGTCGGGCGGACTAGACAGTACGCTCGCCGCCAAGATGGTGCTCGATCAAGGGGTTCGTGTGACCGGTTTGCATCTGGCCTCTCCGTTCGGGTGCTTAAATGACGTGCGAAAAAATGCGGAAACGATTGGCGTTCCTTTGATCATTAAGGACAAGGGCGAAGCCTACCTCGATCTCGTAAAGAGTCCCAAGTACGGTTACGGCAAGAACATGAACCCGTGCGTGGACTGCCGCGTATTTATGTTCCAGCTCGGTGAGAAAATTTTGGAAGAAGAGAAAGCCCAGTTTCTGATTACGGGTGAAGTGCTCGGGCAAAGACCCATGTCCCAAACCCGAAGTTCCATCAATATAATAGATAGCGACAGCCAGATGGAGGGACGGGTGCTGCGTCCCCTGTGTGCGCAGCTGTTTAAACCTACGCTTGCTGAGCAAGAAGGATGGGTGGATCGTTCCCAGTTTATGCGGATCAACGGGCGTGGACGAAAAGAGCAAATTGCGCTCGCAGAAAAGTGGGGCATTGGTAATTTCGAGGCACCCGGCGGTGGGTGTCTCCTCACAGAAGCGCATTTTTCCGACCGGCTTCGCGACTTTTTTAGGCACGATGACAAGACCGCCCGCTTAGAGCGAAGTGCTTTGTTGCGCTATGGCCGCCACTACCGTTTGTCTGAGAAAGTTCGACTCATTGTGGGTCGCAATGAAGAGGAAAACCGGGTATTAGAAGCCAGCTGGGAGAAGGTACAGGGGAGTTTTTTTAAGCCCAAATCTTTCGGGGGCGCGGTTGCCGTGGCCTTCGGAGACCTTGGGATAGAAGAGCGAACTCTTGTAGGAAGAATGTTAGTTCGGTATGGAAAAGGCGGCGACGGGGGAACCGTGGAACTGCGGTCTCAAGAAGGGGTTTCCACCTTCGAAGTTGCCGGCCCCATTGAGGAAGCAAAACTTATAGAGATGCGAATATGAAAGAAGCTTACGACAAAGTCATTGTAGCCCTCGACCACAAAAACCTAGACGACGCCAAACGTTTGGTGGAAGCCATCGAGGATAAAATCAACTGGTTCAAAGTGGGCCCGATTCTCTTTTTGCAAAGTGGCCCTGAGATTTTAAAATACCTGCGCAATAAAAATAAGCGCGTGTTCCTCGATTTGAAATTGCACGACATCCCTAATGTAGTGGCGACCACCACGCGCATGATTGCTGAAATGGGAGTGGATTATCTAACCATCCATTGTTTGGGCGGACGGCAGATGCTCACCGAAGCCAGTCTGGCTTGCCGGGGAATGCCGATGAAACTTTTAGGCGTCACCTTTTTAACGAGCCACGAAGCAAAAGACTTCTCGCATCTAGGCTTAAAGGATGACAGCCAAACTTTGGTTCTCAATCTTCTTCAGCTCGCCGTGGAAACACGGCTTGCGGGAATTGTGTGTTCTCCGCATGAAATCAAACGCGTTCGTGAACAGGTTTTACCGGGTTTTATTTTAGTGACTCCTGGCATTCGGCTGGCCGATCAGGAAGTTTACCAAGACGATCAAAAGCGGGTGGCAACGCCCACGGAAGCCATTGAGTGGGGCGCAAACCATATTGTCGTCGGTCGTCCGATCACAGGATCCCCTGAACCTCGCAAAGTGGTGGAAAATCTCTTTAAGGCAGCACATTAAAGTGCCGCGCCCCGAACCAAATGATTTGGTTATTCAGTCGGCGGGCGCGATTGAACACATTCTCAAATACCGGCCCGACCGCATTCAGCGTTTATTTCTTTCCAAGCATTCCATTCGGCTAAACCATATTGAAAGTCTTGCGCGCGAAAACGATGTGCAAATAGAGGCGTTCACAGGCCCCAAAGGGGAGAGTGATATCAAAGCGGAACTTCTTCCTTTTGAGTACACGCCCTGGGAAAAACTTCTGGAAGTGTGCGAGTCTTCAAGCCATTGCACGGTGGTGGTTCTGGATCACTTACAGGATCCTCAAAATCTGGGAGCGATTGTTCGCAGTGCGGACGCGCTTGGCGTGGCGGGAGTGATTTTACCGAAAGACCGGAGTGTTGCGGTATCGGCGGGCACCTACCATGCCTCTGTGGGCGCGGTGGAAACTCTCCCCATTTGTCGCGTGGTGAATATCGGAACGGCAATGCGCGAGCTCAAACAGATGGGTTTTTGGATCGTAGGCGCCTCACTTTCGGAAAAAGCCACGCCTCCTTGGGAAATGCCTGACTTTGAAAAGGTGATTCTAGTAATGGGCGCAGAATATGAGGGCCTTGCCGAGCACACGGAAAAAAACTGTGACTGGCACGTACAGATTCCGCTTAGTGGGAAAATGCCCTCTCTCAATGTCAGCGCTTCGGCAGCTATTTTGATGTACGAATTGGCGCGAAGAAAGTGTTCAACTAAAGCCTAGCCCGCCAGTCTCTGAAGCTCGGCTTCAGTATAGGACTGGTGAATGTTCTCTCCGTCGCTAAACTGAATCCAAATCGGGTAGTACGTTTCAGAGGCGGGACCCGCCACGGAAGGATCACTCACGCTTTTGACGATTCCCTCGCGCGGACTCAAGCGACGACCTTCGTGAATATAAACCCGTACCGGTTTGTTTTGATACCGCTCTCGCATGCGATCTCCCGCTGCGCGCTCCGCCACATTCTGCATACCCGGAACCATGTAACCCATGATGGTCGGGATACAGCCCCACTGCGCATTTGCCATACAGGGAAGGGTTAGAAAAAAAATTGCTAAACTACGGGCCAAAAACTTCATTTCCACCTCTTTCCTTTGGGTATCGAAGACCGGACAGCCTGTCAAAGAGGCGTTCGGCTCTCAGCGCCCTACATTGCCCTATGAACCGGTGTTACGAACAAGTCGCCTGGCAACATAGGGCAATTAAGACTTGCCGGGATAGTGATTTTTCAAATAGTTTAGCTTGTTACGCCGATGTAGCTCAGTTGGTAGAGCAACTGATTTGTAATCAGTAGGTCGCGGGTTCGAGTCCCATCATCGGCTTATTTTTAATTGTTCTCGATACGGACAGGTACCCGAGTGGCCAAAGGGATCAGACTGTAAATCTGACGGCTCTGCCTTCGGAGGTTCGAATCCTCCCCTGTCCATTTTCCTTCGTTGTCGGCGCTTCCTTCTCCGTTCCAGAGTCGCTAAATCATTCAAAAAATCGCCACAAAAAGACGATAGGTCTATTAGCGGAACTATGCATTCGACGACCTACAAAGCGATAGCCTCGCAGTTGAACTTTCAGCCCCGGTTGAGAGCTAATCTCTTGATCTTGCTTTGGGATATGGCGCTGCTGTACGCAGCGCATCGACTCATTGACGCGGGCAGGTGGCATTTCAGCGCGCTAGCGGTGGCTATCCTTGCGATCGTGGCAATGAATGGATTTGGGCTGATGCATGAGGGCGCGCACCGAACTCTTAGCAGGAACCGATGGCTGAACTTTTTGCTCGCTCATATTGGGGGAGCGCTTTCGTGGCTCCCGCCAATTCCCTATCAACAAGGACATCTGGAACATCATCGTTGGGCAGGAAACCGTAAGCACGACCCTGTCATCAATCGGCTCTACGATATTTGTGAGCGGCCGGGGTTTCTGCGCTCCTTCCTCAAGGTGTGTTGGGGACTGTGGGTTCCGGTTATTGCATTCGGTCAGCTATTGGTTTTATGGACGTATCCTGTCTCCCAATTTGTGATTCGTCCCGCTTCACGCGATCGAAAAAAAGCGATTCAAGGACTTTTTTCCGAAGCCGTTACGGTTTGTTTGTGGGTGGCTATCCTTAAGCTTGGCGCGTTTGATTTGATGCACTTGGGCTGCGCCCTCTACTTCTATTTACTACTTACAGAAACCTTAAGTTTTCCTCATCATCATGGGATGGCTACACTTTCGCACGATCACCGCTGGGGCGCGCAGGATCAACACCAGGTCACTCGCAGCTGCTACTTCCCAAAAGGCGTGAGTGAACTTCTGTGCCTTAATTTTAATTTTCACGTCGAGCATCACCTTTTTCCCACGCTTCCCTGGTGGCGCCTGCGCGAGGCGCGCACCCGGATTAGAGAAGCGCTAAAAGAGGAATACACGGAATGTATCGGCTTCGGGTGGGATCGAGAAAATCGCAAGAAGGACGGCCCCTCCGCCATTCTGGGGGCTAACCTTTCTCCTCCCTCGACCAAGTCCTCCGCTGCGTAGCTTGGGATTTCCACGAACATTAAGTCGAATTGACACCAAAAATTTCGTTCTCTATCGTTAGTTCGAGCGCAATCACCTTGGCATTTTTTTCTACGAAAAGTTGCATGGGAGCAATATGAGAACCATTTTCTCTTTTTTCCTTTTTGGTACCGTTTTTCTTTCCGGATGTTCGTTCGCTTTGACCGACTCCGAACGGATGGCGGACGACGCTGTCAAAGATTACGAATTGCGTTTGGTTCAAGCGAAAGCAGACGCTTCTCTGCGCGAGCAACTCAAAGAAACCGAAAATCTCGCGACTGAAGTACCCCGTAGTCAAGGGGAGGGCTGCTTTGATAAATGCATGAACGCTTGCGCGGGAAGTGGAGCGGCAGGAACGCCCTGCTGGGATAAATGTGTTGCCGACGGCTACGGCCTTTCTACCTGTGTCGGTACCTGCGGAGTAACGACTAGCGCTTCGTCTGAAGCGTGTTGGAACAAATGCAATAACGATCGTTATGGTTTATCGACTTGCGTGAGTTCTTGTGGCGTTTCCACTTCGGTGGGATCGCAAGCTTGCTGGGATAAATGCCAAAGCGACGGGTATGGGCTTTCAACATGTTCGGGCTATTGTGGCATTTCGACCGGCGCCGGAGCAGAAGCGTGCTGGAATAGGTGCGCCGCTGAAGGTTTCGGGCTAAGTACCTGCGTTGGCTCGTGCGGTGTAACCACTCAGCAAGGGAAGAACAAATGCTGGGAGAAGTGCCAGAAGGAAGGTTTTGGTCTTTCCACGTGTCAGGGGACCTGCGGGGCACGGTAAATTCACTGCCCTGTATTCGTACTGAACACGGGAACAATTGAGCACGCCGATTGCAAAGTCTTATCCCTAGCCTTGATGAAGGCGACGGAGATGGTAATGGGCTTTGCATGGGGACACATTTTGTCTTTTTTTCTGGTCGCAGGGATGGCTTTTGCCAATCCGGACGCACAGAAATCGTGCGCACAGAAATACCCTGCGCTCACCGAAGATCCGCTTACCGATGACCTAAAAGCTTTTGATACCGACATTTACGGGGGAAAGGCCTACGAGCGCGGCGTGATGGGCTATGGGGATCCCGTTAAAGGCGGTGGCTGGTGGGGCGTGCAACTGCGCTCTCAAGAAATTGTACGTGAAGAATTGATTCGCCTAGAAGCAGCCGGCCGACAAAGAGTGGAAATTTTAGATATTGGAAGTGGCCCTGGTTTTACGCTGGATCGGATGAAACATGTGGCTTCTGACTGTTGCACAATGGAAGTGCGGGCTCAGGGACTCGAATACAACGACAAGATGGTCGACTACTCGCGCGAGCGCTACGGGGTGATGGTACGCCAGGGGGACATGCATAAAATTGCAGGTATGTACCGGCACCGGCACTTCGATATCATCCATGCGCAGAGTGTGCTTTGGATTTCTCCTAAACCTTGGGAAGTGGTAGGGCAAATCTCCGAGGTGCAAAAGCCGGGGGGGATTGTCACTTTTACTTGGATGGTCCACCGAGATAATCACAATGGTTACGATAATTATGTGTCTTGGTTTTCCGCGTTTTCGAAATCCCTTGATGTGGCAGTTGCTCAAGGCAGGATGACAGCAGAGGAAGCCGCCAATGCGAAAGAGGCCAACTCTAAATTGGTATTGGGGAATAACTTGACCTCACCCCGTGATCCCGACGAAATCCGCTCCTTACTTCAAGTCAATGGTTACAAGCTTGAAGCCCAGTATCCCCAATACCTCGATGAGCACGGTCAGCCTTTTTTCTTTCAATACGTTTTTCGCAAAAAACCGTAGTCAAAAAAAAGGGCCTAGGCCTTTCGGCCTAAGCCCCTTCAAAAAGCAAAGTCAGACTTTTAGTTGTCTGCTTTTTCCATTTTCATACGTTCGAACAGCATTTCGTTAACGGTCTTCCACTGAGCAAGTACCGCTTTCTTATACTTCTGAGCGTCCGCTTGAACGGCGTAGGTGTTGCTGTCATGCGTGGTCGCGGTATTGCCACCGAGAGCCAATACTTTGCCCATGGCAGACATCACACCGCGAGTTTTGTCGGTCGATGTCGTAGCTTCTACGAGTTTGCCGTACGGTTCTGCCGAAGCGACGGGTTTCGTTAGCTTGATGTATCCCATGGTCCAACTTTCACCCATTCGAATCTGAGTATAAGGGGTGAATCGAATCGACTGCTTCGCTGATAGCTCCGCGCTGTTAACGTTACCTTCCGAGCTAATTTCGGCAAAGCCGATGTCGTAAACGGGTTGCATGCGAATGGCTTCCAGTTTGTCCGACGCGCGAATCGCGACATCATTCATTGTGGTGCCAAAAGCCGAAAAACCGCCCGTAGCTGCGCCAATATCCACTCCCGGCATTTCAACCTTCATTCCCGTAGGCGCGTAGGCGACAACGGCATCGTCAATTTTGTGGGGGGAAGCCTTCATTTTATCCCCTGAAGTGTATGTCTTGTATTCAGGGAATAGTTCGGCCAATTGTTTGGGTTCGATGACTTCGTAGCCTTGAGCCTTAAGGTCAGCGATAAACTCCTTGTACATCGAGTCCGTAATTTGCTGAAACACGCTTTGGTCGACTGAAAGGTTTACCTTCTGGCTGACTTTAGCTTCTTGTCGCCCACCGCCCAGTCCACTCAAGGCATGACCGGTTTCCGCCGATCCTCTCGCCTGCGTATGGAAGTAAACTTTGAAGTCCGGAACGATCACTTTTTTTGATTCCGTCAGAACTCCCGATTTTGAAACATCGGTATAGTCTTTGGTTACGTCTGTTTTGTTTGCGGCATATTTGGCAGCATCAAATTTTTTGGCTTCTGCTGCAGCGCCGACGCCCCCACCGTTACTTTTGATAATACCCAGGCCAGAGCAGCCTACGATAAAGGCCGTGACTAGCACGACTGAACCTAACAATAGTCTTTTCATGAATTTTCCTCGACGTTTGATTAAGTGTCCTCAGTGAACACCTACAGCTGTTCTCGTCGGCGAGATGCCTGAAATCATTGAAAGTGTCTGGGCTTCGTTAGTGCGGCGCGGAATCGTGCGAGAATGATAAGGGGTTTATGAGCGGCAAAGTAAGAGTGCTCGCCGCACGGGCCAAAAAAGTTGAAAAAGGGGGAAGTTTATTCCGCATTGGCATGAGGGGGGCTCACTTTCTGTATGGTTCGCTCATACCTATTAGCAACAGCGTGATTCTCTTTCCCTACAGCGTTGGGTGGATGGCTTATCACTTTTTTCCTTCCAGCACGAAAAAATGCGCTAACTTTGCCCAATTTTGCATCAGATTGAAACAAAACAGCGCAGAATCTAGCTGGGTAGCGACTTCAATTCAGATCGCGAAAGTTTTTGTCCTGGCCCGCGTGTTGCAACGAATCAAGTGCCAGGCTTTGAAAACCATCTGGTGTGAGGACGTGACTCACAAAAAATTTATAGGAGAATTGCAGATGCCCAATCGAATTGACCAAAATACCCAACGCAAAGATGTCGAAGGAAAGCGAACACGCACTTCCAACCGGGGATTTGCCTCGATGGACCGGACGATGCAACGTGAAATTGCCAGTCGTGGTGGTCGCGCGGCCCACGCGAGGGGAGCCGCTCATGAATTTACTTCAGAAGAAGCGCGAGAAGCCGGACGTCGGGGCGGACGCGCGTCGAGTATGAGTCAGGGACGTGGTCAAAACGGCCGCTTCGCAGGACGTTTGAAAAGTGTTGGTACTCAGGAGAACGATCAGAAACACCTCTCCCAAGACGCCGCAGAAAACGCTTCTTACTATGATGAAGCGCCTAGCAGGCTTCCCCAAGAGGATGACCGCTACGGCCGTGCCAGTTAACAAGCCTATTTGTTAGGGAGCCGGTCAAGGCCGGCTCCTTTTTTAAAAAGTCATCTCGGGGGTTGCATGATGCGCCTTATCATTTTAGGGTTAACTCTCCCTGCAACGGAATAGGCACCGTTTGATTTGGCGGGGAATGAACCTGAACCACCAGCGGATACGAATTCGGCAACACACTGGTCGCTCAGGGCTGACAAAGGCAACGTTAGGGTAGTGTTTTCAGGTGATGGGGGTTTCGTGATTCGTATTCTTTTTTCTTTTGTTCTATTCCTTACTTTTTCGATTTCGGCTGGGGCAGAATTAGGGGCCCCTACCTTACGTTGCAAGGAAATTTTGCGCGATAGACTTGCTTCCCAAAGCGAGCGCGAATACCGATGGCGCCGCTTCTTCGACGGTATTCAAAGCTCTGACTTGGACAATCTCTCGATCCAGTTTTACAAGCATTTGAGCCCGCAGGATCGCGCCCGCTTTCAAGGGGTGAGGCAGCCCGCCCTGTTTATGCGCTCTTATTTGGAATTCATGTACAGCCAAAATGAAGTGGAGCCCTCCCGCGAGAGTTTGCAGGCCTACCGTGCGCACCTTCAAACGCATGGCGCAGGCGTGTGGCGATCGGAACAGCTGGACCGCACCCTTGAGCTAATCGAAAAGTTCTCGGTTTGGGTCGAAGTCGAGTACGACCCGCATCGCCTTTAACGCTCCTAATCAAGTTATTTAGCGTCGATAACCCACCGCCCGAAGGGGAGGGGATTAAGCATTAGTAATGCTTATGCCCAAGCCCAAAAACTAATAATTTTTCTTAATCTGTAAGCTTCGGTAAGTTCCCCTCCAGATTCAACGGGCGCTCGTTAGAGGGCCCTTAATAAGGAGTACGAAATGAAAAAGTCAGTATTAGCAAGTTGGTTGGTTCTCATGGTTACCTCTTCCGCGTTCGGTATCTACGATCCGAACTGGGAACGCCCCATTCTTGGCGACCACGATATGAAAATCGAAGCGGCGCAGTTCGGTTTTGAAGATGTGACCCAAGCGGGCCTCACCCTCACCAAGCGTGACGGTCAAACAGAACCCACGGGAATCTTGGTTAACTTGAATGATGGCGGCGCGGTTCGCAGCATCCAGTTGACGATCACTTCCATTGAAAAAGACGCAAGCTGCGGTTCCGTTCGCTATGTTGCAAGCCTGGGAAAGCAGAGCAAGTCGATGGGCGCACGCTTTAACGTCGTGCTCGAGGATCACACGACCCGTGTCTGTGACGATGCTCGCCCTGGAATCTGGGAAGCCAACCTTCGCGAAGGCTACGGCTGGTGCGGAACGGGCGACGCGACCCTGTATTTGGTCGGGAACCCTGAGCCCCTCTACACGATTCAATCTCTTCGATAGTCTTCTTAAAAGCCTACCAAAACTGGCTGCTCCTTCGGGGGCAGCCAGTCCTCTTTTCTAGCTCTTTTATTTCACCTGATACGAAGTCTGACGGGGAACGCTTTGTTTAAGCGCTTCGGTAACGGTTGGTAGAATAGCGTCCGCGAGTAGTTGGTGACCGCGGTCGGAAAAATGCCAGAGGTCTGTGAAGGTGGTAGCGGATTCATCGTCAAAGCACCGTGAGGCATCCACGAAATAAACGTTTTGTTGCTTTGCCAATTCACTAAGGCCTTCTCGCATCCGCTCATACTTCTCGCGCATGGCAGGTAGCCAGTGTTTGGGAACAGAAAGTTCGAGAGACCGGCTTTCGAGGGCCGAGAGTTGTTTTTTCTCAAACAGTGCTGGCTGGAGCACAAAAATAACTTTTCGCTGCGAGTATGAATAACGAGTCGAGATAGTACGCATGCGTTCCAAATATTTTTCGGCCTTATCTTCAAAAAGGGCCAATGCACGAGGAAGCTCGGTGGGAACCTCACCGTTGAAAGCACTTAAATGAATATCGTTAAGCCCGTTAAGCGCAACAACCACGTTGGGTCTCGGATAGAGTCTTTCGTACTCCTCCAAAGCCGCCAGTTCTTGCGCCGAAGTCCATCCGCCGTCGGACGACACCACAATCTCCGCAGGTTGACCGATGGTTTCCAGGCCTCGGGCGAGATGGTTGAAGTAGGTGTGCGGGATCGTGCTCGCATACGCTCCCCAAGCCACGCTACCTCCGACAATCAAGATACGTTTAGCGGAAGGCGAGCGCGAACGTACATACTGCAAACCATGCGAACGCACGTCGACAAGATTGGGTATATAAGTTTGAGGAGTGCGTTGACCAAAAACGGGGTCCTTCATCGGGGCGCCTAGGCGGTAGCCCCAATACCCCTCGCGAGGTCCGAAGAAAGGCACTTCCCATTCGCGTTCCGTGTAGCTGGCTTCCCACGCCCAGTGGTTGAGCCGCTTGCCCCAGAGAAACTTTTTCGTTTTCCAAATGTAGGCGCCGGTTCCCAGGACAATCGAACAGCACACCGCGAGTGTGAGCAAGGTAAGCTGAATGGCTTTTCGGCGTTCTGGAGGCATTAGGTTCTCTAGGGATGTATCGGAATCTTCGAGGCAATCAGTGACAACGCGGCGAGTTAGGCTGTGTGTTCCCCGCCTGCTGGTTTGAAAATGTGGGGTGGTTGACCTAGGATGGGGCTACAGGGTCAGGGTAGGGGGTAGTCATGGCTAGCGAACTCATTTTTCGGCAGCTATTTGATAGCACATCATCCACATACACTTATCTTCTTGCCGATGCCGGTACGCGTGAAGCGCTTCTCATCGATAGCGTCCTTGAGCACGTTGAACGGGATCTTCAACTTCTCAGCGAACTTGGATTAAAGCTCAAATATGTTTTAGAGACACATGTACATGCTGATCACATCACGGGAGCGGGAAGAATTAGAGAAAAAACGGGAGCGCGGACAGCGGTAAGCGCCGGCGCAGAAGTCAATTGTGCCGACATGACTTTGCAAGACGGTGATGAGATTCGCTTTGGGCGCCATACCTTGTTGGCCATGGCGACTCCGGGCCACACGGATAGCTGCATGACTTTCTTGGTGGGCGATAAAGCTTTCACAGGGGACACGTTGCTCATTCGCGGAAATGGCCGTACCGACTTCCAGAATGGATCGGCCGAAAAACTCTATCGTAGCGTGATGGACCGGCTCTACAAACTCCCCGGCGACACCCGTGTTTATCCGGCGCATGACTACAACGGTCGTACTTCCACAACGGTTGGTGAAGAGAAACGCTTCAACTCACGCATTCCTGAGGGGCAGTCGCTCGAAACATTCGTGGAAATCATGAAAAATTTGAAACTGGCCAATCCGAAAATGATGGATGTGGCGGTGCCTGCCAATATGGAGTGTGGCAAAAAGCGCGCCGGCTAATTTCGAGGGAAAAATGGCAGAAGAAAAACATCAGATCGTGATTTTGGGAGGCGGGAGTGCGGGCCTTACCGTGGCAGCTCGCCTGAGGCGGAAAGACCCTCATCTGAAAGTGACCGTGATTGATCCGGCGTCCAAACATTACTATCAACCCCTTTGGACTCTAGTCGGCGCAGGAATTCTGCCGCGCGAGTGGACCGAGCGGGACCAGGCAGCGGTGATTCCCAAGGGAGTTGGGTGGGTTAAAGAATCGGTCGTTGCCCTTTCTCCAGAGACAAAAGAAGTGGAACTTTCGTCGGGAAAAAAGATTTCCTACGAAATGTTGGTGGTGGCCCCTGGGATCCAAGTCAATTGGAGTGCCATCGAAGGTTTAACGGACACCATCGGGGAGAACGGGGTTTGCAGTAACTACTCGTATGCGCACGTCGAAAAAACGTGGAAGTTTATTCGGGAGTTTAAAGGGGGACGTGCGCTTTTTACGTTTCCCAATACGCCGGTGAAGTGTGCGGGTGCGCCTCAAAAAATTATGTACCTGGCCGAGCATCATTTTCGCAAGGCAGGTGTTCGAGATAAAAGTGAAGTCGTTTTCATGTCCGCCGCCGGAGCTATTTTTGGTGTTCCTCATTACGCCAAATCTCTAACTGAAATTGTAAGAGAGCGGGGGATTGAGACCTCCTTCAAACAAAATCTCGTTGCGATTCGTCCCAAATCACGAGAGGCAATTTTTCGTCATACAGAGACGGGAAATGAAACGGTGAGCAGGTACGATCTTCTGCACGTAAGCCCCCCGATGAGCGCTCCGGATTTCATCAAGACAAGTCTGCTTGCCAACGAGGCGGGGTGGGTGAATGTGGATAAGCACTCGCTTCAGCATATAAAATACCCAGAAGTTTTTGCTTTGGGAGACGCGAGCAGTTTACCGACGTCAAAAACGGGGGCCGCTATCCGCAAGCAAGCCCCGGTGCTAGTGGAAAACCTTCTTGCTGTAAGAGACGGGAAGAAGCCCAGTGCGGTATACAATGGCTATACCTCTTGTCCGCTTGTTACAGGGTATGGGAAAGTGATCATGGCGGAGTTTGATTACGACGGTAGACCCCAAGAGACCTTTCCCTTTGACCAATCTAAAGAGCGAAGGAGCATGTATTTACTTAAGCGTCATCTTCTTCCGGTCCTGTACTGGAAAGGTATGCTGAGGGGGCGCGCATAAAAAAAGCGTCGAACGCGCTCTTTTAAGCACGTTCGACGCTGGTGTCGTTGAAGGGAAAGGATCCCTTACAGGTGGAAGACAATGTTGGCTTGCGGTGCCATGAAGAACATTCCTCCTACTGCTCCGAATGGTGATTCCACGTTCATATCGAGACTCTTCGACAGGTGGACTGCCAACCCGGGGCGCAACAGGATTCCCATATGCACCGAGCTGGTACTCACGCCATAACGGTAGTCTGACAGTCGCGCCAGCGAGGAGTAACCCGCATAGCCGCCGAATAAGAACACCGGGCCTACCGAGGCGCCCATATAGGGGCGAATCGTTTCCTTGGTGTCTCCGCTAATGTCATAAGTCGCCGAGAAGAGAAGGGGCAGCGAGAACGCCCAACCGATCGTCACCCCCGTATCGCCT
Source organism: Bdellovibrionota bacterium (assembly GCA_041751875.1). Classification (GTDB taxonomy): domain Bacteria; phylum Bdellovibrionota; class FAC87; order UBA2466; family JACKAF01; genus JBGSIC01. The sequence goes on from JBGSIC010000018.1 coordinate 116,340, forward strand.
CCGAGCCAAAGTTTGGATCTTTTCGATAAACGGAAACGCGCGCCTATGTTGATGGGCAAGCCCACTCCGCCGTGAATCGATCCGATTCCTGAACCTACATAGAGCTTCGTGTTGGTTTTTGCTCGTAAAGCCAAAGTGGCCGCTGAAGCCTGTTGGCTACAAGCGAAAGTGCACAGCAACACAGCGACAGATGCACATCCGATTTCAAACAAGTTATATTTCCGTTTCTCTCTCATCGTTCCTCCCGTTAATGTCCTCGCTTGATCTCATGTACACTTTTCGTGCCAGGGAGTTTAGGCACTTTGGTAGGCCTTCGACCGCTGGAGAAAATCAAATCTGAGAACGGAAAAGAAGTGAGGCGATCGGGTTTACGTCCGTTGTTGTCAGCTAGGGGCGGTTTCTCGGAACAAGGACACCCACCGGTTTGTTTAATCCAAATTTGAGACGGTCGGTCGAATGTAATGTTTTTGAGAAACGGTATTTCCAGAAAATATCCAGAGTCCTTGGTCGCAAGCGCGTGTCGACAGCCATGGAAGAGACCTTTACCATACTGGGAGGGGGTTAGATGAGCATTCCTTTTAAGACCGTTATCCTTCTGCTTCTAAGCAATCTTTTTATGACGGTCGCTTGGTACGGTCATCTCAAGTACAAAGCGAAGCCGCTTTTTTGGGTAATTCTAATTTCCTGGGGAATTGCCTTTTTTGAGTACTGCTTGCAAGTGCCCGCCAACCGCATTGGGCATGGCTTTTTTACCGCGCCGCAACTCAAGGTATTGCAGGAGGGAATCACCTTCTTGGTGTTCGCCATGTTTAGCGTTGCCTACCTCAACGAGCGCCCCACTTTGTATGACGCGGCTGCGTTCCTACTTGTCATGGCGGGTGTGGCGGTGAGCGTTTTGCAGCCTGGACGCCAATGAGATAGATTAATGAGAATGTTAAGAACAGCGGCAACACTTTTTTTTCTGATCTCGTCCGGGATCGCCTTGTCTTCCAATGTCGGTAAACCCGATTCGCTTAGCCACCGCGATATCAAGCGCCTGCAGACGGTCGCATTGGCCTATGAGACCCAACTTGCGGCGAGCCTTAAGCAGGAACCTGTTCTTAGAATGCTTTCAGACTATCTTCTTGATCTTGAAGCCACCCAGTTTGATCGTTCCATCAGTTCGCTCGACAAAAGTGTGGAAAAACAACGAGCCGAAGCCGAAATGAAGGGAAAAACAGCTTCTATCGAAGGAAATATCGCGTTGGAACGCCCACTCGCTCAACTCATCTTCTATCACGAGCTAAAAAGAGGAAAGCTTGCGAAGTTGTTGACCGAAGGAAAGCCGCAAGCCATTGGCTTGTATTTGGAAGCCTTCAGACGGGATGGCGTGGGTGAAAGAGTGCGGGAAGCCGTGCGAGACGAAGCCATCGCATTTTTGAAAGTGATTCGTCCCTACTTCAAGGCTTCGTCGGACCCCGTAAAGCCTTAGCCTTACCACCTAGTGCAGTAGGACTTTAAAGTCTTGTTTTAGATTCTCCAAAAGCTGTTGCAGCGCCGGAGGGAGAAGACGCGCCTTCTTCCACAGAGCGCACACTTGGTAAGTAGCATCCCAACTGCGAGGCAGAGAAAGTGCTTTAGTACCTCGCGCCTGATCCCCCATGAAATCCGGCAGAAAACTCCACGAGTGCGAGCCGCCTACCTTCTTTAAAGCAACCTCGTAGCTGTCAATCAGACAATCTGGACGCACCTTGATCCCAAACTTCTCGAACACGGGATGGGACTCGCACACATCGACGCCCTGAAAGGCTTTCGGCAATACGGCGGGATACTGAGAAAGCGCCGCGATCTGTTTATTTTTCGGCAAAGAAAAAATGGGGTGATTCTGTTTCAAAAAGATACTCAGCCCTCCAGACCGTAAAACAGCGATGGAAATTTCCGCCTGGCTCTGAGCATTGAAACAAATCCCAAAATCAATTTCTCCTCCCAGAACCGCGTTCACCACTTGAGAAGAACGGAGGGTATAGATTTCACTCGTGAGCGCCACGCTTTTTTCCTGAACCGTGATCCAAGCGGGAGTCAGAAACTGAGAGCAGAGAAGATGCGTTCCCCCCAAGCGGTAATTTCCTCGCAGAGGCAAAGGGTGCGCGGAAAACTCGGTCACCAAGGACTCCGCCGAGGCCAAAAGAGGGGCTGCCTTTTCCACCAACGCACGCCCGTGCTCTGTGAGGAAGATATTCTTTCCCCGCTTCTGAAACAGTTCGCAACCGAGCTCCGACTGTAGGGACGCCAAGCTGTGGCTGACTGCGCTCGGGGTTCGCCCCAGGCGTTTGGCTGCCTTGCTCAGGTGCTCATATTTCGCGACTTCCAGAAAGTACCGTAATTGGTCTAGGTGCATCGTTGAAACATATTGAACAATAATCGTGAAATCAAATCAATTTACTCATCAAAGCAAAGTCCCGTAACGTGGAGATAGGAGGTTCGCAATGAAACAACGGTTAGGGGTTCTAGGATTAACTTTGGGATTGCTGGTGAGCGTCGATGCGTTCGCTGGTGGGATACATTTTCACGACAATTACGTGGGAAAATCGTTCGGACAAGAAGTGAGTCTTCAGGTCAGTCAGGGGAATCAGAAACAGGTTCAGCTAAACGTAAATGGCCGGATAAGCGAAATGGTCGCGATGCGTTCTGTTAGCAGTTCCTTGTTCGAGGGGGTCTTCGAGTTTGAAGTCTCGGGAGAGAAATTCAAGGTGGTAACGGCTCCTCCCTGCACAGACGTCGATTCGCTCAAACTGATTTTTCCCTCCGGGATGCAGGTGGAGTTGGGCGGCAATTAGGCGACTTGGTGAGTGCTCTGAATCAAGCGGCGCGGGACTTGGAGCTCGCGCCGTATTTTGAATCTCCGGGAGTTGGGGAGAGGTTGTGAGCGGTTTTGAATTTTAGCTTTTAGAAGGCGTCGCAAGCCAGTGGGAAAGCTTGGCAATGACCCACTGTGGATCGTCAAAAGCCAGATCATGGCCGGCCCATTCGTGCCGATAAATGGGCCACTGGGCTTTTTGGGCTAGGTCTTCCGAGCACCGGGGATCCACCATCCGATCCTTTTCCGAAACCAGAACACAGCCCGGGAAGGGTAACGTTTCCCATGAGGGCATAGAGCTTGCGGCCGCTACAAGCTGGCGTAAAAGAGTTTTCCTGGAGACGGGGTGTTTAGTTTGAATGCTAATCCATTCCTTTAGTGCCTCGTCCTGAGGTGTTGTCTGATTACTTACAATCGCCATCGCGAGTTTCTCTTGGCGCTCAATTCGCGAACCTTTAAAAGTTCGTAGAGGAATATTGAAAGCACGAGGTCGCAATCGACGGTAAACGGGGCTTAAACTTCCCAGGCTCGTGTTGATTACCACCATGCCACGGCAATTTTTGGGAAAACGCAAAGCCCAATCCATCGCGACCATTCCTCCTAAGGAAAAGCCGACCAAAACGATGGGCGCGTGAGCGTGGGGCCCACTTAGCCAGGGCTCGCGTGCTTTCGCGCTGATCTGATTTAACGTCAGGGGGCTTTCTTCTTTGTAGCGCGTGCCGGTACCTGGCAAATCCAGACAGTGTGTACGAATCTGAGGAAATTCCTTATGGAAAAGTTCGAGAAAAGGACGCCAGTGAGCGGATTCCCGCCCGAGCCCGCGAATAAATACCCAGTCTTGTGTCTCAGCTAGCGGCATGGAACCAGAGTGCCTTCCCTTCGTTTTCTAGGTCCGTTTTATCCTGAGGTTTGAGTTGTCCCCAGTGATCGGTAAGACAAGCACGCAATAGAAAATCAAAAAGATAAACATGGCGTCGCAAAGTGCGTTGCAGACGATGCGGCATGATGGGGTTAAAGGCTCCCAGAACGGATAGGAGTTGTTTCGGATTTTTTTTTACCCACATCCAGGATCCCATTTCCAGGCATAGGGGAAGGTAAGTGGCTCCACTTACTTCTTGCCGATGAACTTCATAAAGGAAGTCCCACACGTCACCGTGGGTGGTGTACTGAAGAGCTTGTGGTTCGATGCAGTAGATATGATTCGGGTAAACGCGATCGAGAAGTTTTTTCAGGGCGACCATTTCTCCCAGATGAGGAATCGGCTTCTTTGACTTTGCGTAGGGAAACCACAAGCGATCCTTGCTTCCGTACCCGGAATGGACGTCTAAGGTGATGGCGCGTTTTGCCTGCCAGGCTTCACGTTTGATGAGATTTAAAAGGGTGAGCGTTTCAAGTTCCAGTTCGCCTGTTCCGCGGAACCAAGGAAGCCTGCGACTGATGCGATGGCCGGCCAACATTTTAAAACGGGGAAGGTCTTCCGCTTCGATGGGGGCATTTCTCATGATATCGACGCCATTCGGATTGGAGCGCGTGCGAAAATACATTCCTGCCGGATTAACGAGTGGGTAAAAAACGACTCGAGCCGTCTGAAGGGCGCTTTGAGTTAAGGTGTCCCACTTAGCGAGCTCAACAAAAGTTTTCAAATAGGAAGTCACTACACGTGTGCCAATGCGCTCCAGTCCGTGCACCCCGCCAGTAAACACCAGCGTGGGAGCGGTGGGTTCTGTGGATCCGAAGGTGAAGGAATAGAGAGGGAAGGAAAGCCCCTTGTGATGTACCGTGTTCTCTTCTCTCACGCGGGCTAGTCGAGACGCTGTGCTAGCTAAACGTCGCAGGAGAATCATTTCGGGAAAGCGCTTCACGTGTCCCACTCTCGGAAAGAGGTCGATACTGCCCTAAAATCTGACTGAGCGCGTTAGCGCTAAGTTGTTTTCGGTCCCACCCCGACTCGGCTGGAAGCAGAGTCAGGAGTTTCACCTCTATCTCCATCGACCGAGAACCCAAAAAACCTAAGAAATGCGGTAGAAAATCCATATCGCCGTACCAGCAAAGGCGATCGCGGTTAAGGTGAGAGAGCGGTTCTCCGCCGATAGATAAGTAATTTAGGCAAACCGGCAAAACGTTCGCCCGGCTTTGAACGGCTGGTTCAAAAAAAGTGGATTTAAACGGTAGAACGGATGCTCCGTTCGACGAAGTGCCTTCTGGAAAGAGGGCCACCGGTACGCCAGCCGCGAGAAGATTGGTAATCGGTTCTTGCTCGCCCCGGATCTTATCCTTAGAACGCCGTTCGACAAAAAAGCACCCGGCGGCTAGGCAGAGCCAACCCAAAAACGGAGTTTCTCGTACTTCTTGCGACGTAATGAAAATAGTTGGTTGAACCGCGTAGAGGGCTAGTACGTCCAAATACGAAAGATGGTTGGATGCCACAAGGCAAGGTCCTTTTGGAGGCCGCTTTCCCTGAATAGAAACACGCATGCCAAAGAGTTTGGTAAGGATAAGAATAAAAAAACGAGTGTTGTGCGCCGACAAAATGCGACGCCGCTGATCGGAGAGTAAAAAGAGAGGCGCTGAAACTAAAAAGAAAACAGAGATGACGGCAAGAAAACCAAAGAAACGAATCCACTTGATCATGACACAGAGTATTTGCGCACGTAGTGTTTCGTCAAATTGTCGACGTTGAGAATTGTCAGGAAATCAAAGCATCGGTATTTTTTATCTAAAGCTGGCTCCAGCGCTACTTTGGCTCCGGCCTTGAGATAGGAACGCAGCAAAGGGGGAAGACTTAGTTGCTCCGATCCGGAAGGCGTGAAATCCCCAGAATCCCAAAACGTTTTTTTCCATTCTTCGAAATTATCGGCGCGGTAGCGGGGGAGCGGAGCGATGGTGTATTGGTCTTGAATTGCGCCCGAGTCGACGAAGGTTTTGTATAGTTCGTTAAGCGACGTGAGCTGAGTGGTCTGTACGCTGCTGCACCCGAACAAAAACTCGGCCCCTACCTTATTGATGTATTCAGCCAAGCCTCTCCAAAGAAGTTGAACCACGACACCCGTGCGGTAATTACGATGCACGCATGCTCGGCTCAGTTCCACTTTCACCGATGGCGTATCAAGAAAAGAGTCGAGCTTAAACTCGCTCGAAGAATAAAAATCGTTGCTCATCCGAGAGTTAATGAGCCGGTACGTTCCAACAACCTTTTTGATGTTGTTATCGATGATGACAAGAAGCTGTGCTTTGCGATCGTATCGGTCGGTGTCTAATCCGACAGGAAACTGCTTTCCCCTAAACTCGCGATGGAAAACCGCGTAGCGCAAGCGGTAGGCCTGCAAAAATTCGCGCCGTGTGTTTGCAATTTTGACGGTGAAGTTTTTCCTATGAATTTCAAATTCAGAGGATTGAGGTGCCCACTCGGATTCGCCCGAGGGCAAAGCCGACGAAGGGGAAATGAAATTGAAGCGATTGAGGTCCGCTTTTGGTGAAAAGGCTAGGATGACGACACCTCCGTGAAAGCTAGGGATGCGTAAGAAAGCCAATCTACTACTATTAATAACACAGTAATCTCTCGGACCCTTTAAACTTTTCTTTAAGTTTATGTGAAGAGAATACGATGCGTCGTGCCCGACTATTTAGTCAACGTAGTAGTTGCTGGTGCAGTGCGGCAAGGTCCGACCAGGCTCCGTGTGATTCGACCTCGCTTCGGCTGGGAAGGGGAAAGGATAACGCAACACGCGCTACGCGAAGCGCTTCTGATTTGTTTGAAAATTCCTCGGCGTAGAGTCGAGCCAAGAAAAAATAATTGAGCGGACTACCAGGAGCTTGCGCGATCGCTTTCTCCAAATAGTCGCGGGCCGTCTCTTTGCCCCCGCCCAAGAATCCGGGAATGTGTTGGTGGATGAGGCCCAAAATGCGGTGAGCTCCGCCAAAAGCGTAGCTGGGATCCAACCGAACCACTACCCGAAGATGGGCGAGTACGTCTCTCAAACTACCAAGCATTCGCCAGACACCCACGCTCTGTCCGTATAGGGCGAGATTAACCGCTGTCCAAAAGTGGCAGGGAACACACTCGGAGTTGAGCTCGACCCCTCGGCGCCCCGCCTGAATGCCTTGCAGAAAAAGTTTCTGCTTCTCTGCCGGAGATTCGATCAAGTTCAGCCCTACATATTGACAGGCCATAGCCAATCGCCAGGCTTCGTCTTCCCCGGCGTTGTGGGAGTAGGTAGTTTGGAAGTGTTTAAGGGCGAAACGAGCACGATCGGGATCGGCTCTCTGCAAAAAGGCGTCGTCGCCAGGTTGAAGGGAGATAGCAAGCCCTCCCAGGGGAAAGATCAAAAAGATAAAAAATAGAATGATGAGTCGGAGACGTGTCATCTCCTAAACATTTTCTCGAAAGAAAATAAAGAATCGGGAAAGAATAGAAAAATTTATTCGTCGCTTAGTCCGAGCGCACGGGAGAAACGTTCCAGGAATTCCTCATCGGTCTCGGCGGCGCTTGATTCCATATCAAACTTCAGTTCGTCGACGATCTCGTTGAACTTGGTTTCGTCTTCCAAGCCAGCCTTGATTTTTTCCAGGAAATCTTTGGGGTATTTTTCGACTAAGCGATCGATATAGATGCTCAGCTTCTTTTCCGCCTTCATCTGGAGCCGCAGGCGTCGCTTCTTCCAGTTTTTAAGAAGTAAAAGACGACTTTCTTTGGTCACCGGTTTGGCTGCTTTTTTCGGGCGGGCCGCTTTCGCGGCGGTCGCTTTGGGAGCAGCTGCCGGCGTACCTGGCCCAGCGGCTTTCTTCTTCGGAGAAGGGGCTTCTGTTTTTTTCTTTTTAGGCGTCATTCCAAGCTCTCTATCGGAGCGTTGCGGCAAAAGGTTAAAGGAAAAAGAATAGGGAAGCTTCAAAAGATGGAATTTAATAGGAAAAATGGAAGCGCGCCTTACAGGAAAATGGTACACCCTAGACCATGGCTACACCCCCAAATATACGCCAAAAGGCGCAGTACTGGGCTCGCTGCCCCCTGTTCGATGAAGCCACTCGCAAGGAAGTGGAAGATCTCATTCAGAAGCAAGATGAGAAAGGGCTCGCGGAGCGTTTCGAGTCGGACCTAAAGTTTGGAACGGCCGGCTTACGAGGCGTTTTGGGCTCGGGTTCTTCAAGAATGAATTTGTACAACGTGCGCAAGGCCACCCACGCGGTGGGGCTTTACCTAAAGGAGCTGCACGGGAAAAAGCCACTCAAAGTGGCAGTCTCTTTTGATTGCCGTCACTTCTCCAAAGAATTTGCGGTTGCCGTTGTGGAAGTGCTTGCCGCCCAAAAAATTGAAACGTTTTTGACCGAGAAACTGGGGCCTGCGCCGCTCTTGTCCTTTATGGTGCGGGAACTTAAGTGTGACATGGGGATTTACATTACCGCCAGCCACAATCCGCCTCAGTACAACGGGTTCAAAGTTTACTTGCCCACGGGGGGACAGATTGTTCCACCTCACGATGAGCAGATTACCCGTTACTATAGTTCCACCGAGTACGACGCGATTCAGTTCCATCCTTTTGAGGAAGTGCTTAACACGCATCGAGTTACGATTATTGGGGAAGAATTCATCACGAAGTATCTCGACAGGTTGCAGAAGAGTTTGTTTACGCGCCCGAGTGAAAGTCTTTCAGTGGTTTACACTTCTTTGCACGGCACAGGCCTACGGGTGCTTCCCGAAGCCTTTTCCCGCTTTGGATTTTCTGACCTTCACATCGTAGAAGCTCAAAGCGCCTACGACGGAAACTTTCCGACGGTAAAGAGCCCCAACCCGGGTGAAGCTCAGTCCTTGGTTCTCGCGATTGAAGAAGCCAAAAGAGTGAAGGCCGATATTGTTTTGGCTACCGATCCGGATGCGGATCGGCTAGGCGTAGCGGTGGCGGGACCAGGCGGGTACGAGGCTGTCGAGGGTAATGCGCTTGGGTCCTTGATGATCGATTTTATTCTATCTCAAGCCAAGGAAGCCGGTACGTTGCCGGAAAACCCGTTGGTCATAAAGACAATTGTTACGACCGAGATGCAGAGATCGATCGCTGCTCTTTACGGCGTTGAGGTCGAAGAGACACTTACTGGCTTTAAGTGGATAGCCGAACGCATTGAAGACTACGAGTCGGGAGCCCGCAAGCCTCCGCGCAAGTATGTATGCGGGGGAGAAGAAGCCTACGGTTTTCTTTTCGACTCTTTTATACGCGACAAGGACGGTATCAGCGCCTGTGTCATCGCGGCTCAGATGGCGGCCTATCACAAGAGTCGCGGGAAAACGTTGTTTCAGGCGCTCGATGAACTTTATGTTCAGCATGGTTTTTACCTAGAAGAACTCCAAACGGTCGTAAGCGAAGGAATGCGCGGCGAAAAGGCGATGGCACGCTTTATTCAGTCGTTGCGAGATAACGTACCAGCCACCATTGCCGGGTTGCCGGTCGTGAAAGTCAGAGATTTTCTTTTGAGACGAGAAAGCGTATTCCCCGAGGGACTCTCCCTCGAACTCGATTCTCCTAAATCAGATGTCCTTCAGTTTTATCTAGGTGATCGCGCTCGTTTGAGTATCCGACCGTCAGGAACGGAACCCTTGATGAAGTATTACCTTTCGGTAAGGGAACCGGCTGCGAGCGCGGCAGCTCTACCAAAAGCGAAGGAAGAAGCAGCGGTTCTTGCGCGGGCCATTTTCGAGTGGCTTAACACTTACGGGGAACCGTTTTTAAGCTGATTATGTCGACGTTCGTCATCGGAGATGTGCAAGGGTGCTTCCAAACCTTGGAAGCACTGTTGGAAAAGTTACCTTTCGAGTCTTCTCGCGATCAGATCTGGCTTTTAGGAGACCTCGTCAACCGTGGCCCGCAGTCTTTGGAAGTTCTTCGATGGGCCAAAAGCACCAAAAACGTAAACGCCATTCTAGGAAACCACGATCTTTGGCTTCTGGCCTGTGCGCAAGGCGCTTCTCCACGGTCGGGCGATACCATTGATCCGATTTTGCGCGCCAAAGATCGCGCCGATCTAGTCGAGTGGTTGCGACACCGCGATTTGGTTCATCAGCTTCCCAAGCATTTACTGCTTCACGCCGGCCTTTTACCTCAGTGGTCGGTGAAAGAAGCTCTGGCCTTGGGGGCGCAAGCCACCGAAGCTCTGCGAGGCAAAAGCTATTCGAAGTTAGTCGAGCGGTTAAAGAAGAGAGAAAAGCTTCAGTGGAAGGAAGCAAAAAGCGACGAAGACCGTCTGATCGCCATCTTATCCGTGCTGACTCGCCTGCGGGTTTGCCAAACGAATGGTGAGATGGATTTTGGCTTCACAGGGCCACTTTCGGAAGTCGAGCGGCCTTATTATGCGTGGTTTCAGATCCCAGAGAGAAGAAGTGTTGGTACGCACGTAGTTTTCGGTCACTGGGCCTCTTTGGGATTTCACCAGGAAAAGAACGTGAGTGGTTTGGACTCGGGTTGTGTGTGGGGCCGCGAGTTGACCGCGCTTTGTTTGGAAACCGGCAAAGTTTATCAGCAGGCGACTTTGGAAACGGGGCTCGACCATGACTAAGGACGAACCGATTCTCTTTTTTGATGGCGTGTGTGGTCTATGCAATCGTTTCGTTGATTTTGTTCTGAAATGGGACACTGAGAAGCGCTTTCGCTTTTCTCCCCTTCAGGGGGAAACTGCTCAAGCCCGGGGACTAGGGAGCAGCGTGGATAGCATGATTGTGGTGGCAGGCGCTCAAATCTTTCGAGCGGACGACGCCTTCTTCTATATAATAGAGCGAATTTCGGGCCCGGGGTGCTTTCTTGCCTGGGGAAAATATCTGCCTTCCTTTCTCCGCCATGCCCTTTACCGCTTTACGGCCGAGCATCGATACCGGTTATTTGGAAAACGCGACACCTGTCGGCTGCCGAGCCCTGAAGAGAAGGGCCGTTTTCTCCCTTAGTTGCCTCCGCCGGGCGCTTTCTCCGCTTCACGGCTCATCTGGCGAAACTCTTGCCTTTTACGTGGGGCGTCGGTAATCAGGTTCTTTCATTTCGGCAAGTAAGGACATTTTATTGTGCGTCGAGTCATGGGCAAAATTGGATTCATCTGGGTTGTAAGTGTATTCGCGGTCGTATTGTGCGTTTCAGCTCCGTCTTGGGCAGGGCCTGAGAGTGAAGGCGAACAGACCGCGCAGGCGGAAGCTTGTTTTGAAAAATTGTGGTTTCTCCAACCAGAAGATCGGGTCCGGCTCATCGAACTCTTTCGTCGTTTGATGCCTCAAGACGATCGGCGGGTTTGCCAGTACATCGACACCATGGTCGCGCAGAATCCCCCTTCACATCTCCATCGTCTGGTTAAAGTTTTGTTCGAAAACCTGCCTTGGTATCTCGACAATACTTATCATCACACGCAGTTCAGTGATCTCTCTCGCTTGGTGGCTCTAAAGCAGGAGCAGGGGCTGACGGTTTCGGTCGTCCTGCCGAGCCTCAACGAAGGCGCCACCATTGGCAAAGTGGTCAGCACGATGGCGAAGAATCTCACGGGTGCCATGCCGTTGGTGGACGAGATTTTAGTGATCGACTCTGGTTCCACTGACAATACATGCGAAATTGCCCGCCAAGCCGGCGCGGAAGTTTATCAGGCAAAAGACATCCTGCCTCAGTACGAGCCTCGCTCTGGGAAGGGCGACAACCTTTGGAAGGGTGGCTTTCAGGCCAAGGGCGATATCGTGGTTTATGTTGATACCGATATCCGGAACATCGATTGGCATTTTGTCGCGGGTTTGGTCGGTCCGTTGCTTGAAAGGCCTGAGCTTCTTTACAGCAAGGCGATGTACCAACGCCCGATGACGGGTAAAGCGCATCCCCTTTTAGAGAGAGCTTTTACTTGGGGCCAGTCGCTGCCGCTAAAGCATCTGCTCCCGCATTCCACGCGAGAGCGCCTATCGGAATGGTCGAGAAACGTGTTGCATCCGGTGCGTTCGATGGAAGGGGGAAGAGTCAATCAGATCAGCTCTCGCCCGATGTTCAATCACCATTACTTTCCGCTAGTCTTTTTGGTGCAGCCGCTTTCCGGAGAGTACGCGATTCGCCGCTCGGCACTCCAAGAACTTCCGTTTCCAGTGGGCTACGGAGTGGAAACTTCGCACTTGATTGATGCTTATGAAATGTGGGGTCGCGAAGCGATTGCTCAGGTGAATCTCGATATTCGCATTCATCGCAACAGCCCCACATCCAAGCTGGGTCAGATGAACTACGGAATTCTTCAAACCTGGGCCAATCGCATGGCTCGTTCCGCTCCAAAAAACGACGCCGACCGTGATTTTGTTTACGTAAATTTTGACTACGATCCGGCACCGGGAGGCACTTACCATTTTGTGCCCACTCTCAAGTGGGTAGAAGAGCACGAGAGAGAGCCGCTCAGTGGGCTTCCCGAGTACCGGGCCCGCTTTGGTCTGCCGTGCGACGATCAAATAGCCGACCAGGCGATTTAAAACATGCGTGTCATCACGTGCAATCTAAATGGCGTGCGTTCCGCTTTCCAAAAGGGATTTTGGGATTGGGCGGTCAAACAGCGCGCCGATATACTGTGTCTTCAGGAAATGCGAGCCCTGGAAGATGTTATTCCCGAAGCCATGCGCATTCCGCAGAAATATAAAGCCCATTTTCATTTGGCTGCACGCCCGGGCTACAGTGGCGTATCGCTGTACAGCCGCGTGGAACCCGATCGTGTAGTGAAAGGAATTGAACACACCGAATTTGACGGTGAAGGGCGATATGTTCAAATGGACTTTGGGAATCTGAGTGTGGCCTCGATCTACTTCCCCTCGGGCTCATCGAGTGAACTGCGCCAGGTGAAAAAGTATGAGTTTTTGGATCACTACGGTGCGCGCCTTCGAAAACCAGGAAAAAAACGTAAGGTCATCCTTTGCGGTGACTTCAATATTGCGCACAAAGAAATTGATTTGAAGAACTGGAAGAGTAATCAGAAAAATTCGGGCTTTCTTCCAGAGGAGCGCTCGTGGATGGACAAGCTTTTTGGTGATTGGGGATACTGCGACGCTTTTCGCGTCGTTAACCAGAAACCCGATCAATACACCTGGTGGTCGAATCGGGGACAGGCCTACGCAAAAAATGTAGGATGGCGAATTGATTACCAAGTGGTGAGTCAGGAGATAAGTGGCGCAGTGCGTAAAGCGTCGATATTCAAGGATAAGAAGTTCTCTGATCATGCGCCCTTGATCATCGATTACGATTTGAAACTATGAGCTTTTCGGGCGAGCCTCGTTCTTTTCGTACCGTTTCGGCAGCATTTTTTCCGACCGGGAAAAGGCCGCTTGACTACGAGGGTTGACGGGACGCGGCAAGTAAGACTAGCTATTTGGCTTTTATACCCTGCGAGTTCGCCTAAAGGGTTTCTTAGTTTATAGTTAAGAATCTGGCTCACTCCCATCGGGCTTTTAAACAAAGGGGTCCTTTTGTCTGGAAAATGCTTAGTCATCGTTGAGTCGCCTACCAAGGCGAAGACAATCAAGCGCTTCCTTCCTAAAAGCTTTTCCGTTGAAGCTAGCATGGGTCACATTCGTGATCTGCCCCAGTCCGCGTCGGAGATTCCGGCGAAATACAAACAGGAACCTTGGGCACGCATTGGCGTAAACATTGAAGGTAATTTCGAGCCGCTTTACGTTGTTCCCAAGGGCAAATCGAAAGTTCTCCAAAATCTACGTGCGCTTCTCAAGGACGTCGATGAATTGTACCTGGCAACTGACGAGGATCGCGAAGGGGAGAGTATCTCCTGGCACTTGGTGGAGCTGTTGCGCCCCAAAATTCCGGTAAAGCGCATGGTGTTCCATGAGATCACCAAAGAGGCCATTCTTAAGGCTATTGAAGACTGCCGCGAAATTGACAAGCGTCTCGTGCAGGCGCAAGAAACGCGGCGCATTTTGGATCGGTTGGTGGGTTACACTCTTTCGCCACTTATCTGGAAGAAAATTGCGTTTGGTTTGTCGGCGGGACGCGTACAGTCTGCCGGGCTACGACTTATTTGTGATCGTGAACGAGAACGCCTCCGATTCAAGAAAGCCACCTACTGGGATTTGAAAGCAGAGCTTGCCAAGGATCAAAAGCCTTTTGAAGCCCGTTTGGTTACGGTGGGTGGCAAAAAGATTGCTCAGGGTAAAGATTTTGAAGAAACCACTGGCGCTCTCATCGCTGGCCGTGATCTTCTTCTGGTCGACGAAAAACTGGCGAACAAGTTGGTGAAGGATCTCGACGGCCAATCCTGGAAAGTGGTTTCGGTCGAAGAGAAACAATCCAGCGCACGCCCCTCGCCTCCGTTTATTACTTCCACTTTGCAGCAGGAATCTAACCGTAAGCTTGGGCTGTCCGCGAAAGACACAATGCGAGTGGCGCAGTCACTGTACGAACAGGGTTTGATTACTTATATGCGTACTGATTCCCCGAATTTGAGCCAAGAGGCCATTCGAGGAGCGCGTAGCGTGATTGAAAAGCGCTACGGAAAAGATTTCCTGTCACCGGAACCTCGTCAGTACACGAGTAAATCGAAATCGGCGCAGGAAGCTCACGAAGCGATTCGTCCGGCTGGCGATCATTACCTTACCGCGGCCGAAACAGGTCTCTCGGGCAAAGAAATGGCGCTCTATGATTTGATCTGGAAGCGCACAGTGGCGACCCAGATGGCCGATGCGAAAAAACTTTCCATGAGCATCCGCTTTGAAGTGGGCGAGTGTGGCTTTAGCGCTACGGGCATGAAGATCGCTTTTCCCGGCTTTTTGCGCGCCTACGTAGAAGGCAGTGATTCTCCGGAAGCGGCATTGGAAGAAAAAGAGGTCGCCCTTCCAGATATAAAGGAGGGCGATTCACTGAAAGCGAAACAGCTCGAAGCCCTTTCGCACGAAACCAAGCCCCCCGCACGCTACACTGAAGCTTCACTCGTACAGCGGCTGGAAAAAGAAGGTATTGGCCGTCCTTCCACCTACGCGAGCATCATCGGAACGATCGTTGATCGTGGTTATGTGAAGAAGAACGGGAATGCTCTGACGGCGACATTTACCGGTATCGCGGTGGTCCAGCTTTTGGAAACCCATTTCGAAAAGTTGGTGAGCTATAGTTTCACCTCCGAAATGGAGCGTTCACTCGACGAAATCGCTCAGGGCGAACGAGAGTGGCTTCCCTACCTGAAGAATTTTTATTTGGGTGAAAAAGGGCTGTTGAATCAGGTTCAACAGAAGGAAAAAAAGATCGATCCGGAAACCAGTCGTGAAGTCGCATTGATTTCCCTAAAGGGAATCAGTGTCCGGGTGGGGCGCTTCGGTGCTTACTTGGTTAAGGAAATGCCCGACGGCGAAAACGTGCGCGCTTCCATTCCGGAAGACGTGGCGCCCGCTGACGTGACGCCTGAGCTTATTGAAGAAATTATTGAAGCCTCGGAAAAAGGGCCGCTCTCTTTGGGAGTGCATCCTGAGACCAATCAGCAAATTTATTGTTTGCTCGGCCGATACGGTCCGTACGTGCAGTTGGGCGAAATGGTCGATGGGCAAGCCAAACCGAAGCGCGCAAGTGTACCCAAGGGAATGGACTACCGTCAGCTCACCTTGCCCCAAGCGCTGAAACTCTTGAGTTTGCCGCGTGAACTGGGGCCTCATCCCGATACGAAGGAAATGGTTTCCGCCAACAACGGACGTTTTGGCCCGTACGTCGTCCATCAGCGAGATTTTCGCTCGCTCAAAAAAGAAGATGATGTTTATACCGTTGGATTGGACCGTGCCCTTGAGATCCTCAGGGAACCCAAACGGGGTCGCGGGGGAGCCAAACTTGTTCGCGAAGTGGGCGTGCACCCCGAGTCCGACAAGGGAATATATTTATACGAGGGCAAATACGGTATCTATATAAAGTACCGCTCCAAAAATATTAGTCTTCCTAAAGACGCCGACCCGGCAAAACTGACCGTCCAAGAGGCCATCCAGATAGTGGACGACCGAATGGGCGGAGGCAAAGGGAAGGGTAAAGGCAAGCGCGCCAAAGCCGCCGAAGCCGCCGAAGCCGCCGAAGGAACGGAGAATGAAGCCACGGAAGCGGAAGCTTCGCCCGTGGCCGCTCCGAAAAAGCCTGCCAAAAAACGTAGCCCGAAGAAAAGTGAGAAAGAAGCTAAGGCCGTCGCTAGCTAACTTGATCCGCGACAGTTATTTCTTGGCATCCTTGGGCGTGATGACACAATCGTAGAGCTTCGGTGTGGACCGGTAGGAGCAAAGAAACTCGCCTTTTTTCATGGCGCCCACGCGAATCGTGACAAGTCCTTCATCCGGATCCCTTTGGTGGAATTGCTTAGCGTAGCTCCAATTGCGAAAAGCTTTTTCAGCTTTTTCGTGTCTTAAGATAATCCTGCCATCTTCCAAAATTTCTTCCGAAGGCTTATTACGGCGTTCCCGCTGTGCGCTTTGATCCCACATATTGTAGGTATCGTCCTGAACATACGCGTCTGGTTTTTCGGCGAAGCTCGGTGTGGAGAGAAAGACAAAAACAAATAGAGAGAAGAGATTCTTGAAACCCATGTACCCACCTTTCAAAATAAGGGTGCTTTATACCAAAAATGCCGCACATGGTCAAAGGGCAAGTTAAAAAGCACAGCTATAACAAATAGTTACGGACCGCCAGGGAGGGGTCGCGTTCTGGTCTTAGCGCTGCTATTCTGGCCCTCTTTGCGAGGAGATCACTATGGCAATGGAAAAGGCCCGCTTCGGCGCCGGTTGTTTTTGGGGGGTGGAGCTCAAATTTCAGCGAACCCCTGGCGTTAAAAGTACAGCGGTCGGCTACTCAGGCGGCAGCGTTGCGAATCCAACCTATGAACAAGTTTGCATGGGGAACACGGGGCACGCAGAAGTTGTGGAAGTGGAATTCGAGTCGGACGAAGTGAGCTACGAAGAGCTTCTCGACGTTTTTTTCACCATTCATGACCCCACAACACTCAATCAACAAGGGCCAGACCACGGAACCCAATACCGTTCCGCGATCTATTTTTTCAGCCCGGAGCAGGAAGCTCTGGCTCGCGCGGCAAAAGGCCGTGGGGACGCCTCAAAGCGTTTCCGAAGACCCATTGTCACGGAGATCGCACCGGCGGGCGCCTTTTTTCGGGCCGAGGAATACCACCAATGTTATTTGAAAAAGCAGGGCCGTGGAACCTGCGGATAAGAACGCTCTGACACCGGTACCATCGGCCCTCCGCTTTGGTTGACTTGCCCCTCCTAAGTCATTAATTTCTTCGTACTTATCGTTTTTGAGGTGGGATGCGTCTTCTGAAGAAATTTGACAGTTTTGGAATCACGCGAGGAAAGCAGCGTGCGGAACTCGGGGTATGGTCGAAAGCCGCCTACCCGCTGGTAAAGTTGAAGGTCCGCTACGTAGGAGCTTGGGGTGAAGGGCAGGAGGTTGGGGCAACCTACGTGTTTCTGCCTCTGTTCAAAAAGCCCTTCTGGCAATCACTCGTCACTCCGCTAGAGATGGTCGAACTTTTGGTGGGTTCACATCGCGCCTCAACAGGCTCATTTAGTTTCGAATTCTTGTTTGCGGACAACAGTACCCGACAGCTCACTCTTGGTCTGGACGACGTGCTTGTTCTCTACCGCCAAATGGGCAAACGCGCGCCCGGTTCCGTTCACCGGATGGGACACTCGTTGCCTCCCGCTCCAGCAAACCTGGCGGCGATGGATGCCTCTAGCATTCTAAAAGAAGATGAAGCGATTCGAGCCAAAGCGCTCCAAGAAAAGGAAGAACGCGAGAAAGCCATCGAGGCGCAGAAAAAAGCGGAGCAAGAAGCGCGCAAGAAAGCGCAAGCCGCGCCGGCGCGGGCTACCTCTGCTGGCGCAGCCCCAGCGGCCGCTGCCGCAGCGTTTGACCCGGGGGGATCCAAAGTCGGACTTTTCTACGGATCCACTACCGGAAATACCGCGAACGTGGGGGATCAGATCAAAGCCGTATTCGGCGGCGACGTCGTGAAAACGGTCAATGTCGCCGACGTGGGACCCGACGCCTTGAAAGCATTTGATCATCTTATTCTAGGTGTGCCCACATGGCACATCGGGGAAACCCAAGAGGATTGGGTGGAGTACCTAAACAAAATTGCTGGCGTTGATCTCAAAGGAAAAAAAGTTGCCATCTTCGGTTTGGGAGACGGCGTTGGCTATCCCGATACCTACGTGGATGCGATGGAAGAACTTTGGCGTACCTTTAAACCACTCGGTACGGAACTCGTGGGCTTGTGGCCGACCGATGGATACAACTTCGCGAAGTCTAAAGCTCTTATCGACGGCAAATTTATGGGGTTGGTGATTGATATCGAAAATCAAAACGCCATGACCGACGAGCGCGTCAAGAAATGGACTGCTCAAATTCGCTCTGAATTCGGACTCTAGGCCGGCTTGCGGAGCATTTTTTCAACTTCCGCGATGTGCAATTCCTCTTCGCTCACCATCGTGCGTGCGAACTCTTCCAACAAAACACTGTGGTCCCTTACCTGTGTAAGAAGCTGATGGTACATCTTTGCCTGCTCGCGTTCGTGTTCCAAACTTTCATTGAGAATCTGATCAATGGAATGCTTGTGGGTTTCGAGAAGCTTTTGAATTTTAAGTGAGGGATGTCCACCCATGCTCGTAATTAGTTCTCCGATTTGTTCGGCATGTCCGAGTGACTCTCTACCTTGGTCTCTTAGCCACTTAATAATGGGAATGCGTGTGTGGCCGAAGACCATCAGAGAATAATGAGTGTAGCGAACAACGCCCGCCAGCTCCATTTCAAGAAGTTCATTTAATGTGGCAAGCACTTTATCTTTGTCCATGCTTTCAGATTAGCGATTCGTATCCTACTTGGCAATGGGCCCGCGGTGGGAGTATAGCTACCGCATGAGTGCTTTAGTAACCGGTGCGACCGGATTTGTTGGAACACGTTTGTGTGCGCGTTTGACTGCTCCCCATGTGCTGAGTCGTCATCCTGGTGACGTCAGAAGAAAGTTGGGGCCTGAGGTAAAGCCCTTTCAGTGGGAAACCTCCTCCATTCCCCCCGCTGAGTCGTTCACCGGAGTCACCGAGATTTTCAATCTTGCCGGCGAGTCGGTGGCTGAGGGCCGTTGGACAGAAAAGAAGAAGAGAGAAATTTATGACAGTCGGGTAAAGGGCACGCGCGCGCTCGTGGATGGCATCGCAAAGCTAGCACAAAAGCCGCGAGTACTCGTTTCCGCCTCTGCCGTGGGGTGGTACGGCGATACCGGTGAAGTCGAAATCGACGAAAGCTTCCCTGCGGCTAGCGATTTTTTGGCCGAAGTTTGTCAGGACTGGGAGAAAGAGGCCCGGCGCGCCGAAACATTGGGTGTGCGAGTCGTGTGCATTCGAATTGGTCTGGTCATCGGTAAGGGAGGGGCGCTGAAAAAAATGCTGCTTCCTTTCAAGCTTGGTGTCGGCGGTAAATTGGGATCCGGGAGGCAATGGATGTCCTGGATTCATGTAGAGGATCTGGTGAGTATTTTTCTGCTGGCCGCCCAGCAGAACTCGGTTTCAGGGGTGCTTAACGGAACCGCCCCCCATCCCGTGAGAAATGAAGAGTTCACCAAGGTGTTGGGAAGTGTGCTTCGGCGTCCGACCATTTTCCCGGTTCCGTCTGTCGCTCTAAAGCTCGCGCTCGGAGAATTTTCATCCGTTCTACTTGCTTCGCAAAAGGTTTTGCCGAAGGCGACTCTCAAGGCAGGTATGGAGTTTAAATTTCCAGAACTGCGTGCGGGTCTTCAGGACGCTATCGCCCCGTAAATCCCACTTTCCCGCAAAATAAGTTTAGTAGTCTTCGACCTGAATGAGGTCTTCGTCTTCTCGCAAACGGTAGACGAGGGCGGTTTCAAGCATCTTCGGTTTAAACGTCTGTTTCAGGAGATCGTAAACCAAATCGGGTTCGAAGCCCTTGCAGCTGTAGCAATCAAAGGTGAAGAACGGTTTAAATACGCGGCGCTGAATCCCGCGCGGCTTTTTCTTTCCGTCCTTTTGTCCACGAGGAAAGGTATGAATGCTGATGTGGCTGGTGGCGATGATGGTAATGCCCGTGATACCAATATCGGGGTGCTCTTCCCGAGTCACTTTGTAGACAATGGGCAAACCCATCTGCTGCATGCCGATTAGGCCTGGTAGTTCCTTTAAAAACTTGTAGATTTTGTCATATGACATCAGGGCCTTTTTATCGCAGTCAAAGCCCGAACACATAAGATGCGGCCAGCCTCGGTAATCGTCCATAGTCTCCCTTTTTAAAGGCACACCAAAACATAATGCTGCGTGAAATAAAAGAAAATTTTCCAGATTCGTGCGTAAAATCGCTGATTTTGGTGCCTTCACGGCGATCGAGGTGGTTTACCCACGTGCCCGTAATCCGAGCCGGGGGCAAAGCTTTTTCGGTTTGAAGATAATTCAGTGCGTCAACTTTCATCGGGGTTATCGTCGCTATGACGCGGTCAGACCGCTAGCATGCATTATAGTGCGTGGCGTCTGCCTGCCAAATGAGGGGAATATTTCTTCTAAAGTGCGATTGGGTTTCTCCGATGGATAGGTGACGCGCCGACTATACCCGGCGCTTCACAACTTACGTCCAAGGAGTAAAGCATGTCCCATTACATGGAATCCGAGTCCGGTTACTCGCTCAGTGAAGCAGAGCAAGAAGCGCTGCATCAGGCATCTGTCCAGTGGCTGGACCGTCACAAGAAACAATCCCGCTTGAGAGGGGTTTTCTTTACGCTCAGTATCGCCCTTCTCTTGGGAGGCTGCTTGTTGTTTTGTGAGCTGCCCAATCTCATGAATCTCTAACGGCAAACGGTAAAACGCTCGTCCGTGGTTGGCGCGAGCGCACGCCTATGCTACTCGGAGAGACAGTGAGGTCTCTCCATGATTTTTGGGTCCGCCTTTTATAGAGTTTTATTGGTTGGGCTGATTTGTTTTCTGCCTAGCTGTAAAGAGCTGCCCCCGGAAACGCGAGGGGTGAGAGAGGGGCGCTTCGTGGGTTGTGAGGATGCGATGCCTTGCGTTTCCACCCAAAGCAACCAGGCCCCCATGCAGATCGCGAGCATCCCGTACACCGATCAGCAGCTTACTTTGAAGCAAACTAAAAAGGCTCTGGCCAATATGGGAGCGACCGTAGTGGAAGAAGGCCCATCTTACTTGCGAGTGGAGTTTCGGCTACCTGTTTTGGGAGCCACCCAAGATGCCGAATTTTACTTAGACGAGAAAACCAAAACGCTCGAGTTTCGATCCTGGTCGCGCATTGGTTTCTTCGATAGGGGAAGAACACGCAGTCGTATGGAGGATTTTCGCTTCCATTTCCACCAGGCGGGGCTCTAGATGAGTCGCAAAGGGCCTCCTGACGTCCAGGTACTCGATATGCATGGCATGAGACTGCAGGAGGCCGAGGACGTCTTTTTGAAGATTCTGGGTGAAGTTCGGATGAAAAGAGGCTTCAAGCGGGTTCAGTTCATCACCGGGCAGGGCGCAATCCAAACCCGATTCAAACAATTGTCGTCGGAAAATGACCTCGAATGCACTGTTCAGCTGGGGAATGCAGGGGTTTTAATAGTTCACTTCGAATAAATCGGGGCAAAAAAAAAGGACCACCTTTCGGCGGTCCCTTTTCAATCACAAATGATCTTAAGCAGCGGCTTTTTTAAGCTGCTTGTTGAGAAGCTTTGTCATTTCAAACATCGAAACGACTTTCTTCCCATTGAAAACCTTAACGAGGTTTTCATCCGCACGGATGTTCCGACGGTTCTTAGGATCTTGAAGATTGTTCTTCTTAATGTACTGCCAGATTTTCTTCACGACCTGCGTACGCGGAATAGCTTTGCTACCGACGACTTTCGCAAGCGCTTCACTGGGCTGCATCGCTGCCATAAAGGCTGCATTGGGCTTTCTCTTTGTTTTGCCCTTAGCTTTCTTCGTGGTTTTCTTAGCTTTGCTTTTCTTTTTTGCCTTCGCCATTGATATCCCCCTTGTGGAAAAGACGATGTATTTCGAACTCATCTCAAAAGCTCTTTTGCTTTGGCTCGTGGGAGTTTTCCCAGAGAGCCGTGCACCAAGCGGTTTTGAGATGAGTTCGGACTAATAGTATACGATTTTCATTTTCTTTCCTTACAAAAATTGAGGCAACGCATCTTTTTTGCATTTTCAATTTTCTGTTTGTTGACGGAAAAACGAGGAGGGGATCAGAAATCGCTATGCGTCAAGGGAGAATCTTGAACAAGCCGGCAATTATTTCGAGACAAATAAGAGCGACAATGAGGAGTTCGAGAAACAATCCTTTGTTCGTACTGATGATATCGGCGAGAAGTTCGATGTTGTCCTGAATGAGAGAAAGCTTCTTTTCGAGGATTTTAGAGCGTAGTTCGAGCTCAAAGTTTTCTTTGAGTTGGTTGTGCAGGGTCTCAAGCGCTTCATCGTTCCAAGTCTCCTCGGGGGAATCCAGAACCGAGAGACGACTCAGGATTTCTTGTCGGGTAGCAGCCGTGGATCCGATCATTTTTAAGAGCTGTCTTCCTCGGAAAAAGGGTACCCGGCCATGCTTGGAAAGGTTCTGAATGTATGCCCCTGACGCCTCTAGCATCTGGTCAACGTTCTTCTCGAAGTACTCCAGCGCCGCAGACTGTGCCACGATCAACGAGATGATTCTGAGACTATTCAGTTTGAATTGCGAGAGCCGCGTGAATTCAAATTCGACGAGTGGGGCTTCCCCGAGGAAGACTTCATAGGATTCCGAGTGCACCTCTTTTTTTGCCTCGGGAAGCGAAGTCTTAAACTGTTCGATAACTTTCTGCGCCTCTTTTTTGGGCACATTTACGAAGACAAGGCACCCAAAACGGTACACGAAGAGGTAGCTAAAAGGCCCATACTGGACCTGCACCTCGTGAGAGGAGCTGCTTGTAACACGGTTACCCAGGAGACTACGCACTGGCTTGAGACGAAGAGTCTCGAACAAGTGATAAGCGCGGACAGACAACTTGGTGGGAACTTCGGTGATGAGACTGTCTACGGGAGTGCGTCGCCGGGATCTCCGCGTGGGAGATGTTGTGAGCTGTTCTAGCACCCAGAAGATAGGTTAGCTGACCCGTTGAACGAGGCTCAAGTCAGAGAGCACCATGTGCGGAGGGCAGCGCGGCAGTTTTAGGGGCTGTTTGTGGCGGTGTGCGTTGTCTTGCGACGAGAACCTGGGGGCAGGTCACGCCCTAGACAGTGAAAAGTTGTTATCCGTATTCATCTGGAATACGTGAATTGTGTAGAGGGCGATCGGTGAGGGATTCCTGAGGTTTAGCCCGTTCCTTCACAATTGGGGAGCGGCTTGCCACTTGCATTGTTTAGGGGTGTAGGCATTTTCTCCATAAGGCACTGGCAACCATGAAACGGCTTCTTCTTATCTTCGCCTCTCTTCTATTGTCTCTCAGTTACGGCGAAGCTTTGCGCGGGCCGAACGCGCTTTCTCAAAATCCCAGCTTTGAAATTGGCGTGAATTTTTCACAGCGTCAGCGACTCGAATCTGATGGCGCCTGCCAAGCGACGCTGATTCAGCGGACCCCTTCGCGATCCGGATCGCGGTGCACTTTTATTACGGCCGCTCACTGCTTGTCGGTCCCTGGTTGGGGAAGTCCAGCGCAGATTATTAGCCGAGAGACCGGTACCCTTTCCGATTTTCAGATTGTGTTTAGAGGGGACTACCAAAGTCATTCGGAAGAAGACGTGGCTCTCGTGCATTTTGAACAGGGTTGTTCTGCCGATCTGGATGGGATGATCATGCCTTTGGGCGATTTACCCGAGACTTCGGTCGATTCGCAGGGCATGCCACTTCAGGTGTTTCAAGCGAGCCGGACCTTTGGTCGCTTGTTTTCTGGCTCGCTCTCGTCGAAGTATCATCCCAGTAAGAAGTTGCTGACCGTGTTACTGGGCCACGGACAGGTCAACGGCCTGGTGCAAAGTTTTGCGGTTTTTCCAGGCGATTCGGGCGGAGGAGTATTTCTCCAAAACCGCTCGGGCCAATTGGAACTCATCGGAGTGCTTTCGATGGGCATCTATCACCAGAAGGTGGCGAGCCACCAAGAGCTGGAATCTACCGGAGCCGTCGAAAATGCTTTTGTTTCCGACATGGCTTGGGTGCAGGACAAACTGCTCGAAGCGGTTCAACCGACACCGGCTAGCCTCAGCTCAGATATTCTTAAGATATGGCCCTTGCGCTAGGAGTTCACGCGGTCTTATCGTCCGCATCTTCTTCGGCTTCGGCCGCTTCTTCCGCATCGAGTAAGCCTTTTTCCGCGTCCCACTTCCATTCTTTCATCTTGGTCTGATCCATGGGGCTAAACGATCCGCGGCCTGGACGCAAAATCGAAAGGAAACGCTGTAAGCGCTGTTTCAATTTCGAATCTTCGAGCTCGTCGCTGTCGGCTTGAATGTCTTTAAGCTCGGCGATGGCCTTCGTGACGGCCACGGGAGCGTCTTCCACTGCTTCGAGTTCCTCTTGAAACGTCTCCAGCAACAGGGTCATTTCATCGTTGTAGGTCAAATCCGCTTCGTCCACCAGGTACTGCGTTTTCATGAGTAGGCGCTGCATGCGTCCACTATCCTTTATATAATCGGGCTCAGCTTTGCTCGCGCTAACCGAAGTCGAGCTTCCATCCAGTCGCTTCGGGGCAATCGACGCATCGGTGTACGAGCTGCTGTCTAAAGCCGGGTTAGGTAGCAAAGAGGGATAATAAAACGGCGCGAAGTACGACGTGATGTCGACCTGGTTCGTGCCTTTTAAATTTAAAACTTTTCCGACGTGGAAAATGCGTCCGTACAGACCTTCCCAATCCGGAGTGGTTTCGGAAAAGGTTTCTTCGCCGCGCAAAAAGGCCATTGTGCTCATCAGAGCTTGAGAAGCGTCGTGCAAATTGCGCATGTTGTCTTCGAGCAACTTTGTGTAAGCGGTGGATCGTTGAATGACACTGCGTTGGGCAGCATTATTGTACGTAAAAGCCCGGCGCAGAAACTCAGAATAAACGTAAGCCGTTACAATCGTGCGCGCATAGGAGGGCTGCACTTCGTCTGAAAACTGTTTTTTCAGGCTCTCGTCTTTGTAGCCGTCTTGCCACCATTGCCACAAGCGGGCGGTTGAACTGCGAAGACGATTGGGAGCAATAAAAATTTTGACGGTCGACCCATTGCGATTGACGCTTTCAGTTTGGACGATTTGTTTGAGATAGGTTTGATAAGTGGTCGCGTTCGTAGAGTTCGCTTCCGTCTCCATTTCTCGCGCAGCGAGCAGGAAAGTTTCCTGGAGTGTTTCAAAGGACTGAGCCAAAGACGCCGCGTTCTGCGCGAGGGTTTGAATGGCTTCGCCGACGGACGGGCTGCGTTCCTCGGCAGCTTGCAAGACCGTGCCGAATAAAAGACCTACTACTGCTAAGTTAAAAGACCATCTACGCACAGGAACGCTCCTTGTTTAAATCCAACCCAATAGAGAATGAAGAAGTGCCTAAAAGTTAATGTGAGCGGGGGCTTTATACCTCAAAATACAGCGCCGCGTCAATTGCGAATCATTCGGTTTTACGACGCAAGAGCGACGAGGGGTCACCGGCAGTACGATGCAAGTATTCGAAACAGAACAAGAAAATGACGGCACAACAGCCCGGTCAACTGATCCGAAAACAATAAACGTCACCGCAAAATCACCCTCAGGAGGGAGAGATTAGCGAAGGATTCGGGCGCGTGGGTATATATGGTAAGTGCCCGTTAGGGTGGCGCGTGCGAGCGTGTGCCCGTCCAAAACATTGCGCACATCGGGGCCGGAGAACTGCCCATCGACCGGGCAACGTTCAAAATCTGTGGCAAAAAGTGTGAAGTGATAGTGGTGAACGATTTCGTCGTTCCACGGTGGGCAAGGGCCGTCGTACCCAAACCAATTGCCCTTCAAATTTTTGTCTTCGGCAAACCACTGCGTGTAGCCGTTTAGACCCTGTCGGGTGTCGCGAGGTCCCATGGGGCCCGGCTTTCCTCTGGGTTGAATGCCGTCGCTGAATTCACCCACTTTGATTTCGTCGGAATCCGGATGAAGGTCGACCAAAACCCAATGGTAAAAATCCACGCGCGGCAAGGCGGCCGGCACCGTTCGTCCCAATTTGTTCACATCATCGGGGCGGCTTGGAACATCGGTATCCCTGCACAAAAGCACAAGCGACTTCGTCCCGGCTGGCAAATTACGCCACCCAAAGTGAGGGTTGCGGTTCTCGCAAAGCTCAATTCGTGTTTCCGGGTTGTGTTTGCCAAAAGCAAATTCGGAAGGGATAGATTCGGTGTTCTGAAAACTGTCGCTCCAAAACTCCACTTAGAAGGCCTCCTTGTCCAAGCTAAGGATTGCTAACATGGGGTACCGTGAGTGGCAAGCTATTGCGATCACAGTTAAAGCTCGATATCGTCTTATATCATGTCCCAAAATGAAATTGAACAGATCGGCACAGTGGAACACAACGTAGATTTGACGCCGACAGTATTTTGCCTTCGACTAAAGTTTCCAAACAAAATCGAGTTTTCTCCTGGGCAAGCAATTCGCTTACGGCTTCCCGACATACAAGCCAAAGACCAAACCGTTATACGTTACTATTCCATCGCATCGGATCCGCATTCGGACATTATTGAAATTTGTGTGAAGCGGGCAGGTCCGTTAACGGAACATTTGAGAACTTTGAAGAAGGGGGAAACGGTTCCCGTTCTGGTTCCCACCGGAAATTTTACCCTCAAACCTGTTTCCGACCGCCACATGTACTTCATCGCTACCGGTACCGGCATTGCGCCTCTCCGTTCGATGGCGCTTAGCCGAAGCTTACTGGGAAGTCGCCCGCGTTCCGTTACCTTTTTGTTTGGTGCGAGGGATGAAAGCGACATTCTCTACGCGTCGGATTTTAGTTCGCACTCAGTGATCCGCTGGGTGGTTGCGTTGTCTCGTCCCTCGAGTGAGTGGAAGGGATTTCGAGGTCGAGTGACCGATTACTTGGCAGCCGAGTCTGAGCGGATTGCTTGGAGTGAGAGTGAATTTTATCTCTGCGGTAGTTCCGAGATGGTACTGGCGGTGCGTGCCTTTTTGATGGCGCAGGGGGTGGCAGAAAGCTCCATTCACCACGAGCCCTATCTCACCCCGAAAAAGACTAAGTAGCGGCTACTCGCCTTTGGGGTCGATCGGTGCCGCATAGGCGGTATCGGCGATAAAAGTGAGTAAGGGAACGCGAGCCTCTTCGAACTTATCTTCCGCTATTCCTTTAGCTATCGAAAAAAATAGTGGTGAAAGAGCGAACCAGGGCCGTTTCACTCGGACGCTGTTTCTCATTTCGATCGTAACGCTGTCGCCGGCGATGGGGCGTTTGAGTACGGTTTGAAACGACACCCCTTTCAAATACCCGGCCATACCTGAGGCAAAGATCTGCTTAGAACGGGTTTGGTAAATCAAACGGCTCTCCCCATCGGTGGCCAATAAGACCTCTTCTCGCAGACGAAGCCCCTTGTCCTCTCCATTAAGAGTATGCGTCAGATCAAAACTTTGCCCCCGCATTCCTTCCAAAAGCACAGTCAAAGGCGGACGGTGAAACTCTCCACGGTCTGAGAGTGCCTTCTCAATAGCGACACGAAGCGGGAGAAGTGAGGCGGGTGACGGCATCGTGCATTCGATTCCGAGCGTGCTTTCATAGTACCCATCACGCATTTGCGGAGGAGAAGCCCATGAGGTGGGCCCGCAGCTCCAACGCTCGGCGTGCGAGACCACGGAGGGGAGAAAAACAACGAAGGCGAAAGTTACCCAGTGTAGAGCAATCAAGCGTCTGGTGGTCCATCGGTACGCTTACGGAATTCGCGCACAAACTGCTTTAATAGGTCAGCAGCCACCTCACGCCCACCCAATCCGAAAGCAATCGCAACGGCTAAGGCCACAGCGCCCAGGACAATACCGAATGCTAGGTTGATGATGTGTTCAGCGAGTCCCATCTGCTGAAGAGCCATTGCTCCGGCCAAAACCAAAATCGCGACGCGAGCGACAGTCGCTAGCAGATGAGCCTGCGTGCTTTGAGTCGCAAGAATCGTACGTGCGACGAGGTTCGCGATAAACAGGGCAACGCCGAAAATGATGAGGCCGAGCAGTATCTGCCCCAAGAAAACTACGAAGCGGGTAAGTAAGTCGGCCAGAGATTCAAAACCCACCAAACCTAAAGCCTCGATGCCTGCGAAAAGGAGCAAAACGACAAAGAGAATGTAGCCCACGATCTGCGAGGGCGTGCGACTGCCCTTGTAAGGAGCTTCACCAATTCCCATTTTTCCCAGTGTCGATTGGTAGTCATTGGGATCTTTGCCCAAGCCCAATTTCACTACCACCATGTTGAAGCCGGAACTAGTGAGTGCAGCGGTGATGAGGTCGCAGAGCAGGCGACCCACAAAGTAGGTGATCGCCATCACTAAGGCTGCCGCGAACAAATGCGGCAACACCGCAAGCATTTTGGAAAGTAGCTCACTAATGGGACTGGTAATCGACTGCAAGCGAAGTGCGTTTAGACTGGCGGTGATGACGGGGATCAAAACCAAGACGTACGCGACCGTTCCGAGCGCGCCCGATAAACCTTTTTGTCCTACTGTGGCGTGGATACCCATCCGCTGGCCTAGGCGGTCGGTCCCCAACGAATCGAGCAAAGTGGTCGTTACCCGTCTCACGATGCGAGCGAAGAACCAACCCACTGCAAATATGAGAGCTGCGGCGAGCATATTCGGGAGAAAGGAAAGGATCTGTTCGAACATTTCCTTAAGGGGATCCAGAAGTGCTTGAAGGTGAAGCGCGTCGAGTACGGCGAGGGAGAAAATCAGAAGAACGGCCCAGTAGACGACGTTAGCGAGCGTTAGAATAGCTGACTTTTGAAGATGGGGCTCCCAACCTGCCCACGAGGCTAGGCGGTTACCCAGCTTTTCGCCTCCCAAGACCTTTAAAACAAAAAGACGAAGAATCGTCGCTACAATCCATGCGACGACGATTAAAATCGCGGGGCCGATCAGATTTGGAACGCGTTGAAAAATCGTGTTCAGGAAAGCTTGCATGGGCTCAGTCACCATTGTGAGTTCCAGAGCCTGGAAGAAACCGACGAACACGAAGAACATCAGAAAATAAAAAATAAGACGTGAGATCAGGATATCAAACGCAATGGGTTGCGCAGGGCGTTCGCCGAAGAGCATCTGCTCGAAGGAAGCGGAGAGCCCCGTTTTTTGAATCATCTTTTTTACAATCGAAGAAATGATCAAAGCGAGCGCCCATCCGATAATCAACACAGCGAGCGCGGTGCCCAGTCGAGCGGCGTGCATTTGGATCGATTGGGGAATGGTATCCCACGTTTCCAGCGATAAGCCTTCGGTTTCTGGCACAAAGCCTCCTGTTGCGATAAGCGCTTTAAAAGAATAAGAAATTTATCTAGGGACAAGCCGCTTTTCAAATACAAATTCGGCGGGAGGGGTAGGGTTGGCGATTAAAGTAAAGGAGCCTTCTGCGAGGCCTCGCCCAAAAATCTCCAGTTCGCTCATCTCAAAGCCGTAGCGGCGAGGCCCCTCTTTGGCGACCTCCTCAAAAAACGAAACAGCTCGCAACCCATGCTGCCGGCACCCTTCCAGCCGTTTTTCTCTTATTTTGACGCCGCATGCCGCCAAAGCGATGAGTCCTTGAAAGAGTCTGCTTTGAGGAGAGTGTTTTTCTTTTAGTTTCCAGAGTTGTTCCCAAACTTCGTGTGCCTCCCAGAAAAATCCAGCGTTGAAACAATCCACGCCGTAAAGGAACGGAGAGATTTCCTGGTCCAGTGGCCCCTGGGGGCTCAAAGGAAAAACGGGTACGTGGCTTTCGAGCCCACTCGGGTGGGGTTGAGCAGATCCTGGTACATAGGCAAACCGCGGGAGAGAAAAACGGGGAGCAAAACGAGGTCTTTTTTCGGAAGTTAGGTTTAACTCCATGGTATAAACTCAAAAAAAAACATGGCCACCAATCTAGGTCACAAAATTCAGGCCGTCATCTTCGATATGGACGGCGTACTAATCGATTCAGAACCCTTTTGGCGTGAGGCGATGTGCCTCGAATTCAATGCCATGGGGCAACCAATGACCGAAGCGATTGCGCGAGAAACAATGGGCGTGCGCGTGGACGAGGTAGTCGCCCACCGTTACGCCGTTCATCCCTGGGTGGGACGCACGCAAGCAGAAGTGGTTGAGGGAATTATTGGGCGTGTGGTGAAGTTGGTGAACGAAAAGGGCAAAAAGCTACCTGGAGTTGACGAGGCAATTTCTTTGGTGCGCTCGCGTTCGCTCCCTTTGGCAATTGCTTCTTCGTCACCGAGCGCTTTAATTTCTGCCGTTGCGGATCGTTTGCAACTGCGCTCGGACTTCTCGGTTCTCTACTCCGCTGAGGCAGAGGCTTATGGAAAGCCTCACCCCAGTGTGTATCTATCGACAGCGGCGAAATTAGGTATTTCCCCTGAAAGGTGTCTTGCCATTGAAGATTCGGTGAACGGAGTGATTGCCGCAAAAGCGGCAAAGATGAAGTGTATCGCGATTCCCGAACTGGGTCTTCAGAATGACGCCAGATTTGGGATTGCAGACAAAAAACTACGTACTCTGCTCGATTTCAACAACGCTTTACTCTCAACCTGGTTATAAAAAAAGTTCAAGGCACTCGTTGAGGGTGTCAGGGTAGGGCTCTTCAGCACAAAGAGCGAGTTCGTCCGCGCTATACGTTCGGTCGCGGATAATACTCAAGCAATCGTTGAAGTAATGGGCGGTGGAGTGTTGCTGGCATACGGAGAGCGCACTTGCCTGGAAAGTTCCGCTGGCAATATTCGTCAGACAAATCAAAAAGTCGTCGGGATAGCGGTGCCCCTCACACGCGCTGAGCGGAGCGGTTTCAAAAGTCTGATTCTCAATGATGCGCAGGCAGTCCTTGAAGTAGACCCCCGAGGCAAAAGTGGAGCAACTTTTTAGTGCGTTGGGCGGGTAGTCAGCAACGGCGTTTGTCACAAAGAAGAGCATGACAGAAGCTACCAGCAGTGAGGGTTTCATTGGGTTTAGCGTACCAGAGTCGAGGCGAGCCCGCGAGAAACGTTGCAGCAAACGGAGAGAATTGGTAAGGAGGGGCATGGCTAAAGTCGAAATCTATACCACGGCGGTTTGTCCTTACTGTGTGCGCGCCAAAGCGCTTCTCACCCAACGGGGCATTCCTTTTACTGAGAACAATTTGCAAGATCGCCCGGAAGAATTGCAGGCGTTAAAAGAACGCACCGGTTGGCGCACAGTTCCCCAGATTTTTATCGATGGAGAATTATTGGGAGGTTTCTCAGAACTCCAGGCAGCTGATCAATCGGGTGAATTGAAGAAGAAGCTAGGGAATTAACGCTTTCTTCTCACCTGGTTAAACCACCACTGCACTCCTGTCGCAAGATAGCGAGGGTGAGATAAGAACGCTGGAGCTTTCCCTTCAAAGGCGTGACCCACGAACTGAAGAATCCATCCACTCAGAAAAAGCCCCAGGGCGGTGAGTGGAGAAACCGTCCATATAATAAGAGACAGTAGAATCGCGGGTATTCCTACCAGATGGCAGGCACGATTCCAGCGATTCTGATGGTGTTCTTCGTAGCGTTCCATTTGTTTCAACGGGACCCCTCCCCACGCACTTCATAGTTTACTCACACTCTACTGGTTCGGCGAATGCTGTTTTTTTTGACGTCTACTGTCTGTTGACGCATTCGAGGCGTCTACACCGTAACGTTAGCCGAACTCCAACGCTTTTCGTTGTGTCTCTTCGTGGCACTTCCATTGCAGCCTTTAAGGTCAAAACAGTAAAGGATTCAATGAAGGCGCGTAAGCTACGAATCTCTTTTTTACTTGTCCTTTTTGCGTGGACAGTGATCGGGGCCGAAGATTCATCCGTTGTTCAAACTCACTCACATCTTCACGAACTCACCCTGCACGAACTGACCCTTTTGAAAAATGATGCGAAAGTGTTCCTCTCTCCTGAGGTACTCCAACTTCTCAAACAGCAGCTGAAGAAAACTTCCGAGGAAGACAAGGTTAGCGAACATTTTATTACGGGGGAGCAAGTGCACGCGCTGGCTGAAACAGGAATTCCCGCTTCACCCGATCTGCTGGCGGCTCTTCGCCTCGCGAACGCGTCGGTTTCCAAAAAAGACTTACCGGTTGCCGCTCGAAAAGTTCTTATCGCTGACCTGGAGGAGTGGAAGCTTTCGCCGGCCAACCCCATTCTGCTGGACAAAAATCTTACTCAAAAAGTGAATGAAGTTGTCGGTGGTGGCAACGATCGCGATCTGACTTTAGGAGACATTAAAGAGTTTGGCAGAAAAATAGCAGGCAAAGAAACGCGACTGACCGAGGACGAATGGCGCGATCTGTTGGGTCTCACTCGATTGAATCTGAGATCCCTGGTGGGACCAGAGTTTTTGCACTCCTTCGGGAAAGAAGTGAAAAAGCGCTCCAGTGATTTGTTTCTTGAACGTGACGCCTTGAAAGAAAAGCCGGTCCCGGCAAAGAGGGCCGAAGGCGAAGCGGCACCGGATTCACTTCCGGGTATTGAAAATAAAGGCACCCCCACACCGGGAAAACAAAAAACCAAGCACTCCGCCCCAGAGCTACTCCTACCGGAACGAAGTGAAGGACCTTCTTTTGCCTCCAATACCCCGGTTCCGGGTACGGGTCTCAAAAATATTGGAAGCGGTGCTCCGATTTCTCCGAGCTTTTTTAATGCAGGCAGTAGCGGAACGGCGCCGAGGGTAGTTTTTCGCAAGGGATCCGATTCCAACTCCGGAACGCCCGACGGAAAAATGGGCGTGGTTGGCGCCAACCCACCGGACTCGGTAACCCGTAACGCACTTCTAGGCGCGCTCGATGAAAAACGTGCGCTCGGGGAAGATCGTTTGAGCACGGATATGACGACCTTGTTTCCCCTTTCAGGAAAAGCGGCGTGCAAGATGACGAACCTAAAGAAAGTTTTTAATGGCTTTTCCTGTGAAGCGGTTTTTGCCACAGCCAAACACTGCACGCAAAGCTCAGAGACAGGAGAGCGGGCGGCGGAATTTGATTTAGGAGCGATGGGAAGCTTTCAAGTGACACCCAGAGGCGGAATTGGATCGGCTCGGGTCGAGTCCCCTCAGAGTGGTGGCCGAATTGCGGGCGCCGACATCGCGGCGATTCACGTAGAAAAACCTGGTCACTGTCCGTCCGATAGCGAAATTCCCACCTTTAAAATTGCTTATCGTCAGCCTACTGGAGGCGTCATTTTGGATGGTCAGGATCTGGTGATTGGTGGCATCAAGGAATCGGGTTCTACTTTACTCGAAGTAAATTTGAACGATCCAGCAAACCGAGTGGGTATTTATCCCGGTAATTCAGGTGGAGGATCTTTCAATCTGGATCCTGACGGCCAGCTGGTCTTTAACGGAATCATCTCTGCCAAATTTACGGCTTCTCAATTTGCGGATCGTCTCGGCCTAGTCGAAGGTCAGGGACCGGTTCAAGAATGGTTTCGTGAACAGGTGGAAGGCAAGGCATCGTACTTCCAGTTCGCGGACAACAACCCGCCCACTCAGCGTCGCCGACCGCATCAGCACGTCCACTAGACCTTGTTGGTGTCATTCCTTCCGAAAAAGTGAAAATCTCAAAAACCGTCCAAGTTTGACACGGTTTACGGTCGTTGCTAGCCTCGCCGTTCGATTGATTGGGGTAAGAGGTTTTAATTCATGAAGTTTGTGTATTTTTCTATTTTGGCCCTCGTGCCTCTCTGTCTTTTGTCTTGCCGGGAAACCACCAGTTCTTTGGGGACCTCAGTCGTTCCCGCTCATGTCACAGTTAAAGATGGTTTAGGCCTACCTGCGCAACCTGACGCGAGTGAGCTTCGGGTTTGGGATGAACGCCGCATCTCGGTGGTGAGTTTGAAGGTATTGGGTCATCCCATGCCAGAGTACCAGAAGCGTGTTTCCCGTTTCGATGTGGGCGTGGCGCTCGTGGGGGAAGGGGAGGAAGCTAGCTGCGTTCTTCTCGAACCTCAACCCGAATATTACCAAAGTCTGCCGTGGGCACCGCTTGATTTCTATTTTAACGCACCAGAAGCTGTAAAGGCCGACTTACATCGTGGCGAGGCGGATGTCTTTTTCGTGGGCGACGAACAAAATCGAGCCGCCTCCGAGATGTTTTCCTATGACACCGTTCTGATGGACCAGAACGCTCCCGAAATTCAGTTTTTAGAAACTTACCGCGAACCTACCCAGGTGACTTTTTACATAGGTTTCGACAAGGGAAGCCTGAAATACAACGGTCTTTTGCGGGTTAGGGCGGTCAAAGAGAATGGCGGTTGTGTCGCAGAAGCGCGTTTGTGCAATGCCATTATCAAAACTGCCGAGGGGCATACCTGCGATCCAGAAGGGTGGACAAAGCGCATAGATGAAATTCGCGCGCACGTGGACATGAAGGGGGTGTTCACGGGTAACCCCGTCTCAAAACTCGATGTTCGTGTGATTAATTCCAAGACACCCGAGTACGAGGTTGTAGCCGATCTCTAGTTTCGATACCCATCACGTTCTTACTCAGCGCCCCTCCTTATTGAGCCAAATTCTTTGCGAGCAACTGCATTGCGGTTACGAAGAGAGCGTTTCTCTCTTGCGTCTCGGCGCAGTGTACGTTGATAAGGTACGAGTACGCGCTGATCTTTTAGTTCCTCCGAGCTATGTCCGCATTCACAACCGACCAAAGCGTTACAAAACAGACTCTATTGATTGGGCCGGGCGGATTGTCTTTGAAAATGAAAACTTTCTTGTCGTTGATAAACCGGCTGGTGTTCCCGTTCCACCGACGGTGGACAACTTTCTCGAAAATACGAAGTACCATTTAGAACAGGTGAAAGCTTGTCCACTGTACGTCACTCACCGACTGGATACCTTAACCGAGGGCCTACTACTTTTGGCCAAGACCCCTTCGTTTCAAAGCGCGTTTAATCGTCTTTTAGCGGAAGGGAGGGTAGAAAAAGAGTATGAGGCGCTGACTCGTTCACTCGTGCCTGTTGGGTTGCACGAGCACTACATGGAGCCCGGCATCTATTCTCCGAAACGTGTCCTTGCTGAGGCAAGACCGGGTTGGAAACTTTGCCAGCTGGAAGTGCTATCCTGCGTTGCTCGTGAAAAGGTTTTTGCTTCTCGTATTCGGCTCATGACAGGGCGAACCCATCAGATTCGGGTGCAGTTTCAGGCGATGGGACACGCTTTAGTGGGAGACCCTTTGTACGGAACCGAAACAGAGTCGTCGCCCGCCTTAGGATTACGTGCGGGTAAATTAGAGTTTACTTGCCCACTGACTCGTCTTCATCACCGTGTTGAGGTGTGGGAAAGTACGCGAGCGCCGGCAGACTCGGAGAAGGTAACTTCCTTCTTCGCGAGTGCTGAATAGGAAACTTGTCCGAAGCGTTTGGCATTCAGATGGGATCTCCAGCCTTCGGGAACATGTGCTTGCCACTAAGTAGGATTGAGGCCCTCAGGTACATTAGGTCTTGGGTTGGTGGGTTACGGGCGGAACTTTTTCGAGTTTCAACACGATGGCTCCCCCTTGCATCACGGAGACGGTACCCGACGATTCCGAAACGACTACCGCAATAGCGCTTTTGCAGCGATGAGTAATCGCCGCCGCAGCGGCGTGACGAGCACCGAGACCCGGATCCAGTCGAAGTGAAGCACTGCTGTGAGCACCAAGATACGTTCCGGCTGATTCCACGGTACCGTTGGGTTCAATAATGATCGCACCGTCCAGCGCGCTGAACTCTCGCAAGGTTTCGAAAAATTCCGGATTGTCGATATTTCTGGCTTTCTTCGGGTGCCCTTCCAAGGGATTGAGAATTAGCTGATGAGTGTAAGGTTTGAGCTCCTCTAGTTTTCCAATCAGGAGCATCAAGCCGATCGCTCTACCTTCTCGTCCTTCTGAAGATAAGCGAAGTGCGCAATGGATAGCGCGCTCCAAAACATGACCCGGTAAACCAATCTTTGCGAACGCTTTAGCCTGTCGTTGGTACCACGGAAAATCCCGCTTGGGATTGAGTATCATCAACGTATCTAATCGTCCTGAAGCGTATTCACCCGAAAGGGCGACCACGCTTTTCTCCGGTTCCATAAAGCCTTGGGTTACAGAAAGAAAAAGGCCGACCCGTAGCTGACTAATTCGAGTGAGCGGGCTTTTGGGAACATGGATCAGAATGTCGGATTTCACGAACTCGGGCGGCAATACATGGTCATCCATGGTGACCCAAGCAATGCGCTCTTCGTTACGGCGCTTGGCAATGTTCATGAAGTCGCTGTTTTTGTTTAGCTGAATAAGAAGGCGGTGAATCTGCAGATCGCGGCAAATGGCAAAAGCGTGTTCAAACAGAGACTCTGTTTCTTGCTTTTCGAATCCGGATAAAAATCGGTTGATCACGCGCCTGCCTTTGACCAAGGCTACAATGCGAATCGCGATAGTTCAAATACGGAAAAAGGCTAGGAGGCGTGGTTTCCCACGCCTCCTATAAAATGCCAGATGTCCTAAGATTGCTGGATGGGGGTAGCTTTTTTGGTGAAAAGCCCGGCGTAGTAAGCGCGGTATGCCCAAGTCAGGTAGACCCAAATGAGCAGCGCGATGGATCCGGCCGGTAGACCATTGGGGTCCAAGAAAAGGTGCAACGCGACGATGTTCAATACGATGGGAGCGAGCATGACCAGCGCGAGAGGCACGAAAAGACCACTGAGCAGGAGTGCTCCACAAACCACTTCGGTCAACTTCACGAAGGGAAGCAGATAGCCTGATTCTACAAAGGACATCATTAGGTTCATCGCTCCCTGACTCATGGGCGGCGGGGTTATGAACATTAAAAATCCGTTGAGCCCAAAGATAAAGAATATCAGTCCCAAGAATATGCGTGCAATTGTCGGAAGCTTTTTCATGTTTCGATCCTCATGTTGCTTAATGCTTAGTTGTCTCCTCCGGTTGAAGGAGATGTTTTATTGTATCCCAAAGGTTCATGGTGAGCCTTTTGATTCGATATGACGCGTACGCTTTGCCTTGCTAAGGAGTTAGGCTTCGAATGACGAAACGAAGGGTATGAAACTCATTACTCTATTGTTTGTGGCAAACGTCCTGTGCGCTGGTGTTTGGGGAGCAGAATCTCAACCGGGAAGCGGAATGGGAAAGCAAACCCCTCCGCCCGACACGCGAGCGGTTGAGGGATTTATGGCGGAGAACGCGGGAAATCTCACGAAAGCCCGTGCCCTATACTTGAAGGGCTGCGAAGCCGGTGAGGGCGCCGCCTGTTTGGGGCTCGCGAAGCTTTCCAGCGAGAAATCTGTCGAGTACCGCAAATGGCTTGAGAAAGCGTGTGATCTGAAGGACTCGTTAGGATGTTATCTCAGCTCGGGAGTGGGGAAACGTTCTTTGTCA
This sequence comes from Bdellovibrionota bacterium, assembly GCA_041751875.1. GTDB lineage: Bacteria > Bdellovibrionota > FAC87 > UBA2466 > JACKAF01 > JBGSIC01. The sequence continues at coordinate 153,656 of JBGSIC010000018.1, forward strand.
GATCAACGCACCTTCTTGCGCAAAGCTTGCGAACTTGGGTTAGGGCAGGGCTGTTATCAATATGGTGAACTTGGCCCCGTAGAGGATTCAAAAGATCGCATACGCTGGTACGGCAAGGGGTGTGTGCTGATGCATTGGGAAAGCTGTAACCAGATGGGAATTCTCACCCATCAATCGGGAAAATCAGAAGAGGCAAAGAAAATCTTTGCTTCTCTGTGCGACCAGAAACCCGAACTCGGTTGCAATAATTTGGGGATAGTTGAAAAAGCTCTCGGCAAAAAAGATCTCGCGCGCGCAGCGTTTGAGAAGGCGTGCCATCGCGCCAAAGACTATGGAGGATGCAATAGTTTGGGGGCTTTGGAAAAAGAGATGGGAAATCTTCAGGCAGCGCAAAAACTTTATCAGCTGGCTTGTAATCATGGGAACCAGCTCGCCTGCGCGAATGGGAAAGTGAAATAAGCATTGAAGCGTGTGCTGAGTCCGCGCTACGTTTAGATCATGTCGGAAAATGCGTTGCCTCGGTTTGCCGTAGGGCAGTTTTTGCAGGGCCTCGCCGTCCCATGGCGCGGGTATCAATTCCTAAAAGCCAACCCTCAGTTGTGGCGATACGGCGCGATCCCTCTTTTTTTGAATCTTCTCATTTCGGTGGCGATGAGCGGGGTGCTCTACTGGCTTAGCCAAAATCTGTGGGATCGTCTGAGTCCTTTTTTTCCGGTCGGTTGGTTTGGATCGGTGCTTAGTGTAGTTGCGGGAATTCTTATTTTTTTATTGAGTGTCGGGCTCGTAATGGCGCTTTGGATGCTCGTAGGAGCTCTTCTTTGCGGCATTTTTTATAGTTCTCTGGCGATGCAAGTAGAACTAAAGCTTGGAGTCGATCGCTCGAATTTGCGTGAGGTGCCTTTGCATCTCGAAGTTCTCTACACGCTCCGCACAACGTCCATATTAGTTTCCACCAACCTGGCTCTCCTTCTCCTCAACTTCGTCCCCGGTTTTGGGTCTCTTTTGGCTGGGGTGTTGGGCGCCTACGTGAGCTGCTTTTGGCTGGGGTGGGAGTTTTTTGATTACCCGCTTTCCTTACGGGCTCTGGATTTTCGTAGCAAACGGGTCTTTATCAAAAAGCACCGTTTTTATACCCTGGGAATGGGAGCTGCCGTGATTTTGTTCACGTTTATTCCCATTTTAGGGCCTTTTTGCCTTACCACTGCCGTAGTGGGAAGCGTTCTTCTTCATGCCCGCCTTGCCCATCCCCCCCAGGCTGCACTTCCGAGATAAGCCTAAAGTTTTTAAACTCTTAGGCCGATATTCCCATGAGGAGCCACCGATGCATTCGTTGCGTCCGTACGCATTTCTATTCTGCCTAATTTTGATTTCAGCGCCGGCGCACGCGTCCAAGGTGTTGAAACTGAGTAAGTCGGGCAAGTTTGTTGTGGTCTCCCACCGGCTTTCGCTTCCTTGGAGAAAAAAAGAAAAAGTTTGTTTGTTCCGAGGTACCTCTGAGATCGCTTGCGGCATGATCATGAAGGCGGGCAAAAAAGTCGCTGTCATGAAACTCATCAAGGAAAACGAGCAGCCAGCAGTAGGGGATGCGGTCCGACGTTATGCCTTTAAAAGCTGGATCGCGAAAAAAGCCGCGCAAAATGCTCCGGCACCTTCTCTGACGGAACTAGACGCCAAGATTGCGGCCACGACCCCAAAGTCGGCACCCCCAGTGCGAACGGTCGTGCAAGAAAAAGTAGTTGCAGAAGCTCCCAAGCCGAAAGCACCTGAACCTAAACTTGAGGTGCCGGATGCGCTCGCGAGTTTGGATGCGCCTTTGCCAGAATCAAAACCAGAGCCTCGTCAGCCCCAACTGGAACCAGAAATCACCGCGCCTCCTGTCACGGCTTCTGTCGTCAACAAGAAGGCTAAGAGAGGCAAACGGCAAGTCGCCGCGGCTGAGACCCTAAGCACGTCATACGGTGGACGCCGGCAGTACGGTCTAGCAATGACTCTGGGAGGCAGCGTCGGCCTTAATCATTTATTTCCTTCTTTTGGTTTGCAGTACCATCTCAACGAACGAGTTGGTTTGGGAGCAAGTGCGTTCGTGGTCACCAGTAAAAATGGGACGACCACACTTAGCGCGACAGGGTTTTACGTTAGTGGGCATTTCTATTTTGGCAAAACGAAATACCAAGGCCTTTGGTTGCAAGCGGGATTAGGTGGAGTGGGTTTTTCTGTGACCAGAGGGGCTACAGCGGAATCTGCTTTTCGCTTAGCGGTCCTCGGCACTGCCGGCTGGCGCTTCCATTTTTCCAAATCCATCACTCTGGGGGCGGCTCTGGGAGGCCAGTTTATCGGAGACCCGAAATCCTCTCTCATCACCGTCGGCTTCAAGAACTTCCAGCCAACGGCAACGTTGGATCTCGGCATTCTGTTCTAAAAGTTCCCCTCCGTTCTCACGAAGCTCTGCCATTCTGTCAAAATAGTGACGTTATATCAAATGGTTATGTAGACCTTTCTCTGTTGCTTTCGAAACCCCAAAATAATATGATGCAGCTTGGCAAAACTGGAATTAATGCGGAATCTGATTCAAATTGGATGGCTCTTTTTCGTGGCGACGTCATTTGGCGCCGGCACCAGCGACGAATTGTGCCGTCGAAAAATTTCAGCCCAAGCCACATCTGAAACGGTTGTCTCTTCCACTGCAGAAACCCTAGTTGATGTCTCTCTTCCTAAACTGAAGAGCCACTTGCATTTAGTGGCACGAGTAGGAAAGCGTCCGCAATCCGCCGATCCCGTTTTTGTATTTTTGCCGGGCGGGCCAGGACTCAGCTCGCAAACGATGCGAAGCTTAGAAGAACTCAAGCGGTCTGCCGACTTAGTATTCGTAGATCCGCCGGGTACCGGGGGACATGGGCCTGCCGATTTTACCCAGTTTCGTTCGCGTGATGCTTTTTGGGAGGTTCTGCGTTCCATTGAAGTGGAACTCGCAAAACTTAACCGCCCGCTCATTTTGGTTGGGCATTCGTTTGGCGGCTTCTATGCGGGTTCTATAGCCCTAAGAGATTCATTGAACGGACTCGATATTCGCGGAGTCGTGTTCATCGCCACAGCCCTTCGTAAGAATACGTTTAATACGATTATGCCGGAACGCATTCGCCTTTATGAAAAGGCGCAGTCTGGTCAACATGGATTTTCGCCTCTCGCGCACGCTCGGATGCACTACATGAACGAACCTAGCGCTGCCAATTATGCCGAGTGGGTGGCAAATTATGGACTTCTTATTTTTTCCGAAGAGTCACTTTCCCAGGGGCGCCGTTTGATTCTCGGAGACCCTCAGCATGGCAAGCCGGCCGACCAAGTTTGTCCTCGAAGCTCCGCCCATGTGAGAATGAATTGGGAGGAGCGCCAAAGAAATTTCTCTCGTAGGGCGAGGTGGATAACACCTGAATTCCTCTCACAATTTGATTTGGATCCAACGGAGGGTGATACATTTTCGCGCCTTTTAAAGCAGTGGCCGGGGCGCAAAGCGGCGGTAGTCGGTTCGGCAGATATTTTGTTGAGCGTGCACGAATTAGGAGATGATGCTCTAGCGTCTGGCGTTGCTCGTGAGGATATCATCCTTGTTCCACGAGGCTCTCATTTTCCATTCTTAGAAGGGGCAGACTTGATCATAGATGGCCTAGAGGAACGTTTTTTGCGGCGGCCACATTTTACTCCGCCTCGACTCCCGCGTTAACGAGCGTGGGGCGAGGTTTCTTTTTGGCGTACTTCGCCACTGTCCGAACCAATAGAGAAGGATCAATCGGTTTACTTAAGTAATCATCACAGCCAACCCGTAAGCAACGACTGCGTTCCTGGCGAACCGCATGGGCGGTAAGAGCAATAATGGGCGTCTTAAATCCTTTGGCCCGTAAGGCGCGTGTGGCTGCGTACCCATCTAACTCGGGCATCTGGATATCCATAAGCACAAGGTCAAACTTTTCAGACATGGCTTTCGTTACCCCCTCAGCTCCGTTGCGAGCTAAATGAACTTCCGCCCCGGCGGATCGCAAAAAGTGTCCTAAGAGCACTTGGTTGTCGAGACTGTCTTCCACCACCAAAACTTTTACTCCAGCAAGAACATCCGGCGCAATGAGCGGGCTGGCGACCGTCTTCGGACGTTGTTGTTTGGTAACGCCGGGATGGATGGAGAAACGAAACATGCTTCCTTTTCCAGGCGTGCTTTCTTTCAGCTCGAGTGTTCCCCCAAGCGCTTCGGCCAGGCTACGGGATAGGACCAAGCCCAAACCTGTTCCCCCGTATTTACGCGTATAGGACATATCGACCTGAGAAAAAGGTTTAAAAAGCGTCCCCTTGTGCTCGTCAGCAATTCCCACGCCGGTATCGGACACTTCAAACTCAACGAGAGGTTTTTCGTAGCGGACGGAAACGCGAATCACTCCCTCGTCGGTAAATTTGATAGCGTTGCCAATAATGTTGAGAAAAATTTGTCTGAGTTTTACCGGGCAAGAGTGAACGTATTCGGGAATGGCCCCTTGGTATGTGGTTTCCAAAGCCAAGCCCTTGGCCTCGGCTTCTTGAGCCAAGCTGGAAAGCGTGTTGGCCATCTCTTCAATGAGAGGGAAGGTGACTTTTTTGGTTTCTAGTTTGCCGGCCTCAATCTTGGAGAGATCTAAAATCCCTTCTACCAGAGAGAAGAGATGTCCGCCGTTTTTGCGGATGACTTCGATCCATTCTTTGTGGGGATCGGGGAGTTTCGGGAGTTCCAAAAGCATATCGCAAAATCCCAGCATGATGCCCAACGGAGTGCGAATTTCATGGGTGATGTTGGCTAGGAACTCACTCTTTGCTCGGCTAGCGACTTCCGCGGCTTCTTTGGCTTTTCGCAGTTTCGCTTCACTTTGTCTTAGAGCATCGACGGCTTTCTTCTCCTCGGTAACGTCTTGGAACACGACGAGACCGCCGTGTAGATTACCGAGCTTGTCCCGTAGCGGGCGAGCGCTTAAGCGAATGAAGAGTCCCCCCCTACGGGTGGTGTTACGAACGTACAAAACTTCGTTGTTAACGTGTTCGCCGTGAATGGCTCGCACCATGGGAATTTTATCGGTGGGGATGGGGGTCGTAGCGTTTTCTTCGTAGTACAAACCGTAGTACGAGGCCCATTCTTCCTGTGCGGCTTGAACCGCATTCAGGCCTAGGATTTCTTTGGCCGCAGGGTTGAACATGATCAACTGGCCGGTGGCATCCGCGACGGCCACACCTTCGCTCATACTGTCGATGATGAGTTCGAGCAGGTTCAGCTGGTTCTGAAGATCGCCGTAATGCGTTTGTTGTGAGGCTTTGAGGGACATTGACCTCTCCAAAATAAATGCGGTGCATTATAACCAGTCTCGGCTTCGCTCCAAACCTTTTTTTCGCCCTGTTTAGGCTCACTGAGGCCTAAGTATTTAGAAGTATAGGAGTTATAAAATGACCGAAGGACAGGCGGACAAACGGCCGCCCCGACAGCGCTTTTCTAAGTGTGTAACAATTCTGGTGAGTTGGGGGAAGTCCGTGGGCAAAAACTAAGTCCTTGCTACGCGAGCCGTCTGGCAGGTACTCAAGTCTAGGATGTAAAGAGCGAAACGGAGCTACGTTGAATTTGCCTTCTAAAAGTTTCAGTCGTCTTCACCGATGGCACGAGCGTTTGGCGCTTCTCACACTACTCAGTTTCGGGTTAATCGCCGGCATCATTTTCTGGCGCAGTCTTGAGCTTCTTTCCATTTTGTCGGTTGTCCAGCGGGCGGAACGCTTGATGGTCATCGCAGAAATTGCGCACGAGCTCTTTAATGAAATCCAAGGGGCCGAAATGGCGGGGTCGCGAACCCTAGAACCTTCGCTAGCTCTCAAAGCCGCCCGCCTAGCCCTGTTTAATGAGCGGATGCAGAGGGGGTTGAAAGACGCCCCGCCTCAGCTGCGCCACCTCAAGGAAGTTTACCTAGAGGGAACTCCGTCGCTTCATGACCAGATCCGGGAATTTTCGATGGTGGTGCAGAATGACGGCAACCAAGAAGACAGGCTAATCATTTCGCGCCGAGCGGCCGCGCTCTCAAGCCGCATCTCTGATTTTCAGCATGGGATATCTCAAGTCATTCGTGTTTCGACCGACTCTGCACGAAAAATCCTCTTGGTGACTTCGCTAGGTGTTTTTGTGTTGTTGACGGTGATTTCTCTATTCGGAATTTTACCGCTGGTAAGACGTAGCAAAAAGGAAGCTGTTCAGCTTGAAGCGGCAAAAAAAGCAGCACAAGCGTCCAAGGACGAGGCGGTCCGTGCCAACCTGAGTAAGACCCGATTTCTCGCAAATATCACGCATGATTTGCGATCTCCGCTGAGTGTGATTCTCGGTTACGTGTCGGTGTTGAAGGAGAATACCGTAGACAAGGAAACCCACGATAGATATCTCGATTCGATCGGACGCAACACGCAACATCTCTTGAGTTTTGTGAACGAGCTTCTAGAAATTTCGCATAATAGTTTGGCGCCAATTAAACTGAATAATGAACCGTACTCGATTAAAGAGGTCTTGATTAAATTGCAAAAAGACTACTCTTTTCTCGCCGAGAAAAGGCATTGTTGGTTAACCCTGCACGGAACGGAAGCCTTGCCCGATGAGACGCTGGGCGATCGCCAAAAGGTCCAGCGTATCTTGGAAAACCTTCTTGGCAACGCCATTAAGTTTTGTGAAGGGAAGCAAATAGACATCCAGGCGCAGATGTCAGGCAAGCAGATATTTGTCGATGTGATTGATGGCGGACCGGGAATTCCCCTAGGACGCCAACCAATCATTTTTGAGCCCTTTGCTTCTTTCAATACAGCAGGAGGGGAAACCGAGCCAGGTACGGGGTTAGGCCTTGCTATCGGACGAGAGCATGCCCGAGCGATGGGAGGAGACCTAGAATTGCTCCGGTCGGAAATGGGAACAGGGTCGACCTTCCGCCTCACGCTAGTTCCAAGTTTTGGGGAAATAGGGGCAGCGGAATCAGGAATTCAGCAGGAAGAAGTCGCGTTGGGAAATGCGTAAACGCAGCTTGAAATTGAGTAGGACGTCCTTTATCTTGGCTGAATTCTCTGGGGGAAAGCTCAGTTGGCCGTACGAGCGGAGCGAGCCAATGAGTAGACATCAGCCGAGGCTGATGCGTCGCCGGGAGAAAAGGTTGCCGCTAAAAATTGTAGTATTTTTCCGCGGGCGGGAGTAGCTCAGTTGGTAGAGCATCAGCCTTCCAAGCTGAGGGTCGCGGGTTCGAATCTCGTCTCCCGCTCCATTTTTCGAGTGCCTCTTTGGTTCAATAATCACTAAAACACTGAAATCACTGGACGAGGTTTCCAGCACTTAGGTCAGTTCCGGCGGCTTCTTCATTACTCGGTATTACGCTACATTTCCCGAGTTGGCTAAAGTTTGGCTAAGAATTGGCTAGAAATTTTTCAAACGGTAACTAGTTTTCCTGTTTTCTCGTCGGGGCTCGAACCACTAAATGCGCAGTAAAGAAATTCCTGAAAATGGCCGAAAAGTAGACGTGCATTTCCCCCGCCTAATTGCGCTTCTTTTATTGTTCACAGGACTACTCAGTTATCGGCATTCGCTAGCTGAGCACGCACCGTTGTCCCAACCAAACCGTGTGGAAGGCAGGCCACTAGCTCCGGGTAACTTTAGCTCTGATGCAATAAAATGTCGGGCCGTACTCGACCTATTCAAAGCGCACGGCCTTCCCCTGAATGTCGGAAAAAATGGCAGTTATCTCGTACCTGCGATCCGTGAGCAAAAGAAGGGATTTTACACTGTTCAACATGCCGATATTTCTTTTTTTGAGGTGCCTGCAGAAGGAGGTTTCCTCTCCTTAGAAATTCCAAGGGAACCAAAAATTTATACTCGGCTCCAATTTGATAAGGGTCACGTTTGGCCAAATGCTTCGATAGCTGAAATTTATGAAGGCGGCCACGAACCAACCTCCGTCAAGAATCAACTCAGCAGAGGCGAGATTCCAAGCCTTCTAGTAAGAAAAATCAAAACTGACGATGAACGTGCACTGCTTGCGATCCGAGAAGACATGGAAAAACGCCTAAGGTCGATTCCTACAGTAGTAAGCAACCTAGTTGACGACTCCAAAAGCGAAGGTGCACAAATGGAGGTCCATCGTGAAATCGCGAAAACAACTCTAGCAAAATTGGGTTGGCCTGATGATGCTATTAGAAAACTGGAAAGTTGCCTCAGCCAAGCTCTAGGTGTTCAAATTGCAAAGGCTGTTCAAGATGAGCTGCGGCTACTCGCAAAGGAAACTCGCAGGGAGATACCCTTTAATACCCTGTTCGACACCAATCGCAGAAAACTCCTGGAATCCAATCCGGGGACACCGCGGAAACCTCTTAAGCACTAAAGCGCTGAATCTTGCTCATGCAGCCCTATTAATTGAAAACAGGCAACCCGTGGCTAATTATGGCTACCTTAGCCAATAACTATTTGAATTCATAAAAAAGGGGACACCCGCTCCATTTAGATAGTTCTCTAGTCGAATGGTTCGCTTGCTCTGGTTAGTCTCAGAACCAATACGTCTATCAATCGCTGCAAACTCGTCACCCGCTCCAAATTTTCCAATACAAAGGTCGTACCCCATAGCGGATGAAAAGTGGTGAGTAGCGGGCAGCGATGAAACTAAAGCCCCAAAGTTGAACGGGGAAAAACAGCTTAACGTACGAATTGCACGTGGCCGCCTTCATGGCGGGAACGTAGCGCAGTTAGTGGGTAATTGGGCGACCGCTGGAAAGGGGATGTTGGCCTTTTTTCGACTCTTCCCAATGAATGAGGAGTGGCAGTGCCATTCGAAAGAGCTCAATTTTCGCGCGTTCCGCCTCGACGATGGGATGCTTCTCATTCGGATCTTTGCGGTCGAGCAAGTTTCCGACGCAAATTACCGCCTGAATCATTCTCCAAGCGGCCGCATCGCGAAGGAAGTTACGATTTAGTACCGCTTCGTGATTGTTCGTGGGTTGCTTAACCTTAAACTCCAAAAGTCGTTTAAACACCATCGGGGTTTCGGGCACGAGCGCATTTACATCGGCTTTTTGCGAGCCGGCAAAGAGCGGTGTTTTTCCGTCGAAGAGCACTTTTATGAAGTTGAGTATTCCTTTTCCGTCATTTCGCAGGCGTAGGTTGAGAGCATCGGTAAAACGTTTTTTCGCGGCAGCCCGCTTCGGCGCGAGGTTTTTTTCCTCGGCGCATGCGAAGGGGTTCAGCGGCTCGAGCGTGTAATACTCGCCTAACTCAGCGGATTGCTTCAAATACGGATAGGAGAAAGCTCCACTGGGTATTCCGTGTGCGCCCTCTAGATAGCGGATCACTTCGTCTTGGGTCCGGATGGAATCGGGAAAAGCAACTCGTACCAAGCCTCTTAGGTAATTGAGCGACGCGGTATTTTCTTCCAAGCTCAGGCGACCCGAGTTGCCCAGCGAACTCCCCAATGAGTGCGCTCCACTTTGAAACGAAGCCTCGCGCTCTTTTTTTATTGCTTCCGCGAGCGGTGCGCGGACGCTGTCCGCCGTCCATTCGAAGGGCGTGAATTCGATCGATTGACGGAGTGCAGCTGCCACCTCATTGGCTTTTTGGCGAAAGACTTCATTGCCGAAGCTACTTCCTTGAACATCTAGGCGAAGACGTTGGTGATTGACCTCCAGGATCTTTGCGCCGTTAAAGAGATCCCATTGCCCTTGTTCGTCCCAAGTAATCAAGCCTTCGCGAATAGCTTTATCGGGAGATATAGTTCGGTGAGGAAACCTTGCTTTCACTCCAAACTGTTCAAGCGTAATTCCTGTGGGAGCGGTTACAGCAAACCCTTTTTCAAGAACTGTGCCGTCTTTAGCGATGAATTTTACCGCGATCTCTGCGCTCAAGCGCATTCCTTTGCCATCTTCAGCCATTTTGCCTATCAGTATCCTAGAGATACAGATCTCGAATCGACCGAGTCCTCGATCTTTTGCGGCTAGCAGCTCAGGAGGTAATTTCTTCACGAGCTCATCGAAGAAACCATACTCATATTGATACAGATGAGGGAAAGCGGCGAATTGCTTCGGATCAACATAGCCGTGGTTCCCGCCGTTTTCGCCGAACGAATTCTCGCAGTAAGTCATCGAAATCTTCGACTGCGGTTTGAGGTCCGGATGTTGCGGAGGGAAATCTAATTTCGCGCCGTAAATATCCCAGCCGTGGGAGCTGGCAAGTTGGGAAATCTTCTGTGCGGAAAGTGCGTCCTGGTTGTTCCTATCCACGCTTTCCCAATGAGCCTTGAGTGCTTCGAGAAAAGGTTTATAACGCGGCTTCTTTCCTTCACGAGTGAGAAGTTCAATGCCGGAGTTGATATCATCTCCCGCTTTCAAGAGTTGATCTAAATAGAGTCCCGTGGGATCGACATCCCGATAATAGACACTAGGATTTTTTAAAGCTGCGCGTAGGAGCTGATCTGTTTCCTCGGCCCAGGCGTAGGGGTTAAGGGGCGCCTGCATGACACGATAGTCAAACGGCGTGCGGTTCGGGGTAACACCCGCTTTCTTGAAGATGGAACGCGATTGCGATTCCGCCCAAGCCCATTTCAATGGATCCTCACTGGTGCCCCACTGTTGCATCTCTTCGACGGTGGCCCCGCTGGGACCGGCCGCCCACAATTCCGAGGCTCCGTTGGTCGCTCTTTGAAAGTAGTGATTGATGCAACGGCGAAGTTGGCTTTTGTTCAGCTTAATGCCCTGCTTTAACAACATGAAGCACTCGACGAATTTCTGATCCTCTTCCTTCGCGTGGTCCTCGCGTTCCTTGTCGGTCATTCGGCCGAGTAAGGACATGTAGTAGTCCTCGTTCATTTTTCGTTGAGCTTGTTGGTATCGACTGACTTCAAGCAGCGTCTCGTGAATCTTTGCTTGATTTCCCAGGATGGCTTCCAACCCCTTCGCCAACAGTTTATTGGTGTGCATGAGCCTGGTCTCAACGACCGTTAGATGGCGCTTTACCGAGTCGGTTTCATGTTCCAGTTGATGCTTGAGATCCGTAATCTGTTGCGAAATATGTTTGAGCATGCTCATCTCGCCCGACTCACCAGCCGTGAGAATTTTCGCAAAGCTGATAACCATGCTGGCTCCCATGGTGACGCCGGCCATTGCGGCATTCTCCGCCAATGCCGAAGCGGCCTGCTCGGCGGCTTGATTGCCAACTTTGGCAAATCCTTCCGCCATGGCCGAGTACTCATTGGCCATCGCCATCGCCTTACTGACTTCAAGCATTCCGCCGAGACCGACTTGTACGGCCGCGCCGAGCTTTGGGTCTACAAAGCCCGCTAGGTCAGAGATGATTCCCACCATCCCCGATTCAATTCGGGAATTCATCTGATCGTTAAGAGCACCTATATCCGCTAGTTTCTTTTCTCGTAATCGTGCATCTCGATCGGCGGCTAGTGCGGCATCGAGATCTTTGCGCGTGAGCTGAGTGAATTCGGCAGATGCGGCGTCGACCAAAGCCTTGATCTCTCGTTTTTGCTCGGGTGTAAGGGATCGGGCGGCTTCAGGATTGCTTTTAAGCTCATTCAATCGCTTTGCGGCGTCATTAAGATTTGTCCCTGGAGTTCTTCCGAATTTCCCTTGGCGAGCGGTTTGTAGTTCCGCCGGGGTCATTGAGGGACGAACATGGGTGTCAGCGTAAATGCGAGGGCCGAGGACTTTTTCCACTTCCGGATTGTTCGCCATGGCGTCTTTGAGCTTTAGGGCGACGTTGTAATAAAGCTGCTTTGTCTTCTGGGAATCTTCCGCGCCAGCATAAGCCCAATCGTCAATTCTTCTCTGGGCAGCATTAGCGGCGCTTTCTTCTAGGTCTTTAACAACCACGTCGCCGAGGAATCCTCCGGCGAAACCAATCACGGCTCCGTAGCCTCTGCCTACATTTTTCGCATTACCTAAAAATCCGGCCGCTTGCCCAATGGCATTCCTGGTGAAGCTTCCCCATGGGTCTGTGCCCTGAATGTCATTGCGAACATGTTCGTCGAGGTTATAACCCCATTGCTGCACGGACTCACCGGGTTTGGCGTATTGATAATTCACATCGTTGGGCGTTTGAGTTCCGGGGGCGATGAAATAACTACGATTGGGAGAAAACTCCATCTCGTTCGCAAAGCGCTCCATGTGCAGAAGCTCGACTGCAAACTTGGGATCTTGGAAGGCCTTGTCGGCTACCGTGGCCCCGAAATCGTCGGTAAAAGGGTGCGAAGACTCGTCGGATACGGCGAACGGGCAGAGCAGCACTGAAGACACCCAGAGCGCGGCAATGAGAAAACGGGAACGCATCGTGCGCTAGCGATGCAACTGTAGGGCCATGCGCTCGGAAGCATGGCCGAAACGGGTAGGGACACTATTGGCAGTCAGGTGTCGTCAAGATCTACGATGGATAAGCGGTATACTAGGCCTCCGAACGATCCTAAAGGTTCCTAATTACGTTTCCTTCGGCCCACTTTTTACCACTGTTTAGTCGCGCTTGAAAAACACTGCGATGTTTACTTCGAAATTTTACAGACGACCTTAAAAAAGGTGCCTTTGTCTCGATTGAAGAACCCAGCGCTAAACTCCATGCCGTCTGAGAGACTTTTCAAATAGGTATCAGAAAGACCTTTTGTACCGGTATTTTTCTCGACGGAGCCGTCGAAGACTTCGAGCGATACTCTGTGAAGATCACCTGAGGCAAAGTACTTGAGATAAAAGGTGTATTGAACGTCGTCTCGATTGGCCTCGTCGTAGTGAAGTGACACTTCGCCCGCACCCTGTCCGCCCCAACCCACTGACTTCGCATATCGGAAAGTTTTGTGGTCATCGGTAACGGAACAGTCTGCTCCATCCGCAAACACTTGGGAACTAACAAGCCCTAGAAACAAGAATGCGCTAAGCAACTTCATATATACCTCCATGGTAGTTGGCTTGGTCTAAGTCTCAGTCCGAGGGATGTCAAACCGCTAGCGCCCGGCGCGGCTCGTGTATTGGTCTCACTCCCGCTCTGCTTGTCCCAACCACTCTTCATCAATGTAAATAGTATCCGGATCCGCCGGAACGGACCGAAAATCAACTGTGGTTGAACATTGGACCAGCTGGTCTGGCTCTCCGAGACTAATCATGACGTTGTGTACGCCCAGCGAGGCGGGGCGAAATCCGAGTTGCAATGTTTCGGGGTCACGCACAGTAGGGGGTTTTTGACTGAAGGGCTCTGGCAGAATGGAAATCCCATTTACTTTTACCGAGGAAGCTTCCGCTCCTTCAATGCCGAACGTGACGTAAGCAGTGGGTCTCGCCGCCCAACTCCCACCCGAAACGGGAATCTCGACGACTTCTTTGCGAGCAAGAGCTGAGCATTTTTCTGGCCTGCCTCCTTGACTGGAAATCGGGTGAATTTCTCCACAAGAAGCCAGTAGACCTAGCCCCACTAACCCAAAAGCCAACAGCGTTTTTTTCGTGTTCATATTTGATCCTAGCGGTATGGTTTGGCCATGACGATCCCCCTAAATGCCAGATTAGTCAAAAGTGGTGTCACGCTCGGTCTTGCGTCGCTACTATGGGCGGGAATCGCTCAAGGCACCCATGATCGCCGCCTTCACCAGGGGCATCTCACCATCGAAGACTACAACGCGCACATCAACTTAAACGGGTGGGACTTTCCGAAGCTAAAAAAAGTCGTTGAGGGCAAAAAGTCACTGGATTCTCTTCTGAACGCTTTGAACTCGACTGGCGAATTTGAGGAGGCTTTCAACAACCCGACTTTTATCTATGATAGCGCTTCGGAAAACGCGGAGCACGTGAGTCTGTTGAAACCGAGAGTGGTCCTTGCGAAGGACAAACTGCTTTTAGCTTTTGATTCAAGCGCGCAAACTCTCCAGGTGCTAGAAGCGCATCTTGAAACGGTAAGCTATCGGTCCCATGAGATTCGCTTTGATGGTGGGTCACCCGAAGTCCTCAGTGATCAGGACAGTTGTGCGCATTGCCACGGAACCCCTCTTCGTCCGCTGTGGCCTACTTACCCTATGTGGGTGGGTATCTACGGATTTCAAAGTGAACAAGCGTGGCTTGCGTATGAGTCTTTTCGGTCCGACCCATCCAAACCATCGCTTTATCGGAAAGTTTTTGAAAAAGCTCTCTCTCACCCCGTTGGAGATCCCAGCGCGAAATTGGCGCCGCTGCGGCTCAGTGTGCACATGACGCTGTTTTCAAGCCAGTTCGCAAAACGTACACTGAGTACGCACCCTCTGTGGGAGCAGCATCGCTTTGCCGTTGCGGGAGCACTCGAGCGCTGTGAGGTCGAGAAGTTCTTTCCGCAAGCAGGAAAATCTGAACACGCCTTGAGCGAACTAACATACCGCTTCAATGAGTCATTCGAGCAAGTTCGGGCGGATCTGAAGGTCCGACACGCAAGGTTGTTCAGCGATACGATCGATGGAATAGATTTCGATAGTCAGGAAGTTTCAAAGTACGCGCGAGTAGCTTACGTCTTGGAGCGGCTGGGGCTGACTCTCGAGGATTGGGCCTTTCGACCCTTTCCTGGCAGCCCACCCGCCCCGCTCTTTGCAAATGGCTCGGGTGGTTTTTCTGACTTTCGTAAATGGGGACTAAACGATTTGCTTACCGACACGCGGTTACTTTCTTGTGAGCAGCTCAAACGACGTAGTCTGGAACAGTTTGACCGCAGCAAGGGATTTCGGTGAACCGTACCCGCGAGACCGGCTCCGAGGCTCTGTAGCAGAAGCTCACTTCTGGACAAGTCCCTCGTTATTCTCAGCGATGAGACGCTTCTAACGAGAGTTTAAGCTCGGAAGAGTGGCACTCGCCTTGCAAAACATTCTTTTGTGAATGAATCACACAAAATTAACCATAGGGGAACAAATTGAAAACTTATCTGCCTGTATTGGCTGCCTTGCTGTCGGGAGTAAATGCGTTGGGCGCAATTGATATTCAGCTTCAGGGGTGCACCTATTCTGTGCAAAGCCGCATGAACAAGAATACCGCTGTGAGTAAGAACATGACTCATGTCGAGGGGAGTGAGTCACCGTATGGAACTTTGATGGACTTCAACGGGGACAAACATGTGCCTCTACACTCAACAACATTAGATATTAGCAACGAAGGGCACCAGCTCACTATCGAGGCGGAAGTTAACCGGTTCCAGAAGCTCATAACGGTCAGGGCAACGCTGAAGCAAGTCGCTGACGAAAAGACAAAAGTTATCGCTCAGGGTCTGGCCCAGGCCCATCGGATGTACTTGGACGACGATTCAGGAACGTGGCAAGTTGTTTCCGTTAAACTGGTTAATCCCTTGATTGCAGAAATAATAGAGAATGATCCTGAAGCTGCCGAAGGCAATTCCGTGGCTGACTCGGAGCTTTTTCCAAAGGACCAGTTGGTCATCGAGAGAATCGAGGTTGGTTGTTCGGCTGACCTTACAAAAGTTGAAGATTAATTCATCTCCATCTTGCGCGGCACTTAGTTATCTAGGTGCCGCTTTTTTTGGATTAGTATGAGGCCTCAAAGTTGTTTTTTTAGTGGCGCGCGTTAATGACTTCCACGTAGCGAAGCAAAAGGTGATTCTGGATGGGAGTGCCCACTACGCCAAGGGCATCCAGTCGTGAAACCCATGGTTGTTGTAGGAATAGCGCGAAGTCGTTGATGTTGAGTCGGTGGTTACCTGCGAAATTGATAGAACGCAGTCTGGGAAAAGACTCAGCGGAGTTGGGGAAGGAGAATCTATCTAACGAAGTGTCAGCGAGATTCAAGTGTTCTAGGTTTTCCAATAACCTTAAAGATTCCATCTGATCAAAGTACAGACGGTAAAAACTGTTATAGGAAACATCTAATTCTCTGAGGGAAGGAAACCCATTCGATTGGAGGAGCTTTTCAAACTGCTCGTTGCTTAGGTCGTTGTGAACGAGATCGAGTCGTCGCAAAGAAGGAAAATAAGCGTGCTTTATTAAATAGGAGGCGGCTTTTCTTCGCAGCGAAGTAAACGTACGTATTAAACGCAACTCTTGCAACTGTGAAAGGTAAGGGCATTCCACTAGGTGGGTCACCCCCTGACGACCCATTTCTGCTCGAAGCAGTGAAAGGGAGTGGAGTTGCGAGAGGAAAGGAAGTTGGAAAAAATCGGCCCAACGCGCATTCCCCTTCGCATTGATTCTTAAATGGCGGATAGGAAAACGGTCTAGTATCTCGTCTCCCCAACTGATGAAATCCTCAGCTGAAATCTCAACTTCGGTAATATAACCGTCACGAATATAAAACTTAGCAAACTCCAGCCATTCTCCGGGGACAAGCGCTTCCACGATGCCGACTTGGTTTTCTAAAATGAGCGGTATGTTTACCGGGTGATCCGGTAATTCCGTTTCCTGTTGAATGATGCGAGAAAGTGCGCGCAGGGAAGGGGAGGATTCTTCAGCGAATGCCGCGCTCAAGGCCTCAATAGGACTCGGATTTTCAGGCATTTCAGCGGCCAATAGCATGAGTTTCAGGCAGTCCGGATGAACGGCCAACGCACAAGACGAGGCTAGGCTCGCGACAAAAAGAAGAACTTGTTTCATTTCCGAGGACCATACCCAGCTTTAGAAAAAAGGCAATATAGGCGGAACTGACGGGAGGAGATTGACTCAGTAAATTAAAGGTGGCACCGTGCGTCAAAATTAACCTTTTTTGAGGTGTCCAAATGATTAAGCCTATTCTTTTAATTGTTCTTTTTCTCGGTCAGTTCAGCTATGCCGTCGGCCTGGTTCCCTTCTCAGAACCGGAAGCTCTGGAACGCTTGAACCGCTCGCAACACAGAGCAGATTTCGCGAAATTGGCGAATCATTATCTCAATCAAACGGATCGCATTATTTGTGCCCCGGTTGTGGGATCCATCGTACTCAATGCGCTACGCTACAACACGGAAAAAGCGCCGCTCGTGGACATTCCCAAGCCGTTCTTCGACCAGATCCAAAAAGCTACAGCAAACAAATTGGATCCGCGTCTGAGAATGTACACCCCTCAAAACTTTCTCAACAACACGGCGCTGGAAATTAAGAGCTTGTCGCGTATCTACGCGGAGCCGGTTTCTGGCCAAGTGGATCCTGGCTTGCAGCTCGAACAGTTCCGTAGAGTGTTCGAAGAAGCTCACGGCGTGGCGGTAAAAAAAATGCCGGTGGGAACGAAAGAAACTGCCCGTAACAAAGAAGGTTTTAAGCCTCTCCCGCAGGAAGAATACGAACGGGTAGTCGGTGAATTGAAAAAGAATCTTTCTGAACCCAACAACTTCGTGGTCATCAACTACTCACGAGCTGAATTAAAACAGGTGGGATCAGGTCATTTCTCGCCGGTAGCTGCCTATGACGAAGAATCTGATTCCTTTCTGGTGCTTGATGTGAATCCCTTCGGAGGACCTTGGGTATGGGTGGACGCATCTGACCTAGTAAACGCGATGAATACCTTCGATACGGAAGAGAATCGCGGCATTCTTTTTGTTAGCGAGAAATAGAACTTAAAAAAAACGCGGATTGCTTCAAGCATTCCGCGTTTTTTTATGCTGGAGATGAGCAGAGCCGCAATACTTCGCGGACGTCGCGCGCGGCTTGCCTTGTGCAGCGAACCCATTCCCGCAGGGTGAGCGAACGGGGTGCCGCTAGACCTACGGTTTTTCCCCAGCTGCGGGCAAAGAGAGGCCAAAACAGGCGGGTGCGGCTTAAACCCGTAAGGTGTTGCACTGTTTGGACCGCGTCTGCGTAATTTACCGGTGGTAGTTGATGCGCTCCCCACTTGGCATCCACCGCGTGCTGCGCGCGCGCGTAGCCGAGTGACTGGTGAAAGACCTCCCAGAAACGCGTGCGCGTGTAGTGGTAGACTTTCAGTTCGGGAAAGACGTTCACATCCACTTTGGCACCACGCAAACGAATCACAAAATCGTAGTCCTCTCGGGGGCTGAGCTGCGGATCAAAGACGCCTACCTGATCAAACACGGTGCGGTGAATGCAGTAGCAGTTTCCTAAGAGAAGAGGCGTCCTATAGCTCGACTCTTTTGGAGGGGCGCTTAAGTAATGGTAGCGAAACATCGCTTCCCACACGCGGGTGTAGATGTTTTCCGGGTAAGGGTTATGGGGAAACGCGGAGAAAATTCTCAAAGAAGGATGGTCCTGGATCGATTTCACAAGCGTCTCTAAGAAACCCGGGGCCAGCTCGCAATCATCATCCAGGAAAAGCACCCAGTCAGCACGTGAATAGGCGATTCCCGTGTTACGTGCTGGACCTTGCCCCCGGGCTTCGCATTCGACGATGCGGAACAAATCGCGCTCAAGCGGAAGCTGGGCAATTTCTTCCTCGGTGAATGGACGGTCGTTGTTGTTTACGATGACCACTTCCTTGAGTTCGGGACAGACGTTGTTTCTTACCGAACGGAGTGCGCGGCAAAGATGATGGAATCGGTTACGAGTGGGAATGACGATGGCAATGGTGGGGGACATGTTATTCCTTCGGAAAATAGTCGCGGCTTGCGCGTACTGGTTTGAGTTTCAGGTCTGTAGTATCGGTCAAATAATCATAACCCATCGGTTGAGCCGTCTTATTAGGGTCAAGTTCTTGGTAGCGCCGTTGTCTCAGGGCACGGTCTTGCGCGTGAATCATACGCAAGTGGTAGAGAATTAAATCGCACTTAGGATAGTCATTATCAAATTTACTGTTCAATGGTGCCCACTGCCGATGAAGCGCACTTTGATCAAAGACCGGATCGGGCCGCCACTTAAAAAAGCGAGAGCGATCTTTTCCACCCCAAATACCGTCGGCCCGATAGGTCAGTGGAGAATCCCAAAGCTCGAAAAGGCGAATAGCGTAGGCCAGATAACCTTTACGTTCGGCGTACCGAATGAGGTTGTCGGCGCGCTTGCGAAAGTCATCTTCTAGTCTTTCGTCCGCATCAACGGCTATTAGCCACTGTGGCGAAAATTGACCTGCGGCGTGATAGACCTTCTGATGGTTTTCGACCTCATTCCAGACATGGGGCTCTTGCGGCGGATTTCGCAACACGTGTAACACTTTCGGGTGGCGTTTAACGATTTCGTAGCTTCCGTCTGTCGATCCGTCATCGAGCGCGATGATGCCATCGACTTTCTGATTAAGATTTTCCAAAAGACCGGGCAGGTAGCGCATTTCGTTTCGAAAAACCGTGAGCGCATAGATTCGCGTTCCTGGTGAGCGAGTTTTGCGCCAGGGCCATCTCACGCTTTTCCTCCCACGGAAGTTTTCTGAGAGGGTGCCTTCCACATCCAGCGACTAGGTGCCGGGCTTCGATAGGACCGAAATCGCCCCCAGAGACCCGCTGCGCTTAAGATCAAAACACGTAAGTAAAATTGGCGGTGCTGTTTCCAAGAGCCGCTGTAGAGACACAGCTGGTGGGATGAAGAAAAAAGCCGAGGCAGCTCTCGTAAAAATGCTATCCCATTCATCGGCGCGTGAAGAGTCGGGTAGGGGAAAAATTGCGTGATAGACCGGCAGTGCGTTCCGTAGGTGTAGGCCCGTTTGACGGCTGCCCACAGGGAAGACGGAAAAGCCAGAGGGACATGGAAGTTGGGAAGAAGGAAAAGCGAAATGTGATGTTCGCGCATCCGAAATCCCATCTCGGTATCTTCCCCCGCACGAAGTTCAGGGCGAAAGCGTCCCACGCGATCAAAAAGAGTTCGTCGCATCATAGCCGCTCCCCCTGCGTCTGTGACCGAGGAAAAGGGGACTACGCCATCAGGCCAAATAAAGGTTTGAGGACCTCGCAGCCGGGGAAGACCGTTTGGCAGAAGGCTTTTTGCCATGTTCATTTGGTACAAATGAAGAAGGACTTCCCCGATTCGACTCCGAGAAGCAAGGCAGAGACGGGGTTTTAGAAAGTGAATCTCGGAACGCTCGAACGCAGCAACCATTTTGCGCAAATAGTTAGCAGGAAGAACAAAGTCATCTGCGACAAAAGCTAAGAGCTCACCGCGAGAAAGAGAAATTCCGACGTTGCGCCCGACCGCCACTCCTTGATTGACTTGGAAATGATAGCGCAAGGGAAGTTGCTTGGCGTACTGTGCGACGATTTGTGGCGTTTCGTCAGTTGAGCCGTCGTCAACTACGATGACTTCGTGCCCACCTTCGATGGGTTCTAGGGCAACGAGGCTTCGTAATAAGGTATCGAGTGTCTTGGCTCGATTGAAAGTGGTGGTGATGAGGGTGGCTTTCACGGCGTGCTTTCGTTTGTTCCAGTATAGCTTGGAAGCGAGGAAGAACTATATCGCGTTGCGACGGTGCGCCTTAAATAGGCCATAGCTACTTGCCGCAAGGTGGAGGTACAGATAGGGCAAGAGCAATAGGGCTTCCGTGCGGTTTCTCGCGTAGCGCGCCAAAGTTTTCGCTTTCCGCATCTGTCGCCTTTGAGAACGAAGCCACCGATAAGTGTTGGGCGGGGAGTAAACCGTTCTTCCTATGAGTTGATGGTAAAGAAGCCAGTTGGTTCCATAGGTGAAACTGCGTTTGAGCGATGCCCAAAGACTAGAGTGAAACGCTATTTGTACCTCGACTTGCGGTTGCAACCAGATGCGTATGCCCGCCCGTGCAATGCGTTCTCCAAGTTCCGAATCTTCTGCTGATGCCAGATCTTCTCGAAAATTCCCAAAGCGCTGATAAACCGTTCGCCTTGCTATGGCAGCGCCTGAAACCTCTGTGGCGTGAAAAAATCGGCTTGGCTTACTCGGAAATACGATAGGCGCGGCGGTGTGAGTTCGCTGTGGGAGGGTTTCGAAGAAACACTCCGCCATATGATAGCGGTAGCTGAGAAGCCGAGACCGGTGAAGAAGATCGTTTTCAGCGATAGTGAGCAGTGGTTTGACGACCATCACTTCGTGATTCTCGAACACAGGGAGCATGTTTTCTAGGTAGTTTCGGGGAAGGATGTAGTCATCAGAGAGAAAAGCGACGAGCTCAGCCTGCGCGTGGCGTAACCCTTCGTTCCGGGTGGGGGAAACACCTTGGTGGGGAAGAGATACATATTTCAACGGCAAGCGATCAAAAAAATCCTTCACAACTTTCTCGGTCGTATCGGTGGACCCGTCGTTCACTACGATGATTTCAAACTGGGTTTGATCCCCATTGAGCAAACAGAGACTCTCCAAGAGTTTTTTGAGGAAAGGAGCCTTGTTGTAGGTGGGGATGATGAAGGAAATAATCGGCTTCACGCAGTTTGCTCCGTGAGGGATGCTACTTTCAAACGGCGATAATGCTCACGGTACATGCCGTAGCGTGCAGCGACGAGGTGAAGGTAGACGTAAGGCAAGTAGGCGAAAAAGCGTCTCCAGGTACCGGCATAAAGACAGAGTCGAATGGCGTACCGAATCATATGCAATTGAAACAGAATAAGCCGAAAAAAATTCTTAGGCACATACATGTGGTTCTCGCTCAGCACATTGTGAATGAGACACCAACTTTTTCCGTAAGTATAATGCCGGTGAACCGAACTGAGTAAGTGCTTTCGAAAGCGAATCAGGATCGTTACCTGCGGTTGCAAAATGGGTTTGATGCCCGTCTGGGCGAATCGGTTTCCCAGCTCTGTGTCTTCTCCGGTCGCAAGATCCAAACGAAAAGCGGTAAAGCGGTTGAACAGTGACCGGCGCATCATGGTGCCACCGGAAATATCGGTGGTGTGAGCGTAGCGGGTCGGTACAGTAGGAAACCGAAAAGAAGTCAGGTGCGACGGCATGGGTAAACGCTCTGGGAAAAAACAATCGGCCATGTGGTGAGTGTAGAGAAACAAGTTTACCTGCTCGACCAGATTCCCCTTTTTGACTCCGAGTAAGGGTTTGGCGAGCAGCACAGTAGGATCGTCGAAAAGAGGCACCATCTTTCTGTAGAAATCGGGGGGAAGCTCGTAATCGTCGGCAAAAAAGACCACTAGTTCGCCTGTTGCTAGGGCCAGTCCGGCGTTGCGTGCTGCTGAGATACCCTGATTGCTTTGGGTGCGGAAGTGAAAGTGAGGCAGCCGGGTTTGGAAGGACCGCAACACCTCAACGGTGCGATCGGTGGAACCGTCGTTGATGACGATGACTTCGACCTCGTCGCGGGGAAAGTCCATCCGGCAGATGCTCTCAAGAAGGGCGCGAAGGTAAGATGCCTTATTAAACGTGGGAGTAATAAAGGATAGTTTCATAGGACATCAGCGCTCGCGCCAAAGCATCTGAGAGGAAGAGAGCGCTATGTAGGCCGCGACCCGTTTATATTTTATCGATCGCACGGGGTTGACTGCGTGCCACGCGTCTTTTGTCTGAAAGGAAATAATGGCTAGGTTTTCTTGTAGGGGGATGCGCTTAAGGAGTGAATGGGGGTCGCGGTAGATTTCGAACTCGCCTCCCTCCATTCCGTCCTGGCCGGTAAAATAGAACATGATGGAAATAAGACGTTGAGGTCTATCGATGTGTACACCGCGCCCGCCGTTGTGCAGCCCGTATCCTACCCCGCCGTAACCAATATCGATGCGGGGGTAGAGATAGAGATTGGTAGCTTCAGGCCGGCGGCCAATGGGATCTTCGACGAACGAATCGATTTGCAGTTCTCGCGGATCACACTTGAGCTCGCCAAAGTATCCCGAGAAGTGTTCCAGATAGGGGGACCAGAACTCTTTCGTAGAGAGGGAGCCGCAAAAGTTTTTCCAGACACTACTTTTTCTCATCTCAACAAAGGACGGATCCCAATAGTGGAGATCGCGGTCCGAGCGAAAAAAGTGCGGAGCGGTCGTGAAGTCGGGGAGCTCGGCTTTTAAGGCCGCAAATTCGTTTGGGTCTCGGAAAGGGTGCTGCGCATAGAATAAGCCGTCGGCTGAAGAGGAAAAGGGCAGGAGATCCGCCCGCGCTGACATGCGGAAAAGGTTTATCACTTTGTGGGATGGAGTGGATCGGGAAACGTTAAAGTTCCACCTCCTAATATTAGCAAGAAGGCGACGTTTTCGCTCATCTTAAACGCCTTAGTGCGCCGCAGCGCGGAATGCTGCTATGAGCTTTAACCTTCCGAAAGGGTTTTTGCTGTGATTGAGTCCTTTAAATAATTTTCCCAGTGGGTGCCGCGCAGGGCTTTTTCCACTTCTCTGAAGTTGGCAATTGAATCCGCAAGAGGCCGCCGTTCCTGTCGGACAAGAGGTGAATAAAGACTCCGTTCGGGCACCTGCAGAAAACGCATCAGGCCCGAAAGCTCAGCTTCCGTTTGTGCGATCAAATCCTCATAGAATAGGGTGTGACAGGGAACCTGGGCGAATGCTTGAAGCAGTTGTGCCTGCAATCTTTCGCGCCGTTGAAGGTAGGACAGGGTGGCACCGATATTAAGCGAGGGCTGCTCGGTGTGACTTACCAAACGCCATTCTTTTGTTTTGAGCGCCAATACATGAGAGAGATAGGCTCGAAGACCGTTACGTCGGACCAAGTGAATCAGCTTTAAGCGGGGGGTAGCGAGGAGTGAGGAGAGAAAGTGTCTTGCTGTTCGCGAGCCCTCCAGATGCTCATAGAGTATCTTAACGCCCACGGCTCGAGTGTTTTCCTGGTACCCACCATAAACAAAACATTTAACAAATGTCGCCGGGAAAAAATTACGAAAAAGAAGTTCTCCTTTTGCGGTCCACTTAAAGATGCCACCGAAGGATTTTTGATCCAAAGGCAGTTCTATGCGACGTCGATGAAGTAGCTCCTGATGACAAACGATAGCGGGATGCGAACTTAGTAAGCTTTGCAACCACGTGGATCCACTACGGGGAGCAGAGAGAATGAGAAAAGGAAGATAATCGTGGTGACTGCCCGCAAGGTTTTCACGGAGTCGAAGCAAATTACTGGAAGCGACAATTATATTTTTCCATCCCATAGTCTAGACTCTCGCCGGTAATTATAGAGGAGGTGGCGGATAAGGCCCTGGGGGAGTGCGTTAACTTTAGGGTTCTGGGGGGGAATCTTCCGCGTCGAAATAGCGCTTCGCTGAAGCTTTGTAGATCGCCTCACTGATTTTACCTGCGGCGTGCAGATCTTTGACCTGCTCAAAAAACGGTCGGTAATGTAAGAACATATGCGAATCAAAGTCGTTGAGAGAGGCTGCACCACCACTTAGAGAGTTGACAGCACTTTCGTAGACTTCAAAGGCGCCCAGTGCAATTTCTCCCAGTAATTTGGGATCGCTAAACAACTTACCTGCGCCGCTATCAAAATGTTCCACTGTGTACCGCGAACTGAGTACCTCGATGGCGGTTTCTTTGCGGACGATCTCGCCCGTCCTTGTGAAGCGCGCGCCGAGAGAAAGCAATCGTGTTCCGTACCAGGGTAAGAACTCCTTGGGCGGTAAATTGCGTGCCTTTGTCTGCAAGTCTTTCCACTCTTTGATATCTTTCGGCAACCGACTCCATTCGGCTGTCGCGACTTGGCGCTGGGCAGGGTCCATATGTGATGTCTCAATCGCGTATTTCACTTCGGCTACGGCCAGACGGTCTTTAGGGTCAAAATTTTCCGGTGCAAAAAGGCGTTTGTAACGGAAGCTTTCCCCCTCGGATCCCCAGCTGGCGAGGCGCAGCTCCGCCGAAAGCTTTCTCAGGGCGAAGAGATCATCCGCTTCCTTGGCGGGTTTGCCTCGAATCTGATTAGGGCCGGCAAAACCTCGCGAACCGGAGTAGATGCCTTCGGCGCCCGGGTAGATAAATCCGGTGGCTTCGGGAGTGGTACCAATTTTTTGCGCAGACAAACCCCAATCCGCAACGTGAACCGTACCGTCCGCTTGCCACAAAACGTTTGCGGGACGAATGTCTCGGTGAATGATTCCTTTGGCGTGGGCCGCTTCCAGAGTTTGTGCGACGTCGTCGAGCACTCCCAAGATGCGTTTTTCGATTTCCTTGGGAGAGTCCATTGTGTTTTCTGTGGAAGGTCCGAATAGATTTTGTTGCATGTGGTGATGCAGCGAATGGGCGGGTTCATCAGAGCCCTCCGATTCAGGGATAAACCGCATTTCGATACCGCGCGTACTACCGGCGAGCACGATCCCTTTGGTTTCCGCAGCAACGTGCGGAACATTTTGGGTGGCTAGTTCGCCGAGGAAACGCGCTTCTTGGCCAATCAGAAAGTCATGGTAGTCAGCATCATCGAGGGGAAACTTGAGCGCCACAAGCGTTCCGTCGGAACGCTCGGCTCGCCAAACCACCCCTTGGCCGCCCATTCCTATCACCTTTAAATTTTTGTATCCCGTCTGTTCAAGTTGCGCGGCAATGATCTGTTGCCGGGCTTTTTTATTTGATAGGCGCGTTTTGAGAGTTTCAAGTTCTTCGGGCCGCAGTTCCTTGAGTTTACTTTCTGCGATGTGAGACCCATCGGGTCGCATCGTAATACGCCGCAGAGTGAGCGAACCGTCTTCGTTCTGAACGAGGAATCCCGAACCGCCGTCCTTGAGTGGCACCATCGCGACGGGGTCTTCGTGGTGCGGTTGGTAGTGGAGTTTGGGCTGGACTCTGGCTTCGCCGGGAACGGCGGTGGTCGCCAGGCGGAGAGCTACGGGTTGTTCAGCTAATGCTTCAAACTGACAGCGGGTGAGGGAAGTCGGAGGATGGAAAGCAAGCGCTCCCCCACTAAAAAGGCCGACCGCTAAGCTGAAGACAATAAACTTCATCATTGGTTTAAAAAGGTGCAGACGCGCGGCAGGTTTATGCTTGCAGAAAACTGCAACCATAATGCCACAGTTACGTGCCTGCCAGAGGTGGTGTATGCAGGAAGTATGCGCTTACTAATGGAGCGCACGACCAGAAAGAGATCGCTATGGCTAGAAACGTGAGAAAAGCGCACTTTTACTCTCTTCCCGCGTATGGCCACGTGAATCCCACCCTCGAGGTGGTGCGAGGCTTAGTCGAAAAGGGAGAGCGTATTAAATATTATACGAACCCCGAGTTTTTTCCGCTGATCAAGGAGGTCGGCGCAGAGCCTATCGCTTACCACGACATGCCTTCGGCACGCGATTTACCCGTACACTTTCTTCAGAACTTTTTTTTATTGGGCAACGAGGTCATACGATTGACCGAAAAAGTTACACCGCTCCTAATGGAGGAAGCGATGAACGATCGACCCGACTACGTTCTACACGATTCGATGGCACTTTGGGGTGCGGTAGTGGGGAGATCGCTTAGTTTGCCCACAATCGCGTCCATTCCCACTTTCGTTTTGGGAGTTGAAGGACAGAAGATGCCTCTGCGGGATCAACTTGCAGGCGCTTCGATGGCGCTCGCCGCGCCCAAAGCAGTTTGGAGTCTGTGGTCGGGGGCCAGGAGAATTGCCAAAAGATACAATGTGCTGGCGCCGTCATTCGCGCAAACCTTGTGCGCGGTAGAGGATTTCAACATCGTTTATACCTGCGAGGCGTTGCAGCCCGCGGTACCGAACCAAAAATCCTATGCGTTTGTCGGTCCGAGCGTGCGTTCGGAGAACGAGCCACTGGATCTCATTTTGAGTTCCGATGTGACTGTGTATATCGCGTTGGGAACGGTCAACAACCGCGACCGACAGTTTTACAAGAATTGTTTTGAAGCTTTTGAAGACTGGAAAGCGCAGTTCTTTATATCGGTCGGCGACGAAAAAGATCACTTAGGACAGATTCCCCACAACTTTGTTGTCCGGGACCGTTTTCCGCAAACAAAGATTTTGCCTCACGCAAAAGCGTTCATCACCCATTGTGGAATGAACAGCGTTCACGAAGCGCTTAGCATGGGCGTACCGCTTGTCTTGATCCCCAGCACACCCGAGCAACGTCTGGTCGCTGAGCAGGTGAGTGGGACAGGAGCGGGCTATTACCTAAAGGAGCGCGTTACGGTGGAATCGCTAAGAGCCGCCCTATCGGATGTGTTGGAACAAGAGTCGTATCATCATGCTGCGCTTCGCATGAAGGAACGGTTGGGAGAGGCGGGCGGTGCCCCTAGAGCTGTCGACGAAATTATGAAGTTCGTCTCCCAGCAAATTCCCTCTTAAGCGTTCTCACAGGGGGCGCAGCCTTGATGCTTTCTGGCCCGATGTCGCTACGGTTGGGCGATCCGGTCTGAAAGTTCGAGCAGTGAGCGTAGGCACTGTTTTCTAAAAGGGGTGTTTCCTTCTGAGGGCAGGAGAGCCTTTTCAAGGTGGGTGAGCTTTTGTTGAAGCGTTGCGATCTCTAAGTCTATACGCTGCTCAGCCAGCTTTAATCCGTGATTGATTCCCCTATCGAGGTCCCCATTCAGCGGAGATTGGTGAAGATGCTCGGCAGCCTTCATCAAGACAAAATTAATCTCTCCGCGCTCATCTCCATCTAAAGTGTCATCTCGAATCTGAAACGCTGTGCCCAGAAGCGTGCCTATCTCATTTAGCGAGGTGAGTACTTTGTCCTCGGCCCCCGCCAACTGAGGTCCGGCCGCGAGGCTCCAGGCAAAAAGCTTTCCGGTCTTAAGGAGAGCGACTTGTCCGTATTCGTCCTCGGTATAGGTACCCCGAGAAATCAGTTCATTTTGTAGGAACTCGCCTTCGGCCATCCCCTTGATTACCTCCAGAATTTTTCTGGTGAGATTCCCG
This sequence comes from Bdellovibrionota bacterium, assembly GCA_041751875.1. Classification (GTDB taxonomy): domain Bacteria; phylum Bdellovibrionota; class FAC87; order UBA2466; family JACKAF01; genus JBGSIC01. Next base: position 181,258 of record JBGSIC010000018.1, read on the forward strand.
CTGGGATCGGTTTCAAGGGTTCGATCAATCATCTCCGCAAGCATCCAGTCCCCCAGCAGTATGGCCTGAGTGATCGACGTCATCTTCCATACAGTGGGAAGTCCACGCCGCGAGACGGAATCGTCAATGATGTCATCGTGCACAAGCGATGCAGTGTGAGTCCATTCGGCAGCACACGCCAGAGAATTAATGTCTTCGGGCGAAATCCCCACCAGGCCGCCTCCCAAGTAACACAAGAGAGGGCGCAGTCGCTTTCCTCCGCTCAGCACTCGAGTCTCCAGCAACGCGCGACCCGTGGCCGAGTAGGGATCGGGTTCGAAAAAGTTCTCCGAGGTAAGGAAAGGGCGGATTGATTCAGGAACATAAAAAGGGAGAGCCCACGCGGGCAGGCACAACAAGAGGCAAGCGACGGAAAACGAGCGGAAAGGGGTGGTTTTCACGGGGGAGAACTAAACCCAAAACAACCGAGCGATCAAGGGAAAACACGAACTCAGGTTCCTTTTCCGCAACGGTTGCCATCCGGCGACTAACTGACGAAGATGGGACGTGGGTCAGAAATACTTAAAATGGCAAGCTCGTTCCGGACGCGTTCCGTCGTCCTATGATCAGCTTCAAAACTTACTTCTCCAAAACCGTTCCTTCGATCGTATCGAGGATCTGGTGTACGGAGACCATGGCATGGACCGTGCGCGCGAAGCCATTGCGAATGCCATCCGAGAGAACAAGCGCATTGCGCTCTACGCCGATTACGATGTCGACGGCACCATGAGTTGTGTGAGCTGGATTTGGTTCTTCGAAGCGATCGGCTTTAAGAACTATGTCCATTACATCCCCTGTCGGTTCAAAGAGGGCTACGGTGTTAACCTCGAAGCCGTACGTTACTTGATAGACAAAGAAAAAGCGCAGCTCATCATCACAATGGATACAGGTATCACCGCCAACGAAGAGGCGGCCTATTGCAAAGCGCAAGGGGTAGAATTTATCTGCACCGATCACCATGTGATCCAGACCGATAAGATGCCAGACTGTATTATTCTCAACCCAAAGCAGCACCCCGATCCGCTTTACCAGCAGCTCTGTGGATGCGGTATCACCTTCGTGCTCATTCGCCAGCTCGGAAAGGACATGAAGATCCCTGCTGAGCTGTGGAATGATCTTTTGGCTCTTGCGGGAATGGCGACCATTTGTGACGTCGTTCCTCTTAATAGCGTGAATCACCGCTTGGCCCAACTTGGGGTGCGCGCTTTGATGCGCAGCCGGCGGCCCGTCATTGCTCGCTTGCGTGAAGCTGCCTCTCTAGCCAAAGGCATGGATGAAAAGGATGTCGGTTTTCGACTGGGGCCGCGAATCAATGCCGTAGGCAGACTGGGGCACGCTGATCAGGTGGTTGCTGCGTTTATCAAAGAAGACCCTTCCGAACTGATTGAGCACATGAATCGCTGCAATGAAGAGCGGAAAAAGATTCAGGCGGAAATTGTCGTCGACGCGGCAGCGCAGGCGCACGAATACAGCGCGGCCCCGATCCTGTTTTTGGGGGGCGATTGGCACCCGGGTGTGGTCGGGATTGCAGCGAGTAAAATTGCCGAGAAGTTTTGGAAACCTACCTGGCTCTTTCAACGTAAAGACGGAGTGGGCCGGGGGTCGGCGCGGTCGATTCCGGGTTTTGACGTCACGGAAGCTATGGGCGCAGTGAAGCACTTGTTTAAGAAATTCGGTGGCCATACCGCAGCGGGTGGCTTTACGTTCGAACTTGAGAATGAAAAAGCGATTCGCGAAGGTCTATGTAGCTACGCCGAGGGGAAGCAAAAAGAGTACCCCTCCATGTGGGAGAGTCAGATTGCCTATGACTGTGAGCTTCCTTTGGAACTTGCCGACATGCCACTTTTAGAGACACTCGATTCACTAAAACCTTTCGGACATGGGTTTGAAGAACCGCGTTTTGCTATTGAAGCAGAAGTGAAGCGCGTACAATATTTCGAAGACAAAATGACGGGGGAGCCGAAGCACACGGCCGTTCATGTGCAAACACCTACACGCGGGGTTCAGAAGCTGATGTTCTTTCATGAAGTCGTCGAGCTGTTTGAACCTGGTGATCGGGGACGGTTTATTGTGGCCGCCACCCGAAACACTTTTCGCGGAAACACCTCACTGTCTCTTTTGGGGCATGACTTTGAGTGCGTGCAGAGAGCTGCGCGCTAGAAAAGGAAACGTACTTCGTGCGCCAGCCATCAGCGGAAGATATTGCCGAAATTGAACCCTACTCGGGCCAACCTTTTAAAGAGGCCGTCGAACGCCTGACCCTAGGGCCCCACTTGCCGACGATCACGCAACATTTTTTTCCCAATGTTGATTTGAGCGAGTTGATACGCATGGCTAAGTCCATGCCCGACGGCGATGCTTTTACGAAAGACATCATGTCTATCGCCGTTAAATCCCTGGTGAACCGAACCACGAAAGGAATAACGACCGATGGGTTTGCCTCGCGCGATCCGAACAGCGCTTACTTATTCCTCTCCAATCACCGCGATATTATCGGCGACGCGGCTTTAACGAGTTTGAGTTTGGTGAAAATGAATCTTAAACCTCCCATGATTTGTCTGGGAGACAATTTGCTTTTCGATTCATGGTCTAACGATCTTCTGAAAGTGAGCAAAGGTGTGATCGTAAAGCGAAACCTCAGCCAGCGCGAATTGTTGCGGTGGTCCGGGGTGCTCTCGCACGTCATCCACTCACACGTTTCCGAGGGGAGAGATTCTATATGGCTCGCCCAGCGAGAAGGGCGAGCGAAAGACGGTAAGGACCTCACTAATCCGGGGATTCTTAAAATGCTGGCTCTGGGATCGCAAGGGGCTCCTGTGGATCACTTAAGGCAGCTCAACATCGTTCCGACGAGCATTTCCTACGAATGGGATCCTTGTGACGTTTTTAAGGCCCGTGAATTGGTGCTTCTCAAACAGCACGGCACGTACCTAAAGGTTCCTGGAGAAGATCGCCAAAGTATGATTCTGGGGATGATGGGGCAGAAGGGACGCGTTCATATCACGCTCGGAAAGGGCTTAAACGAAGCGTGCGAACAGGCCGCGCGGGAGCCGAATCGCAAAGCGCAGATTGAATTTTTGGTTGAGGCCATCGATGAGCAGATCATCCGAGGCTATAAGCTGTGGCCTTCCAACTTTATAGCTTCCGACCTACTAGAGGGGTTGGCTTCTTACTCCGATTCCTACACGGAGGCGGAGAAAAAAGAATTCACTGATCGTTTGGCGAAACAGATGAGTCAGTGCCCCGATGTCCCCCCTGATCCTTTGCGAAGAACGGTGCTCGAGATCTACGCCAATCCGGTTTACGCGAGAAAGGCGTTTGAAAATTAAGGCTTAAACGAGGCCATGGAACTGTAAGTAAAAGGGGCAGATCGGGGAGGTTTATTAGTAATCTAGGCCACTTAGCGATGTTTGAGGAGGGGCAGCCCTTAGACACCCTCATAACTCGTGTTCGGGATTCAACTATCCCAAATTGTGTTGCGCGCCTGCACACCAGTTGGCCATGAGTTGAAGCTAGCGCGGCTGCCTGGACCGGGCATGTAGTGGCATGCCTAGTGCAAAGCTAAGAGGAAACGCCTGGTTTCAGACCAGATCCCCAACCTGTCATCTTCGTAGTTTTACCTTCTTCCGTTTAGGACGAGAACGATGAAAATATTTATATCCATACTGATGTCTCTATTTCTCGTTGGATGCGCCGATTTTTTTTCTTCAAAAACAGACCGGCTCCGTCCAATCATTAATGGCATGGCGATCTCTGGAGCGGAGCATCCCGCTGTAGGCCACGTTTCATTTTTTGGCGGCACTTGCTCGGGAGTTCTTCTTTCGCCCAAGCTTGTGCTCACAGCGGCACACTGCATGCCGGCTGAGTATTTCTGCGATTTTGGAATTTGTTCCTCTGAGTTTCTCGAGTTTACCTTAGGGCCAAGCAAATTCGATGGGCCTGAAGTCACACGAGTGGGGGCTGACTACTTCGTTTATCATCCGGATCATCAATGGTCGCACGACACAGTGGGACGACACGATGTTGGAATTATTCGGTTGAAAGAGGCTCAGATTTTGAGTGAGGGTTATCCCGAAATCTGGGGCGGCTTAGAAGGGTTGAATCCCGGGATGGCTTTAACCATAGTCGGGTACGGAAAATTTACCTCGGAAACAAGTAGCATAGGCTTCAAGCGGAAGGCCGAAGTTTCTTTTTTGGGGTGGGTGGATGAAGCGGCCCCCTACGATACTTTTGGCCCCAGTTTCGCGGACAACTTGGTCTTGGGTACGCTTCCTGGAGTCTACCGAAACGCTTGTCACGGAGATAGCGGGGGCCCCGCTTTTTTTCACGACCAAGGAAAAGACAAGATTGTCGGAATCGCGCACGCGGGGCCAGGAACTTGTGACGGGCACGGTAGATACGTGAACATGGTTTCTCACTACGATTGGATTGTAGAAACGGCGCGCGAACTAGATCCCGATTTCCAGCTTCCTAGCTTGAAACCTCAATGCAAATCGTTGGGAGATTTCGATGGTGATGGGGACGTCGATGGGCGCGACATGATGGCTTGGCAGCGGGGAGTACCTTCGGCGGATGGAAATAGCGATGGTGCCATAGACGGCGCCGATCTCGCTCTTTACCAGCAAAACTATGGTCAACGCTTCGACTGCATTCCTTAACTTTCCCTGCTACGGACAAGAATACCTCGCGGAAAGGCCCGAAAGAGGCCAGCTTCCTGATTTTATAGTTGAAAGCTAAGTTTCTCACGGTAAAGTGGGTTTGGTTTTTTTATCGTGCCCATGTAGCTCAGCGGTAGAGCACTTCCTTGGTAAGGAAGAGGTCACGGGTTCAAGTCCCGTCGTGGGCTCACTCAGTCAGGAGCAGGAGGAGAGTCATGTCCAAGGAGAAATTTTCACGCACCAAGCCCCATGTGAACGTAGGCACAATCGGGCATGTGGATCACGGCAAGACGACATTGACGTCGGCAATTACGGTGGTTTTGTCCAAGACCGGTAAGGCGCAAGCGCGCAAGTATGAGGACATCGACAACGCTCCTGAAGAAAAAGAGCGCGGTATTACGATTGCGACTTCGCATCAGGAGTATGAATCGGACACCCGCCATTACGCACACGTCGACTGCCCGGGCCATGCTGACTATGTGAAGAACATGATTACCGGTGCCGCCCAAATGGACGGCGCAATTTTGGTGGTTTCGGCAGCAGACGGTCCGATGCCTCAGACCCGAGAGCATATTCTTTTGGCCCGCCAGGTAGGGGTGCCTTACATCGTTGTCTATTTGAATAAAGTAGACCAAGTCGATGACAAAGAGCTTTTGGAACTGGTGGAGCTTGAAATCCGAGAGTTGCTCTCGAAGTACAAGTACCCGGGCGATGATGTGCCTATTATTGCGGGTTCGGCACTAAAGGCTGGCGAAGGCGATACGAGCGAAATCGGCGAAGGTTCGATTAAAAAGCTCATTGAAGCCCTAGACAGCTACATTCCGGTGCCTAAGCGCGAAACGGAAAAGCCCTTTTTGATGGCCATTGAAGACGTTTTCTCGATTCAAGGCCGTGGAACGGTGGTTACCGGACGTGTGGAACGCGGAATTGTTAAGGTAAACGAAGAAGTGGAGCTTGTGGGTATTCGTGATACCAAGAAGACCACGGTCACAGGCGTAGAAATGTTTAGAAAGCTTCTTGACCAGGGACAGGCGGGAGATAATATCGGCGCCCTTCTACGCGGTATTAATAAGGAAGACGTGGAGCGCGGGCAGGTACTAGCTGCTCCCGGAAGCGTTAAGCCGCATAAGAAGTTTAAGGCGGAATGTTACATTCTGACCAAGGAAGAA
>JBGSIC010000019.1:0-7741 GCA_041751875.1 Bdellovibrionota bacterium
TATCTCCGGCCACGGGCATTCCAGAGAGGCGCCCCGAACCCGAGGCTACCAAAGTTTCCCCGTATCCACCGGCGCCGCCGCCCGCTCCGCCTTGGGCCGTACGGACACCACCTAGACCTGCGACACCCGTGTTACCGACGGTAACGCGTTTAAGCCCCTTGCCTAAACCAACCAAAAGCTCACCGCCGCTTCCCCCGGATCCCCCAGGACCAGCACCGGCCGTAACGTTTTTGAAATTGGTGGGCATACCACCGATCGCCCCTTTAAGATCGGGCCGGCCGAACGTTTTGAGAAATCCTAGATTCTGTGCAATGGCTTTTTGTTTTTGATTGTTCCGGACCTGCTCTTCGGTCAACGTTTTCACATTGGCAGCCCCAGGAGTCGTAATCGCCACCGTATTGTGAGGACGCATCACCGTTACAGTTATAGGCTCCTCAAGTTCCGCGACTTTTTCCTCTTCAGGGACTGTTGCCCCTTTTGGCCAGGCGAACATCACCAGAAAAAAGACTGCCAAAATCGCGCTGGGTACCTTCCAGGGAAGTTTCGATTCCTCTTCGGGAAGTGCAGGAGTTTCCCAGGCGCTAAAGGCTTCCGGTTGGCCCAACCAGAAATTTCCAAACTGAGTACTAAGCGCCCATCTCTGATCGGGTGCAGGTTGCGCTTGGCAATTAGCAGCCTCGTTAATCGCCCACGAATCTCCCGTTCCCGAGAGTGTAAACTGACAGAGCCACTCATCACGGGTCCTTAGGCCACGAGTTTTGCGAAGACGCTTTCGCGATTTGAACGTGGAGGTTTCAATAAAACCAAACTGAGGGTGATATCCCACCCGAACGGATCCACGTTCAGGAAAGACTCTAAGCAAGTTTCCAGATTCTGTGGCTAGAGCGATCATTCCAGTTTCTCTCCAAAATCAACAGTCACTTTGTCCAAGAAATCACTACGTAGGCGAAGCAGTCCGTCGCCGCCCTGGTTCACATTTCCTGTTACTACCGAAACTTCCGGACGACTTTCCTGCCCCTTAATAAGCAATGCTTCGAAATCGAGATCACTCCCTTTTTCATAACGAACTTTTGGTTCTTTTTTCGCTTCTGGAGTCTCTGCGGCCTTAGCGGCAATGAAAGACGTCAGCAAAAATAGAGACAGAATCCCTAACCGCCATCCCTTTCCCATTTCGAACTCCCCCTACTCGTTTAACTGACTCAGACGACCTTCAAAGTACGCCGCGATACGCGTTTGACCGCGATCTTCGTAGTACTTTTTCAAGTCACTCAAAGGTGCCTTCTGCGAAGGCGCCTCATGCAGCTGCGTCAGAGCCTGCTGAACAAAAAATGCATCTTCCGCCCGAGCCACTTCCTTGGGCTTTTCTTCTTCCTGAAGTTTCTCAACTTCCTGGGTGTGGAGCCCAGCTAGTGTCGTGGCGCGCTCTTTAAACGGCGCTGCCATCTCTTGAATAGACTGCTGCAACTGCGCAACAACCCCTTCATCAAGTCCCTCTGGCACGGGGCTGGCTTCAATCTCTTGGGCTAAACCCGCGTAAGCGCCCTGCAAGCGTGCCAATATTTGAACCCGAAACGCGGAAGGAACTTCTTCCATATAGGTTTCGCTGGCTTCAGAAAGTTGCTTGAGTGCAGCCAGACGGCGCTCAAACTTTTGCTGGCCGTTGTTCCCGTAGAACTTAATGGCCTTTTGTTTATCGTCGAGACTGCTCAGCTTTTCCGAAACTCTTTTCGCCCAGCCCTCACCGGCATATTTCTTGGAGGCCAACAGAATCGCCTGAGTCTTGGCGTTCCCTTTGCCGGCCATTTCCAGCGAGTCCGCTACTTGCAACTTCACTTGCTCTGGCCACGGGAGCTCCAGTAGGGCGGGAGAAAGTAGATTGGCGTCAGATAGTGTCTGGTAAACCAACGGCGCTGTTTCATCGAAGTTCTTCACTTGCTTGAGCTGCGCAATCAAAGAATTGAGCAAACGATCGCGATTCTTCGGATCTCCCGCCAATTCGTAAAGCAGTGCTGTTTTGAGAAGCTGGGTCTGATCGACCTTCTTTTCTTTCTTCTGCAATTCTTCCCATTGCTGGGCGGCTTTAGCAAAGTAACCGGCGGCTTCGTACTCATTGGCCAACTCTTCATTCTTTCCTTGAGCCTGAAGGACTTCGATCAACGTGTCCTGAGATTTGAGCTTCACCGCTAGTACGCGGGCATTTTCACACGACTTCGGCAGAAATTCTTTTTCACGGCAGAACTTTTTAAAGGTTTGAAGGGCTTCGGGGGTATCACCCGACGCAGCGGCCTGCTCAAACGCGGCATCTTTTGCCGTCGCTTGCATATTCTCGAGCGCCTTTTTCACTTCTGGTGTTTGCTGAAGTTTGGGATTCTTTGTCCAGCTTTCTGCCTGAGCCACCACCTGAACGTAGTCCTTCTTTTTGTAGAGGATATCGAGAGCCAATTGCTGTGACCTTAGGGAATCGGCGGGCGGCAGATCGTCGGATTTCGCAAGCTCTTGCAAAAGGGGAAGCGCTGTTTCAGGCTGCTCCATTTGTTCTAGAGCCAACGCCTGAATGAACCTAAACTTGGCCGCTTCCTTACCTTTGTTTAAAGATGCCAATTCACGCGCTTCTTCTTCGACAATCGTGTGGTTTTTTTCTCTTTGAGCAGCGGCTAGGCGCAACTCTCTTAACTGCGCTGTCTGTTTTGCGGTCAGTACGTACTTCGCGTCCCCGGCCCAGGCTTTCATCTGGTCCAGCTTTTTCTGAGAATCGGATTCCGCGGCAAGCCATCCTTCCATCATGTTGAAGGTGTATTTGCTGGTGGGAAAAAATTTGATGTAAAGCTCCGCTACCTGCTGAAAATCGCCGGAGTGCTCTTTTTGACTCGCTCGTTCCCCGTCTAGCTGTACTGACAGACGGCGTAAAATGTTTTCAACCAAAACCTTATCGGCTTCGGCAATCGGATTCTCGTTGGAAGCAATCCGTTCGCCTGTTTCCTGAAACTTTTCCCAACTTCGTTGCCCATAGTATTCTTCGAACAAACGGACTTCATTGAGAAGGGTGGGGCGCTTTGAGTTCTCAAACTCAAGCACGTTGATGACCGCCACCTTGTTGCCGGAGCTGACAAAAGCGGCACCAAGTTCAGCGACCAACTGAGGATCGGAAAGCTTATTCGAAAGGTCCTCTACAATTGCGAGTGCTTTCTTTCCATCGCTTTTTTCCAGACTTAGAAAAACGATGAGATCCCGAAGGGCTTCAGCGCGTACCTGCCCTTTTGAGTCCCAAAGTCCTTTTTGTACCTCTTCCACCGCTTCGGACATTTTGTCCTGACGACGAAGCAGCCACGAACGACGGTAGTGGACATAAGAACAGGTATCTTTTTCCTCGCAAAGATCCAGAGCAATTCCGTAGTAGCGACCGGCTTCTCCTAGCGAACCGTGGTCACCAGCAGCTTCGGCTTGCTCAGCGAGCCTCAGCGCTGCCTCTCTTTTTAGTTTGAGAAGCTCATTTTGGTTAACCAGCAACTTCCACTGTGCGGTTGCCTTGTTTGTTTCTTTCAGATCGGAATAGAGACGAGCAAGTTGAAACTGAATTTTGAGTTTTTGCGCTCCTTGCGGAGCCTGTCCGCTTTCACCACGCAGCGCTCTTTGGTATTCTTCCACAGCGCTTCTTTGCACCTTAATCAGTGCTTTTGCCTCGGCGGCGGTGGGCGCAGGATTTTTCCCCTTTTCGATCGCTTGATCGAATAGCGCATCTGCCAAGCGAAGGGTCAGTTCGTAGCGGTAAAGATCGTTTGAATTGAGCGACCGCCTTAAATTAGTCAGTTCGGTAACCAGCTGATCGTTCGCTAACAGTCCTTGGGAACTGAGAACTAAAACGAAAATGAATGTTCGAACTAGCACTCTCAAAACCGTGCTCCTATTCTGCTACTGGCGTTCGTTCGGCGATAGGCGTTCCCGCTCCTCCTGCTACCACGGTCAACTGAATCGAACCGTAGTGCTGGCTGGGAAGGTAACCCATCAATTTTGCCACTGTCGTACTGGGAAGATTTTTGTCGGCTTGAACATTGATCTCCCCCTTAAACTCATGATCGGCGTGAGTCTTTGCCCAATTTTTAGTTAGCTTTTCTAGCCGGCTCAAAAGTTGTGTCGGGTTCGCTAAAACTTGATCGGTTCCACCCACTTTCACCTGATCGAGAAACACCCCCTCTTGGGAAATAGAAAGCAAAGGAGCATCAATAATTTCGGTACCGGAACCCGCCGCTGGAAGCATGAGGCCCTTGGTGACGACCATAAGTTCCGGACTCGAAGAAAAAGCCTGAAGCAGGAAAATCACCAACATGCTGAACATGTCGACCATCGGCGTAAGCAATAGAGTTGGAGCAAGCGCCTTAGAAAAGCTCCGCCCTTTGCCACCTTTCCGAGAAACTAAATGCCGGTGGAAGGATCCTGGACCGAGAGAAGGCCCGCTGCCTCCCCCGCCGGATCCACCACTAGGTGTGGAAACGCCCGCCATTTACCCCTCCACTGGGACAACTCCCAGATTCACAATATTGTTCTTTCTCAAAACGTCCATCACGCTGATCATTTCCCCATAACTTACGTTACGGTTAGGCACAAAGCGCGCTGCCGAAACCTGGCTTCCCAAAGGATCTTTAAAGTCCTTCGGAACCTTTACCACTTTGCGCAGCATTCCCTCTAAGCCGGTTCCAAGTTGTTCAGCGAGAAGCACATTGGAATCGGCTTTAAGTCGAACACTTTGGATAACCCGCCCGCTTTTGCGAAACGATACTTTGATGTCTTGTGCGTTTAAGAACTGAACTTCCATCTCAACTTTGTTCGCGCCCCCGGCATCCCCTTGGGTGCCGTGCGACTGCTTTACTTCCATTGAGCCAATCTGCATCCAGACGGCCGTAGCCAAAAGGAAGCAAATGCACATGGAGAGCATGTCGATGAACGCCGTGAGATTGAGTTCAGCGTTGATTTCTTTCTTTGCGTACCCCCGCCCCATTCCCATAACGATTAACCCTTTTCCGCTACGAAGATTAGGTCATGATAGATCTTGCTGGTCGTCTCCGTGAGTTGTTGAACCAAGCGCTCCACGCGATTCTGAAAGATGGCGTAGGCAACCAAAGCAGGAATAGCGACGAGAAGTCCGAATGCCGTAGCATTCATCGCTTCACCGATACCCCGACTAAGGAGCGTGGCGCGATCAGCGGGTGAGGCGCTCGAAATCGCGCTAAATGAAATGATCATGCCGGTTACTGTTCCAAGCAGTCCCAAGAGCATCGCGATGTTGCCCATGGTAGCTAGAAACGCTGTGCGTTTGTCGAGTTTTCCAATTTCTGTGGTCAGCTCTTCGTCCATGCGCGATTGAAGTTCTTCTTCACCCGCAGCGCTGGCTTTAAGACTGCACCCGATGGCCGCGATTCGGGCGATCCCGCTTCCCGGATTGCTGTTGGAATAATCGACGGCTCCTTTGAAGTCGCCTTTCCGGATGTATTCCAAAACCCGATTTCTAAAATCAGGCGCCGTTTTACTGAATTTAAGATAGAGCGCGTTGGCCCTTTCGACGATGAGCGCTAGCGTTCCCAGGCCAAACGCCAGGATCGCGTACATGAAAGGACCGCCTTCTTGAAAGTGATGAATGAGACTCATTTTCCCCCCGCAATTCGAAAAAAAACCCAAATGACGTAGTAGAAGTCTGTCTAACTGTTTAACGCATAACAACAGACCCCATATCTTCAAAACTCCAGAATTAACACGAAAAGTCAAAAGTTTTTGTGAGGAGCGTCAAGACCCGTGCAGAGTCCACTACTTAGTTTGTCGCTACCCGTTAAAAAACCGACGACTCAAAATCGACACACTGTGCAACACTTAGTTTTGGCGCGTCGTTTCATCGAAATTACTGATGATTTTGATCTCGTTAGCCGCGCCTTTTCCGTTTTTCTATACGGAAGAGGGAGAAACTGTTATCCGTTGAGAATGATTCGTTATCTTAGCTTGGACACCGAGGCCACCGGTCTGGCGGAGGACTGCCATCTGATCCAACTGGCGTTTGTTCCCGTGGATATGGACAAAAAGGAAGTCCGGATGGACCTCGCCGTGGAGACTTTGGTGAAGTGCCCGGACTTTGAGACTTTGGCCCCCACCCTCAATCCCTGGGTTTTGTCGCACATGAAGGACGTTATTGTTGCGGCTCATGAAAAGGGAATCGAACAAACCGCTGTTCGTGCGTGGGTAAATCACTACTTCGAATTGCCTGGGGTAAAGGAATTTTTCGGAAACGACAAAGTCGTTTTACTTGGAAAATCGCTCAGCGCGTTGGACATCCCGATTTTAAAGAAAGCTCTTGGCGAAACCTATTACATGGAAAGATTTCATCATCATACAGTTGATGTAACCTCCGTCGCTCGCTCTTTTGTCGACGCCCAGATTTTGCCCGCTGACTGCGTGTCGGGATCTAAGCTTTTGAAGTTTCTCAATATCCGCGACCAAGTGAAGCACACGGCACTTAGTGATGCGGTGGATATGGGAAATATCTACCTTCGCATCATAGACATCGCGCGCTCGCGCGGCGCCGCGAAGCCCCCTACGCCTGAAGCTTGAGCTAGGCCTGCTATAATGAACAATCACGGGTGAGGTTCAGCTTTGCTTACCGTATTGTTCGCCATGCAATGTTTAGCGCCTGTTTTTCAAAACAATACGACGCAATGGACCGTTCAGGATCAGCGCGTTTTCACGCGGTCTCTTACTCGCTGCGAGGAGAAGTTTCCAAAAAGCCCCTGTTTAGAAACATTTTCTAAACAAGCTACCGGCAGTTTCCGTGCGACATGTAAAGATCCCTACTACTTCACTCGCCGCACCCAACTGCCTGAGCGCAATGTTTGCACACCGGCGAAATAGAAAGGAGAAAACAACTCATGCCATTTTCTCTTTTCACCTTTTTCCATTCCGTCTGGAAATACCGCGCTCCGATATTTCTCACGCTACAAATTCTTTCAAAAATGTGGAAGACCGCACAAGAGTTCACTCGCGACTATATCAAGCGACTCGTTCGGCAAAAATTGAAACGCCAATTGGCTGTCGTTTCATTTGAAATCTTTTTGCTAATAGCAGCGTTTCTCGTTGACCACCGTTTTCAAAATAAAGCGAGCGCATGCCTGGCTTCCGCCGTACTTTGGGGGATCACCTTATACAACCTGATGGAACTTTTGATGGTCACGCTACCCGAGCTCAAACAGGTTCATCGTGCACTTAAAGGGAAAGTGGGCTACTCGCTTAAGTACTTTCTTCGCATATCTCTGGTGAACGAACTTCTCGAATGGAATTTCATTTTCCTGGGTATATCCATTTTTCTTGCGGTGTCCTACCGCACCTACTTTGCGGCTTCCTTCAGTTACCTAAAGCCCTGGATTGATCTTCTCCATTAGTTGCCTTAAGTTCCAAAAAGTGCCAGGCACCTTTTGGAACGCCAGCCGCCAACACGGGAGAACCACCCATGCGTAAGATTGAAAAAATCCTCCTTCTCGGCTCCGGTGAATTGGGAAAAGAGGTGGTGATCGCTGCCAAACGCCTGGGCAAGGAGGTCATTGCGGTAGATCGTTACCCCGATGCCCCAGCCATGCAGGTAGCCGATGCTTGTGAAGTCATCGATATGCTCGATGGTGATGCGATCGCGACCCTAGTTTCCAAACACCGACCCGACCTGATCATCCCCGAAGTGGAAGCTATCCGTACGGAGAAGCTAAAAGAGTTC
>JBGSIC010000020.1:0-22347 GCA_041751875.1 Bdellovibrionota bacterium
GGTCCCGCTGCGGCGGCCGCGCGCCGTACTTTCCGTCGAAGCGCTCTGGAAAGGACTCGCGGCGGTGGTATCGTAACTAAGATCGTTCCTGACGAGCAAAGTAACGCTCTCGTTATTTTAGCGAATGAAAAGGGTTTCCAACAGTTAAGGCAACTGGTGAGCAAGCTCGACACTCAAGGCGGCGACACCGGCACAATCCGTGTCTACTACTGCGAGTATGCAAAGGCCGAAGATTTGGCGGCCACGTTGGCGGCACTCGCCAGCGGCTCCAGCGGAGCCGCTGCTCGCCCGGCGGCAGGCGGAACGGCCGCAAGTCGACGGAATCGTGGACGAACCAACAGCCCGACGGGAACCCCTGCGGCTGGGCCGATCTCGGCTGAGCTGGATGGGGGAGTGAAGATCACCTCCGATGTCTCCACCAACGCGCTTGTGATCACGGCAAACCAGTCTGACTATCAAACTCTTCTCACGGTGATTGAGAAACTCGATATTCCTCGTCTTCAGGTGTTTGTCGAAGGCGCTATCATGGAATTGTCTCTCACCGACACAACCAATATTGGCCTAAACTACGCCCAGGGCTCCCCTTACTCACTCTTCGGTGGGGGATTTATTGGGGACGCTAGCACACTGACCAACGTTCTTACCGGCGCAGGAATTCCAGAAGGTGCGACGATTCCTATCGTTGCGGGGAAAACGTACAATCCCACCGTAGGCTCAACGCAGGTTACGACACTTGATTTTATGGGCGTCATTAACCTTCTGACATCAAACACCCAGGCTTCGCTACTTTCCACCCCTCAGATCATCGCTTTGGACAATGAAGAAGCGGTTTTCAAAGTACAGGATGAAACGCCCGTTCTCGGTTCTTCTTCCATCAACGCAGCCGGTGGTTTAGCAACCCAGAACGTGGAACGTTTGAAATCGGGTATCGAAATCAAACTCACTCCTCACGTGAATGCCGCGAGTGGCAGTATCCGGCTTGATATTGAACAAACTGTCGACAGTTTGAAGCCCGCTGCGGACGTTCCTACAGCTTTGCAAGGAACTCAGAGAGCAAAAACTTCGCGCGTCACCAATACGTCGGTTGTAGTGAAAGATCAAGACTACATTGCTTTGGGTGGCTTGATGTCCGATGAAATTAGTGAAACGACCAAAAAGGTTCCGCTTTTAGGAGATATCCCGCTTTTGGGCTGGCTCTTCAAAAGTAAGAATTACCGAAAAGTTAAATCTAATTTGATCATTCTTCTTCGCCCGAAAATTATTGCAAGCACCTTAGACAGCGCAAACCTCGTTGCCGATCGCATGAACAAGCGAAAAGAGTTCATTGAAGAAAATATGGATGGCGACGAACTCCACGAAAGCGCGGTACAGACACTTCAAAAGGACCTCGAAGATCAAAGACGCCGTGGACGTACCTCCAAAACTTACAACTACAAGAACAATGAGCGAAACGACCGCTCGCGGACCTATGAATTAAAACCAGGTAAGGGTTTAAAGAAAAGCGAACCAGCGGCGGAAGAGATGGATTCGGACATGAAGGCGCTCATTGATTCCCCGGCACCCAGCCAAAGCGCCAATCAGAACCCGAATACGCCCCCTAATCCGGGCGCCGAACTGTTGCCGCCAGAGGGCCAGGATATTCCCATTGTCACCCAACCGCCCGTAGAACCGTCTGACTTTGATGGAGATGAGTGAGCACATGAGTAAGAAAAGCCCAAGTGAGGTTTTTACCAGTGCCATGAACCGCGAGGCGAAGCTCGGGGAAATTCTGCTTTCGCAGACTACCCTGAACGAAGCCCAGCTCATGGAAGCACTCAACGTTCAAAAGGAACGGGGGGGTCGCTTAGGCGACATTCTGGTCCAAAAGAAGTTCCTTCAGCCGCATGAAGTCCTTTCTGCGTTAGGTCTCCAATTTGGTATTCCTTTTCTCAAAGAAATTGACATCAACAATATTAATCCGGAATGGATCAAAGATATTCCGATTACCTACGCACGTCAGTTTACGGTGCTGCCCATCGCTCTGGATGTGATGGCAGTGACTGTGGCCATTTCTGATCCTTTCAGCCTTCAATGCCTGGATGACTTAAAAGTTATTTTCCAACGCGAAGTAAAACCCATTCTATCTGAAAACAAACTCATTCAGGACGCCATCAACCGGGTCTATGAAAAAGTTCGACAGAACGTCATGTCTGAGATCGGCGACCAACACGAAGACGAATACCAGTACGATCTCGACGAACCGGTAGATTTGTTGGAAGCCAGTGAAAATGATGCGCCTGTTATCCGTTTTGTGAACAACATGCTTTTTCGCGCGATCAAGGACAAGGCTTCCGACATCCACGTGGAACCTTACGAGAAAGATATGGTCGTGCGCTTCCGCAAGGACGGTGTACTGCAAGATATTGCTCGTCCGCCACGCGGTCTTCATGCCGGTATTTCCTCGAGAATTAAACTCATGGGTGAGCTCGACATTGCGGAGAAACGGCTACCTCAGGATGGTCGCATCAAGATTAAGATTGCAGGTAAAGACGTGGACATTCGTCTCTCTGTAATTCCTACAGCACACGGCGAGAGACTCGTGCTTCGTATTCTAGATAAATCAAGCGTACAGCTGGAACTCGCCACATTGGGATTTGACGAGACAACCATCATGTCGCTCAACCAGCTGATTCATAAAAAACACGGTATCGTACTCGTCACCGGCCCCACTGGTAGCGGTAAAACGACGACGCTTTACGCTTGTCTTACTCGAATCAACTCGATTGAACGAAACATAATCACGGTCGAAGACCCGGTTGAATATGATTTGAAAGGGATCGGACAGATCCAGGTGAACCCGAAAATCGGTCTCACTTTCGCCTCCGGCTTGCGCGCCATTCTCCGTCAGGATCCCGATGTTCTGATGGTCGGTGAAATTCGAGACAAAGAAACAGCGGAAATCGCCATTCAGGCGTCTTTAACGGGGCATTTGGTGCTAGCTACTATTCATACCAACGATGCGCCCGGTGCGATCACTCGTTTGATCGATATGGGTGTGGAACCATTTCTTGTCTCTTCTTCGCTGATGGCCGTATTGGCACAACGACTTATTCGGAAATCATGCCCTGACTGTAGAAAATTTTATCAACCAGAGCCACATGAACTGGTTTCCTTGGGACTGGAAGCTGACATATTTGAGAACAAGGAAATCGCCCGCTCGGTGGGGTGTGCTTCTTGTGCCGGAACGGGCTATCAAGGTCGTATGGTAGTTCAAGAACTCATGATGATCACCGATGAAGTTCGTCAACTCATCATGGAACGATCTGATGCCGCCACAATCAAAAAGGTTGCCGTGTCTCAGGGTATGATCCCGTTGCGCGATGATGGAATCGAGAAAGTGATGAACGGCATGACCACTCCCATTGAACTGGTCGCCGTCACTCAAGATTAGTATAGGTACGCATGCCTCTTTTCGAATACAAAGGTGTTACGCCCGCCGGGAAGAATACCCGCGGCGTGATTGAAGCAGATTCTTCGAAGTCTGCTCGCACGCGCCTAAAACAGAAGGGCGTCTACACTACCGACCTCAAAGTCACTAATAAGGATGTTTCTTCTAAGAAACCGGGCAGCCCGAAGCGACTCTCCATTTCGTTTGGCAGCGGCGTGAAAATGAAGGATTTCACGCTGATGATTCGTCAGCTGGCTACACTGGTAAAAGCACGTATTCCCTTAGACGAAGCGCTCAACGCGCTGGTAGATCAAACTGACGACGCGAAACTAAAAGGAATTCTTTCCCAGATCAAAACGACCGTAAACGAAGGTCAGTCCCTCGCCCAAAGCTGCAAGGCTTTCCCCAAGGTCTTCAATCCCATGTTTGTTTCCATGATTTCCGCCGGTGAAGCGAGCGGTAATCTTGATCTTGTTCTTAATCGTCTGGCTGACTTCTCAGAATCCAGCCTCGCTTTAAAAAACAAGATTGTCGGCGCTATGGCCTATCCTGCTTTTATGGGGGTAGCCGGAGCAGGCATCACAATTTTCCTTTTTGCCTTCGCTGTTCCGAAGATTACCGAAGTCTTTGCGGGCTCTAACATGCCGCTTCCCGATTTGACCAGACTCATGATTTTCATCAGCGAGGTCCTTTCTCAGCACTGGTTGCTTCTCATCGTAGCCATCATAGGAAGCTTTTCTCTCTTCCAGTGGTACATCAACACCAAAGCAGGCCGCGCCCGGTGGGACGCTTTTTCGTTGAATCTGCCGCTCTGGGGCAAGGTACAGCGAATGGTAGCGGTATCCCGGTTTGCCCGCACGCTGAGCACACTGATTGGTAGTGGTATTCAAGTTTTAGATGCCATCGACATCGTAAAAGATGTGGTGGGCAACGTTGTTATCCGTGATGCCTTGGTAAAAGCAAGAATGAGCATCAGCGAAGGTAAATCCATTGCGGGTCCTTTGAAAGAAAGTGGGCAATTTCCCCCCATTTTGACTCATATGATCGCGGTTGGTGAAAAGACCGGCGAGCTAGAAAAAATGCTCAACGTCGTTGCCGACGCCTACGACACTCAAGTCGATACCACCATAACCTCGGTGACACGGCTACTCGAACCCATTATGATTCTGGTCATGGGCGGAACGATTGCCTTGGTAGCGCTGTCTATCTTTATGCCAATGCTTCAGCTCAACAATCTTTCGGGACTCTAAGACTGATAAAGGAACAGGAAATGAGAAACAAACGCAGCAGCAAAAAACAAATTTCTAACAACCGTGGTTTCACCCTTATTGAAATCATGATCGTGCTCGCGATTGTGGGCATGCTTTTTAGCTTTGTTGGGGTCAACCTGATGAAGCGCTACGGAAAAGCCCAGGGTGATGGCGCGAAAATTCAGATCGCCTCTTTTGAACAGGCGCTACAAGCCTATTATTTGGATAACAGCATGTACCCCCACACTTCTCAGGGGCTGCAGGCTCTTATTTCCAAGCCCACTGTCGGCAACGAGCCCAAAAATTATTCGGCTGGTTATTTGAAGAAAAACAGCGTTCCTGATGATCCGTTTGGAAACCCTTTTAGCTATGTATGTGAGGACTACCAAAATTACACGATCACCTCTAATGGTCCGGACGGCCAACCCGACACTGAAGACGACATCAGTTCCGATAACTAAAAACGAGCGCGGTTTTACGCTAGTTGAGGTTCTGCTCGTCTTGGCGGTGATGGCCTTTGTGCTTTCCTTGGGGTTACCCGCCATGCAACGGGTGACATCGCAGACCCTTAACTCGACGGCACGAAAGTTCATCGGAACGATTCGGACTATTCGCAATGATGCGATTTTACTCAGTAATACCCATCGCTTAGCCATCGACATCGATAAGAATACTTGGTGGGTGGAACTCCAAAAGCGCAGGGGGTTACTCGATAACCCGGACGTGGCCCCTGAGGACCGGGAGCAACTCGAGGGCTCATCGAGTTTTGCCACTTTCGAGGTCGCTGAAAAGTATGCGAAAGGCCCCACACCCCTTCCTGACGGCGTTCTCTTTCAAGGCGTGTTCAAAGAAAAAGAGGGCCTCTTCGATCAGGGAATCGCTTACATCAATTTCTTCCCCAACGGGTACGTGGAAAGTTCGATTCTGTTTTTAAATCGTACACAGCTTGATCCAGCCGCATTTGCCCTTGAACTACAGGCTCCGATGGGACGAATCAAAGTCGATCGCATTCCCATTAGTGAGTACAAAAAGAAATGAAGCAGAATGGTTTTACATTTATTGAAGTGCTCATCTCGATGCTGATCTTCGTGCTTGCGGCAGTTACAGCTATTGATCTCGTTCGCGGTGCCGTGCGTGGAACGGCTCGCACCCGTGAAGTCACCGTAGCCACCTGGCTTTTGCAAAACCTGATGACTCAGCTTGAAACCAATATTGATACGCTAGGCTTTGACGAAGGGTGTACGAAAAAAACAGAAGCAAAGTTTCCCGCCCCGTATCAGAACTTTAAATGGACCGCGTATTGCGAGGAAATCGATATTCGCCTTTCGGAAACCGCCGCCCAGGCAATGAACGCAACACAGGGCGAAGAGGACTCCTCGGAAGATTCTAGCCTGGGGGGACAGTTTTCTGAAAACCAAGTTATCAAAATGATTTTTAACATCGCAAGCGAATACATCACTAGCTCCTTGCGCGAAATAACCGGGGAGGTCAGCTGGGTTGAAGGAACGCAAAATCGCTCCATTTCCGCGTCGACACACGTAGTTCGTTTTGATCAACAGCTACCGCCACTAACCTCTTCAGGAATCTCAAATTAATGGCGATCATCCACAAAAACCAGAATGGTTTTACGATGATCGAGGTGCTCCTCTCACTGGCCATCTTTACGATCATCGGCATGGCGAGCGTGAAACAGATTAGCCAAATAAAGGACACGAAAGAGGCCTCTGCGGCGGAGCTTGAAACCTACAATGAGCTGCGAACCGCCATTTCCATATTGCGCAATGACCTCACACAGGCGTTCCATATTCTTTTTGAAGATCTCGGCGAAGAAAATGTCCGCGCTCTCCAGGCTCAAGAAGCCATTCCTCATACAGTTTTTGACGGAAGGAAAAACGAACTTGTGTTTACCTCTCTGAGTCACCGGGTCTACTACATGGGACTGCGGGAAAGCGAGCAAACGGAGATTTCCTTTTTCCTCCAGACTCCCGATGGGGGCAGTACGCCCAGCCTAATGAAAAGAGAGAGTCCCATTATTGACGGCAACCTTTACGAAGGCGGATCGGTATACACGCTTCTGGACAACGTTCAGAGTCTTACCTTTAAGTTTTGGGATCCGGAGACTCGCAAATGGTACGACGATTGGAACTCTGATCAGGGCGAGTTTCGGGATCGCTTTCCGATGGCGGTTCAGGTTTTTTTAACGGTAGCGAGAGAAGGGAAGCCCAATCTTGAGATTCAAAATGAAATCAAGATAGCGTTTCCCAACAACACCAAATATGTCGCGGAGTTTTAGAAATACTCGGCCACCCGAAACTAACGAGCGAGGCATTGCTTTGCTCACGGTTTTGGTCGCCCTCATGATGATCAGCCTGATGCTCTTTGAATTCCAGCACAACAGCATGGTTGAGCGCAAACTCGCGGTAAATGAGCTCAACCAAACGCAGGCCTACTATCTTGCGAAGTCAGGTGTGCGGATGGGGCTCTTGCGGGTTTCACTATACGGCCGTCTGCAAACCGCAGCAAAAGATCTGGGTAAAAACATCCCCGTAGACCGCTACCTCAATATGATCTGGCAAATCCCCTTGCCCCCCTTTCCCCCAGAAGAAAGTTCTCTGGGCAAGTTACTTAAGTCCGATAAAGACGCCGCCCAGACCGCTCTCGCACAAACGCGCATCACCGACGGTCAGTACTCCCACACGCTTGCCACCGAATCGAACAAAATTAATCTTAATTTCTTAGTCGACAAGCGTCAGAACAAGTCTGAGCCCATCAACTTTGAGAACTGTAATGACCTTTTCTGCTTAACTGGGGCAACTCTGGTCAACCTGATCGATGGTTTTATCAAGGAATCCGAAGACCCCTTCGAAGAGTTTGGAAACGTGCGTCCAGACGAGCTGGTTTTTAATATAATGGATTGGGTAAATTCTGGAAATGAAAGCTATAATGCGGGGAATAAGGATGATTTTTATACCCAACAAAATCCTCCTTATCGCGCCAAGCGAAATCGGTTCTACACGGTGGATGAATTGCGACTGGTTAAAGGCATCAACGAAGCACTATTCAGAAAGCTGAGACCGCACGTCACTGTCTATTCCTATGATGGCCGCATCAACGTTAACACAATGAGTAAAGCGGTCATTCAGGCGCTCGACATCAACCTCACGGAATATGATGTTCAAAAGATTATGGAGTATCGGGACGAACAAGGTGGCTTTTCCACCCCCGCGGAGTTTGTTTCTTTTGTGAGTTCAACACTGGGTCGTGGGAATTTCTCGCAGAAGTTTCAAAATCCCGAACAGTATTTTACGGTAGGGGGCCAAAGCTTTGTCATTGAGGCCCTTGGCACGGTTAAGAAAAGTGCCAGTCAGGTTCAGCGATCCATTCAGGTCGCCGTAGCGCTTACGACCGCATCCAGAGGGGGACAGAGAGTCCCCAACGCCAATACGGAAGCCGAATGCAAGAAGGTGCAAGGCGCCTTCTGGCACCCGGGGGGATTGAATGCTTGCTACTACACTCCCACGACCGCCCAAGAATGCACCGCTAATCTCACGGGTGCCTGGCAGGCTCACAACGGCCAAGATTGCTGTTTTCTCAAAAACGTTCCGATTTGTCCCGCGGGCACGGGAACGAGTGATCCCGATGCAAAACCCGTTCAAGCGCTACCCAACGCGGTGAAAATTTTACATTGGGCGGAGGGCTAGATGAGAATTCTAGGTATTGAGTTTGGCAGCTGGAGCCTTAAAGCCGTTGAGTTAGAATCACGCTTTCGGCGTATGGACGTCTTGGATTTCCACGAAGTGCGCTTACCCCTCGAAGTCGGGGATCCCAAAGCGACATACAAAGTTGCCTTGGCTAAACTCTTTGCCCGGCTTCCAAGCCATCCCGAAAAGATCGTCACCAGCTTACCTAGTTCCTTGGTCTCGGTGCGCTTTTTCCAGCTCCCTATCAAGTCGGCTAAGAAGGTGGAACAAACCTACCGTTTTGAACTGGAAGACAACATCCCCTTCAAGCTTGAAAATACTCTTCTAGAACATCACCTTTCTCGCACGAAGGAAGGTACCGCTGTCACGGCTGTGATGGCGCCGCGAATCCATGTGGCCTCCCACCTCGCATGGCTTCAAGAAGTGGGTGTGGATCCCGATTGGCTGAGCTTCGACGGCATGGGACTCATCAATCTTTATTTCGCTTCGCAGGCGAAAAAGAAAGATAAGAAAGCCCCCATCGAACCAGCGGGTTGCCGCCTCATCTTAGACATTGGTCATTCCAAAACGGGTTTTAGCGTCGTCGAAGAAGATAGGCTGATCTATTCCCGCACCATCTCTTGGGGGGGAGCACATCTCACGCACTCACTGGCGACCGGTCTGGATGTCCCTTTGGATCAGGCGGAGCTTCTAAAGCATCGCCTGGACTTCATGGCTTCGCCCGACAGGCTGGATGAAAAGGATTCGAAAACGCTTGAGATTGCAATTAAGGCCCTAGCTCCCTTCTTCGCGGATCTCCATCACAGCTTAGTATCGCTTAGAGCCGCTCAAAAAAAATCAGTCGAGAGCGTCCTGATATCTGGCGGTTCTAGCGCCCTGCAAGGACTGGCCGCTTACCTCGCGGATAAGCTCCGTAAGCCGACCGAAGTCTTTCAGCCCCTCACGCAACGTCCGAAAAACGCAGAAGTACCCGAGTCAGGGCTATTGCGCTTCGGAGAAGCATACGGACAGGCAACGGTCTTTGAGCGTAAATCTGTTCTTCTGTTTAACTTCCGAAAAGGAGAGCTGGCCAAGAAGACTTCGCTTACCGACGTGGGTACTTTCCTGAAGAACCCTCACGTTGTGAAGCTGCTGCGCTATTCGGGTGTTTTGGCCGCTATTTTGTTCCTACATGTCAGCCTCGCTTCGCATTTCGCGGCGAAAGAAGCCGAGTCGGCGGAGGCAGAAATTGAAAAAGTTTTCTCGCAAACGTTTAGAGAAGTCCCCAAAAAAATGCGCTCAAGCTTAGTCAAAGACACGGATCAGCTGAATAAATTCCTAAAACAGAAGGAAAACCAGCTGAATCAAAAAATTAAAATGCTTTCCACGAAACGCACCCCGATGCTCAGCTTGGTCAAGCAGGTCAGCCAGGCCTTTCCGCCAGATGTTAAAGTCGATGTCAATGACCTCACTATTGATGATCGCACCGTAGCTATCGAAGGTGTCGTTTACGAGGGCAATCTGAGCGGTGCGACCGAAAATCTGAAAAAGATTCCCGAGTTTCAAGACATTCAGCTCAGCCAAAACGGCCAGCGGTTTACCTACAACGGTAAGGTAAAAGGGAAATAACATGGCTCTGTCCCAAAAAGTAAATGATTGGCTAAAAGAGAATATTCCAACCCTAGCCAAGGTGTTTGATAACAAATACCTGAATATGGCTTACGACCGCTATGCGAGCCTTCCACCCAAACAGCAGAAAATGTTGGCGGGTGCTGCGGTGGGTTCTGTTGTTTTTATAATCTTGGGCTATTTGTTTGTTTCCTATTTATCACTTTGGTCTGCTAATAGCACTGTCGGCAGGTCGGCGGAGATGATTTCCATGCTCCGGGAACATCAAAAAGTTATTACGAGAAAAGGTGGAGAGGTCGAGGGACTTGAACGAGGTAACCAATTGGGCGCTCCCGGAGCACTCAAGGGTCATCTGGTCGGTCAAGCCCGTATCGCCAACATTTCTCCGCGCATGATTGTGGTCGAAGAGAAAGAGGGACCAAGTGAACCCGATGCGAAAGCATCTGCGGACCTTCGCCTCAAACAAGCCACTGTGAAACTGAACCGTGTGAACCTCAATCAACTTAAAGGTTTTTTGGAAGCCGTCGAGTTTGGCGCGGTACCCTTGAGCATCTCTTCCCTACGAGTCCGCAACGACGACCAACTGCGAGGTTATCTCAATGTCGAGCTAGGTATCGTGGCCTATTTATTCCAGAATAGCCAGCCGACGGGTGGACAAGGCGAATGAGTAAACCCTCAAAACAAACCATCGTTATCTGTGTTTTCATTTTTCTTTTTTTTCTTCTGCTTCAGTTTCCCTTCAAGAACTTCCGGGGTCAGATTTTCGAAACCGTCTACAAGAACACCGGCGTACTGATTTCCTCGGATGATATCGGCCTAAGCTTTTTTGGCTGGCCAGGTATTGTTCTCGACAACGTTTACATCGATGCCCAACGCTCTGGGATTCAGATTTCGGCCCAGGAAGCAATTGTTCGTGTAGGATTGGGACGTCTCTGGCCACCCACCCCTTCTTACGCGGGGACACTCAATGGGCTGGAAAGCGGTGGCGACTTATGGTTTCGCTACACCGGTGGGACAACTCTGCACGATGTGGAACTAGAAGGGACGAATCTGGGCTGTGATCTTTTCGCGTTCGGAAAATCATCGTCGCCCGTGAACGGGAAACTCAACGCAGAAGTGGACCTTGCGATGGATGCAAACAACTTAGCAGCCACAAGTGGTTATTTGGATCTCACAGCTCAGGAGTTAGAAATTGCGGCGCAAAATTTTCAACAGTTTTTTAAGTTACCCCAAACAAAGATCAACGACATCAAGGCACGTATTGATGTAAAAAATGGCATCGCCGTTATCAAAAATTTTGAATTCGGAAGCGAAAGCTCGGACTTAAAGGGAAGAATTTCGGGTGAAATGCAGCTAGGTCAAAGCTTTCCGGCATCCCATCTAAAACTGCGTCTAGACATCACTTTATCCCCCAACTTTGCCGCCGACAGCCGTTCCATCGACTTGCGCTCTTTCTTAGGCGGCTACCGACTTGCAGGTGAGAGCTACGCGATGCAGTGGAACAGTAGCATTGCTCAAATGCAAAACAACCTGTTCTCTGCAATTCCTCAAAAGGTTCAGTAGCCTACTCAACGTGGTTTTGAATGAAGTCTTTTAGCGCTTCGCCGTACAACGGCGACGCTTTCTTTGCCATCACTTCCACGAAGGTCTCCCCAGGAAGCATCTCCCGGAAACTATGTTCCAATCCTTCTAGAACATAAGTGGACACATTGGGATAAAGGCCTACCTTTTTGGCTGCCTCAATTTCTCGGACGGTTTCGGGAATCACATTCTGATCCAAAGTTCCTACAATCAGCGCGACAGGGCACGCCACACTCTTTAGGACTTCACGCCCATTTAGCTTGTACTGTCGGTAGCGACGCAAACAAGTGGTGCCTTTCCAATCGCCCAATCGGAACGTGTAGTACGGATCCGAAGTTTCCAGCATCTTTTGCTTAAAGTCCCCTCGAAAGTAGCTGAGATAAAGAGCGGTAAGATAGGGAAGTTTGCGTGCAAGTGGACCTTCGGGGTCTTTCAAGAAGGGGGCAGCAGCCCGCGTCTCCTGGAATGCCATCCAAACCACCATGGGATCCAAGGCGGGACCTTGCAAAATATAAAAGTCTGGCTGAAGTCCCAGTTCGTGCGCACGCAATGCGGTGATGGCACCTTCACTCTGCCCGACGACTCCAATTTTTAGCTCTGGATACAAGCGACGAAGCGAGGCAAATACGCTGATGAGATCTTTTGCGTAGCATTCGATGTCCGCTTCTTCATAAACACCCTGACTTTTTCCACTGGCTCGTTTGTCGTAACGATAGGAACCAACGCCTAACGGTGCCAATTGCCTGGCAGCCTCAAGAAAAAGTCCTCGTTTGGGGACCCCAGAGGGAAACATCCATACCTGGGTGTCATCCAGATCACCATCACGATTTTGAGGAAAACTTCCATGAACAGTAATAATGAGCGTGGTGTCGGTAGGGGAGACCGTCAAAGTTCCCGCGATGAGAACCCCGTCAAAAGAGGCTATTCTTAACTCGCGGCCATCGCCGGCTTCCGGTGGTATGAATGTCGTCATGCCCTTCCTCGTTCCGCTTCGTCCTACAGCAACACCAATCTCCATAGTGTCCAGGGCTTACCATATTTTAAAGAAGAGGGAAGTGGAAATCTAATGAGAGGGGCTTGCACTAGCGTAAAAATGCCCGATCAGGTCACAGATTTCATCGATCTCGGTTTCTTTCAAGCTTTCCCGGATGGGAAGCGACAAAATCCTCTTCGAGAGCGCCTCTGTCACCGGTAGCGAGCCCGGCAAGTAGCCCAGTCCCTCGGCAGCTTTCTGAAGATGAATGGGAATCGGATAGTGAATTTTTGTCTCCACGCCGTTCTGCCGGAGAAAGACTTGGAGTGCGTCGCGGTCATTGGCCGCAATCACATAGAGGTGGTAACTATGAAATGCTCCTTCAAAGGTCTGAGGAATGCTTAGATGCGGCGCCAACTTCTTAAGACGCGCATCGTACTGGGCCGCATTCTTACGCCGTAGGGTGATGGTGTCCTCAAGAAGTGGAATCGCTTCGATGCCCACCACCGCTTGCAAGGTATCCAAACGACTGTTGTAAGAAAAATATTCCACTTCATCGCGGTTTTTTAGTCCGTGATTGCGCTGTTGCTTGAGTTCTCGGGCTAAATCCTCACAGTGAGTGCTGATCACGCCCCCATCGCCCCAAACGTGCAAGTTCTTAAGTGGATGCAAACTAAAGCACCCCGTATCCCCAAAGCTCCCCACCTTTTGTCCGTTGAAAGTACTTCCCACGGCCTGCGCAGAATCCTCAATCAAGGAGAGATCGTGACGGTCCACAATCGCTAAGATCTCATTCATCCGACAAGGAAGACCAGTGAGGTGGACCGGCATAATCGCCTTGGTACGACGAGTGATGGCCGACTCAATGAGATGGGGGTTGATGTTGTAGTCCCATCCACAATCTACAAAAACAGGTGTTGCGCCCACCAAAGATATTGCCGCCGCCGTAGCAATAAAGGAGTTGGAAGCCGTTATCACTTCATCTCCAGGACCAATCCCTAACGCGCGCAAGGAAAGGTAAAGCGCGTCGGTACCTGAATTCACCGCAACAGCGTACTGGCAACCCGTTAGCGGGGCGTAGCGCTTTTCGAACTCTTCTACCGCCTGTCCCAGAATAAACTCGCTTTTGAGGTATATCTCTTTCATCTGCTTAAGCGCAGCATCAGCCGCTTTTTCTTTTGTGGCGGTAGCAAGCTGAACGAAGGGAATGCGGACGGGAGGCAAAGGTGTGTGCGTGTTTTCGTGTAACTCGTGCTGCATGAATTACCTCAGGTAAAACTTGGTAACCTGTTCAATGGTGTACTGAATCTGGTCCTTGCTCAAATACTGATGGCACGGAAGGGTGATGGTCATTTTGCTTTCTGCTTCGGTAACAGGAAACTGGCCTTCCTTGTAATTCCATTGTTTTGCCGCTGGCTGCAAATGCATTGGCAGAGGGTAGTGGATCTTTGCCTCAATACCATTGTCTATCAAGTGTTTGAGCAAGCCCTCTCTGTTTTGGGCGTGAAACTTGTACAGATGAAACACATGTTTGTTTTCTGTGTTGCGCTTAGGAAGCTCGATGAATTTCGCAAACTTACTTTGCGAGAAAGACGCATCAAATGTCTGTGCGTGAGAAATTCGCGTGTCGATGGTCTGATCAAGCGTTTCAAACACATAGTTACCGACGATAGCATGTAAGTTGTCAAAACGGCTATTAACGCCGTAGAAAGCAACCACATCACGATTCTGCATACCATGATTGCGGAACAAGCGAAGTTTTTCAGCCAGTTTGTCTGAATTGGTAACGATCATACCGCCGTCACCCCAAACATGCAGAGGCTTAAGCGGATGACAGCTAAACCCGCCGGCATCACCAAAAGTTCCCACGTGCTTGCCTTTTACGCGCGCGCCCAAAGCTTGGCAGGAATCTTCAACGACCAAAAGTCCGTGGCGTTTAGCAATCGCACAAATCGCTTCCATGTCCGCCGGGCAACCCGCCCAATGAACGGGCATGAGCGCCTTTGTTTTGGAGGTAATCGCTGCCTCGATTTTGCTTACATCGATGTTCTCGTCCGCACCAGAATCCACGAAAATCGGTCGCGCGCCGGCTTGCACAATTGCACCAACGGTGGCGATAAAAGTGTTGGGGGCTGTAATGACTTCATCCCCCGGTCCGACCCCTAAACATTGCAGAGAGAGACTAAGAGCGTCTGTTCCCGTGCCGACACCAATCGCGTGTTTGGCTCCTGTGTAGCTGGCGTACTTCTTTTCAAACTCCGTGACGTCCTCACCCAAGGTGAAATCACATCTTTTGAGGAACTCGCGAATAGCGGAGAAAATAGGTTCGGGATCCGCAAACTGTTCAGTGAGAAAAGAAAATGGAACGCGCATTTGTGTCTCCAAGGGAAAGGTGCCAGGTACCTTTTGGTACTGCGTCCCAAAAGGTCGCAGGCACCTATTCCGCACCCTTAGCTGTTCTAGGATAAAGCAGAAGAACCGCGAAGCCCACCATTAAGAAGAGAAGCCAGGCACACCAAGGCAGAAGCCCCGCGTCAAAAAGATTGGCCTGCTGAATCTGGGCGGACATTTGATTGAGCACTTTATCCCACGGAGGCATGATGCGGTACACGGCACCAACCACTTTCAAACTGGGCGAGCCTTCTGACAACGCTGCCCCCAAGTCTGTGGAGAAAAGAGCGGCAGCCACTTGGCACAGAATGAAAACGAGCGAGCCCAAGAAAAGAGCAGAGAGTTTCCCTATTCCCAGCGCAAGCAACGCAAAACCAAACATGCCGACTTCCAGAACCAAAATCTCGTACAGGTTGCAAACCACCAAACCCATCAGCGGAAAAGCACGGTTCGCGTAGTCTTCGTAGCCGTAAATAAACCCATGAAGTCCGAACATCAGGGTGTTCTGCAGAAAGATGAGCACAAAAAATGTTATGGCGTAGGCAATCGGAAATTTCCATTTGGCGACGGGTAGGGCGAACGTGAGGGGAAGACGATCCCCTTGATGCAAGTAAGGAGCAACCCAAATGCCGTACATCGTAGCGACAAAGCTCCCCACACCCATCTGGATAAAAAGTAGAACTAAAAAGACCCTGTCGGGCCCCATAAACTGTTCCGCCTCGTTAATTTGCACAGTTACGGTATCGATAATCTTCAAGGTCACAAAATGCACAACGAACGCAAAAAGGGTGGTGAGATAAAAAATCTTGGACCGAAAGAGATGGAGAGTGAATTGTCGAGTCAGGTTCCACATTTTAGGGTGATCCTTGCATATAGAATGCAAACGCCTTTTCCACATCCCCGTGCCTCTCCGCAAGCACGCTGGTTTTTTCCGCGCAAACTAGTTTACCTTGCTTCAAAATTCCTATTTCGGTGCACGACTTTTCTACTTCCGCCAAGATATGCGAACTGAAGAGAAGAGTTCCCCCCTGCGCCACATAGTCGCGAATCTTATCGCGAAGCTTTATGATAAAAAGAGGATCAAGGCCGTTGAGTGGCTCATCGAGAACAAGCAGTTTCGGTTTTCCACAAAAGGCGGATGCCAGTATCAACTTTCGTCGCATCCCCTTAGAGAACTCTCCGACTCTTTTTCCAGGGGGTAACTCGAAACTTGCTTGAAGTTCTTCTACTTCCTTTGTGCGCGCTCGCTTGTCTTTGATCCGAAAGGCGGCAACAAAATCCAAGTACTCCTGCGCCGAAAGATAATCCGGAGCGCTTGCTTCCTCGGGGGCAAACCCCATTTGCTCAAGCGCCTTGATGCTACCAGGACGGCCTCCTAGTACGCTCACGGTTCCCTTGCGGGGGCGAAGCATCCCTAAAATTAAGCGCAGTGTGCTGGTCTTACCCGCCCCATTGGGGCCAAGAAGCGCGAAACTCGTGCCTTGTTCGATCTTAAGGTTTAGCTCGTGAACAGCGACAAAGCCACGTAGCCCGTATCGGACTTCAACGGCTTGGAGATGAACAAGAGGGGAGGTGTTTGCGTTCATTTAGCGTATCACCATACCAGTGCGATTCCAGCGAATCTTGCTCAAGTTGCCCCAATCACCTTCTTGATCTAACGAGAGCCAAATAATCTGCGCGAGTCCTTTAATATCGGCTCGCTGAACCGATCCCCAGGAGCGCGAATCGTAAGAGTCGTCGCGATTATCGCCAACCATAAAGTATTGATCATCGGGAACGATGGTTTCTTGGCTGATGCGCAGTAGCTCGTGGTGTTTCTTTTTTGAGTAGCGAACGTAGTAACTTTTGCCGTTAAAAGTTTCGCGATAGACGTCAAGGTCGGGCTTACCTTCCCCGTTGATTGAAGCGATCACTGCGGGATCTTCGACAAGCTCCCTGGGAACGACTTCCCCATTCACGAGAATTTCTTTGTCTTTAAACTCTATTTTATCGCCCGGTATCGCCATCACGCGCTTGATGTAATGCAAAGATTTGTCCTTGGGGAACAAAAACACCACCACATCACCCCGACTAGGCCCACCCCAGGAGACTAACTGCCAAGGAGTGAACGGAATGGAAAGGCCAAAATTGTATTTAGAAACAAAGATGTGATCCCCAATACGCAGCGTGGGAACCATGCTGCTCGTGGGAATACGAAAGGGTTCGAAAAGAATCGTGCGAACCAAAACGACAGCGACCACACAGATAGCTAAGGCTCGTATTAGGTCGCGCCGGCCTTCAATCTGCTCGTCAGATGGGGGAGACTTTTTGGCTTTCTTAGGTGTGTCGCTCTTTGCTGCTGCCATCGGGTTTAATGATAAGAAAAACGGTCAGATAAGGCACTTAAAAAGGGAAGTGTCCTAAAACTAACCGGGCTAAAAAAAAGCCCAGATAACTTTCGTTATCCGGGCCTAATTAAATGGGGCATCGCGCTACTCTCCCACGGAGCTGCCCCCGTAGTACCATCACCGAAGAGCGGCTTAACTTCTGTGTTCGGAATGGGAACAGGTGTATCCCGCCCTCTGTAGACACCCCAAAGTGTCAAACTCTTCAAATATTCAGTTTTTCATATCCGTTCCTGGTGTCAGTCGCCTTCTCGCAAGAGGAGGTGACAAACACCAGACACCGGATTTCTAAATCCAATGACAATGCATAGGGTAAACTTATTATCAGATACTCAACATTTAAAAAATGAGAGTTAAGTCTCACGACCAATTAGTACTGGTTAGCTCAATGTATTACTACACTTCCACACCCAGCCTATCAAACTCGTAGTCTTCGAGTGGTCTTTAGGGGACCGAAGTCCCAGGGAAATCTTATCTTGAGGTCGGCTTCCCACTTAGATTCTTTCAGCGGTTATCCGTTCCCGACATAGCTACCCAGCAATGCCCCTGGCGGAACAACTGGAACACCAGCGGTCGGTCCATCCCGGTCCTCTCGTACTAAGGACAGCTCCTCTCAAATTTCCTACGCCCACAGAAGATAGGGACCGAACTGTCTCACGACGTTCTAAACCCAGCTCGCGTACCACTTTAATCGGCGAACAGCCGAACCCTTGGGACCTATTACAGCCCCAGGATGTGATGAGCCGACATCGAGGTGCCAAACTGCCTCGTCGATGTGGACTCTTGGAGGCAATCAGCCTGTTATCCCCGGAGTACCTTTTATCCGATGAGCGATGGCCCTTCCATTCGGAACCACCGGATCACTAAGACCTGCTTTCGCATCTGCTTGACTTGTAGGTCTCGCAGTTAAGCTCTCTTATGCCTTTGCACTCAACGGCTGGTTTCCAATCAGCCTGAGAGAACCTTTGTACGCCTCCGTTACGATTTAGGAGGCGACCGCCCCAGTCAAACTGCCCACCAGACACTGTCCCTGCACCAGATGATGGTGCTAGGTTAGAATCCCAAACAAGTAAGGGTGGTATTTCAAGGACGGCTCCACAGAAGCTAGCGCTCCTGCTTCAAAGCCTCCCACCTATCCTACACATACCAGTTCGAGATCCAATGCCAAGTTACAGTAAAGGTTCACGGGGTCTTTCCGTCTTTCTGCGGGTAGACTGTATCATCACAGTCAGTCCATTTTCGCCGAGTCCCTGGTTGAGACAGTGGGGAAGTCGTTACGCCATTCGTGCAGGTCGGAACTTACCCGACAAGGAATTTCGCTACCTTAGGACCGTTATAGTTACGGCCGCCGTTTACTGGGGCTTCGGATCAAGGCTTCACCTAACGGTTGACCTCTCCCCTTAACCTTCCAGCACCGGGCAGGCGTCAGACCCTATACGTCGTCTTGCGACTTTGCAGAGTCCTGTGTTTTTAGTAAACAGTCGCTACCCCCTGGCCACTGCGGCCTGTTTCAGCTTCTCCTGTTCAGAGTCACTTACTAAAGGCACACCTTCTTCCGAAGTTACGGTGTTAATTTGCCTAGTTCCTTAACCAGGGTTCTCTCGAGCGCCTTAGGATTCTCTCCTCGCCCACCTGAGTCGGTTTCCGGTACGGGCACTAACATTACTCGTTACGAGGTTTTTCTAGGAAGCATGGGACCTATCACTTGAGGAAAACCGAAGTAGTCCTCTCGTCTTTGTTCTCAGGCATGTGAACCACGGATTTGCCAATGGTTCGCCCTACGACCTTTCAAGCCCAATCCACATGGACTCTGATATACCCTTCTCCGTCACCCCTTCACTGATAACGCAATGTTAGTGGTGCAGGAATATTGACCTGCTTTCCATCGCCTATTCTTTTCAGCCTCGGCTTAGGACCCGACTAACCCTAGGAGGATTAACCTTGCCTAGGAACCCTTGGGCTTCCGGCGGACGGGTTTTTCACCCGTCTAATCGCTACTCGTGTCAGCATATTCACTTCTACTTCGTCCACCAGTGCTATCGCTCTGGCTTCAGCCTAATGTAGAACGCTCCGCTACCGCCGATAGTAAACTATCGACCCGCAATTTCGGTATAAAGCTTGAGCCCCGTTAAATCTTCGGCGCGCATTCGCTTGACCAGTGAGCTGTTACGCTTTCTTTAAAGGATGGCTGCTTCTAAGCCAACCTCCTGGCTGTCTGTGCGCTTGCACAACCTTCACCACTTAGCTTTAATTTTGGGACCTTAATTGGCGGTCTGGGTTCTTTCCCTCTCGCACGTGAAGTTTATCCCACACGTACTGCTTCCAGTGATTCGAATACTAGGAATTCGGAGTTTGATTAGGTTTGGTAGTCTTGTAGGACCCCGAGCCCATTCAGTGCTCTACCTCCCGTATTTATTCACCAGACTCTACCTCAATAGATTTCGCGGAGAACCAGCTATCTGCAGGTTTGATTAGCCTTTCACTCCTAGACACAGCTCATCCGCCAAATTTTCAACTTCGGTCGGTTCGGACCTCCACAAGTTTTTACACCTGCTTCATCCTGGCCATATCTAGCTCACACTGCTTTCGGGTCTATTCCTACTAACTAATCGCCCATTTAAGACTCGCTTTCGCTTCGGCTACACCTTATCGGCTTAACCTCGCTAGTAAGAATAAGTCGCTGACTCATTATGCAAAAGGTACGCCGTCAGACGTGTTCAATAAAGAACATAGTCCTTCGACTGTTGTGTAAGCATACGGATTCAGATTCTATTTCACTCCCCTCACCGGGGTTCTTTTCACCTTTCCCTCGCGGTACTTGTACACTATCGGTTGTTGAGTAGTATTTAGCCTTGGAAGATGGTCCTCCCGGATTCCTACAGGATTTCACGTGTCCCGTAGTACTTGGGAACTTCTAAAGAGAGAAAAAGCTTCGTCTACAGGGCTATCACCTTCTATGGCCTGACTTTCCAGACAGTTCTGCTTACTTTTTCTTTTGTAACTCTTTGGAGCTATAGCAGTAGCCCCTAAGAAGTCCCGCTACCCCGCAACTACAACGCCTGCAAGCTATAAATAATTGCGGTTTAGGCTGTTCCCCGTTCGCTCGCCGCTACTGAGGGAATCTCGTTTGATTTCGCTTCCTGAAGGTACTTAGATGTTTCAGTTCCCTTCGTTCGCTCCGTGCACCTATGAATTCAGTGCGCGATACTGGAGGTTTACTCCAGTGGGTTTTCCCATTCGGAAATTCTCGGATCAAAGCTTACTTAGCAGCTCCCCGAGACTTATCGCAGCTTGATACGTCCTTCATCGCCTCTCAACACCAAGGCATTCACCGTATGCTCTTAGTAACTTAACAACATGTTTTTATTAAAAGAGAGTATCCAATTTACCAAACTCGTGTGACTCCCGAAGGAGTCCTACGAATATGGACATTTACCCTATGCAATTGTCAAAGACCAATGCGCGCTAGCTTGATCTCCAGTGGAGATTTCGCAGCGGGCGAAACTTTTTTACTACTAAGAATGTTTTTGGGATTCCTAGTGGTGGGCCCGGGAAGAGTTGAACTTCCGACCTCACGCTTATCAGGCGTGCGCTCTAACCACCTGAGCTACGAGCCCACATACAAGAGCCTGGTCGGCTTCTCGACTTCTTCGAGACCCTACAAAAACGCTTTGAGGTTGGTCCCTCAAAACTAAATAGCAAATACTTCTGATAAACGGGATTGACCTTAGTTTCATTCTGATGAGCTTCCACACTCCGAAGAGTGCTTCGACTCATTAAAATTACTCCTTAGAAAGGAGGTGATCCAGCCGCAGGTTCCCCTACGGCTACCTTGTTACGACTTCACCCCAATCATTAACCGCACCTTGGGCGCTTTCCTCCGAAGTTGGTACAGCGACTTCTGGTGCAATCAACTTTCGTGGTGTGACGGGCGGTGTGTACAAGGCCCGGGAACGTATTCACCGCTACCTGCTGATTAGCGATTACTAGCGATTCCAGCTTCATGAAGTCGAGTTGCAGACTTCAATCCGAACTGAGACCGGCTTTCTGAGATTAGCTCCCCCTTGCGGGTTGGCAACCCTCTGTACCGGCCATTGTAGCACGTGTGTAGCCCTGGACATAAAGGCCATGAGGACTTGACGTCATCCCCACCTTCCTCCCGCTTAACACGGGCAGTCTCCTTGGAGTGCCCAACTAAAAGATGGCAACTAAGGATAAGGGTTGCGCTCGTTAAGGGACTTAAACCGACATCTCACGATACGAGCTGACGACAGCCATGCAGCACCTAGTTCCCGGTCCCCGAAGGGAAAGCCCTATCTCTAGGGTTGTCCGAGACTTTCAAATCCAGGTAAGGTTCTTCGCGTTGCATCGAATTAAACCACATGCTCCACCGCTTGTGCGGGCCCCCGTCAATTCCTTTGAGTTTTAATCTTGCGACCGTACTTCCCAGGCGGGGTACTTATTGCGTTAGCTTCGGCACTGCAGGGGTCAATTCCCGCAACACCTAGTACCCATCGTTTACGGCGTGGACTACCAGGGTATCTAATCCTGTTTGCTACCCACGCTTTCGCGTCTCAGTGTCAGGAATGGTCCAGGAAGCCGCCTTCGCCACCGGTATTCCTCCTAATATCTACGAATTTCACCTCTACACTAGGAATTCCACTTCCCTCTGCCATCCTCTAGCTATGTAGTTTCGGATGCACTTCCTCGGTTAAGCCCAGGGATTTCACATTCGACTTACATAACCACCTACACGCTCTTTACGCCCAATAATTCCGAACAACGCTAGCACCCTACGTATTACCGCGGCTGCTGGCACGTAGTTAGCCGGTGCTTTCTTGTAAGGTACCATCAACTTTCACTGATATTAGCAATGAAAGATTTTTCCCTTACGACAGAGCTTTACGACCCAAAGGCCTTCATCACTCACGCGGCATTGCTGCATCAGGCTTTCGCCCATTGTGCAATATTCCCTACTGCTGCCTCCCGTAGGAGTCTGGACCGTGTCTCAGTTCCAGTGTGACTGATCATC
>JBGSIC010000021.1:0-184706 GCA_041751875.1 Bdellovibrionota bacterium
ATGTTCCTCCAAATATCTACGTATTTCACCACTACACTTGGAATTCCACCTTCCTCTACTGCACTCAAGATAACCAGTTTCAAATGCACTTCCCGGGTTGAGCCCGGGGCTTTCACATCTGACTTGGTTGTCCGCCTACACCCGCTTTACGCCCAATGATTCCGAGCAACGCTAGGACCCCTCGTATTACCGCGGCTGCTGGCACGAAGTTAGCCGGTCCTTTCTTGTAAGGGACCTTCATTTTTTTATTCCCTTACGACAGAGCTTTACGACCCGAAGGCCTTCATCACTCACGCGGCGTCGCTGCGTCAGGGTTGCCCCCATTGCGCAATAGTCCCTACTGCTGCCTCCCGTAGGAGTCTGGACCGTGTCTCAGTTCCAGTGTGGCTGATCAACCTCTCAGATCAGCTAGCCATCGCAGCCTTGGTGAGCCGTTACCTCACCAACTAGCTAATGGCACATAAGCCCATCTCTAAGTAGTAGCTTATAAATAGAGGCCACTTTTTACCCCTGTCACCGAAGTGACTGTGGTCATATGCGGTATTAGCCCTCCTTTCGGAAGGTTATCCCCCGCTTAGAGGCAGGTTACCTATGTATTACTCACCCGTCTGCCACTTTACTAACACCCGAAGGTGCTTTCTCGTTCGACTTGCATGTATTAGGCACGCCGCCAGCGTTCGTTCTGAGCCAGGATCAAACTCTTCAGTTAAAAGATGAGATAGTTCAGATGAACTACCTCTAATTGATTAAATGATTGAATCAGCCTCTAAAAGAGGCCGATAAAACCAAGGGCCCGTTTACTGGTTTCTTTGCTATTTAGTTTTCAAAGACCATTCACCTTACCGGCGAAACGTCAGATATAAATACGGAGTGCCTCAGACTGTCAACACGAAAACTAATAAATATCATTGAAATTTTGTCGCCTGTAAAACCAAGCTCATGGCCGTCCTCGGAATCATAAGCAATCGGAAGACGTAATACCCGCCTTCTTTACGGGGAACGTAAAAGATCCCGCCAGTAGTGGGGTAAGGACGGGCCTCAATCAGCCATACTGAACCGAAGGTTAGCAGACGATTTGCCCAAAACTATGCTGTTCTCCTTCGGTTCATGCTGGGAAGCCGTCTTTTCTGGGCAGCCTCGAGCGTGCCTAGCTCTATCCAGATGGCAAGTTCTGCTATAATCTGCGCAGCAATGAAACCATATCTTGTCATCGGCGGCGGCGTTAGCGGGTTAATCGCAGCTTCCGCGCTCAAACGGTTGGGCATCGACTTCATCGGTTTGGAGAAGTCAGACCAATTGGGAGGACGAGCCCAAGCTGGACACCACCGCTTGTACGATGCGAAGGCCGTGGAGTATCTGCAGGAGCAGGTAAGCGCCATTGAGTGGGATTACATCCAAGATTCGGCTCAGGAGCGATTCAAAGGAAACTGGCGCCCTCTTTCGCTTGAGTACAGTGAGCCTGAGCAGTTTTATCTTGGGTCCCCCTATTACTCCCCAAAAGGGGACTTTTCCCAGTGGATTAACTCACTTTCCGCCTCTGTTCGGCCCTTCTTCCTATTCCACCAAACCGTGTCAGAGATCATTCCCACGGTGAAGAAGATCATCTGCCAAGAGGAGAAGACCTTTGAATACGAAAAGATTATTTGGGCGAGCCCGTTAGCACTCCTGGCTAAAACCTGGAAGGGCGATAAAAGCGGCCTGGCTTCCTTGTTCAAAAAAGCTTCGGATGCGGAGAACGGTGGTATCAACTACGAACTCGAAGTTAAAATGCCGCTCGCCGCCTTTGGGGAAACCTTCCCGGGACGTAACACCGCGGCGTTTACCTTTCGGTTCAAAGATCATACGCTCCGGGCGTTGGGAATTCCTCAGGTTGGCGAGGAGAACCACAAGATCCATTGGATGCTTTTCTTGCCGAAAAAGATTTTGGAGAATCGGGAAGAAGTCGCCAAGTGCGTGCGCGCCTTAAAGCGCGAGATCTTCAAAGAGTTTGGGAGTCTTCAGGAGAGAGTGGTGCAGGAAAAGATTATTTTCCTGCCTCACATGTCAGGCGATCTGGCCTCTCCCTCTAAATCGATTGAGATTCTGCCCGACACGTTTTATGTCGGACCAGAACTCGCGAGTGAAGACACAGACGAGTCTTTAAGAAACATGGATCGGGTGGTGGCTAACTGCAGGAATCTTGAGCAGCTGGTCACGCGGTAATCGTTAAAGGAGTTCTAGATCCATGGCACGTGTTTCTTTTACGTTTTCCTTTGTCTTCTTCTTTCTCTTGGGATGCGCCGGCACCCCTAAGACAGGCGACCCGAATTATCTTCCTATCACTATTCTCCATACGAATGATGTTCACGGGCACGCATGGCCTGAAGCCGATGCAGACGGCGTGATGCGAGGTGGGTTTGCGGCCCAAGCTGCTTTGATCAAAAAAATACGAAAAGAAGTGGACGCAAAAAACGGGGTTGTCCTCGTACTTTCCGGTGGTGATTGCAACACGGGGACACCCGATTCCGACCTTTTAGATGCGGAACCCGATATAACCGCAATGAATATGATCGGTTACGACGCCATGGTGCTTGGTAATCACGAGTTCGATAGGGGTATCGACAAAATTCTTAAGCAAAGGAAGTGGGTGAAGTTTCCCTTCCTCTCTTCCAACGTGCGCTACGAAAAGGGCAACCAATATCTCGTCGATCCTTACACCGTACTTGTGCGCAAGGATGTGAATTTCGGCATTCTCGGTCTTTCGCCCGGCGACTTACGCACCCTTGTGGTGGGAAAGCTAATGGATGGCATGATCATCGAAGATCCCGTCAAAGCGGCGAAAGCCCATCTTCCCAAACTAAAAGAAATGGGCGCTGACATTTTGATTGGTCTTACCCACATCGGTTACATCGAGCCGGGCTCGGCCCCTCATCAAACAACCACCACTGACGACAGTGCACTTGCGCAAGCAGTGCCCGAGATTGCCATCATTGTCGGTGGTCACACGCACACTCTTATTCCTAAGGGTGTGAAGGTAAATAAGACCGTAATTTCTCAAGCCGGCTCTCACGGCAAGCACCTGGGCCGAATCGATTTACTTTGGAACATTAAAGACAAAGAAATCGCCTCCTGGGACATCAACATGCTCCCTGTTCTTCCCTCTGAGGGAGAAGATCCCGATGTTAAAGCCAAACTGGATGCCTTTAAGAAGAAAACTCACAAAATGCTGGATGAAGTGATCGCCAGTGCGGAAGTGCCTCTTGAGGGAGACCGAACCCAGGTCCGTAGCCGCGAAACGAACTTGGCAAATCTTGTGACTGACGTGATTCGCAAGAGCACGAAGGCCGATGTCGCTGTCTTCAACGGCGGTGGAATCCGTTCTGGCGTCGCAAAAGGTCCCATTCGCATGCGAGATATCTACAGCATGCTTCCCTTTCAAAATACCGTTGTGACCGCGAAGATCACCGGAGCGCAACTCAAAGAAGCGGTTCAAATCGGGATTGAGAACAGCTTTCCGGGTGGAGGCCTGCTACAGGTGTCGGGTTTTTCCTATAAAGTGGATAACGGAAAAGTGACAGAAATGAGTCGCGAGGGAAAACCCATCGGCCCTGATGAAACCTTTCTCTTCGCAACCAATAACTTTCTGCTTGAGGGCGGCAATAACATGACCGTCTTAAAGACTTTGCCCGAGAGAAGAGACACAGGCATTCAAGTAGACCGCATGCTGATCGAGTTTCTCAAAAAAGCAAAAAAGGTAAGCCCCAAGAAAGAAAATCGGATTGAGTTTTTAACAAAACTTCCGCCGCGTCCTGAAACTACTGGCTAGCCCACCATCGAGCCACCCAATTGCTCCCCACCGAGAAGATGCATGTGAAGGTGGTAGATGGTTTGGCAACCATGGTCGCCGCTGTTAAAGACCGTCCGGAACCCACTGCCGGCGATGCCGAGTTTGGCCGCAATCTGTTGGCCCGCTAAAAAAAGATCGGAAAAGATGCTCAAATCCTGAGGCGTGACGTCCAACACATCTACGACATGCTTCTTAGGAATAATCAAAACGTGGACTTCGGCCTGTGGGCTAATGTCCTTAAAGGCAAATACGCGATCATTCTCAAAAACTTTTTCTGAGGGCAGGGTGCCGGCAATAATCTTGCAAAAAATGCATTCCTTGGAACGCTTAGGGTTCATCATACGAGCCTCCGGTGGATGAGAGAAAAGCATAGTGTAATCCGATTGCCAAACGTTGCAAACTACGACAACCATGTGGAGTGTTTGGAACAGAGAGCGTAAAACTAAAAGACTATCTGAAACGTCACGGTTTGCCTGAGAACAGGCCCGACACGGCACACGCGGCGGTTCTGGTGCCGCTCGGCTTTGATTCCGTCACCAAGCGGGTGGAGATTGTACTCACCAAGCGCGCCCAATCCGTAAATTCTCACAAAGGGCAGGTTAGCTTTCCCGGTGGTTTGCGCGAAGCCGGGGATGACACGACCCTCTACACTGCGCTTAGGGAAACGGAAGAAGAACTAGGGATAGACCCTTCAGTCATTGAGCCGCTCGGCCCGCTGCCCTCCGTTTATACACGAGGAAACCTTCTCATTTTCCCCTGGGTCGCGGCTGTGAAACTCCCCACCGAATTCAAACCACGCGCCGAGGAGGTGGAAACCGTTCTCTATTTGCCAGTAAAAAAGCTCGTGGTGGAGGGCCTC
Organism: Bdellovibrionota bacterium; assembly: GCA_041751875.1. GTDB lineage: Bacteria > Bdellovibrionota > FAC87 > UBA2466 > JACKAF01 > JBGSIC01. The sequence continues at coordinate 4,686 of JBGSIC010000021.1, forward strand.
AAGCCCGTTGCGGTAGAGGATGAAGGCGTAACGATCTCTACGATAGGCTTAACTCTGGGCACCGAATTGGTGTGGGGAGCCACCGCTCGTATCTTAGAACATCTCCGACTCGCTTTGGTGGCCGTGGGTTACTAGCGTTTTCCCTTCCCGATGAAAAAAATCTCACGGCTATGTTTCCGGGTGCTATCCGGTCGGGTCTTTTTTACTTCTTCGAACACCGCGCGCATCGCCTTGTCGTACTCCTGAAAGCCCTCGCCCATGAAGAGTTTGACGACAAAATGGCCGCCGACGCGCAGGCGCTCTTGCGCCACGTGAAGGGCAAATTCCGCCAGCCCCACCGACTGAGCCACGTCGCTATCATGGACTCCACTCGTCTTGGGAGCCATGTCGCTGAGTACGACGTCATAACTCGAAGGCACTTGCGACCAATCCACGTCTTCCACCGCCATCTCGAGAGTCTTAACCCTTGGGTGTTCCACTTTAATCGGCGAGAGATCAATCGCCACAATCTGAGCCTGTGGGGCGCGCTCAATGCAGTACTGCGTCCAGGAACCTGGAGCCGCGCCTAAATCGAGAATCGTTTTGGCGCCCTGGAGAATGTGTTCCTTCTCCTCAATTTCCCTAAGCTTGTAAATGGAACGCGCGAGGTAATTTTCCTGTCGCGCTTTTTTGGTGTAGGGGTCGTCGTTCCAGCTCATTTTGTTACCGTTAGGTGCTTCTTCAAATACTCGTTAACTTTGTTCCCCGCCATAGAAAGATGACACAAGGAAAAATCGTAACGTAAGGGGTCTTCCGGGGAAACTTCCCTCAGGCGGGCCGTCGCCTCCTCGGCGACGCGCCAATTGGCAGACTTCGATTTAGTCCAGCCAAACTGCTGAACCGTTTTGAGTAGATGCGTGTCTAAAGGAAGTACCAAATGTCGCGCCGGGTAGGCCGCCCACAAACCCGTATCAATGCCGTCAGCAGGTCTTACCATCCAGCGCAGGTACATATTCAGCCGTTTGCACGCGCTTCCCTCCATGGGATCCGAAAGAAGATACTTGAGATTTCGCTGTCGTTCTCCCGCCACTTTTTGAAGACGCTTGGGAAGAGGAACTGTTTTCAGCCCACGGACAAAGCGCGACAAGCGAGGTCGCAAACCTTCCTCACACCCTTCATTTAGGGGAACCATGAATCCGCTAAACAACGTGCCGTGGCTTCTCAGGTAACCCCTCAGCCAAAAACAAAGAATCTCGATATCTTCACCACGAGTAAATCGATGGTAAAAACCATCAAAACGGCCGTCCAACTTTTCTTCCCGTATCGCGCGCGCGGGAGATTCTCCGAGCCGTTCAAGTACCTTGCGCACACTCGAAAGAATGGATTTCACATTCCCATAGGCCAAAAGGGCGGCTAGGAAAGCGACTACTTCTTGATCTGCGGGATCAGAAAATTTGTGCACAAAGGATATGGGATCCCATTCTCGGCGATGCATACTATGAAATTCTTGGTAGGCGCTCTCTAGAATACTTTTGAGTTCTGAAGGGGAAAAATTCACGGGTCGAACTTAGCACGAAGACTTAAAGGGGGAAGGGAAAAACGACCGGGGAAAAAGGGTCAAAAGGAACAGGTTGCGGTACCTTTTTCGGCGCACTCTACACGGCAAGAAATGTTATCGAAATCTTCCGAGCAAAGCACCTTGGCAAACGTAACTGAAAAAACGCCGGCTTCTGTTTCGCATTCGGCTTCGTACGCTTGTGCCTGGGAGCGTGAATCGAGCCGGGCGCGTTGTTTGGCCTGATACTCATTGTTTCCACAGCCCCGCCCAAAGAATGTTTCCTGCCAATTATTGTGATTCGCAAATGACGGCTGAGAAAAGAAAGAGAGAAAGAGGAAACCTAAAACCACGTTTGGCTTCATGAACCTATCCTCAAGCTAAGCAGCGTTTTCCTCAGGGGAACCCTTGCTGGGATCCTGCTCACCTTCTTTACGGCGGTGGCGAGGACTTTCGGGTGCTTCAAAAGCAAACTTATCCTTGGCTTCCAGTAGGCGGCCAATCTTCAATATCTGACGGCGAGCACCAAGAATTAGCCCTTCGGACGGCCCCTTGGGGCCAAAATTTTCTTCCTCGTCCTTAATTTGACGAGTGGTGCGATGGCTCACGTTGCGCACGATTTTCTGCCGGAAATCCTTCTCTACACCAGTTAGCGCGTAGGCCAGAATCTTGGGGGGAGTTTCGCCTAAAATTTCAGCCATGACCCCTTCATCGAGGAAGACGAGATCTTCGAAAAATACGGTTCTGGCCAAAACCTCATCAATAAACTGGGGGTCTTGCCGGCGGGCCCGCTGCAAGATGGAATCTCTCACGGTGGGAGCCGACTGCTCAAGCAAACAGGCGAAGTCAATTTGTCCGTGAGTGCTGCGCTTAAAGCGGTCCAAGCGAAGCACTTTGACGGGCTCCGCAGCCGCGGTTACTTGTTGCATGACGCTTTTGAGAAATTCGGGATCATCCTTCTCGGCTTGGAGAATGATTCGCTTTTTCAATTCGGTTGGAGCGGTATCCAGAAGTTTGGCGAACTCTAGTAAACCCTTCGCACTCTTCTTATAGCGCTTGATGTCGAGCTTTTTGGTGTCACTCATTTTGTTGTTCTATTTTAAGTTAAATGGAGACAAATGAGAATCTGTAACAGATTAAGAGTTTTCGTTTGTGGACGGGGAGGACTAAGTGGCAGATTTCATTCTGGCTATTGATCAAGGGACAACCGGAAGTACCGCGTTAATTTTCGACCAGGAACTCAACATACGTGGGAAAGCTAACGTCGAGTTCCCTCAACATTTCCCCAAACCAGGCTGGGTTGAGCACGACTTAAATGAAATTTGGGATTCAGTTCGAAAAGCCGTTCAACAGGTTTTCTTACATTCTAAGATCAAACCAGAAAACATCGTCGCCATCGGCATCACAAATCAGCGAGAAACCACTTGTTTATGGGAACGCGATGAAGCCGGCACTCCCGTAAGCAAAGCCATCGTTTGGCAGGACCGACGGACGGCCGACTACTGCGCCAAGCTTAAGAAGCGCGGACTAGAAAAAAAGGTGAACCGCACAACCGGCCTTTTGCTCGATCCCTACTTCAGCGGAACAAAGCTCCATTGGCTTTTAAATGAAGGGACAACAACGCTAGCGCGCGCCAAAAAAGGAAAATTGGCTTTTGGAACGGTGGAAAGTTTTTTGGTCTACCGCATGACAGGCGAACATGTTACGGAGCCGTCCAACGCCAGTAGAACTCTTTTGATGAACCTTCAAAAGTGTGAATGGGACAGGGAAATGCTCAAGCTGTTTCAAATTCCCGAAACCCTACTGCCGCCAATTCTTCCCTCATGCACCATTTACGCTAAGACGAAGGGATTTGATCCTTTGCCCGATGGGGTTCCCATAGCCGGATTGGCAGGAGATCAACAAGCCGCCCTTTTCGGACAGGCGTGCTTCGAACCGGGATCGGCAAAATCCACCTACGGAACGGGGGCCTTTGTTTTAGCTAACGTGGGGACTAAACCCGTTTACTCTAAACACCGTCTTCTGAGCAGCGTTGCCTGGAAATGGCAGGGCAAAACGAACTATTGCTTAGAAGGCAGCGCGTTTATTGCGGGCGCCGCCGTCCAATGGTTGCGCGACAACTTACAAATCATCACGAAATCTGCTGAGGTAGAAGAGCTTGCTAAAAGTGTCCCCGACTCAGGGGGAGTTTTGATTGTCCCGGCGTACACGGGATTGGGAGCCCCGCATTGGATTCCACAAGCAACAGGTTTGATCACCGGCATTACTCGCGGCACACAGCGCGGGCACATCGCGCGCGCTACCTTAGAGGGGGTTGCGTATTCCGTTCACGAGCTCTTGGAGGCGATGGGAAAAGACTTGGGCAAAAAGATTCAGCCCCTCAAAGTGGATGGAGGAGCTTCAGAAAGTGATCTTCTGATGCAAATGCAAAGTGACCTCCTAGGTGCAAAAGTGGTGAGGTCGTCTATTGTAGAAACCACTGCACTTGGCTCGGGCCTTCAAGCAGGGCTTGCGGTTGGAATCTGGAAGAATCTGGAGCAAATCAAAAAAACGTGGCGCGCTTCGACTAGTTTCACCCCCCAGATGAAGCCGGCAGAAAGAAAGCGATGCTTGGAGCGCTGGCAAAAAACAGTGTCTGCCGCAAAAATGCTCGCCTAGAAATAATCGGTGAGCTGACCAATTTGCTCAATAGGGACGAGAGATATCCCCTCCATTTGTAGTTCTTGGATTCCCCGTTTGGGAAGAAACGCTTTTGAGAACCCGACACGTCTGGCTTCTTTCAACCGGTCCTCGGCTCGCGGAACAGCTCTTACCTCGCCACCCAGTCCAACTTCCCCGAAGAAAATAACTTCCTTGGGAACTGCCTTTCCGGAAAAACTGGAAATGATGGCCGAGATTAGGCCCAAATCCACCGCGGGTTCCGTAAGCCGAAGTCCCCCTGCAATATTTACGTAAACATCTTGGTCACCCAATCGGTACCCACACCGCTTTTCAAGAATCGCGGTAAGCAGGGCAAGGCGATTATGATCAATCCCAATCGCAGTTCGCCGGGGCATCGCAAGCGTCGAGGAGGAGACCAAGGCCTGCACCTCCACTAAAATTGGACGAGAACCTTCCAGGCTAGCAACAATGGTACTCCCGGGGATGGATGTCGCACGCTCCGAGAGAAAAAGCTCCGAAGGATTATTTACCTCCTTCATTCCCTTGCCGGTCATCTCAAAAACGCCGAGCTCGTTCGTAGAGCCAAAACGATTTTTTATCGAACGCAACAAACGAAACGTATGAATGGAGGTTCCCTCAAAATAGAGAACCACATCGACCATGTGCTCTAGAATTTTTGGGCCGGCGATGGCACCTTCTTTAGTTACGTGTCCCACCAAAAAAGTCGCCATCGAAAGTGCTTTGGCGAGTGTAATGATCTCATGCGAACATTCTCGCAACTGGGCGACACTTCCAGGCTGAGATTCCAATTCTTGACTGTAAATTGTTTGAACGGAATCTAAAATGAGGAGCTGGGGCTTCAGGTTTTCTATTGTCGTCTTTACGTTCTCAAGTGAAGTTTCTGAAACGACATACAATTCTTTCTCAGAAATCCCTAAACGATTTGCTCTCAGCGCAATTTGTGAAGGCGATTCTTCGCCGCTTACGTAGAGGACGCGTTGGGTTTTCGCGTAAAGCGCACCGGCTTGCAAAAGTAGCGTCGACTTACCTGTGCCCGGTTCCCCACCGATGAGCACAACACTACCGGGAACCAATCCCCCTCCCAGAACCGAATCAAGCTCTTTTATCGTCGAAGGAATGCGGAGAACTAATTCACCCGCGATATCGGAGATTGCTTGTGGTTTCGCCGGTCCTAGTCCTGCTAACAATGCTTTTGTCCCACCAGCAGGAAGTTTTTCTTCCACTAAAGTGTTCCACGCTTCACAGTGGGGACACTTCCCCTGCCACTTCGAAGCATTGCCGCCACACTCTTGGCAAACATAAATCGTATTCTTTTTCGCCACGCCCTACGTGTCTCAACCGGTGGATGGAGCGTCAAGAAGGAAAGCTGCCCGCGTCGTTGCCTTTTTAATTTCGGTGGATTGAAAAAATCGTCACCCCTGTTAAACTAAAATGTACGGGGATGGTTCACCCGCTGTTCACGCTCGAACCCCTCGCTTCTCAACTTCAAATCCCACAAATAAACTATGGAAAATCTTAAAAAAGAGCTATTGGCGTGTCTGCGTCATGAGGATCTTCTTCAGGCCACCCTCCTTTTAGGCAAGGTCCAAGATCCGAACTTCTGCCCCGCTCCATACATGCGCAGCATTGTGGAACTCGCCGCGCAAGTGCGCGGCGATAAAAAGGGAACACTTCCTAATGATCCCGTCGCACTCATTAAGAAGATAAATCAAGTTTTATTCACTGAACTAAAGCTCGAAGGTAAAACCGAGCGCTACAAACAACTTATCGATGACGAAGGTCAGTATTTTCTACACGCTCTGCTCGACTCAAAGAAGGGCGCACCTATTACCTATGCAGCCTTGTACGCGGTGTTGATCAATGAGCTCGGCTTCACGTGTGAAGTGTTGGCGTTTCCCAGCCACTATTACATTCGCGTGCAAGACACGACCGGCGAATTCTATGTGAACCCCTTTGAGGGGGGTAAGCTGACGACAAGCTATGAGTTTCAGAAAAAATTCAAAGCGTCGATGCAACGCAATCGCTTGCTCTCCGCAAAGCTATTTGAAGTGCTAACACCGCAAGGTTTAGTGGCGCGCCTCGCTCAACAACTCAAACATGTCTATATTCTGAAAAATAGCGCGCTTCAGGCGTTGCGTGCTGTAGAGATTCTTACTTCCATATACCCCGACTCTCCCGAACTCGCCCGCGATCGTGGGGTTCTGTACTGCGAGATGGAATATTTTTCTAAAGCGCGCGACGACTTGCGCTTCTATCTGAGTCGCCGCCCGAAGGCAGACGACGCCAAGGAAATCAAACGGCTTACGTTTATGCTCAGGGGTTATTGCGAAACGATGAACTAATTTCTGTCGCTCACGACAGAAATTATCCCGAGGAGCAAAGCAACGAGGGATCTGATCATTTCCTAACCGACCGCACGCCGAATCCGGCCCACTAACTTTTCCGCGGCCAAACCAAACTTCACGTACAGCTCTCCAGGATCGCCTGACTCACCAAAGCCCTCGATACCAAAACGAGTCAGCTTCGCCTTATCTTGCGAAGTCTCCGCCATGACTTCCGCTACCGCCGTACCCAATCCGCCAATCACGTTGTGATCTTCCACGGTGATGATGTGATTACACACCTTTGATAAGTGCTGCACCAAGTCCCGATCAATGGGCAGAATCGTGTGCATGTCGATCACCCAAGGCTGTAAATCTTGCAGCTGTTCTGACGCTTTCATCAGCTCACTGACAGTTGCCCCGCTACCGATAAGGGCAAGCTGCTTGCCTTCCTTCAACACGATTCCCTTACCACATTTAAAAACACTCTCTGAGTTGTGAAGGGCAGGAAGTTTCTGGCGGGTCAGTCGCAAATAAAACGGACCTTCCGTGGCAGCCGCATAGCGTACCGCCGCGTGCGTGGTTGCTTCGTCGCACGGTTGAAAAATTGTCATTCCCGGAATGGAACGCATCACATTCACGTCTTCCAGCCCCATCTGGGAGTGCCCGTCTTCTCCGATACCAACGCCCGCGTGTGTACCAACAATCTTTACGTTGGTTTGGGAATAGCCCACAGACATACGAATGGTTTCGTGCCGTCCGGTGAGAAACGCACCAAAGCTACAAATGAAAGGCGTATACCCTGTTAGTGCCATTCCGGCTGCGGTTCCCACCATGTTCGACTCCGCAATTCCCAACTGAAAAAAACGTCCGGGGAAACTTTTTGCAAAAATCGCGCTCTTGGTGGAACAACTCAAGTCCGCATCCATCACCACAATGCGAGGATTCTCGTGACCAAGCTTTTCCAGGATTTGTCCAAACGCATCTCTCGTGGCTTTAGCTGAGTATGACATTATTTTAAGCTCTCTAACTTTTTCTGAATTTCGGCGCGCGCTATATCCGATTGCTCTTTTGTGGGAGTCACTCCGTGCCATCCGATATCGTTCTCCATAAAGGAAACGCCTTTCCCTTTTACGGTGCGCGCTAAAATCATGGTGGGCTTATCGGTTTGCTTTCGCGCAAAATCCATGGCCTTAAGTAATTGGCCAAAGTCATGGCCGTCGACTTCCTCCACTGCCCAGTTGAAAGCCCGCCACTTATCGGCAAGAGGGTTGAGATCCATCACTTCAGTGACATGACCATCGATCTGACCGTTGTTGCAATCGGTGATACAAACTAAATTACCCAGCTTAAACTTAGGAGCTGACATCGCCGTTTCCCAAACCTGACCCTCTTGTGTCTCTCCGTCGCCCAGTACACAAAACACGCGGTGCGGATTTTTCGAAAGTTTCAAACCCATCGCCATACCTTGAGCGATGGAAAGTCCCTGACCCAATGACCCCGTAGAGGCTTCCACTATTGGTAAGCGAACACGATCGGGGTGGCCTTGAAGGCGCGAGCCCGTTTTTCGCAATGTCGCGAGCTCTTCGTGAGGAATGACCCCTTTTTTTGCCAAGATGGCATAAAGTGCTGGGACACCATGTCCTTTGGAGAGAATAAAGCGATCGCGATCGTCACCTAAGGGCTCGGTGAAGTTGAGCTTCATCTCCGAGAAAAAAAGCGTGGTCAAAATATCAATGAGCGAAAGAGAGCCGCCTGGGTGGCCGCTTCCCGCCTTTTCCAGCATTGAAATAATATCCAAACGACATTCGTTGGAAACACGCGCGAGATCTTTTACACCGGCTTTTTCGGAGGAGAGAGTTGGCATGGACGTCTTCTATATGACTTGCCCCCAACTTTCAAGCACCTGGCGGTCAACCCAGTCCTGGCCTTGCTCCCCGGTAGGTTCTGGTCTAGAACTCAGCACAGTATGAGCAGCTTTTTCAATTTTTTCGCCTGGGTGTGCGGATTGGCTTTGGCCCTGAGTTTGGCCCTCGGCCACGGGCTAGGCACAGGTTCGGTCCTGATGGAGCACCACGTACTGCTTGCGTTGGGAGCCGCTCTTCTGACCATTTCTTTGCACTGCCTGATTTTTGGAATTTTCACGGGCTCGGGGAAAGACACGCGCCTTTTGGTGCAAGATCTTCACCTCAACGCGGAGTATGTAAAACGCACCAAAGTATATAAGCGGACAGTTTTCCCTCCCGCCCTTTACGCCATTGGTTGGATTCTTCTTGCGACTTCCTTGGGCGGCGCCGTGACGCTCGTTTCAGGAAACCCTCTGGTTACGTGGGCACACCTGTTTGTGGCGTGGGCCTGTTTTTTCTACAATGTAAAAACGATGCGCTTGGAATGCGCGGCTGTAAAAGAGAATGGCGAAATTCTAAACGATCTCAACCGTGAAGCAGCCAAGAAAGTAGGCGTACTTCCAGAGTCCGAGCTTCCCGTACTTGCAGACGGAACCGTGTTGGAGTGGGGCACTCACGTCTATGCGTTTGGAAAGTTTCTGTGCTTCTTAGGATACAATATTTGGTTACCCTTTATCTATTTGCGTTACATTGTTGGCTGGCTTAACGCCCCGACGTGGATTTTTTTGGTTCTTTCTCTATCGTCGCTGGCGGGTGGTTACTACCTGCGCTGGCGCTACGCAATTTACCGACCTCGCCCGGGAGAGGGGCCACGGATTTTGAGTGAGGCATAAGATGCGCCACTTTCTTAATCACTAGTGCCAGTTTGTGTTGAAAACTCGCTTCAGGTGGCAGCGCCATCCGATACGTATTGAGAAAATCATATAAATAAACAGTCTGACCTTCGAACGAAGCCATTTTCTGCGCTAGATGAATAATTACGTCGTACGGAGTCTGTTGCAGCCAAGGCTGCGGAACCCCCCGTTTGTCTTCGAGGAGAGTTTTTAGAAGAAGGGCCATTTCTTTCGGCTGACGCCTACAAAAAACCGGTGTGAGGAATCGGAATGTCATTTCGAGCTGTGCTCCATCGAAACGATCCAGATGCTTTTTCACCAGATGGATCAGTTTGATTTTGATGAGATCGTTGTACGGGTTGATTTCTAAACAACGAATCCACCTCGCAAATCGCCCCATCAACGGATCAAGGTGAAGTGGCTTATCCATGGATCGCCAGAAAACCAATTCTGCTCGCGTATGAATGAACGTGGGCCAGCGCTGAAGAAATCGCAACGCGAGCGCCCCCAAGCATCCCGCTAAAAATCCCACCACATGAGCGACATGATCAACGGTGTCAAACTTGGTGGGACTTAGTTGCGCGGCAGACAACACCAACTCCAACAACAACACATCAAAGAAGAAGAACCAGGAGGTGGGCAGAGCAATACGTCCTCGATGATCGGGGAACCAGTAAAAATAGCGGGTGCGAAAACGGAAGTTGTAAATGTAGTAGGCGCCCATGAGTGTAAAAATGCCGGCGCTCGCTCCCACGTGCGGTATGTAAGGTGAAGCATTGAAGGCGAGCAAAATACTTACCCATAACCCGATTGATCCTCCCACTATGAAGAGGAAGGCGACCCAATAGAAAGGAAGAAAGGTGGCGCATATCCTAGCTCCCGCAAACACTCCGATGAGATTTAATGCAAGATGCGCATGACTGCCATGAATGAAGTTTCCGCGAATAAGTTTTTCAAGATCCAAGTTCGATCGTGAGGGTGCCACCTCAAGCAAGGGTCGCAGACTCAAGTATTGGTCTAAGTTTTTCCCACGCGACTGACTTTCGGCAAGTTTATAGACCCCTTGCAAGTATTTCGAATCGCGAATGACCAGCGATTCGGTAAAGAGATAACAAATGGATAGGATCAACACGAGGACTAATCCCTGCCACAAACGAGGCGCGTGGTACTTGGGAACTTCTGGACTGATAGGGACAAAAACGATCATCGGCTTGCCTCATCAATCTTCTTCACGGTGCTTCCCGCTACCAGATCATGAAACGCCCGGCCATCTGTTCGAAATAAGGGAAAAAGAAAACCAATGAGGCCTGCCGCAAAGCCCAGCGGTTTTGCAACCCATTCCCGAAGGAATAGTGGACCAATTTCGAGTCGCTGGCCTGTGCGAACATCGACAACACGTAAATTCAAAATCAACTTTGCCGGGCTGCCCCCAAACTCGTAGGTCGTCCAAATGAAATAAACGTAAGCCACCGTAAAATCCGTTGCGATCAGGAGCGAAATAAACCAAGCCGGGGGGTGCTGGTCTCCCGCCGTAATGCCTCCAATAAAGACCGCAGCCGCCGCCAACAGCCGATGGAGGTTTGAAATCAGGATGGCCAAAAGCAGGTAGTCCGCGATACACGCCGCTGTTCGCACCGGGTAGGGTGCGGGCGGACAGTCCACGTAGTGATCTTCCACGGCCTCATCCAAAGCCCTGGAAATACTAGCTTTTTCTGGTCTTCCCCATTGGAAGTACTTGCCCATGAGAGTCCGACTCCTTCGGAAACTTATCGGCTAGGCGCGTCAAGATGTTGAGATCATATTCGATTTACTCCCGTGCCGATGCCCAGGACCCAAGGGCTCCAACGCCGTCTGCTATTGTTGATCTCCATGGCAAGTCACTGGGGATGGATTTTCTGCGGGGGGTGCGTGGCCTCCCTCACGGCCTATCTTGCCTTTTGCGCCCTAAGACACTTTCACAGCCGATCGCGCGTGCAAGGATATGTCGGCTCCCTAAACAAAAGGGGCAAACCTCAGACACAGCAAGTTTTTCGGGAGGGAGATGCCTTCACATTATTTCTCTCCACGGGTCGGCCCCGCACGCAAACCCTCCATCTTTTGGATCAGCAAGACCGGGTGGTTGATTACTTCACTGTTTCCCTGGATTCTCAAAAACTGCGCTCCGAAAGTCCTTGGTCCGCAGGTTTTCAATTTTCTCCTTCAATTGAACTCAAGGTGAAATGGCCGCCCGGCTTTTACCGAATTCAAGAAGCTCCTCATATTTATTTCTCCGTTGTTAGTGACGAGCCCGCTGACATTGTGATGCTTCTGCCGACCAACACCATCAACGCCTACACAAGCTCAGGAGGAAGAGGAGGGTACACTAGACCTTCTTACTCGCACCTTTCGTTTCTTCGCCCCCAAGATGGAAGCAGCTGCCAAGAATGGTTGGCTTGTCTTTCTTTTGTATTCGAAACGTTTCCGCAAGCCCGCATCAATGTGATCACTGATTGGGAAATGGAGGATCCAGCCCACCTTAAAAAGGCAAAACTCCTTTTCATTTTGGGACACAGCGAATACTGGACTCGACCGGCAGTTCAGCAACTTGAAGCTTTTCGAGATCGTGGCGGAAATCTCATTGTCATGGGCGGCAACCTGATGTGGTGGCAGGTTCGCTATGAACGAGATAAAAACCGCATGGTTCTTTACCGAATCGCCGAATGGGACTCTACGCAAAGCCCCGATCAAGTTAGTGTGGAATTTCGATCTCCGCTAATCAATCATCCACCGCACAAAGTATTGGGTTCGAGCTTTAGCTATGGCGGATACGGGTACTATCGCTACGCAAAGAAACTTCTTTCAAGAGATACTTACCGAGTTCTTAAACCGGACTCACCGTTATTCAAAGGGTTGAACTTGAAGTTTAACGACCCCATCCAATCCGCCTTCGTGCAAGAGGCCGACGGGATTCCTATTCTGGGTTTTGACGAGCAAGGACATCCCGTTCCGGATCAAGCGATCATGGCATGTGAGAAAGTGGAAATCGTCGCTTATGGATGGGCGTACTTAAACGAACACGGAGTAAAGGGTTACAATCTCGTCCCCTTGTCGTTGAGCCGAAAGCGCCAGGGGAGCGGTACGACATTGCACTTTGGTGTTTGGCACAGCTCGGGGATGTACGCATTTTGCTATCGAGATGCTGCCATCTTTAAAGGAATTGTGAAAAATGCGGTAGACGCCATGCTCAGGGGGGCCGACCTGTTCACCGAGGGTCCTGCCCCTAAAGTTGTATCTCTACTACCTTCTCCTTTTTCTGATCACACAACGGTGAAACGCATTGAAAGCCTGAAATTTTCAAAAACGCGTTTCGTTAGTCTGCTCTGGGCCCAACTTTCGGTGGAAGTAAAAGTGTTCGGACTTAAAAAAGGCGCCGGTCGCTTTTTAGATTGGTGGGACCGGCGCAAGTTCGGCTTCAATGGAAAATCAGAAAGCTTCAGTTAGTCTTCAACTTTTTTTATCTTTGACCAATACATAACCGCGATTCTCTACCGAGTCCTTCGTATTCATGGCGTCGTAGAGGGTGTTCGATGTGATCCAAACCCATTTTGCCTTATTGGAATTGACATCAAGAACGAGAAAAGAATCGGAATCAGCGTCATAGGCTCCCAGAGGCGAAATGTGACCGCCACCCTCTTGTCCTACCGTCTGTCTGTTGTAATTTACCAAAACAAAGTCATTGGCACTTTTCATGTTCGCAATCAACTCTTCTTTAACTTTGTCACGAGAGAGGGACTCATTCACCACACGCAAATCTGCTTGCAAACCGTGCGCGGCTAACATTTCGGAAAGCTGGCGTACGCTAAGACCCATTCCCGATTTGTCGTCCTTATTCTTCGGCTTTCCAAGAATTTCTTCCTGCGTTTTTACCGCTGCCGTTTTGGCGTTAAGGAAATTGCTCTGAGAGTAACGCTCAAAATTGGGGTTCACATCTTTGGGAATATGCTTGAGTAGTTTTTTATCAGTCAGCTGAGCGTTGAGTGGTTTGGGAATTGCTTCGTCCCTGAGTCGGAGTGCGTTCAACACAATCGCTCCACTTGTAGGGCCGCAGTAAATTTTATTAGATTGGCTCTCAAAAACGTTCACCAAGGGAAAGAAATCTACCTTAAACGGTGTTCGCTCCAGACGCACCACTCCTTCCGGAGTGTCCCATTCTAAAACGTTGAAGCTACTGCTCCCTTTTTGAATGGAGGCACAAGAGGCAAGAATAAAGAGGATGAAAAGGGGAAGATTTTTAAACATAGAACAACCTTTCTTAAGACAGGCGTTCTATATCCGAAAAAGATTTTTTAAACCAGTGGAGTAATTAAGTAACGGTTAATGGCGAACAGGCGAACCTTTTTTGAGGTTGCGGGTAATATCCCTTTTTATCTGGGAGATCATATCGCCGGCTTGGGCTGGTGTTATTTTGTTGGCCTTGCCTACTGCTTCTTTAGGCACGCCGTCCAGATAGGACTCGATAACATCGAGGCTTTGCTTGTCGAGCTGATACAGCGCCTGTTCAAATTGCTGCCATACCGCTTGGCTAGCCTCTTCAATGATGACCTGCTCGAGCAAGTCCTCTAGTTCCTCAACCAACTCAGGGTCGGGATTGGAAACCGTTTTATCGGCGATGGACTTGTTTTTCTTTGTTTTCTTCAAAGTTTACCCTAATCATAGCTAATATCGTCACGAATGACGCAGGGCTTAATGCCCTTTTGCTTTGGCCAGACGCTATGATAAGATAAGGCACTTGAGAAAATACATGCGATTTCAATTAGTTAGATGTTCCCTGATCGTCATTGTGGCCACATTGTGGATTGTTGGTTGTGCCACCATCGAACAAGACGCACAAGATCCGACGGGTCTCTATGATCAAGCGGAACGGGCATACCAGAGAGAAAATTATCTCAGTGCTCTGGAGAAGTTTCGCCAAGTAAAGAATCGATATCCTTATAGTTCGAAAGCCACTCAAGCTGAACTGCGAATCGCAGATACTTACTTTGCTCAAGAGTCCTATATCGAAGCGGAAGCTGGTTATGAAATTTTTCGCGAAATGCACCCAGCCTATCCGGAAATTGATTATGTCCAATTTCGCGTTGGCCTTTCTTTTTTCAAACAGATTCCCGATAACATTGCCCGCGATCTAACAGCGGCCCACCGGGCTATTGAAGAATTTGACGTCCTTTTGGCGAAGTACCCCTCATCAAAATATCGTGAAGAGGCGGAAAAGTGGCGCAAGCAGGCCCGGACTAAACTGGCTGAGCACGAAGCTTATGTTGCGAATTTTTACTTTCAACGTAAGCACTACCTGTCGGCGTCATACCGATACGCGTCTCTTTTCAAGACCTTCCCTGGTTTAGGATACGATGAAATCTCCTTGTACCGCTTGGGAGTATGCTATTATCGTATCCGCATGTTTCCCAATTCCCGAGATGCATTGCAGCGACTCGTGAAAGACTTTCCTAACTCGGGATTCAAGGGCGACGCGTTCGCTCTTTTGAAGAACATGGAAGCGGGAACCACTATTCCCTAGGGGTTGTGGCGTGAGCACAAAAAGCACAGACACCGAAGAACTCTTGCAGTTAGCTCGGGAAGACGTCCTTAGAAATCGTTTAAGCTCTGCTGAAAAGTATCTCGCGCAAGCGATTCTCCTTAATAACCAAATTCCTGACGCTTTTTATTTGATGGGAATGGTTTACTCTAAACGCGGAAAACTTAAGAAAGCGATTCTCGCTTTCCAAAAGGCTCTCACTCTTGATCCTTGTCACACGGACGCAGCCATCGCACTAAGTAGTTTGTACAATGACATGGGCAAGTACTCCGAAGGCGCCTTGATTTACCAACGCGCTAAGAAACGCCTCGATCGTGTATTGCCTGGGCACGATCCGCGCATCAATAGAGAACTCAGCAAAAAACATGCTGAACTAGGAGATTCCTATCTGCAGTATGAAAGATTTGAAGAGGCACATGACGAGTACGAAAAAGCCGGTTTGTTAGATGCTCAGCAAGTTCAATACACGGTGAAGCGCGCACTTTGTCTCTCTAAGCTGGGTAGTAAAACGCAAGCCGCCGAGCTCCTATCTGGTTTAGTACAAACTCATCCTGATTGTGTTGAAGCACGCATCCAGCTGGGTGTGCTGTACCATTCCTTGAAGAAACTCACCGACGCCCATCGCGAATGGCAAGAAGCTTTGGCTCTCAATCCAGATCACAAAAAGGCGCAAATGTATCTGAGCATGATTGAAGCGCCCACCGTAAACTAATGCACTCTTTTGGCTTGCGTTTCACCCTTGTCTTTTTGATTTGCTCTATTTGCTTCCATGCAGAAGCAAAAAAAGGTGCCCCTTACAAAGCCCCAAAACGAACCATCAACGAATCGGCCACGAAGCCTGCCGCTTCTCTCCCTGCATCGGCGCCCGCGAGCAGATCCGTGGTGACGGGAATAGCGCGTCCAATTGCGTCCGAAACAGACGAACTGCTTTTATACAAATATCAGCTTAATTTCTTGATGGGTCTGAATGTCATAAACAAACGCTACGGGGTCGTAAGCGGTGCGCAACTAGGTCTACTCATCAGTAAAACAAAACCGATTTATTTGGGCCCGGAAATCACTCTTTCCCTCTATGATCCCGGCAATCTCATCACGCCGCTCTTGGGAATTTGGTACATGATCTCCGTGCCTGACACGACAAAAGTTTATTTTGTGCTGGGAGCCCTAGCCGGCGCCTCGATTCCCTCGCAATTTGCATCGATTCCCGCAGCCACACTTGCCGGCTATCTGGAATTTATTGTCTCCCAAGAAGTAAGCGACATTGCCAGCATCCGAGGTCAGTTCCGGCCGGGCTGGGTTGGCAACCGTTTTGCTTTCATGGCGAACCTCAATATTAGCTTTAGATTTCGCTAAGATTGCCCACGGGCCTCGTGGTTTTGCACCTAAGATTGCGCTCGGTCTTTATTTCAACTAAGTTTCCTCTCTGTGATTTACCGTGATTAATCGAGGTGTGGCTTGTTAGGAAGTTTGCGTGGCTTAACGTTCGACGACGTAATTCTGGTTCCGGGTTACAACGGCATTAAATCGAGACAAAATGTAACGACATCAGGAAGTTTGCCGGGCCGAACCTTTGAAGTTCCTTTAATTAGTTCGAACATGGACACCGTTACTGGCGAAAAGATGGCAAACGCCATGACCGATTTTGGTGGCCTGGCTATTCTCCACCGCTTTCTCAGTGTGGACGAAAACGTAAAACTTTTTAAGTCCTTAAAAACTCCCTCTCTGGTCGGCATTTCCGTTGGCGTGGGTAAGGCTAGCTTAGAACGAGCTGAGGCACTTATTGGGTCTGGGGCGAGCATGGTCTGTGTTGACGTTGCCCACGGCCATTCGAAAGAAGTAAATCGCACCGTCCGAGCGCTACGAGAACTTTATTCCGACAACATTCTGATCATTGCGGGAAATGTGGCCACCTACGCGGGCGCCGACTACCTCGCTGCTGCGGGGGCAGATATTATCAAGGTGGGAATTGGTTCCGGTTCGGTTTGCACCACCAGAATGAAAACGGGTTTTGGCGTTCCGCAAATGACGGCTCTTCATGACTGCCGAAAAGTCGATAGGGTACTTATCTCGGATGGAGGTATTCGCTATCCTGCTGATGCAGTTAAGGCCTTGGCCGCGGGTGCAGATCTCGTCATGCTGGGCGGAATGTTGGCCGGCACAGACGAAACACCAGGAGAAGTGGTTGAAAAACAAATCAACGGCCAGATAGTGAAAGTGAAGAAATTTAGGGGAATGGCCTCAAAGGAAGCTCAAGAGGACTTCATGGGAAGCATGTCTGAGTGGAAAACCGCCGAAGGCATTTCGATGGAGATCCCTTGTCGCGGACCCGTTGCGGAAGTTTTGAAAGATATTATGGGAGGCATTCGTTCCGGTATGACTTACTGTGGAGCCTCAACCATTAAAGACTTGCAACGCAAAGCTCAGTTCATGGAAATCACGCATGCTTCATTTCACGAAGGCATGCCGCACGGGAAAAATCTCTAGAAAAAAATCCTAGAAACGCACTCCAGCTTTCATCAATAGATCATAGTAGCGAATGAGCTTCAGAAGAAACGCCTGCTTCTGATCATCAAGCTGGGCAAATTCTACGCCGAAAGAATTTGGATTTCCTCCCTCTGCCCACTTCACAACCGAAGCTTGTTTCTCCAACTCAGGAAACTTCGCATCGAGTTCATTCTCGCTGATCACTTTTCCTTGGAGAAGAATGATTTCATCAAACCGAATCTCAACTCTCACCTCACAACCAACTTCGATAACCCGTGAAGCTTCGATAAAAGCCCCACCCAGGGAAATATTTTTCACTTCAGCGGGAATCGCGCGCGGATTTTGACCCAGGTAAATATCAGCCGGAATATTAACAGGGATGCGGCGGTGATGGCGTTGTTCATTCATCGGTTAAGCTTAGCTAAGCTTTGGCAGCAGTCAAACACCTGCAAAGCCGATGGCTTGAAAAAGAGAATCAAAAAACACGCCGAGTTCGTTAGAAGTGAAATCTTCGAACGGCGTGGCATTTTCTGACATTACCTGGTGAGAGTCGCTAGTGTGCCCCAGGCCTGCGCAGTGACCAAGCTCATGGAACACGACCGTCGTAAGTAACGCTTTGAGCTCGGCAAAGAGTTTCTCTGAAAGTTCAATGGTGCACGAGGTCGGTCCTACAATCGCATAGCCCACACGCGTAGGGTGAGCCTTATTGTAGGCAACTTTGCGGATAAGGATGGGGTAACCCACCAAGGGATCATCACCGAGAATGGGATTCTCTCCCGTTTCATTAATCTCTTTTAACGCTTGAAGCACTTTTTCTTGTTCTGCACTCTTAAAGTCTTCAACGCCTCGAACCACAGCCGGCCACTGGCGACGAAAATTGCCACACCCAGCGGCTAACAACAATACGATTATCAACACTACGCGCTGCATAACATTCCCACTTCCACGTGAATCCAACTACTTCAGGAGGTTTCCGTTCGAAACCACTCAGCATGGGGGGGAACAGTGCAAGGAAAAGGCCACCAGGATAGATGTAGACTGCGTGTCGTAGGTGTTCATGACGCGGAGTGGGAACTCTATTTGAGTTCGCCGCGTATAATGAGCGCATGCCAAAGCTCAAAGTCGTCGTAATCAGTTCCGGCTTAGCGCCGCAGTATGGCGGAGCTGCAATTTCTGAAGCGTCGCTTTGCTCCGCACTCAAGGATCAGTGCGAGCTGACTATTCTCTGCAGAAAAGAAAACACCGACCCTGTTTTTGTAAAATCCTTTAACCTTCAGTCGCTGATCCGGTACTCACCCATTGAAGCGTTTCAAGCTTCGCGGCAAAAGTGTGACTGGATGGAGAACATCATTCGCAAAGCGGACATTGTTCACCTCAATGGCCACTGGAAATGGGAAAATTACTTTTTTGCTCGTATCTGTCGCAGACATGAGGTGCCCTACATTCTGCACCCTCGTGGCATGCTTCTCGTGGGGCACCGGCGCAAGTGGCTGAAGCGTCTGTTTAATTTGTTGATTGGCAAGTCGATCGTCCACCACGCCGACCAAATTATCGCTCTCAGCCAATTTGAGAAAAACCAGTTTCGTCCGTATTCGACGGCAGCCCAAGAGCGCGTCACCGTCATCCCCAATGGTATTCCTTCGATCGAAGCCGCACCACCCAGTCCAGGTTTCTTTCCCGCCGCACGCGAGGGATACTTCCTATACTTTGGCCGTATCGAGGCTCGCAAAAACCTGGTTTTCCTGATTGAGGCTTTTAATCGCTATATCAGTTGCAGCGGCCAACGAGATCTCGTACTTCTCGGTCCCATCGAACGGGGCTATGACAAGACAATCAAAAAGAAAATTGAAAGTCTTGGCATGAGTAAGCGCGTTCATTTCTACCCACCGGTATATGATGAACAAAAATGGAGTGTGTTAAGAGGAGCCACAGCGGTTGTTTACCCCGCGGTAGAAGAACCGTTCGGCAGAGTACCGTTTGAAGCGGTCGCCGCCGGCGTGCCACCCTTGGTTCCCGATGCAAGCGGAAGCTCCGAGTACCTGCGAAGCTTCCTACCACACAGCATTTACAAGCACCAAGACGCAGAAGATTTCGTGAATGCTCTTTTTACTCTCGAGAAAAAGGAGCGCAGCGCTGCAACAGGACTCAGCGAGGCCCGTGCTTGGGTACGAAAGGATCTTAACTGGGATAAGATCTCGCTCGAAGTCCTTGGCGTTTATCAGAACTTGATCCACGGGCAAGCGGCCGTGGCGCGGAGCTAACATGGAAGCGCTTAAACAGAAGCTGGTCGCGGCCAAGTTTCAGTTACGAAATGCCTTCAAGCAGCGTTTCGAGTGCCCTTTGTGTGGATACCGTGGTCCCTTCGCTGATCACAAAGCGGAAACCGGATCCCGAAAACATGCCATGTGCCCGAAGTGCTGGTCGATGGAGCGACACCGCCTGCAAAAGCTAGTTCTCGACGACTTAAAAAAACATATCGATTTTAGCTCAATGCGCGTTCTACACATGGCTCCAGAGACGTTTTTCCGAGACTATCTCAAAAAAATCTGTGGCAATTATCTTTCAGCCGACTTAGATCCGAAGGGGGTAGACGTTCAAGCCGATCTCACCGCACTTCCGTTTAAAGACGGTGAGTTTGACTTCGTTTTTGCCTCTCACGTGCTAGAACATGTTCGGGAAGATAAAAAAGCCTTGGCTGAAATCGCCCGAGTACTTTCTCCCTCGGGACTAAGTTTCCTTCCGGTTCCGATGATTGGGGAGAAAACGATCGAGTACCCGGCTCCCAATCCTCATGAGACATTTCATGTGCGGGCTCCTGGTTTTGACTATTACGAACGCTACAAGGAATTTTTTGCCGAGGTCAGACTCTTTTCTTCCACAAGCTTCGCTGAAAAATACCAGGTTTACGTATACGAAGACCGAACCTGGTGGCCGGACACTTTACCGCTAAGGCCTATCATGTACGGAAAGCGGCACCTCGATCTCGTACCAGTTTGCTTCAAAAACACGCCAAACTTTTAAAGAGTACGTTCGTGACCACCATCGATACATATCTGCGCACCGGTTGTTTTGGAGAATGCTCCACTGACCAGCGCGGTGACCGCCGCCGCTACATCGCTGGAACTTAGTTCGGTTTGTAGAAGATTGTTCTTCTTATATTGGTCGGGAGTCATTTGATACGCCTTGGCTCTTTGCTCCACCGCATCGCCCTTCCAAACATCGGTGTCGAGAATAAGATGGGGATGGAGCATATTTACTCGAATGCCGTGGGGCCCTGCTTCAAGCGCCGTCACTCGTGCCAGCTGAGCTAGGCCCGCCTTGGACACACTGTAAGCCGCAGCCCCTTTCCCAGGGGCGGGAACATTTTTCGAAGCAATGAAAACGATATCTCCCCCGGCTCCCTGCTCCTTCATCCACGGAAGAGCCTCTGCCAATAGGTGATACGCACCACTTAAGTTCACACTCAAAGCCTCGTTCCATACTTTTTCAGGAAGCTCTTCAATGGAAAAACTAGGAGGGAAAATCCCCGCATTGGAAACCAAGATATCCAGGCCACCCCATTCTACAACCATCGCTGTGATCGCTTCTTCCACTTGCGCCCGTTGAGTAATATCCGTGGCACACCCTTTCACTGCACTTCCTGCAGAACAATCCTTTTTTATTTCATTCGTCGCAAGAGACAGCGCCTCTACATCGCGATCAATCAGCCAAACGTTGGCTCCGAGCTTGGTCAGCTGGCGGGAGATTTCCTTTCCAATTCCTTTTGCACCCCCCGTCACCAATGCAGATTTACCCTGTAGCAAAGGCGAAGAACTTCCTTTTCTTAACTTGGCTTGCTCAAGCACCCAGTATTCGACGTCAAAAATATCCAACGGGGAAAGCGCCTGGTATTTTCCCAATGATTCCGCTTGGAGAATCACCTGCATCGTGTGCGCGTAAATCTCACGTGCAATCGCCGCCGCCTTGGTGTTGGTTCCCAAGGAGAGTACGCCGACCCCGGGAATAATTACGACGCGCGGAAAAGGATCTAAAGATTGTAGTTTTTGTTTTCGTTTTTCAGAACATTCTTTCACGTAGTCTTGATATTCCTCAACATAGCGGTCCAGCGCGGTTACCAACTCTCCTACGTTTTGTGTCGACGCGGCTTCCTGAGAAACAATCAGCGGCAAGCGTTTCGTACGAATCACATGATCGGGCGTTAGCGGTCCGCGCTGAGAAAAGTCCTTCATTTCTGGATGAGAACTGAAGGCAAGCGCGACTTCACTGGTATCGGACTGAACGATTGTTCTGAAACCTCGTTCAAGTAACTGCTTGCGAACAACCCCAGTCCAAAAGCTCAGGACGTCGCTTGAGGGGGCCGGAGGGCTCACGGAGACGGATTTCTTTTTTCTGGCGGATAAAAACGTTTCTGCTTCCGCAACGAGCTTAATCATCCGTTCGTAAGACTCTTTTGCTGTTTCACCGAAGCTGAACACCCCATGGTTTAGCAGTACAAGCCCTTCTACTTGAGGATTCGATTCAAAAACATCTGCGCACAGCTTGGCGAGTTGGAACCCTGGCATTACATAAGGGACGACTCCCACTCGATTTCCATAAAGTTCGGTGATGAGTTCTTTTCCGTTGGGTTGGTTGGTCAAAGCAAGCACAGCATCCGCATGGGTGTGGTCCACAAAGCGATGGGGAAGAAAAGCGTGCAACAATGCCTCAACAGATGGGTCGGGCGACTGACTTTCAAAAAGATTGCGACGCAGTTCGTTCACCATGGCGGGATCGGCTAAGGCAGGCAGCGCTCGGAGGCTCTTTAGGGGTTCCAGACGAACGGCAGGAAATCCAGGCGCTTCAATGCTCACTAAATCCCAGCCGGATCCCTTGATGTAAAGTGCCTCTTCCTTTTCTCCCCATACATTGAGGGCGGTGTCCTTAACCGAAGTGTTTCCTCCACCGTGCATGACCAACGCAGGATCCGATCCCAATAAACGCGAGCTATAGACTCGCTGTTCGAGCGCCGAAGCGCATTGAGCAAACTTTTCTGAGTCCCAGAGGTTTTTAGGCATGCGGTAGTTCAAACTGATTTTGACTAAAAAGCCAAGGAGCGAAAGTCCAACCGGCCAAGCAACCTAAGTATTTAACTTACAAGGATATTCTTGGGTGGCGGACTTCGAGAAGCGTTTTTCTCCTGTTCGGGTTAGAAGAACTCATGACCGAGATTCCTTGCCCGCTTTGTCAGAAAACGACCGAGTGGAAGACAAATCCGCATCGTCCTTTCTGCAGCCGAGAGTGCCAACAAAAGGACTTGGGCAAGTGGGCAAACGAGGAATACCGGGTTCCCGATCCCCACACGGTTCCCCCCGAGGAAGACGATCCCGACTCTGAGGACGAGGATTAGTCCGTTTACTTCCTTCAGAAGCCATGTATACGCTAAACCCGATGGAAATTGATTTCCCAGTCAGTGCAAAAGCTCTCAGTTACAAGCTGGGAGCGACTTTGGTGGGGGACCCCGATCAAATGATCGAACGGCTCGCTTCACTTGCCCAATCCGAGCCGGGAACGCTCGCTTTTTGCCAACAAAAGAATTCGACCAACGGACTTCCGCAACTTAAGGGAGGGGTACTCATCACTAAGCGAGAATGTGTAGAGGAAGCTCTGCCTTTGACTTATCTCGTGGTGGAAAATCCCAAAGAAGCCTTTGCGCGAGTGGCCTCCACCTTTTCTACTTATCCCAAGCAACGAGGAATTTCGGAACTGGCCGTAATTAGTTCTCAAGCCACCTTGGGCGCCGAAGTAACCGTAGGACCGGGCGCGATTATCGAGGCCGGCGCGCAAATAGGAGCGCGCACAAAGATTTTAGCTGGCGTCTTTATTGGGGAGAACACTGTGGTCGGGGAAGATACTTGGATTTTTCCGCACGCAGTTCTCTTTTCGGGGATCACCATTGGAAGTCGCGTGAAGATTGGCGCGAACTCCGTACTAGGTTCAGACGGGTTTGGCTATTTACCCGGTCCGGAAGGTTTGAAGGAAGTCCCTCAATTGGGCACCGTCGTGGTGGAAGATGATGTGCGCATCGGCGCGCTTAATACCATTGACCGCGCCACGCTCGGCGAAACCCGCATCAAGCGCGGAGCAAAACTGGATAACCTTGTACACGTCGGCCACAACGCGACCATTGGTGAGCACTCTGTTCTTTGTGCTCAAGTGGGAATCGCGGGGTCCGCAGTGATTGGCCGAGGGGTGCTTTTGGGCGGCCAGGCGGGAGTCAATGATCACACGACAGTCGGAGACTTCGCTCAAGTGGGAGGCCAGGCAGGTGTCATCCAAAGTATTGATGGTGGTGGCAAATATTGGGGAACGCCAGCCATTCCCTTGCAGGAACATCTTCGTCAAAGGGGAATGGTTCGCCGGCTTTCGAAAATCTGGAAGAATCTCTCGGGCGCACAAAAGACAATGGGTGGGGACAAATAAATGGGAAGCGTAAACATACATCCAACAGCAATCGTCGATCCACGAGCGGTCATCGGTGAAGACACCACAATTGGTGCCTATTCGTCTGTGGGGCCCGATGTGGTTTTGGGTAAAGCCTGCGATATTCAGGAACACGCCATCCTACGTGGCCACTCCACTTTAGGAGATCACGTTTCGGTATATCCGTTTGCCGTGATCGGCAGTTCGCCCCAACACATTAAATATAAAGGTGAGCCGACTCGAGTGGAAATCGGCAACGGTGCTGTAATCAGAGAATACGTCACGATCAACTTGGGAACCGAGCAGGGCAATCGCGTAACAATAGTAGGGCCAGAAGCCTACTTGATGGCGTATGTCCACGTAGCTCACGATTCGGTCGTCGGCAAAAAAGCCATCTTGGCGAACAACGTTCAGATGGCCGGTCACGTTTCCATTGGTGACTTTGCGATTGTCGGGGGTTTCACGGCGCTGGCACAGTTTTGTCGAATCGGTCAGTACTGTTACGTTGGAGGTGGATCACTTCTGAGAAAAGATTTGCCTCCCTACCTTGTTGGAAAGGGTCCCGAATTCGTCGCTCAGGGTGTAAACGCCGTGGGACTGACTCGGATGGGCTTTGATAAGAGCGCCATTCCTCCTTTGAAAGCCGCGTTCAAAGCCTTCTACATGCAAGGCTTGACCGTTGGTCAGGCGATTGAGCAAGTTACTGCTAACCAACCTGTCACACCGGAAGTGCAGGCTTTTGTGGATTTCGTTAAAACGTCTAAGCTCGGCTTGGCACGTTAGTATGAGTTTAGATTATGGCTGTTTCTCTTTCTCTTATTGGCGCCGGAAAGATGGGCACCTTTCATTTGAAGAAGTTCGCAGCTCTTCCCCCAGGTGCAGTCCAACTTCTCGGATTTTTTGATGCAGACGCCAACCGGCGGGAACAAACCCAAAGCGAATTTGGGATAAAAGCCTACAGCGATATCGCTGAGCTTTTCTTTGTGTCGGATGCCGTAGTGATTGCATCGCCCACTCCGACTCACTTCGATTTTACTTTGAAGGCTCTTCAGGCGGGTTGCCACGTACTAGTAGAAAAGCCCGTCACTCTTTTGGTCGACGAAGCCGAAGAACTGGTGGCAACCGCAACATTAAACAAATTATTACTCCAAGTCGGGCACCTGGAGCGTTTCCGTTTTCGAGAACTGGCGCGCAATATTCCACTTCACGGGATCCACCGTATCCGCATCGAGCGGCTGAGCACAGCCTCAGGCCGAGAGCAATCACTCGATGTTGTCAGCGACCTTATGGTGCACGATTTGGATCTCGTACAACACCTTGTCGAGGGCATTCCCTCTCAAATAGACATTCACGAGGCAAAAGAGGTTAAAGGCGTTTGGGAAGAAGTTTCGGCCCGCCTGGAGTACCCCACCGGAACCGTTGTCGAAATTACAGCAAGCAGAATAGCCTCGGAAAATCGACGTCAGATTCAGATAGGACGAGAACAGGGCGATCTGCTGTTTGATCTCCAAAACAATCGTGTGTTCGGAAATGGAGAGCCTAGAGAACTAAGCCTTGATGCACTCGCGCTGCAAGCGGCATCGTTCATAGATTGCATCGAAAATCGCAAGGCCCCTTTGGTTTCGGGAGCTGAGGCTGTTAGAAGTTTGCAGTTGGTTCGCAGAATAATAGACGGTTTAACCGATCGCCCTGTGCCGAGCGGCGAAACCATTCAACCAGACGCACCTACACTCCCTCAACGATTTTAGAAGGATAAAAAGATTAACAAGCGCAAGGAAATTTTAGTGGTCGCGGGCGAAGCGTCAGCCGATCTGCATGCCGCTCGAATCGTTCGAGATCTCAAAGCAAACGACCCCAGCCTAAGTTTTGTAGGCGTAGGAGGCAAACACCTCCAAGGCGAAGGTATGAATGTGCTTTTACGATCTGAGTCGATAAGCCTAGTCGGATTGACGGAAATAGTCGGACGAGTCTGGGAACTCATAGGAAATTTCCGCAAAGTTCAACATTATGCGGAGAAAAATAAGCCCTATGCGGCGCTGTTGATCGATCTCCCTGATTTCAATCTCCGGCTCGCCAAACATCTTAAAAAGGCAGGCGTTCCTGTCATCTATTATATTTCCCCTCAGATTTGGGCCTGGCGAAAGTCTCGCATTCACAAAATAAAAAAGTATGTGGACCGCATGTTGGTCCTTTTTGAATTTGAAAAAACTTTTTACGAGAAGCATGGCGTCCCTGTCACGTGGGTAGGCCATCCTTTTATAGATGAGATCGCAGCACGTCCGCCCGGTCGCCCAAAGGCCGAGCGCCTCTCGTCTCCGCGCTTCGCCCTTCTTCCAGGAAGCCGTCGCGGAGAAATTAGACATCACACGCCTATTTTGCGAGAACTCGTGACCCGCTTAAAGAAACGTTACCCCTCGGCGAGCTTTCAAGTTCCGGTCGCTCCCACCGTACCTTCGTCTGTCATGATGGAAGCTTTTTCTGGGTTAGATATCACCTTTTCTGAAAAGGGAACCGACGCGGTAGTGCGGTGGAGTGACGCCGCCGTTGTTGCCTCGGGTACCGCCGTACTAGAAGTGACACTAACTGAAACCCCAATGTGTCTGTATTACCTCCTTAATAAAAGCACTGCCTTTCTTTTGCGGAAGGTTTGGGGTTTTGACATGTTTATCGGTATCAGCAACCTACTGATGGGACGAGAAATTATTCGCGAGTTTGAACAAGAAAAAGCGCGGGCTGATCTCATCGCAGAAGAATGCCAACGATTGATAGAAGACGACACGTATCGCTCCGAGCAAATTCAGGCGCTTAGAATGTGTCGCGAGAAGCTGGGAGGGAAAAATGCTCTCGACCGCACCACACTTGCGATTATGCAGTCTTTGACAATGTTAGATTCTAAAGCCCCTTCCGAAGGAGCCCCGTTTGGCTTGGTCCCCTCCCATTCTTAATTGTCTGTGGGGAGTTACTTTTCCGCTCTCGTTTTTGTGGGCTCTTGCCGCCAAACTTCGTCGACGATTCCCTCCACCATCCTATGCCTCTGCGGTCTCCACTATTTGCGTCGGAAACATTCATGCGGGTGGTTCAGGCAAAACACCACTGACTCGAGCCATCGCTCAGCATTTCTCTGATCGCTCTCCTGCCATTTTATCTCGCGGTTATCGCGGACGGGCGGGAGCGCACGGAGAGAGAGTAAAGCTCAGCCATGAATCGGGAGCCGCGTACTACGGAGATGAACCCTGGATGCTAGCTCTATCGCTCAATGCTCCGGTTTACGTCGATCGCAACAGAGTTCGAGCGATAAAAAAAATGGAGGAACAAAACCCTCCCTCTTTGGTGATACTGGACGATGGCTTTCAGCATTTGAAGCTAAGAAAGACCCTATCGCTTGTACTGATCAGCACTCGTAAAGATCCAGGGGAGGCTTACTGCCTACCTTGGGGCGAGCTAAGGGAACCGCTGGAGGCGATGCGTGCGGCCACCGCAGTCGTGTTCGTGCGGGATCCGGAGGAGTCCACCGAATTTTTGAACCGATGGAAAAGGGTGGCAAACGAACTCGCCCCGGACGTTCCGCACTTTGTGGTTTCCCGTCACTACGGTGAAATAACCTCTGGCAAACCGCACCTGCGTGCGCCCGTTTCCCTAGTGGGATTTTGCGGGTTAGCCGATCCCTCGGGTTTTCGGGCTTCTTTGGAATCCAAAGACCTCAAAGCTTTTCGAGCCTTTCCCGACCATTTCACCTATTCCCAAAAGGACTTAAAAATGCTCGACCAAATGCGCCGGCAAACCGAAGCAGAGGCTTTGGTCACTACCGAGAAAGACTGGTACAAGGTGCAGGGTCTGGCAGAATTGGACTGCCCGATCTATTATTTGCCGATGGACTACGTCATCCCAAGTGAGTTTTGGGATTTTCTGGAGAACGGGATTTCGGATAGATGATCCAACTTGCTCAATTTTTTTCCTTTGTCCTTTATCGCTTTCCTCCCGGCCTTTTGGCCTGGTGTGGAAACCGAATGGGCGATCTTGTGTATTATGTTTTCCCGTTTCGCCGAAAATCCATCATGGAAAACCTGCAAAAGGGTCTAGGTCTGAAGCCAGAAGAAGCGGCCCGAATGGCGCATGCAAACTATCGCCACTACGGAAATTCCTTGCTCGAGACAATCCAAAGTCTGAGTTGGACAGAAGCCGACTACAAAAAAATCCGCTTTATTGGAAAAGAACATATTCAGCCGCTTCTCGATAAGGGCGAGGGTGCTTTCTTGTTGTGTTGCCACTTTGGAAGCTGGGAAGTGGGAGCCGCGGGTCTGGTCGCTAATGGGATTCCACTGGATATTGTTGTGAAACGCGCTACTTCCCCCCGCTTCGAAAACTTCCTCACTTGGTTCCGCAGGAAAAAGGGTCTCGGTCTGATCGTAGAAACAGGCACCGCAAAAGATATCTTACGCGCGCTTTCGAAAGGGCAATTTGTCGGATTTATGCTGGACCAGTTTATGGGTCCGCCCGTCGGCATTCCCGTCAGCTTTATGGGGCGCGAAGCGGGAACCCCTGCCGCTGTCGCCCTACTCACGGAGAAAAGGGCTTACCCTGTGTTTCCTGCATACTCCCGCCGTTCACCAGAGCATGGCTTAACGCTCGTCATTGAGCCAGCCTTGCAGTACCCTTTGCTTTCAGCATCAAAGGACGAACGTATTTACGCTAAAACACAGCTTTATAATGAAACGATTGAGCGCATCGTAAGAACCGCTCCCGAACAGTGGTTGTGGCTCCACCGCAGATGGAAACCTTTTCGAGGCAAACCAAAGTGGCAGCTTGCGTCTCTCGGCTTTCTTTTACTCTTGTCAGGTTGTGTATCTGCACCACGAATGGCAGACATGATCGAGCTTCCCCCCGAACCAGAAATTGCCGTCCCTAACTTCGAAAAGATGGACAGAGTAGTCATCAGTGAGTACGGCTCGGACAAAATGATTGCAGGAAAAGATTCAGCTCCGAAAGCGGCCAATAAGAAGGCCCTCAAGAAAACAAAAGAAAAGCCCATTTCAATGTACTCAGCTGGTTCATTACCCTTTGATATAGGCGAACAGACCGTTCTCAAATTGCGCTGGATGATGATCCCCGCGGGTAACGCAACGCTAGAAGTAAAGGACGGCCCAGAAGTGCAGGGGCGACCCACCTTTGAGCTATCAGGACACGCTCGTACCAACTCAGTTGTCGATCGCATTTATCGCGTGGATAACCGTTCAGTGTCTCTGGTTGATAAGCAGGCTCTTATTCCCTACCGCTTCGAACTCACCATGGATGAAACCCATCAGAATAAGTTCACCCGGGTAAAGTTCGACCACGTCAACAAAGTGATTCACTATCAGGCCGAAAGAAAATCGACCAAATGGGGCGACCAGAAAGAAGATCGTAAGGATGAGGCCAAGCCCTTCGTAAAAGATCTCTTCACGGCACTGTTTTTTGTGCGCACGCTAGACTATCAACTCAATAGAACGGAATCTTTCTATTTATATGAGAATGGAAAAACCTTTGAGGTCCGACTCACGCCCGTTGCCAATGAATTTATGAATGTCGAAGTGGGCGCGTTCCAGTGTTGGAAAATCAAAGTCGAGCTAGCCCTCAACAACGTACTTAGTCCCACCGGCGATATTTTCATGTGGTTAAGTGACGACTCTAAACAATATATCGTTAAGTTTGATGCCAAAATTAAGATAGGCTCGCTAAATGGCGAGTTGATAAGCATTCGAGATAAGAATGAGTAGGCTATCGGCCGTTGTCATTACAAAGAATGAAGAGAGAAACATCGAAGACTGCCTTCGTAGTTTGGACTTTTGTGATGAGATTATCGTTGTTGATGCTGAGAGCAGCGACCGGACACGTGAGATTGCCGCGCGCTTTACCGACAAGGTTTTTACGCATCCTTGGCAAGGATACGCTGCTCAGAAAAATTATGCCGTCGGATTAACCAGTTCTCCTTGGGTACTATCCGTGGACGCTGATGAACGGGTTCCGGCCTCGCTCCGACAAGAAATTGAAGAGCTCTGGCAAAAAGAATCCTCGTTTTCCGCTTACCTCATTCCGCGAAAAACTTTTCATAGCGGTCGCTGGATCCGTCACGGTGGTTGGTATCCCAATCGACTCATTCGTCTTTTCGATAAAAACAAAGGGGAATGGAGCCAACAACATGTGCACGAGAGTTGGGTTTCTTCCGGCCCAGTGGGCACGCTTGAAGAACCCCTTTATCACCACTCTTTCGTTAGCCTCGGCGATCAGGTAGAGCGCAACAACAACTATTCTTCGCTTGCGGCAAAACAGCTTTTTAACGACGGTATTGAGTTCTCTTTGAGCCGACTCTTACTGAAACCCGTTAGCAAGTTTTTGGAACTCTACGTATGGAAGCGCGGTTTTCTTGACGGCTATCCCGGCTACATGATTTCTGTCTCTGCGGCTTACTCAGTCTTTCTGAAGTGGGCGAAACTGTGGGAATTTGAGCGTGAAGAAAAAGCTAAAAACTAAGGGTTTCATCGTCGCACTGGATGGGCCGGCTGGGGCCGGGAAATCAACCGTAGCAAAAGCTTTATCGGAAGCCCTAAAGGGTCGTCTTCTTGACACGGGTGCCATGTACCGAAGCGTAGCGCTAGAATGTTTGCGTGCGGGGGCGGCAACTGAAGAACAGTTTGGGGAAATCGCCACCAAGATAAGATTTTCCACCAGCCCTCGCGGCAAACTGCTGGTGAATGGCAAACAGCTCTCAAAAAGGATTCGAACGGAAGAGGTCTCGGCGATGGCCTCTTACGTGAGTCAGTTTGAGGGTGTCCGTACGGTGCTTACAAAAAAACAGCGCTCCTTAGGGCGAGAATGGGCTGAAGAGCTTCCGGTCATTGTCGAGGGCAGAGATATCGGAAGCGTCGTTTTCCCGGATAACGCTTATAAGTTTTTTGTGACAGCCAACGCAAAGGAAAGGGCACGTCGCCGACAGACGCAGCTCACAAAGATGGGGCGAACGAAGGTCAAGATTTCGACGATCTTTCTCATGCAAGCGCATAGAGACAATCAAGACAGTAAACGTAAACTTGCTCCTTTGAAAAAAACAAAGGAAGCGGTTCTGGTAAATACCTCGCGCAAAACAGTGGGCGAAGTCGTCGATTATATAATGAAAAAATTGCCGGTAGCGAAAGACTAGAGTTCCAAAAAGTGCCAGGCACTTTTTAGAACTAATCGCGCTTTTTATTTTCCAACGCTTTTATGCTCTCTTGAGCCGCAGCGGTTGTTTGTTTGAGCTCCGATTCATAGTGGTCGAGGATTTGTTTTTCCATCGCACTACGCATTTCGGAGTTTAGAGGATGGGCGATATCGCGGAAGGTTCCATCTTTTCGCTTCTTGCTCGGCATCGCGACAAAGAGGCCAGTGTTTCCATTGATGATTTTCAGATCACGTACAACAAAACAGTTGTCAAAGATGATGGTAACGTAAGCTTTGAGTCGCTCTTCGTTAACCGGGAAGACTTTCACTTCTGTGATTTCCATGATGTTCCTCTGAACTTGTAGTCAATTGTTGATAGCGTTTTCCGTGTAGGTTTTAGCGATTACGCTCCTACAGTCCTGGTTTCGGAAGAACTGGACAAGTTCTTTAGGGATTTCTTTAAGGGGCTGATCCCACACGCCAAAACACGTTGATCCGCTCCCCGACATACCTGCGTAAAGCGCCTCACTACCTCGCAGAGCTTGGAGTACCTGTTCTACGCGCGGTTCCAATCGAATCGCGGCGCGCTCGAGATCGTTTCCCACTCTATTTATATAGTGTTGTAGACCAGCTCGAGACCCCAGATCAGGGGGCGCCGTGGGTAACGAGAAGGGGTCGCCAGCACGCGCTTTGAAAACCTCCGCGGTGGACAACCCAAACGGAGGGAAAACCAATAAGAAGGTAAGCGAATCTTGCAACTCCTGTGAAACAGAAACCGCTTTAATCTTCTCCCCAATTCCAGTAACCCATGAAGGACGCGGATCTAAAAAGAAAGGCACATCCGCACCCAAATCCTGCGCGTAGCTCAATCTCTCAACTTTTGAGCTCGGAAGAAAATGGCGCACCAAAGAACCCGCATTCGAGGAACCGCCACCCAGTCCGCTTCCAATCGGGATTCGTTTTTTGATCGTCACGTCGGCGGAGATTCCGAGTGCCGACAAGGCTCGAAACGCAAGGTTCTCTTCCTCCGGAATGGTGATACTAGTCCCGCGAATAATCTCGGCGAAATCGACACTCACATGAGAAACGCTCGCCCCCTTCACAAAGAGCTCGTCACCTAAGTCGAGGGGCCAAAAAAGACTCTCCAAGGTGTGATAACCGTCGGGTCTTTGTCCTGTAATTCGCAGCCCCAGATTCAATTTAGCGGGGGCAAATAGGCGCACACCTTGTAGACACCTGCCTAGGTGATCGGCGTGGTATGTATTCTCGTGGTCCACGGGCTGCAATCTAGCCTATTTTCGGAAAAGTGCAGCAGATTCTGCCATCAAACCTGTGCGGCTGTCTAACGTATGCACGAAGCTCCCGATTGAAGCTTAAAAAACACCCGACTTTTCAAGTTCTTACAAACTGGGAAGCAGGCACAAAACTTGTATTGAGAACTAGGGATGAGCTTTTACACGGGGATACCCCTGTCTAATCGCTGCAACTCTAGGAAAACATGAAGAACCGACTCCAATACGCATACAGCATCCTTGTCTTCATCGGAGTGCTTCTTAGCGCTTACCTGATGCTTGAGAGAGAAAAAAATGATCGGTTGCCCCTGCAGGCGCTTTCTCCCAATCCTCAGCTGAAGGAAGCCACTGTGATGGATCCTGTTGTTAACCAACTTTTTGAGTTTGAAGAGGCTCTTACCACCGAATACGCAAAGCCGGTTCCCGACCGCAAACTAAGCGAAGAAAATCCCCTGTTCCTCCAACAGCGTTAAGCGTCGAGGCTATCTCTGCCTACCATTTCATGCTAACGATCTTTAATGACCGCGATTTTCATTTCCGACATACACCTTAGGGAGCCAGAAAGTGTAAAAACTGGGTTGGTCATCCGCTTCCTACAGGAGAAAGCCTCACGGTTTGAAGAAATTTTTATTTTGGGCGATCTATTTGATGTTTGGCCGGCCACCTCGCCTTATCTCATTGAAAAATACGAACCCGTCCTGAGCGTCTTGCGCAATCTCGTCAAAGGTGGGCACCGCATTCATTATTTTGAGGGCAACCACGACTTTCATTTGGGTAGCTACTTCTCCGAGGAACTGGGCATTCAGGTTTATCCCAATCACCGTTCGTTTAAGCTGAGTGACTACAACGTATTTATCACGCACGGCGATCTGGGGAATCCACGGGATATCGGCTACCGTTTGCTGCGCGGTTTCCTGCGCCAGCGAGCAACTCGGGCGTTCATCCGCACCCTGCCTCAATCATGGGTTGATGCAATCGGACAAAAAAGTTCCCACCTTAGCCGCGACTATCAAGCTCGCCTTCCCCACAAGGAGAATGGAGTGCGAGAAATTTACCGCAACTACGCCCTTAAACTGTTCCAAAAGGGATATGACGTCGTTATGACAGGCCACACCCACATTCCCGATGACATGCGAGTTGACGTCAATGGCAGGCAGTGTCGCTACCTAAACACAGGCGACTGGGTAAAACATTTTAGCTATGTTGAGTTTGATGGAAAGGACTTCTATACTAGGACGCATCCGATTCGCGGCCTAGAATAATGAATACATCGTCCCACGCATCAAAGTTTTTCATCGACTACGCTTCCGAACCGGTTACACAATGGCCCTCTCTCATCTCCGAAGCCAAACGCCGGGGTTCAGACACTCTGACCACACACATTTTTTGGGGTGTGCACGAGACCGCCCCTCGCATTCGGGATTTTTCGCGTGCGTCAAATAAAAGCCTGGAGAAGTTTCTGCGGCTTGCCGTCGACCAGGGAATGGGGATTGAAGCCAAATTTGGTTTCTCCGCGCACGAAAAAACATTTCCGAGTTGGATCTACGGTCTGAAGAAAAGCGCGCTCGTTCCTTACAGCTTAAGCAAGGTTGGCCAAGAAGATTTTGGTTTTGTGCCCCTTCCTTCGTTTAGTGAACCCGGTTTCCAGGAATCCTATCTTGATTTTTTGGCTGAAGCTTTTGCCTTGCTTGGGCTCTACCGGGATAGCGGACGGGGACTCCAGAAGATTCAGTTGGATTTCGGTCTCTATGAAACCGATGTCACCTTACTAGTTCGTCGCCGATTACCGACGCTACTGCAAAGCCGGTACACCGATGTATCCGCTTTCAATAAAGTTTATGAGACAAGTTTTCGGGACTTTTCTCCGCTGGAATCGGAAAAGTCTATCCAGCTACTTTTGGATCGTCGTCCCTGGATGGCTTGTTTTGACTACCGCTGGTGCCGCGCCCAGATCCTACTAGAGTTCTGGAAGAAAGCCTGGACGCTCGCCGATGAACTGGGATTATCTGATATTCTTTCTTCCTCGTTGAGTGAGTTAAGTCCCGTTGCGCCCACATCTGCCGCTTGGGGAATCGCGTGTGATTCAGTTTATCTCGACAGTGTAAGCGGAGAGTCTTTTCCCTTTTGTCCCGAAGGAATCGCACACCCTTCGGCTCTTCTCACTTATCGGGTCTGGGAAAGCATGCGCGCAAGCGCCATGGAAGCAAACCTTCCCGCCCAGCTTTTGCCATTGTGGGACGGCGAGGCCCGCCTGTCGCCTACATTGTCGGCGGTATTCTGCGGCAAGTACCTTACACGTGCTGCCTTTAGCGTCTTGAAACGACACCTTCAGGAAGGGAAAGACCTCTTTTTCCCTTTCGGTGCTGCTCAGTTCGATGAAAAACTAGATTGTGTAGACTGGGGAATGCGGTTTGAACCCACCGATGACTTGCCCCCGCAGCTCGTGAAGTGGAAATCCGGTACCGGAACCATTTGGCAGCCGCGCCAACCTCTCGCCGTAGACGACGCCCTGTGGAGCAATACTCTCCTATGCATCGATAAGATTCGGCAGAAAGGTGGGCTGCACTAATGGGCTTTGAAACGCGCACCCATATGCGACAGCCAGTGCTCGATGCCCCAACCCGACAGTGGGTGTTTGCTTTGATGAGTTTGGAAAAGCTTTCCTATCGCCTGACCGAAACCGTGGAAAATTTGGTTCTACGTGAACGTGATGTAGTGGACGGAAAAATCGTCCATCGCGTGGGAAACTCCCCGTCCATTGATTTTCCCGTTCTTCGAATCGATTACGCCCCGCGAAGGCTGCTGACTCAAGAACGCGAACGCTCGCTCTGGAACGCTCTGTTCCCGAGACCTTTTTCCACGTTGGAAGCCTTCTTTGTTCCTAAGGATGGTGCTCGAACCAACGCAGAGCCCGCTTCCTTTTTGGCCCAGCTCGAGAACCTGCACCAAACCTTGGCCCAACTTCAGGAAAAGCTCTGTCATACTGAACTGAGTTGCCTCTACCTGACAGATCAGGATATGAGCCTTCCCCTGCTTCTCCACTTCTCCAAACATCGCCTGATGGGAGCAGAAGCGGCTACCTCCCTCACGGAATGGGACGGGCAGGTGCGAGAGGACAAGCTTTCCCGAGAAACACTTCAGAATGTTTTCGGTACCCCCACTAGTTTTGCTCGCCTCGACCTTTCAACTCGCGAAGGGGATGGGCTCACCTCCCTGCTTACTGCCCTAAAACACACCCTTACCGCCGAAACCCGCCTTAAAGTAGGTTTAAGCCCTGAAGGGGTAAGTTCTGGCTACGAATTAGGCTTGTAAAGTCTCCCCCCGCTTGATACCAGAGAGCCTTGTTGTAATTTCATTACAACCACCTTGCCCGTAAAGGGACTGGGCCGAAGCAAGTCTGAGGTCCTGCTCGAAAGGAGATACCATGGCGAGTACCACTACTCGTACCTACGAAACTGTCTACATCCTAAGCCCAACCGTCTCGGAAGACGATGCGGCCACGATTCATGGCAAAATTGATAGCGTCATCAAAAAGTTCAAGGGTGAGGTTATGGTCCGTGACGATTGGGGTTCCCGCAACCTCGCGTACACGATCAATGATTTTACTTCGGGCCGTTACTCAATCATCAACTACACCGGAGATCCGGGCGTGGTTTCGGAGATTGAGCGCCACTTTCGCATTTTGAGCGACGTGATTCGATACAGCACGGTTCGTCTTGAGCCTGATTACGATTACAAGCTTGTAAAGAAACAGATCACGAACTCAGAAGAGGAAGCTAAGAAAGCGCGTGAACAGCGCCGCCGGTATTAGATCATGAACCCAGGCCCGGAGCCTCAACGCGACAATTTCGTCGAGGTGAAGGGAAAGGTGAGTGGACGTGAACCACTTGCCTACACCCCCTCGGGAACTGCCATTTTGGAGTTCAAGCTGGCGGTGGTCCAAGAGTTCCTCTCAAAGAAGTCGACCGGATACTTTCCGGTGATGTTCATGGGAGAAACCGCGGAGAAGTGGTCGAGAGACTTGCGGGTAGGAAAAAAACTTTGTGTACGTGGCTTTTTGTGGTGCCGGCAGTTTAAGGACCGCAAAGGCCGACCGGTCAGCGAATTCAAGGTAATCGCTGACACCATAGAAGGAGAATGAAATGGGAATCCGAAGAGATAAAAATGAATCAGCCGCCCCTCGTGGCGACCGTGGTGGGGACCGAGGCGGGGACCGAGATCGTGGAGGCGACCGAGATCGTGGTGGAGATGAAGGTGGAGAACGCCGCTCATTTCATCGCAAGAAAGGATGCCGATTCTGCGCTGATCACGAGTTGAAAATTGATTACAAAGACCGGCTCATTCTGCAGCCGTTTTTCACCGAACGCTTTAAGATTATGCCCCGGCGAATCACGGGAAATTGCGCCACCCACCAGCGAGAGCTGACCCTTGCGATCAAACGTGCGCGCCATATTGCGGTGGTTCCTTACACGAGCGCCCAGATTTAGATGCGGGTACTAAACGACATAGAAGACAAGAAAAGCCCCCGCGAATTCGACGCAGGCGCCTTACTAGCGCATGTGCTTTACTCATCGATGGGCTTTCTGGCGGCGGGAACTGCCATCACCTTGCCCTTCATGCTGTTGCCCATGATCATCAGTCATTTAAAACTCGAAGAGCCGCTTCCCAAGGTGGCGGCTTTACTCGGGGCCTTAATTGGCGTGACGGTGTTTCAGCTCCCCCTATCATTAGTCCTAATTGTCTTTGTTCTGGGAATCTTCGTGGGCGAGGGCGTCCGACGGAAAAGAAAGCCCTGGCCCCTTCTTGTTCAGGGTCTAGGAGTCGCGCTTCTCATGGCAGGCGGTTGGCTGTGGGCTATGGCAAGTTCAGAAGGCATGAACATTATAGCCTACTGGAATAGCTTGGTAGCCGCTCTCGTGGCGAATTTTGAGAAGGTGGAGATGTTCCGTCAGGTGATTGGCGTTGATGAGTTTCGCAATCGCCTGACCTTCCAAGCGCCTTTCTTTTACGCGTTCATGATTCTTTTGATTCTTTGGACATCTTTAGGTATCGCCTCGTTTCTCAAGTGGTACCCTGCAAACCACCCTTTTACCGGCGCGAAGTTACGGCAGTTACGGCTTCCCCATGTGGTCAGTGCAGCTTTTCTCACGCTTTTTGTTCTGCGTTTGTTTCGCGAGAATACATATTTTTTGTGGGTCGATGGTTTGTTTTTAGTGGTGGGCATGTTTGCCTACATTGAAGGTACGGTAGTGCTTTCCAACGTCTTGCAGAGACGTAAAGTGGGACGCCTGCCCCGCGCTTTGACCTATTCGATTTCAATGACTTTAGGTTTTTACGCTTTGATGGGCCTTGGGGTGTTGAGCCAGTGGGTTCTCTCCCGTGGCACAAGAACTGAAACGGAGGAGCAAGTATGAAGGTAATTCTAAA
Organism: Bdellovibrionota bacterium; assembly: GCA_041751875.1. Lineage (GTDB taxonomy): Bacteria > Bdellovibrionota > FAC87 > UBA2466 > JACKAF01 > JBGSIC01. Next base: position 42,367 of record JBGSIC010000021.1, read on the forward strand.
AGAAAACGTGGAACACGTTGGCGAAGCCGGAAACGTGGTGAATGTGAAGCCCGGATACGCGCGCAATTTTCTGATTCCCAGAAATTTTGCAGTACCGGCGACAAAAAACACTTTAAAGTCCTTTGAGCATGAGATGCGTTTGCTCGAAGTCCGACGCACAAAGTTGCGCAAAGAGGCCGAGACTCTGAAAGAGAAACTCGAGAAGACTTCCTGCTCGATTTCCAAAAAGGTCGGCGAGCAAGACAAACTGTTTGGTTCGGTAACGACTCAGGATATCGAAGCTGCCTTCTTGTCCGAAGGTCTCAAAGTCGACAAGAAAGACATTTTGCTCAAAGAACCTATTAAGGCGTTGGGCGTCTATACGGTGCCCATTCGCGTTGTGGACGACGTGGTGGCCAATACGAAAGTGTGGGTCGTTCGCGAATAGAATCGATCCTTCCGTTTTGTACGAAAGCAGGCGACTCCCGGCGAGTTGCCTGCTTTTTCTTTATACTACTTTTTTTCGACTTCCTTCCGCCACCTAACGTAGTCAAAACTCCAACGGTAGTTCTGATTAAAATGCTTCCCGCTGGCTAGATAGGCTTTCTTCACTCCCCCGGCAAAAATCTGGTCGCCCCGATCGCGATACTTCACATCTCCTGTCTGCAGGTACAGCCAGGAATACACTGGCGCAATCACAAGGTTCAAATCTGGAGCTCCCCTCTCAGGACTTTCTTCGGCCCTGTAGAAAAAAGCTTCATCCTCCGCAATCCACGCGCGTTTCCAAATCTCATCTGCACCAAATTTCACTTTTTCCAAAATTCGCGCATCTTTCTCAACATGTTCCCAATAATGAATGAGGGCTTCCGCCGTAAGCCCAAACATGAATGGCCCCCAGTTGGGCTCCTCGTTTCGAAGAAACCATCCGTCAATATGGTTGAGGGCCTGCAGAAAAAGATCGCTCATGCGGGCTCGGCGGGGTTCCCCCACGAGCTGAGCATTGATGTATGCCATGAGAGCGTACGCGACCTCACGACTCAAAGACGAGTTCTCTGTCCAACTCAACGGGGTTGCGTCTCCAGCATATGCGGCGTTGCGGGAAAGCAAAACTGCCGCCTGGCTAGAGCCATCTGCATGCGTGCGCTCAAAATCCACACGAAGGCCGTGAGTAAAGTTCCAGTAGCCGGGGACCTTACCATCATTCTTTATTACGTAGTTGTCGCGGTAAGCTATTCGGCTCGACGCAACATAGCCAAGCCATTTTGAATCACCGGTGTAATCGGCGATGTTGTAAAACACTCGCATGCAATCGTAGTAACAGTTACCCAGGGCCGGATCCGTTTCGTTTTTATCGAGATGAGAGAGAATCAAATCCCCTGTCTTGGTGCCGTATTCCCGCATTTGATTCTCCCATCGCGCTAACTCGGGAATAGGGACTGCGACCACGCGGGGACGGTTGGCATTGGGACCAAGCTGAAGCTGGGCATCGAAAGGTAAATTGCATGAAACAACAAGGGTGCAACTTATAAAGTAAAGGAACTTTCTTACTGGCATCCGTATCTCCCGGAAACGTGCTGGTACGAAAATTTCCAGGTGTAAGAATCGTCGGTGGGGACAATGGGGCCGGAAAGTATATTGTAACTCTAGTTGTTAGGTCTGTCCTGCGAACGATTGTGAAAAAACCCTCACAATTGGCTCATTCAGCTCACGACACCGAGGCGGCTCTAATTGATGTAGACTTTTACCGAATCAGCGATGGCCTGGATTTCCTTCAAGCCTTGAAGCCCCGATTCGATGTTTAGGGCCAGTACTGCGCCTTGGGCCAGATGAAGCGACAGGTCTACGTGGTAGAGCTTAGTTCGTTCATCGTAGGAGTCTTTGCGAAAGCCTTGGAGGCTACCTTGAGTCACCACTGCCCCTTGGCTGAGTTTCAATCCCTGGAGGATGAAGTCCGATAGCGTGGGTATACTGACGTCCCGCTTAACCGCAAGTTCCAAAGTTGCTTTAGCCGCACCTGCCGCCAAGAAGCCCGTCGCCCAAGTCGTTTCCCCGGTAAGCTGAAAATCGAAGTCTTTGTAAAACTGAATCGAGTGCGCGCCGTCCGCATTGAAGATTTCAATCAGCTCGCGACCGTTACCGATTTCAAAGCCACCGGTGTCCAAGCCGCTGTGACCATTACCAATCTCAAATCCCGCAGTATCCTCGATAGTCAGTAGGGAGGCCCATCCAGGCGTGGACAACACCATTACTGACAAGAGCACGGCGTAGCGTCCCACCTCAATGAGTCTTTTCGTCACCCTTTTCCCCCTTAGATGTGATCGGAAACATGTATAACCCGACAAAATATACTTCGCTTCCTTGTTCCGCGCCATACTTTCGATTGAGCTTCCTACGAAACTCTTTGATCTCCTCTTTGATTTCCTTGAGTCGCCCGTTGGGAATCGAGAGGACTAAGCCAGAAAGCTCCCTTTTTTCCAGTGGTACGGAAAAGATCGAATTAATCGCCTTGCGCAAGTAGGTGCGGTGAAGGCTTCGAATAAGATGCGAAGGAAGTTCGTCAGTGCTTGTCAGGAGCGGTTCGCGCTGCATCAATCTTCCGTCTGGGTTGCGCTCCACGAGGTTTAGGCGAATCAAAAGATCCAGGCTTTGTCTGGCTTGCGTCTCAGTTATTTTGCTCCCCAGCCGCTCTGCGATCCAGGCCGGATCTTCCTGGAATCCTTGAGTCGCTACCAGCTCACGAATAGCAGCGTGGTGCCAATCGAGGATGAACTTGATCTTTTCAGCACGCAGCGGAGCAGGCGCCTTTTGCTTCTCTTGGTATTTGAGCAACGCGCGAAGGTGCAGTTCCTTGCTATCAGGATCTGAAATCTCCTGGTACATCACCAGCTCACGGAAATACTTTTCCTCGTCGGCAGTTAATCCCAAACCACGAGCAAACTGAAAAAGTGTGCGGTCAGTAATTCGTCGTTTTCCGTCGACGACCAACTTCAAATAGTTTGGTGACCCTAACTTTGCTTTGCGAGCGAAGAGTCTATAACTGTAGGACGAATTTTTCTTTTTGTGAAAAGTATAAAAATCCTGCAAAAATTCCCGATAATCGAAATAATCGAAAAGATTTGGAGCACGAACAATTTTTTCCGAAGTGGGATCCCCCATGTATCACCCTCAACCCTAATTCGCTTTTACCACGCCCGCCCCGTCCAATACAAATGCACGATGAAGCACATAGTTCGTCAAGATCTTTCACAGAGATGTAAAACCAATCACCACGAAAAAACCCGTGCCCAGGGCGAAGAAAAATAACCTATCCTTTCAATGGTTTAGTTTTTTTTCGTGAAAAAGTTTACACACCCGCTGGCCAAAACCTTGCCACCAGCGAAACTGGCGCAGTCCCAAAAAAGGTTGTAATTGAGGCTGTTTACGCTTCCCGCCACGCCGCTGCTCGTTTGGATCGGAACTTGCTCATTCTATAGTTCAAGACGCGCTTTAATCAGTTTGGAGTTAGACAATGCCCAGAATTACCATCCTTCTCAATCTTCTGATTCTCGGATTTGTTATCGGATGCTCTAGCACTCCGGTTTCCAAACATATTTCGGGCCTCGCTTACCTCACGGACGACGAGAAAATTTTGGATGACCAACAAGACCGCAATCCCAATGCGAAGGTCGTTAGCGCAATGCCGCAAGAAGAATCGGTGCTTGATGAAAAGGCCGCTGAGAACGCTGGACCGGTATGGAAAAGCCACGGATCGGTTAACAGTTTAAGTTTTGGTGACGATGAGGCTCGTGACATTCATGTGGATTACAAGGGCAAAATGTTGGTTGTCGGCTCTTCGCTTACCGCCGATAATTTTTTCGATTTCGTATTAATGTCGTACCACCAGGACGGCAGTAAAGACCACACGTTTGGCAAAGAGGGAAAGGCCACAGTCGACTTCAAAGGCGCTGCGGACCATGCGAACACAATCGCGATTCAAGCCGACGGTAAAATCTTAATTGCAGGTTACACGAAGTCGAAAGACAAAGACTTCGCCATCGCTCGCTTTATGCCTAATGGCTCCTTGGATTTGAGCTTCGGTGACAAGGGCCGTGTGGTTACCGATTTCAAAACTTACCAGTTTCCCCGCTCGGGTGAAGAGAGCCTGCAGGAAGAAATGTTCGGTTCGAAAAGCGATGACGTCGTTAACGATATCGATATTCGTTCGGACGGCCGCATTATTGTCGCCGGATATGCGACGGGCGGCGTAGTGAGAAAATTTGCTTTAGCGCAGTACCTTCCCAACGGAAGCCCCGACCTAGCCTTTGGCAAAAGCGGTAAGCTGGTTCATCGCGTTGGCTTATTTGACGAAGAAATCAAGAGCATCATGGTCCAGCCCGATGGGAAAGTCGTGGCAGCCGGATCTTCGGAATACAACTACCCTGGAAAAAGCTATTTCCTTTTAACCCGCTACCTTGAAGACGGTAAGCTGGACAAAACTTTTGGTGACGCTGGATCGGTTGTTACAGCTATCGGTCAGCGCGAAAACGTGATTGCCGCGGCAACGCTGCAAAATGACGGCAAAATCGTAGTGGCCGGTCACTCTTCAAGCCTTTTGGGCGGATACGATTTCGCGGTGGCGCGCTATAAAGCCAATGGCGCTTTAGATACCGCTTTCGGTGAAGAAGGCTCTGTTTTGAAATCTTTGGGTGGAAATTCAAGCCAGGCCACCGGGGTTAGCATCCAGGCCGATGGAAAGATTGTCGTAGCGGGTACCGTTACCGCTGGATTTACCCAGCAGGTCGCTCTGATGCGATTGAACCACAAAGGGAAAATAGACGCCGACTTTGGTTCCGCCGGTGTGTTGAACAGCCGTTCATTGACCACACGTAACCAGGACCAAGCCCATGCTGTTGCCCTGCAGGCCGATGGTTCTATCGTCGTAGTTGGTCAATCACAAAACGAGGGTTACGGCTCGGACTGTGCGATGATTCGCTACTCAGCCGAATAATAGCTCTGGTAAAACTATTCTCTTACTCCAAGGTCGGGTTATACTTTGCCCGATGTCAGAACAAACTCTCTCGGAAAAAACTAGCCACACAGGCACCGTTTTGGGAAAGCTCGCACCTGATTTTTCCCTTAGGGATCAGAACAACACACCCATTGAGCTATTTCGAGTACTCGAGGAGCAGCCCGCCTTATTGGTCTTTTATCCCAAGGACTTCACTCTGGTCTGCACCAAGCAGCTCTGTGGCTATAGGGACAACTTTGAAGAGTTTGCCGCTTTTGGTGTACGCCTTCTGGCGGTGAGTGCAAACACCGTCGAGTCGCACGCGCAGTTTGCGAAAGAAAATGATTTCGCTTTCACCCTGCTGAGCGATCCCGGACACGTCGTCGCAAAAACTTACCAATGCCGTTCGCCGTTTATGCTTGGTGCGGTCAGCCGGGCGATCGTTATCGTAAATCAAAAGCGCTTTATGATTTACCGGTATGTTGAACCCACGATTCTCACCCACCGAAACGCGACTGAGCTGCTCGGCGTCCTATCCGATCTTCGAGAAAACGGGCTACTCAGCTAAACCGCCCGCCCCCCCCCACTCCCGCGAGTTAAGTAATTGGAATAACGAGGGTTTTCTCTACTACTGGCAACCTGCCTACGTTTCAGACAGCTCTCGCCTATGAAATTCTTCATCTTTCTAAACTGTGTGAAAATCAGTGTCGCCTTCTTAGGCAGTTGTTGAACTTTTTTACGCCTACGCACCTGGAATGTTGCTTGCACCCTTATAGATATAGTCCCAGGAGTCTGTATGCGATGCTCTTACTTGAAGCTTGTCTTTTTCGGTGTGCTTCTTTCAGCTTGCTCAGATACCGCCAAGTGGACAATTAAAGATCAAAATTTTTATTGGAGCAGCGATGTTTTCGTTGAAGCGGTTCCCTCGTCCGCTAACCACGTTCTACTGGTAGTCGATGACAGCGGAACGATGGCAACGAAGATGGGACTTTTGAAAAATGCCCTCGGCGTTCTAGTCGATGAACTAAGCAAAGAACAGCTTCGGTACTTCGTTCACATGATTCGTTTGTCCCAAGTGGACATTTCCCAAGTAGAGCAGGGCAAACTCACCTTGCCGCAGTTTATTCCGTCAGGCATTTCGCAAGTGAGCCAGGATATCGAGAACTGGAATGACTCCGGCCTTTCTCGCGAGTTTGGCGTGGGCACGTTGGCCTACTCCATTCGAAAACTTTTCCCCCAGCTCGCCGATGTAAAAATGGTTTCGGATCTCATGCCCACCCGTTTTGAAGGAACAATGTCACCGGCCCAGCGAGCCGAAATAAATGCTTTCTTGCAACCGGTCGGAAGCTACCTGGTTCCGTTCGACCTTCCTGCGATTTTAGGTTTGGGCCTCAGCGACACTTTAGCGAACCTCACAAAAATAGCGGAAAACTACAACTACTACGTTTATCCCTACCTCCGCGATCAGGCTCTGGGCCAACGCCGCTTGAACTTTCTCAACGCGGTCATTGTGAGTGACGAAGATGATATCGGAAAAAATTTAGCGGGTGGGGCTGCTGACGGGACGCGCCTCCCCCTGTCTGGTCTTCCGAATATGTATGTTTACCGCTACGAGCGTACCTTCACACAAACGTCGAACCTTCTTGCCAACAAAATGTGCGTGAAGAAAGGCAATCCCCTTGGATCGACGGGTGCTGTAAATGGCTACGATCGCTATTGGAGAACGGGTCCTTATCTCAGGGATACGTGGTCATGCGAAGATAGCTTGGGTCAAAACGACTACCTCACACACTGGAACATGCAAGGTGGCGTGTACAAGATGTGCAGCGTTCCGAACAAATACGACTGCGAAGTCTTGCAGCCCGATAAGAACCTGGGGACGAAACGTTTGAATCTACCAAATGATGTCACCAACCTTTTCCGGGGTTACATCACACCGTTTACCAATACGGCGTACTGTGCACACGGCGACTGGAAACAAATCTCAAAGTGGGACACGGCTGCGGCCAACTATCCTTCGCTCAAGTACAATCAAATTTGCAAAAAATCGCCTTCCGCGGTCAACCAATGGCAAGTTATTCCCCATGACAACTGTCACCCGGTACAAGTAATGGATGGTGTGAGTGGATGCCGTGCCATTTCCTGCACGTCTTATGCGCGTCACGCGATGACGGCCACGGTGTCGGGTACTACGGTAACCGTTACGAATGAGAATGTGTGCGATGCCACGACCGAAGACAGAGTGAATAGTTCATGGGCGGAAATTCCTGGCTCGCTCTACGATGCCAGAGTGGTCACTCCCGATATCGATCCCTCCAAGGTTCAGGCGCGTCACCACATTATTACCGTGCGGGGTACGTATGTTAGTAGTACGTACCTAACGGAAGACCAGGCGAAACTGGCCATCGCCAACGATGTCGCCACATGCCCCAAGGAATTTACGGGTACCGTAAACACCGGCCTTTGCAAAAAGGAAGAGGTTCGCGGCCAGGTGGATTATTACGCAAGCGCAACTTACGTTCCCCAAACAATCGCCATTACCAAAAAGCCGGACCAACCGGTGGTCAACACCCCAGCGCTCTACACAAACGCGAATGGTTTAAGACAATGGGTCAGGGAAAACTTTCCAGACGTATCACTTAAAACCCATTCGATCGTGAAACACAATTACACGCCTTGCCAAGGGGAAACCCAAAGCGTGGACGTATCGATTGGCGCCACGTATCGGGCTTTATCCCTTGCTACCGGCGGTATCGACCGGGATATTTGCGTCGTAGCTAGAGACCAGAACTTTGACGACTTCATGAGAAATCTTTCTACCTCGGTGGTAAGTGGAAACTTCCAAACAATCCCGATGCAGGGCGATCCGGGCGAGGGGGTACTCGAAGTACGAAACCTCACCACAGGTACACTGCTTGTGAAGGGACAACACTACGAAATACGCACTGAAGGCCAATATGGCTACGTCGCTCTGATCCCGGGTGAGATACGCGCGGGCGATCGTGTTCGCGTTGCGGTGATCAGAAACTAAAGGGAATCGCCCAGCGGCTCGTGCGGTGCGCCCGTGTCGGGCGACAAAGACTCTTTACTTTCCGTTTCCTCAATCCGCATGTTGTGGATGTTCTCGCCATCTATTCGCCAGACTATGGTCACGCTCGCGGTGGGAATGAAAGCACTTCGAAAAACAGAATCCATGAAACTATCAAACTGGCGATTGAGATTCGCCGCTGCCGCAGGAAACTGATTCTTCAAATCCATTTGGGAGTAGCCCGTAAGGGGTTTGATGAGCCCCAAGTGCGCCGATAGTTCCCACCGCGATCCCAAATGCCACCGGTAACCCGCGTGGACGGTGAGATTGTGAACATAGCTTGTGACGCGGATGGAATTGCTTTCGCCCACCAGCGAAGTGCCTAGAATGGCGTTGAGCAGCGTTTTGCCGGCGGTACCGCCCGTGGCGAGCATAAGTGCGTAGCCGACATCAATAGTAAAGCCATCGAAGAAAACATCCTGCACGCCTAGCGCTGCCTCGAAATAGAAAGCGCCCCCTAGAATGTCTTTTATAATCTGGGTGGAATTGGCGCCGTAAAATCCCATCGACTGACCAATATTCGCGCTCACATTTACGTAGGGAGGCGGCATCCAAGCGGCGCGCACTCGCCCCTTGAAGATTCCGGACTGTAATTGGTATTCGGGCCCGACTGAGACAATCATCTCATTAGCAAGGCCAACAAAGTTCCCGCCAGCAAAACTTGGCGGGCAGAAAAAATGGAGAAGAAAAAAAACAGGGAGCAATCGGTGAGCTTGGAAGTTAATCTTCGGAGTCGATCGGAACCTCCGGCTCCTTTCGATTGAGTCTGCAGCGAACAATGAGACAGTGCCTCAGGAGTAGAAAGTGCCCAGGGACGGAATCGAACCGCCGACACGAGGATTTTCAATCCTCTGCTCTACCGACTGAGCTACCTGGGCGTAATCGAAAGCACGCTACCTAACCGGCTAAAGCCGGTCAATCATTATCCCTTTTGCTACCCTGGGCCCACCATTTTAGAAACGCCTGAAGAGCCAGGCCGCGGTGGCTGTGGCGGAGTTTTTCCTCGAATGAGGCTTCGGCGAATGTTTTTTTCAGGTCGGCAGAATAAAAAATAGGGTCATACCCGAAGCCTTTGTCGCCACGCGGGGGAAAAACAATCTCACCCGGAGCAAGCCCCTCAAAAAAGCTTTGGTGTTTCCCGTCAAAATAGCAAAGCACACAACGAAACTGGGCGAACCTCGTCTCGGGCCTAAGAGCCATCGCAGTTTTTAGTTTCTCCCAGCGCTCTATCCACGAAAGGGATTCCCCGCCAAAGCGGGCGGAAAACACACCTGGCTTTCCCTCCAGCGCATCGACTTCCAGTCCGGAATCGTCCGAGAGAACGGGTAGGCCAAATGTGTCGAAATAAGCTTTGGCTTTCAAAGCGGCGTTTGCTCGGTAGGTCGATCCCGTTTCCTCGACGTCCATAGGTTGCGAAGGCGGTTGGCAGAGAAAGGACGTTTTTAGTCCTTCGGTAAATTCTTTCAACTTGCCGGGGTTGTGGGTCGCAATAAGAAGAGTGGGACGGTCAGACATGGAGAGCTTGTTGTTGGGCCTTAAATAATTCTTCTAATCCCGGAGTCGCTATGGCCAACATCTTTTGGAGCTGGTCCCCGGAAAAGGGTTTTCCTTCCGCGCAGCCTTGTACTTCGATAAAATGCCGATCAGCGTTCATCACAATATTCATATCCACTTCGGCTCGACTATCTTCTTCGTACGGAAGGTCCAATAGTGCTTCCCCGCTTACCATTCCCACTGAGACCGCAGCGACTGCCTTACCAGCTTCTACCGCTTCGAACAGGAGAGGGATTTGCTCTTTCATTTTCCGAGCCGCAAGCTTCATCGCCACCCACGCGCCCGTAATGGAAGCGGTACGCGTGCCACCGTCGGCATCCATGACGTCGCAATCGATGAGAAGCGCGCACTCTCCCATCTTCGACAAATCTACTGATGCACGCAGTGAGCGCCCAATTAGCCGTTGAATCTCCTGCGTACGACCACCTACTTTGAGTCTTTCGCGTTGAATTCTTTGTCCAGAACAACCGGGAAGCATTCCGTATTCAGCCGTAAGCCAGCCCTTGCCCGAGCCCTTCATCCATTTTGGAACAAAATCCTCGACGCTAGCCGAACAGATAACTTTGGTATGTCCCATCTCAATGAGACACGAACCTGCGGGGTGTTTGAGGTAGTTGGGGGTGATGCGCACTGGCCGAAGTGCGCCTGCGGTCCGGCCATCCAAACGGCTCATTAAACTTCCTAACCAAGTCGCCGCAAGTGCTGGGCGTACTCAAGAATGCCTGAGCTTATAGCATCCACGAGCTGGTTTAGGTAGCCCTCACTGCGGAGGTTGCGGGCATCTTGACGATTGGAAAGGTATCCCACTTCGAGAAGTGCCGCGGGCATTTGCGTGCCAAAAAGCACAGTAAAGGGGCCCTGGCGCACACCTCGACGATTTGGCCGAATCTTGCCGCGCATTGTTTGAAAAAGCGTTTGGGCAAAATGCGCACTCTCCTCGATATGATTTGCCCGGTAAAGGTCCGACAGAATCGATTGAACGCCCGGTCGTAGCTGAGGGCCGTCCGCTTGATTTTCCTGGCGAACCAGATAGTGAGTGTGATCGTCCGACGCCTCTTCGCTCAGGAAATAAACTTCAAAACCTCTCGCAAATTCAGAAGGGGCTGCATTGCCATGAATGCTAAGAAACAAATCTGCATGCCAATCGTTTGCCATGCTCACGCGAGTGCGCAGTGGCACTGCCTGATCTTTGTCGCGTGTTAACCGCACCTGGAGGGGGATCTTCTTAAGACTTGCCTGCTTTTTTAGCTCAAGCTGAATGCGTTTACCCAATGTCAGAGCAAGCTCCTTTTCCATCGTACCCAGAATGCCGTGCGCCCCTTTTTCTGCTCCACCGTGACCGGGATCGAGCATGATCCGAAGCGGGCGCATAAAGCGGGGAACCAGCGCTCCGGGAAGATTCTCAATGGGTTCAGGCGTTGCCCAAGCCACTCCGCGCCGGGGCAGGTTGAGCGCACTGTTGAAACTCATGGCCGCGTAAGAATCTTTGTCAGAGGATCTAGGCGAGGGAGAGGGAAAGACGGTAGCTGCGTAAGTGGAAGCACCAAAAAAGAGCGCGACACCAAACCACAAACGCCAAATGGGGAAGGGGATCATAGGGTTTGCTTTCTCTTTGTTTAATAGGGGGTAGCGCGGGCTGCGGCGGCAAAGCGAACAAGTCTGAAAACTGGCGACGAGAAGCAGGTTGAAAATGCGCTACCTTTCTATGGTAGCACAGCACTAGAGCCCCTTCCATGTGGGGCCCTGCAACGCGTTAGAGGGATAGACAACCCCTTGTCTGGACGGTACTTTCTGCCGCCGGACGAAAAACGGCGCCCAGCGCCATTTTCGTAGGAAATGAGAAAGTCAGATGAACGAGAGTTTTAAAATTGAAGACTTCGACTTCACTTTGCCTCCCTCTGCCATCGCCTCCTTCCCGGCCGAACCGCGCGACAGCGCACGGTTGATGGTCATCGACCGCCAAAGCGCTAAAACCTCCGATCAGGTCTTTAGTGACCTAAAGACTTTTCTCAAACCGGGCGACTGCCTGGTCTTAAATAACTCGCGCGTCATCCCGGCGCGACTCTTTGGCCATCAGAACGGAAGGCGTTTCGAAATTTTTCTACTTTCTCCTTTGAACGATGACACTTGGGAATGCCTGGTGCGTCCGGGAAAAAAAATAAAGGGAGAGGTTCAAGTTGAATTTTCCGGCAACGTAACAGCCCGCATCTGTCGTCAGGAAAAGAACTTCACGGCTCAGTTTTCTCTGGCAGGCAGCTCTTTTATGAGATGGCTGGAGACGGCAGGAGAAGTTCCTTTACCTCCCTATTTGAATCGGGCTGCCACCCTCAGCGACAAAAATGACTACCAAACGGTCTTCGCAGAGGCGCCCGGCTCGGTTGCCGCTCCGACCGCGGGACTTCACTTTTCGGAAGAAGGATTGAAAGAGCTAAAAGCCCTCGGTATTCGGCTGGCGTGGGTCACTCTGCATGTTGGCTACGGCACTTTCGCGCCTCTGGATGCGCAAACACTTTCCGGCAATGAGCTCCATGCCGAAGGGTACGAAATGCCCGAAAAAACCGCTGCTCTTCTCGCCCAAACCCGCCAAGAAGGGGGGCGTATTTACCCCGTGGGAACGACCTCTTTGCGTGTGATCGAGTCCTTCAAACCAGGCCAGGTATGCGGCTCCACCCGTCTTTTCATCAAGCCGGGCTACCGATTCCGGTGGGCGGACGGGTTAATCACCAATTTTCATCTGCCTCGCTCCTCCTTATTTGTACTGGTAACCGCACTCCTTGGAGTCGGCGAAACCCGGCGCCTCTATGAATCTGCGGTCGAAAAGGGGTACCGGTTCTATCGCTACGGCGACGCGATGCTGATCCGCTAGGTGGCGGACGGCCGGAAACCCGCAAAGGGCCTACTTGTCGGCCTTGACGAAACGAGTTACGCGACCTACCATCGTTCGTTTTTAGGAATGGAGTACTTTTGCCAGGCGTAAAATTAAGGGATAACGACAGTTACGAAGGTGCCATCCGGCGCTTCAAGAAACAGGTGGAAAAGGCCGGTGTTCTTTCTGAGATCCGCCGCCGAGAATTCTACGAGAAGCCTTCCGTGCGTAGAAAAAAGAAATCCATCGCCGCTCGCAAGCGTTTGCTGAAGCGTGAGCGGACTCGTTTCTAGATTGCTCTGAAGAACCCATGGATCCCAAAGCGAAAATTAAAGCAGAGCTGACGACCGCCATGAAGGCGAAGGACACGTTTCGCACTTCTGTGCTTCGCATGATCCATGCTGAATTGCAGAAAAAAGAGATCGATAAACGCTCGCCGTTGACTGAAGAAGAATTCATCAAGATGGCGAGTACGATGATCAAGCAACGTAAAGAGTCGATCGATCAGTTCAATAAGGGCGATCGCGCAGACCTTGCGGCAAAAGAAGAAGCTGAACTCAAACTCATTGAAGAGTTTCTTCCCGAGCAACTTTCTCAGGAAGAGTTAGAATCTATCGTCGTTAATGCCATCAAAGAAACCGGAGCCTCCTCCGCCAAAGATATGGGCAAGGTCATGCAAGCCGTCATGGTTAAGGCAACTGGCCGAGCGGATGGCAAGCTCATCATTCAAGTGGTGCGTGCAAAGCTCCCGGCTTAAGCCTCCGTTCCCTTCAAAAAAAAGCGACTTCCTTCGTCTTCCTCCACTACCTCCCCCATTCTATGATCGTCCCACGGCAGTGGTAGCAAGATCCCTACTCGGTAAAGGGCTGATAGTGGGTAAAGGACCCAACGGCACTGTCAGTGAAATCGTAGAGGTGGAAGCCTACTTGGGTCACCATGATCCCGCGAGCCACGCCTTTAAAGGAATGACCCCTCGCAACCGTGCGATGTTCGAAGTAGGAGGGACATGCTATGTGTACCTGTCTTACGGAGTCCACTACTGCATGAACGTTTCCACCCGAAAACCTGGCCAAGGCGAAGCCATTCTGTTGCGCGCCGCCATTCCCCTGGTGGGGATAGAGCGCATGCAGCGCAACCGCGGCGGTGACAAGCCACCAGAGCAGCTTTGCAATGGTCCCGGAAAATTAGCTGAAGCCCTCGGCGTTGATCTCCGCTACAATGGCCTCCGTTACGATCGTCCAGATTTTAAAATCGTGGATCTAGGCAAAAGCTTACAGCGACGCACCATTGGCTCCTCACCTCGAATCGGCATCAGTCAGGCTAAAGACGCCCTTCTCCGATTTTTTGTCATGGACTCACCGTGGGTTTCCGGTAGGAGAGTTTAAAGCCCGTGTTCACGCAACGTACATTGGAATCCATTCGCGAACGCCTCAACATTGTTGATCTCGTAGGCGAATATGTTGAGTTGAAAAAAAGTGGCTCGGGTTTTGCGGGTCGCTGTCCTTTTCATAAAGAAAAGACCCCGTCCTTTCACGTGCATCCCACCAAACAGGTTTTTCACTGCTTCGGCTGTCAAAAAGGCGGAAATGTTTTTACTTTTTTGCGTGAGATGGAAGGCCTTTCCTTTCCGCAGGCCGTAGAAAAACTCGCCGCGCGAGCCGGGGTCGAGATTGAACAAGATCCCAATTTCAAAAAGACCCGCCGTGATTCGGCAACTGAGTCGGAGAGTTCACAGCAGGAAATTCAGGCGCTCGAATGGGCGACAAAGTACTTTCACCATCTGCTGATGAAGGTGCCGGAGTACGCTCCGTACAAAAAGTATTTGGAAGAACGCGGCCTCACCCAGAAAACGATCGAAAAGTTTCAGCTGGGTGTTTCTCCGAAAGGCTGGAATACGCTGCGCGACCTAATGCTTAAGCGCGGCTACAACGCAAAAACCCTCGTAAGCGCAGGCCTGGTGGTGGAAAAAACCGCTCCAGCTACCGGAAGCTATGATCGCTTTCGGGAAAGAATCATGTTTCCCATCCGCGGAATGAAGGGGCACGTGATTGGTTTTGGGGCTCGCATTTTCAAGGAAGAGAAAAATCAACCGAAGTATCTCAATTCGTCCGATTCCCCGCTTTTTTCCAAGCGATGTGAAATGTACGGGTTCTTTGAGAACCAACGCGACATTCGCCTGAGGGGAGAAGCGATTATCGTGGAGGGCTACATGGATGTGGTTGGGCTCTACGAAAAAGGGGTTAACAACGCCATTGCCACAATGGGAACTGCTCTTACCTCCGATCATTGCTACACCATTCGTCAGCAATGCAGGCGAGTCGTTACCGTATTTGATCCGGATGAAGCAGGCAGGGACGCGTGGCATCGCTCGGTGGATCTGTTTATCGATAACGGCATCTTTGCCAAAGATCTAGCTCTACCCGAGGGCCTTGATCCTGATGAGTATGTATTGCGCGAGGGCGCAGAAAAATTTTATGAGCTGTGTGAAAAAGCACCTCGGCAAATCACAAAACTCCTAAGAGAATTTGCACAGAAAGGCGCCCTAAGCGAAGAAGCCAAAGCAGAACTGTTAAAAAAATTCACTCCCGTTTTGATCGCGAGCCGCAAGCTTCCTGACCGCGCGTTGATCTGGGATTCACTTAGTCTCATCATGAATGTGTCGGTAGAAGCTTTGAGTGAAATTGCGCGTCCACCGACGACACCTGGCACACATGAGAAGCAACCGCAACGCTCTTTTCAGCCGCCTCCACGCCGCGCTCCCGCTCCACTGCTTTCTACTACGACGTTGGATGAACAATTTTTTGCCGCGTGTTTGATTAGTCGTCCTCAGTTTCAAAAGGATCCGGTCGAAGCCTGGCGCGAAGGTTTGCGAGACGATACATTCCGAAGCTGGCTGGAAAAACTCTACGCTGCGGACAACGACGAAAAGTGGGCAGAGCTTTTGAATGATATGACAAGCGCCGAAGCGCCGGAAGCGATCGCTCGTCCGGCTTCCGGAGCGTTGATGGCTGCGGATAGCGGTGAGCCCGGCAACGGGGAAATGTACGAAGCTCTCCGAAAGCGCGTCGCTGACCGAGCCCGAGAAGGGAAAATTCGGTCGCTCTCCAAGCAGGTTCGCCTTGCCCAACAGATGGGGGATGGCGCCTGGTTACCGCTCTTGGAAAAACTTAAAGAATTACGAGGAGATACCTAACTCTGCTTAGTCGTGATCTAAGCTGTCTCCCTATTGCAACAGGTCGTGCGCCATGTTAGATTCCTGGGCTTGTGTTTCGTCTGCCCCGCTCATGGGGTTCTCTAGTCTCCGAGGAGAAAATTAAGGAATGCCAAAGTTAGCCAAGCGTAAAGAACTGCTTAGTCTCATTAAGTCCGGTAAAGAGAAGGGCTTCCTTACTTATCATGAGATCAACGAGGCTTTGCCCGAAGAAATCGTTGAATCCGAAGATCTCGACTCAGTAATGACTCTGCTCGAAGAGAGCAAAATCGAAATCGTTGAGAGCGAGAAAAAATGGAAACAGCTTAAAAAAGAAGCTCTCACCGCTAAAGCGAAAGAATCCGCTGTCGGTGAAGAAGAACCTTCACGCGGACTGGATCCCGTTCGCCTGTACCTCAAGAAGATGGGTTCGGTTGCCCTTCTTACCCGCGAAGGCGAAATCGAAATCGCGAAGCGTATTGAAGAAGGTGAAGCTGAAGTTTTAGATTTGATCTTGAACTCCTCAATGGGAATCAAAGAATTCCTCGCTATCGGCGACAAAATTGAGAAGAACAAATTGCGTGCTCGCGATGTTGTGCGTTCGGGTGAAAACGAGAGCGAAACAGAAAACACTGAAGGCGGAGAAGTCAGCGCGGAAGCCGCGGAAGATGCCCCGCCCGAAGAAGAACGTGACCCGGCGGTTATCGCTGCGGAAAACGGCGCAACTGAGTTGGAACTGCGCGGACGCATTCTGGATGGAATGAAACTTGTTCGGTCCTTTGAAAAGCAGGTGCTCGGCGTTGAGCTCAAGCTCAACAAAGAAGGCATCAACCCCATCGAGCGCAAAAAGCTTCGCGAAAGACTTGGTGTACATCGCCAAAGCATCGTTACCGCTTTCATCGACATCAATTTCAACCGCAAAACGATTAACAAGATCGTAGCGAAGTTTAAACAGCAAGTTGGCCGTATCGAAGAAGCCGAGCGTATGATTCGCTCAAATCTGTCGAAAATCGATGTGACGACGATAGGTAAGCTTCGCAAGATCATCAAAGAAGCCAAAAAGAATAAGAAACAAGAAGAAATTTTGCAATTGAAGCACGGCCTCGATTACGCGGGCTTGCTTGAACTTGATCACTCCATCCGTAACTGGTCCAAGAAAATTGGCGAAGTGGAAGAAGAAACCCACTTGCGCGCACGCGAGCTCAAGGACATGTACGAAGCCATTTTGGCTGGTGAGCGCAAATCGGAACTCGCCAAAGCGGAATTGGTGGAAGCCAACCTTCGTTTGGTCGTTTCGATTGCGAAAAAGTACACAAACCGTGGCTTGCAGTTCTTGGATCTCATTCAAGAAGGCAACATCGGCTTGATGAAGGCCGTAGATAAGTTCGAATACCGACGCGGTTATAAGTTTTCCACGTACGCCACCTGGTGGATTCGTCAGGCGATCACCCGCGCGATTGCGGATCAGGCACGAACCATTCGTATCCCGGTGCATATGATCGAGACGATCAACAAGTTGATCCGTACCTCGCGCTACTTGGTGCAGGAACTTGGTCGCGAGCCGACACCTGAAGAGATTGCGGAAAAGATGGAAATGCCAGTCGATAAGGTACGCAAGGTCCTTAAGATTGCCAAAGAGCCCATCTCTCTCGAAACTCCTATTGGCGAAGATGAAGATTCGCATTTAGGCGATTTCATTGAAGACAAGGGAATGCTTTCTCCGACGGAAGCCGTAGCCAATATCAACTTGTCAGAGCAGACCCGGCGCGTGCTTTCCACACTGACCGCCCGCGAAGAAAAAGTTTTACGTATGCGCTTCGGAATCGGCGAAAGCTCGGATCACACGCTTGAAGAAGTCGGGCAGGACTTCAACGTAACCCGTGAGCGTATCCGACAGATTGAAGCCAAGGCGCTCCGCAAGCTCCGGCACCCGAGCCGTAGCAAGCGTCTAAAAGCGTTTATTGAGAATTAGTCCGCAGCGGCTTCCCGAATCATTTGCTTGCGGACAGCTTCCGCTGCGCATAAGGTGGCCGAGCTTGACGCGTTCACCTTGAGCGCACGGGAAGCAAGTACCAGCCCAAAAAGCTGGGACGAGACCCGTGCGGATTTAGGGCCCATAGCTCAGTTGGTTAGAGCAGTCGGCTCATAACCGATAGGTCCCAGGTTCAAGTCCTGGTGGGCCCACGTTGCAAATTGAAATTATAGTAAGGAGCAGTGGAATTTGGCTGATCTGCAAACCCAGTACGTACTACTCGCGCAGCTCAAGCTGCTTCATGAACAAGCTTCCCGCCTCCAAGTTGAACTCGATAAAATCCCGGTAGAAATTAAAGAACTCGAAAACGGTCTCGAAGGCCGAAAACTTCAGTTTGATTCCGCAAAAGAAGCGCTGGATCTTCATAAGAAGCAGCTTCGCGAGGGCGAACAAGATTTAAGAGCTATTGAAGATAAAATTCTCAAGGCCCAAGAAAAGCTGATGGAAGTCAAAACCAATGATGCCTACTCTGCCGCATCGTCGGAGGTTGAAGGACAAAAGGGCCAGAAAGCGAAAGTAGAAGATCGTATGCTGGAACTCATGCAACGGCTCGAGGCGGAAAATACCGTCTATAAGGAAGCTGAGAGCGTTTACCTTGAGTTTGAGACTGCGTTCAAAAAAGAGAAAGGCGAGCTCGACAGTATCGCGGCTCGCCTCAAGGGAGAATTGGATGAGGTGCTGTCCAAGCGTGCGTCGCTGGCAGAAGGTTTGGATCCTCTCACGTCCCAACTCTACAAAAGAGTGTGCCATCAGATTAAAGCGCCTATCGTAGAGGCCTCACAAGCCATGTGCTCGGGATGCCGCATCCGCTTGCGCCCTCAGCTTTACAATCAGATTTTATCTCAGGCAGATGTCTACCAATGCCCGAGCTGTAGCCGTATCCTTATTATTAAGGAAAAAACCGCCTCCCCGGACGCCTAAGTGACCGTTAAGCTCGGAAAGCTCACTCTTTATTGTGATGGTGCCTCGCGGGGTAACCCAGGGCCCGCCTCGTACGGCTTCGTTCTGTTAGACGGCGATAAAGTGGTGTGGGAAGAGGGCGGGGTGTTGGGAATTCAAACCAACAACGTAGCAGAATACACCGGCCTCATACGGGGCCTAGAAAAATGCCTCCTTCTCGGCGGAACACAGCTTACGGTAAAAACGGATTCTCAGTTAATGGTGAGACAGATTTCCGGACAGTACAAAATGAAGTCCCCCCATTTGCAACCGCTTCTCAAAAGAGTGAAAGAACTTCTTCGCGAGTTTGAGCTAGCGGAAGTGCTTCATATTCCCCGTGAGGAAAACAAGCTCGCTGATGCTCTTGCTAATGAAGCTCTCGACAACAACTTCTAAGCTGATTTTAGTCGCGGTGGGACTCGCTTCAGGTCTCGCTATCAGTGAACTTGCGTTACGAATAATAGAACGAACGAATGCTTTTTCTCCTTCCGTTAAAGCCTATCTCCGTTCTTATGACCCCCTTTTTCGAAGAACCGGGGGAGGGCACTGGGAAGCCATTCCTGGAGCCCGCCGAGAACACATTCGGATCAACAGCGCAGGATTTCGAGGCGAAGAACACTCCTCAACCTCGTCACAAACATTGCGGTTAGCGATACTGGGAGATTCGGAAGCTTTCGGTGAAAAGCTACCTGAAGAATCCCTTTTATCGTCAGTAACTCAGAAGACACTGGGATCCCTACTAAATCGGCCGGTAGAGGTATTAAACTATGGAATTCCAGGCTACAACATCCATCAGGAGTACAAAGTCCTCCAAAAAAATGTTCTGCCCACTAAACCTCATGCGGTCGTCCTTTATTACGTTCTAAACGACGCTTCGCTGAAACAAAGCGCATGGCTAATCCCGCCGACAAAAAGTTACCGTTTTTTGCACACCGCCCGCTTATTAAGCTACATTCGGAATCGACCTGAACGCCAGGTGGACTGGGAGAGCAACGCCAAAGAAATTCAAAAACATCATACAGAGAATTTTGCTCGAGTGACTCAGATCCTTCGTTCGATGGCCCAGAAACTTGAAGAGCAGCATATTCTCTTTTATCTCTTGATCTGCCCAGAACTCTCTGGCTTTGAAAGTTTCGACCAAAATCCCTTTGGCCCCCTCTATGATGACATCAAAAAGCTCGAGGCTAAGAATCTCAAAGTCATCGATCCCCTTCCTGCATTTGAACGGTCCGGCCGTCCCCCGCGGTCTTTTTGGGTGGATTCAGAAGACGAGCACAAAAGTGCCGAAGCCACTCTCCTCGTCTCCCAAGTGCTGACCGAGCGTTTAAGCCTAGACCGCTCCCTTGTGGGCACACTTCCCCAGTCAAAAAACTAAGCGCCGACGGGAGTTACGGGCTTACTAGACAATAAAATGCGGATTTCGTATAAACGTACTTGGTGTCGTAATGACACCAGGAACGCGGGGCAAGGCGTGTCAGTGCCACCAGACGAAAATCACTCCACCGAATCGATTCCCGGCTTTCTTCCTTTTCGTGTCCCACGCCGGGGGAGACTCTTCACGCACCTTTCGGCAAGCCTTCTAGCCGTTTTGTTTGTGGTAGGTCTTCAGCAGTTTCCCCTGGATCATCTCAACGGCTTCTTCGGAGATTTGCAGTTCCGACTGCGCCTCTTCCCACGTCCCGTCTCTGACATCGTACTCATCGCGTACGACGACCGCAGCGCCGAGCGCTATTACGGCAGCACTACTTTTCCCGCGGAGGAGATTGCTAACGTTTTTGAAAGTTTGGAAACGGAGAAGCCCCTTGCTGTCGCTTTTTTGGGAGCCATTGACGAGGATCTTTACAGCGCGCCCGAGATTCAAATGATCGAGGAGAGTTTTCAGCGGGTCCCCAAGACGCTTGTGGGTTACACGGATGATGACTCACTTAATCAGCTACCGCTCAAACCAGTCCTCACAACCGTTGCTTTTTATCCGGGGTTTGTTTCCAGGGATACCTTTAGCTACGGCGCCGATTCAGTAAGCCGCCGAGCGATGATTACTTTGGGCGGACAACCGACTTTATACGCTGAACTCGCTCGCCTCTATCACAACACGGAGACACTTTTTCCGATTAACCACGCTCATCGCTCCGCTGAGGGCAGCGCACTTCAGGTTTACATCAATTGGCAGGGACCGCCCGGAACCTATCCCACTTACACAACCGAGCAGGTGACAAGAAAACAATTCAAAGCCGGCACCTTTAAGAACAAAATTGTTCTGCTGGGTTCTAAGCTAAGTGCACATGCCAAGTCGGATTACATTTCCACTCCCTATGCTAGGGGGGCGAAGACTACTTCCCTTTTGGAAGGAGCAGCCCACTCGCTTGGCACCCTAATCCGAAACGACGCCGTTTTTCGTTCTCCTGCCTGGTTGAATTGGTTGGTGAATATTTCGGTGGCACTCCTAACGGTTAACATCGTCTTATTCTTTTCACCCGTAGTGGGTATTCTTTCCGTTATCGCCGAGGTGGTCGTTTTATTCTCGCTCTCGTGGCTCGCCCTCGTTCTTTTTCAGTGCTGGACGGATTTTGCGCATCCTTTTTTGATCGCGTGCTTCGGGTACTACCTGGTCATCCCGTACCGTCTGGTAAACGAGTACCGCCAGCGCTGGCACTATCAGCAAAAAAGCGAGTTGATGGCGCAGCTAGAACAACTGAAATCCAATTTCTTATCTTTGGTTTCGCACGATTTAAAGACACCTATCGCCCGCATTCAAGGCAACGCTGAACTACTCTTATCGAACCCGTCGGTACAAGAGGGAAAAGACGCAAAGCTCGTTCAAGCGATCATTAATACTGCAGAGAATCTGGGGCAGCACGTTGAGACCATCTTGGATCTAGCTCGAATCGAGAGCGCTGAAATTCCCCTTCACCGCACCAGCAAGGACATCAACGCCACTATTTTAGAAGTAATCGAAAGCCGCAAAGCCCTCGCCTTGGAAAAGCAGATCGAAATCCGCACTTCGCTTGAGCCACTTTTTGCTTTCAAGTTCGATATTCGCCTGATGCGCCGAGTGCTTGCGAACCTGGTTGAAAACGCCATCAAGTATTCTCCCGAGGGTTCTATTATCGAGCTAAGATCTTCTGAAGAACAAGATTGGATTCGGGTGTCGGTTGTTGACCAAGGAAACGGAATCGCTCCCGAAGAGCAAGAGCGTATCTTCACAAAGTTCTATCGCGGTTCGGACCCTGCCACGCAAAAAGAAAAGGGAACCGGTCTGGGATTGTATTTGGTCAAATATTTTGTCGAGCTCCACAACGGGTTTGTGGAACTGCAGAGCGAACAGGGGAAGGGGAGCACGTTCACCGTGGCTCTGCCGACTTAGAAAGTAAAAGGAGAAAGCATGAATTCCTATAAGGTCTTGGTAGTCGACGATGACAACGAACTGCGAGCAACCATTTCAGAAGCCTTAGAGAGAAACAGCTTCGAAGTCGCGCAAGCACCAGATGGTCTTGCCGCCCTCGAGTATTTGCAGCAACACCCCTGTCACTTTGTCATGCTCGACGTAAACATGCCGAGAATGGATGGGCTAGAGTGCTTGCGCCGGATAAAGGAATTTGACCCCTCTATCATCGTGATCATCATGACCGCGTACAGCAATATCGAAGATGCTGTCCGTGCCACCAAGGAAGGGGCTTACAATTACCTGCCCAAGCCGATTAAACACGAAGCCATCGTGGCGATGGCGCGCAAGGCTTTAGACGCTCAAAAGATGGTGCGTTCGATGGCTTTCTCCGCGCCTGTTGTCGAAATGGGCGAATCTCGTTTCGTCGGCAATTCGAGTGAGATGAGAAAGATTTTCTCGATCATTTATAAGCTCGCGAAAGTAGATACTTCCGTCTTGATCCGTGGAGAGAGTGGCACGGGGAAGGAACTGGTGGCGCGCGCGATTCATTACAACGGCTCACGGAAGGATGAGAAATTTGTAGCGATCAACTGCAGCAGCATTCCTGAAACTCTTTTCGAAAGCGAACTCTTTGGACATGAAAAAGGCTCTTTCACCGGAGCGACCAATCGACAGATTGGCAAGTTTCAATACGCTGAAGGGGGAACGCTCTTTCTAGATGAAATTGGCGACCTGCCGTTGGCCATGCAGGTTAAGCTACTGCGCGTTCTTCAGGAACGCACTTTTATGCCTGTCGGTTGCACACGTGAAATTGAGATGAATGTGCGCATTATAGCGGCGACAAATCGCAACCTGGAGGCGATGATCAAAGAAGGTTCGTTCAGAGAAGATCTGTTTTACCGATTGAACGTGATTCCCATTTACTTACCACCTTTGCGCGATAGAAAAGACGATCTGACCAACCTAGTGAACCACTTCGTACAGAAGTTTAATTCCGTCCATAACATGGAGATTAAGGGTTTGAGTCCTGCAGCCATGGAAGTTATCCGTCGTCACGACTGGCCCGGAAATATTCGTGAGCTGGAGAATGTGATGGAACACGCCTTTGTGATCGAAACAGAAACGCTGCTTTCGGCTACCTCATTGCCTGAATCGCTACTAAAGGCGACTCGGGTCAACCTTGCCGATCTGGCTTCGCTTCCCGTTGAAGTTGAACAGGACGAGGAGACTCTCGTGGTGGGTACCGAGTCCAGCTCCTTGGACTACCGTGCACACAAGGAACTCTTTGAGAAGGAGTTCATCATCCGAGCATTGAAAGCGCATAAAGGACGAATCAATCAGACCGCGCTGAAAGCAAATATCCCCAAGAAGACCCTTTTACGAAAATTACAAAAGTACGGAATCAATCCCGAACTCTATCGTGCTTAGTTCACGACGTGTTCGGGTGCTCGCGTGATAGAATAAGGCCATGAATTTCGGCACGGTAGTTCTTGAGCGGCGCATCATTTTTGTCGTGGGGAGCTTGCTGATCTTCGGACAGATCATGCTCTTTAGCGCGTCCGGGGTACTCGGGGTAGAGAAGTTTGGGTCGGAATTCTACTACTTTTCCCGGCAATTCTACGCAGCGCTCCTTGGATGCCTGCTCATGTTGGGCCTCTCCCGTATTCCTTACCAAAAGTGGAGCAAGGTTGCCTTCCCGCTTCTATTCTGTCAGCTCGCCATTACGGCTGCGTGTTATCTTCCCCCGCTTTCCCATCCTGTGGCAGGGGTGAAACGTTGGATCCAAGCCGGACCGATCACGATTCAACCCAGTGAACTAGCAAAAATAGTATTGGCCATCTATGTGGCCCACTTAATTGCGTTCAAGAATTCCATCCAGTTCCCATGGCAACGCAAAGTCATGTACGCCATTCCGGTCGTGATTCTTCTCGCCCTAATTTTCAAGCAGCCGGATCTGGGTTCCACCATTCTGCTGTCTTGCATGATCTTCGGGATGTTTTTTATCGCTGGGGCCAAGCCCGTATACGTTTTGGGATTTGTGGCAATGGGCGCACTGGGTTTTGCTCTATCACTTATTCGCTCCGACTACCGTCAACGCCGTTTGATGGCCTTTCTCAACCCCTGGGAGGATCCCCAGGGCACAGGTTTCCAAACCATCCAATCTTTTCTGTCGTTCTACTCGGGCAAGATCTTTGGGGTAGGCATCGGAAACGGAAACAGCAAACTTTTCTATCTTCCAGAGGTCCACACGGATTTTATTTTTGCGCTAGTAGGTGAAGAGTTGGGCTTTATCGGCAGCGTTGTGGTGCTCATCATTTTTGCCTATTTCGGGTTCCTGCTATTTAAAGCGGTTAGATTCGCACCGGATGCTTTTGGGCGCTACTTAGCGTTCGGCCTTTCCTTTTCGCTGATGATGCAAGTGATGGTTAACCTGGGCGGTGTGGTGGGAATGATCCCAGTCAAAGGCCTGCCACTGCCTTTCATTTCCTGGGGACGCTCCGCACTCTTGGTGAATCTTTGCATGGTGGGAATTCTTCTGAATATTGCCCACCAAGCCGGCCAAGCAGCCCTTTCCAACAACGCGAAAAAGTCGCCCCCCCAGTCGAATCCGGGTCTAAAACATGGTAGACCTTTGATTCATGGCCGTTACTACGCCTAGCGCGAATCATCACATCATCATCACGGGCGGAGGAACGGGAGGCCACGTTTTCCCCGCTATCGCTATCGCGCAAGAGCTCATCAGACGCGGGTACAGTATCCTGTATGTCGGGAGCGAAAAAGGCATGGAAGCCACCTTAGCGCCCACCCATAAAATCCCCTTTTTAAGCATTCGCTCGGTACAGGTCAAAAACAAAGGCTTGTGGCAGGTCTTTAAAGGCTCACTCGTTCTTTTAACTTCCATTCGTAAAGCCGTAGCCATTCTCAAGGAACAAAAACCCCAGGCTGTCATTGGTGTGGGTGGCTACGTTTCGGTTCCTGTTGCCGTAGCGGCTTTTCTGACCCGCATCCCGCTTTATCTCCAAGAACAGAATGCTTCGGTGGGAATCGCCAACCGATTTTTGGGTAAACTTGCGAAGAAAATCTTTTTAGGGTTTGAAAATGCCCAGGTGAGTTTTCCTGAAAAACGCTGCCTCGTTTCGGGCAATCCCATTCGCTCCGAATTCAATCGGCCTTTAAAGGCTATCGATTTTTCTACCCCCTCTCTCTTTGTGTTCGGTGGTAGTCAGGGAGCCAAAGCGATCAACGACGCGATGATGAAGTGCCTGCCAGGTTTATTGCAGCGATTTCCCGATCTCAAGGTGGTCCATCAAACCGGACTTCCCGACTTCGAGCGTGTGCAACGCTACTACCAAGAAAAAATGCCAACAAATTCTCGGGTTGCTCCGTTTATAAACGATATGATCGAGTGCTACGAAAATGCCTGGCTAGTGGTTTCGCGTGCAGGCGCGCTGACTATTTCAGAGCTTCTCGCTGTTCGGCGTCCCGCACTTCTCGTTCCGTACCCTCGTCGCGGGCAAAACGATCAAGTCGACAACGCGTATCTACTTGAAGCACTTGGCGTTGGTCATGTGGTGGAACAGGGACCGGAGTTCGAGGAACGGTTTGAGGGCGGTTTGAAACGCGCCTTCGACCGCCAAGCCATTGAAAATATGGAGAAAAGCTTTTCGCCATTGCCCAAAGTGAACGCTCTTGCTACCATCGGCGACCATCTCGAGCAGGACCTCCGTAGCGGCCACAAAGCGGAAATTCGTTATGTACCATAAAATTGAGCGCATCCACCTGATTGGTGCCGGCGGCATCGGCGTCAGCGGGATTGCGGAAATTCTCCTTCAGCACGGTTACCGTGTTTCGGGTTCCGACCTGAAAACGAATGATACCGTTCGCCGTTTGCAGACTTTAGGGATGCAGTTTTTCTTAGGCCATCGCGCAGAGAACATCCAGGGTGCGGACCTGATCGTTTATTCTTCTGCGGTCGGGGCCGAAAATCCTGAAATGCTTGCGGCAAAGGCCCTTCGTGTTTTGGCGATCCCGCGTGCGGAAATGCTCGCGGAACTCATGCGACTGAAGTACGGCATTGCCGTAGCCGGCGCTCACGGAAAAACCACCACCACCTCAATGATTTCCGTGGTGCTGATGGATGCCGATTTAGATCCCACCATTGTGGTCGGTGGCCGCATGGATAATTTTAACGGAACCAACGCACGAATGGGTCATGGCCAATTTATGGTCACCGAAGCCGATGAGAGTGATGGCTCGTTTAATAAACTCACCCCATCTATTGCAATCGTCACCAACATCGACCGCGAGCACATGGAATATTACAAAACCATGCGCAAGTTAAAAAGCTCCTTTTTATCTTTTTTGAATAAAGTTCCTTTCTACGGACTCAGCATCATTTGCGGAGACGACCCGTACCTTCGTTTACTTCAACGCAAGATAACTCGCCGAAATGTGAGCTATGGCTTCGGGGCCCACAACGACTACCGCGTCGAGAGTTACGAGGGCACCGCGCAGGGAAGCCGCGCGACCATTCGGTACCGAGATAAGTTGGAGACGTTGTGCCTTCAAGTTCCGGGCAAACATAATTTATTGAACGCGATAGCGGCGCTAGCTTTAGCGGATGAGCTTTCCATCGAACGTTCGCATTCCATAAAGTCCTTGGAGTCTTACCAAGGAGTGCAGCGTCGCTTTCATTTTCGTGGGGAACGAAATGGCGTTACTCTCGTTGACGACTACGCCCATCACCCGACGGAAATTCAGGCTACGCTCGAGGCAGCACGGGAGCGCTTCCCTAAAGGCAAAGTGCACGTGATTTTCCAACCGCACCGCTTTTCCCGCGTGGAAGATCTCTTCCAGGAGTTTTCGACCTGTTTCCGCAATGCCGATACCGTTTACGTAAACGATATTTATGCGGCGGGAGAATTACCCATCGAAGAAGTGAGCAGTGACTTTCTGGTGAAAAATATGCACCGCCTAGGTCTCTCCCAGGCTTCGTACGTACCTTCTACACAAGTGGCAATGAATCAGCTTTTAGAACTCAGCCGCCCCGGCGATGTTATCTTTACTCTTGGTGCAGGGGACATCGTAAACGTCTATCAAGGGCTCCTTTAGATGCGCCCCGAACTTCGCGCTATTTTTTCAGCCGCCTTCGGCAAGAATGTACATTTTAATGAGCCAGTCGCGCCTCATGTTGCTTATCGTGTGGGGGGACCTGCAGATATTCTTGTCTTTCCGCACACGGAAGAAGATGTTGCTCGCGTGCAATCTCTTGCGATTGAGCACCAGTTACCCATTACGATTATCGGAAGAGGAACTAATCTCCTTGTAGACGACGCTGGTATTCGGGGAATTACTGTTTCTCTTGCCCAAGCCTTTCGATCCATCGAAGAACGTCAGAAAAAGGACGGGAAGCTCCTTATTCGCTGTGGCGGAGGCCTAGAAAAGCAGGAACTCCTGGAATGGGCGGTTATTCGCGGTTGGGGCGGGCTCGAGTTTAGCGCCGGTGTCCCAGGCAGTCTCGGCGGCGGAATCTACATGAATGCTGGAACGAAATACGGTTGCTACGGTGATATCCTGCGCGGTCTTCGTCTTTTTGACTTTGAGAACGGTCCGAAAGAATTTACCAAAGAAGAGATTCGTTTTGGATACCGAGAACAATCCTTAGTGACTCAAAAGACGCTTGTTTCTTGGGTTGATCTGGAATTACATGAGGCCGACGCGCAAGCTCTCCGAACGGAGGTTGACCGAATCATTGGGGAACGAGCGGCAAAGCAGCCTCTGGATTTCCCCAGTTGCGGCTCGACATTTAAAAACCCGCCGGAACATTCCGCTGGGCGACTGATTGAGAAAGCTGGGTTGAAGGGGCTTACCCGCGGCGGAGCCGAGGTTTCGACCAAACACTCCAACTTTATTTTGAACAAGGGAAACGCGAAGGCCGCCGATATCAAGGAACTCATCGGAATCATCAAAGAAAGGGTATACTCTCAATTTGGGATATTACTCGAGTGCGAAGTCATCCTGGTGGGAGGCGAGAATGCCGAAGAAAAAAATATCCTTTTCCCGACCGGCCGTCGTCTTTAGTGGTGGAGCCACTAAGGCGGCTGCGTTTCATGTAGGCGTTTCGCTTGCGCTCAAGGACAAGGGCTTTTCGTTTGTTGGGGGCATGCAGGAGACGATACCACCGGTAGACTCATGTCCTTTTCCTCAGCCCAAGTACCATTCCCATCAGATCGCAAATTATGTCGGCTCTAGCGCCGGTGCGCTGATCGTAACCATGCTGGCAGCGGGCGTAAGTGTGGAATCTCTTATCAATTCTTTTTCCGATGAATCCGCATTGCGCACTCACGGGGTCTTCCAAGACGTTCCGCGTATCCAATATAAAGACGTGCTTTCACCTAAGTGGCCCAGCCCGTCTGCTTTGCTGGAGAGTTTTAGAAAAAATCCCATTTTTGGCAAAACAGTGGAATCTCTTTTCCTGAGAAACCTGCGCCTCCCGGGGTTATTTACCACCAAGGGTCTGGCAGGCTACTTAAAGAAACATATTTTACCGACAGAGCATTTTTATGCCCTTAAACCCAATCTCTTTGTGATTGGAACTCAACTCGACCATTCTCGCAAAATAGTTTTTAGCCGGTACGGCACGGAGAAATCCACGGACGATTATTGCCAGTACGCCTCTAATGTCCCGATTTCCGATGCGGTGGCAGCGTCTATGTCTTTGCCCCCCATTTTTGCACCCTATCCCATTAAGCACCCTGGGGGTAAAAAACGGTTTTATATCGATGGGGAAATTCGAGAAACGCTTTCTACTCACGTCGCAAAGGAGAATGGGGCGGACTTGATTATCTGTAGCTACACGCACCAGCCCTATCACTATTCGGCGGAAATCGGATCGCTTTACTACTACGGCATGCCTGCCATTTTGATTCAGACTATTTATCAAGCCATCGAACAAAAAGTGTTTGGTGCAAAAAAAGCACATGAGAATAAACTCATCACCCTTAAAACGGTGACGGAGTTCTTCGAAAATAAGAAGTATCCCAAAGAAGATCTGCAGGAGCTCACGGACCTTCTCCAGACTCGTTTGGATTTTAAGCTCGAGCTCAACTACATCTACATCCACCCTGAACCTGGTGACCGCGAAATGTTTTTCGGAGATCATTTCACACTAGCCCCTGCCGCTTTACAGCAGGTCGTGAACATAGGCTATCGACGCGCGATGGCCGAACTTCGCAAGTACGACCTCGTCGCCTAGGTTCCGTAAGGTGCCAGGCACCTTTTGGAACTCTTAACCACAGAAATCAAACCGCTTAGAATGAAAACGTGTCTGATCGAAGTACTCCTTAAACAAATAAGTCGCACGTATGAATTTGTCTGTACAACCTCCATACCTCTGCCTTAAATTGGCCGCACTTCAATGAAACTTATTACAGAGGTGCCTCCATGGCGCATTTCCAACCGTCAACCAAATCCTTACTGATCGGATTGGCTTTAGTCCTCACCGGAATCGGTGGCGCCGAAACCAACAACAAGTACGGGCAGGAATTAGATGGATAAGCAACTCCAAGCAATTGTCACGATTCTATCTCTGGTTAACCCCATGGTTTGCGGAATGATCTTTTCGCAACTTGAGGGTGGTCAGACGCGACAGAAGAAATGGATGGATGCTTCGCAGGCCGCGTTTGCGGTCCTAGTGGTACTGGTTCTTGCTGCTCTATTCGGTACCCAGGTGCTTCATATTTTTGGAGTATCACTGGATGCTTTTTCTGTCGCGGGCGGCATGGTGCTTTCGTGGATCGGGTTCTCTATGCTAAGCGGTAACACGCACTCCACACAGAGTTCAGGTCCTAAAAGTAAGAGCGAAAACAGCTCTCTCACACCCTTGATTCTGTTCGCGGCAAGCCCAGGTACCATAACGGGGGTAATCACTGTCGCCGCAGCTCAGAGAGAAACGCAGCTTCCGGTGACAGCACTCGTAGCGGTTGCGGCGGCTGTCGCTGTTATGTGGGTCGTACTCATAATTATTTCCTCGTCCAAAAAGTCGGCCGACAAGGGTGGCTTTGTGCGAGACACGATGACGCGCTTTATGGGTTTGATTGTGGTTGCGATGGGCGTCCAGTTTGCTCTCACTGGCCTTCGTGCATTTATGAATTAGCTATCTTCCGTGGAACTATTTTGTTTGGGCCAGATGAGACGCACTCGCTTCGCAATCCGAGGTTCCGTAAGGTGCTAGGCACCTTTTAGAACCGTCTAAAGTTTGGACAGATCCTTCAAGATTCCTAGCAAATTCGGGATTGTCTCATCACTTAGTATTGGAATTGTGTCTGTACAGTGAAAATCGTTACAATGGTAGAGTATGCGTGTACTTGTCGTTATATCGGTTTGCTTACTGCTTACCGCTTGTTCCAATGCCATCCTTAGTTGGAAAGCGGGAGGAGACGACAACTCGCCATTTCGACAGTTTGATATTCAACCCGATCCCTTCCATTTTGTCCCCCCTCCTTTTGGCGGTGGTATCGATAAAATTAAAGCGCTCATCTTGGATCCAAATGGTCCCTATCTGTACTCGCTCGGGGATCTTTCGGCGGCGGCAGGAGCAGGAAGTCTTGTTAGCGACATCATGCGCCTAAGGATAAATGGAATGCGCGATCCCACTTTCAGGGCTACCGCCTTGCCGAACTATGCGAGCTGCGGCGCTCTAGAGGAAGGATCCTCTGGCAGAATTTATGTAGGAGGAAATTTCACTAACTATCACGGGAAAGCAGAGGTGGGTCCGAATCTGAACAAACCGATAAGTAAACTCATTCGACTCAATGCTGACGGTAGTCTCGACGAGAGTTTTGCACCCAGTATAACGAACCCTGCTATTCCGGAGACCACGGTCAATGCCGTGGCAACCGTTCCCAATGAAACGCACATTTTTATCGGGGGATCGTTTAGTATTGTGGGCACAGTTCCCTGCGAAAAAATTGCTCGACTCGATGCGAATGGAAACCCGGACTCTACTTTTTGCAGCCGCGTGCAGTTCAATAACACGGTTGAAACTATTTTTGTTGCCTCCGACGGTCGCGTCTATGTGGGAGCGGCTTCGCCCTTGTTGAGGAGAATGGATGGCTCGGGAATGGTTGATATGGCTTTTCCGAAAGTTTCCTTAAGCGGAAACTATGTCTCCGCTGTTGCGGTAGATCCTCTTAGCGGGGATATCTACGTGGGAGGGCTGTTCACGGTTTCAGGTTATCCTACGATGAGAAATTTAATTCGTCTGAATAGCGAAGGAGAGCTGGACACCAGTTTCGCTGACGACGGCATCGATAAGGAAGTACGGTCTATCATCCTCGCATCGGACGGAACTGGTGCAATTTATGTGGGTGGCGCTTTTGATAGAATGGGAACGGTTCCCATCGCGAAAGTTATCCGCCTTCTCCCCAACGGTGAGATCGACCCTAGTTTCCAGGTGCCCCCTAATGTTTTCAATCAGACGGTTTGGACCATCAAACCAGCAGGCGACAATACAAAAGATATTTTCGTTGCCGGCAATTTCTCACCCTCAAACCCCACACTCCGATACCTCCTACGTCTTCGTGAGGATGGTTCAATCCGTTAACGAAACCGACCCCTCATACTGACCAACCAGGCACGAATTTCCCGTGTTCAGCCGGCATACATCTTGCTCATTCACTCCCCAGTAGGCGCGGTGTGCTCGCTAGGGTCCGTCTAAGGACTTTCCACCGCTGACAATTTTTGCGTATGGGGGCTGTGTGGCTGAAGAAAAAAAGACGCGTCGTCGGTTTAAGCTGAAACGTTATACGCGCGAACGCATTCAGGACCAATTAAGCTTTCTGTCGAGCCGGTACGTCTACGGCGGCATTTTTTTCCTCTTGGTGGGCTTGCTCGGGCTTTACGCCAATCTCCGCCCATCCGCAAAAATCGAAACGGGCGTGGCACCGTGGAGTCGCCCCGATCGCGTTTCTGTCCAAAAATCGTGGAGCTATTTTTACCCTGCTTGGGATGATTCCTTGTTTTGGCCTTTTCGCTCAGAAGCAGAGAAAGCGGCCATGCAGGAGCTTCGCCTTTCCGCTGCCGCTCTTCCAAATTTGCTAACGGATCCTCAAAAACGTTTAGATCCGCAACTTCCCATTACACCCGTATTGATTCCTTCGGTGAAGTTTTGGTTGGATGTATACGCCCGATACGATTCCCGCGTTCGGATTATTCACGATCGCAATCGGCCTGAGATTGTCTATGGCGTCCTGGATTTCCGCTCGCTGCACGAAGATTTCAACTCTCCTGTGCTCTTGCGGAAACAGATTCGCAAAATTGAATCTCAAGTTTTAAGCCAGTTGCAACTACTACTCCTTGCCCTTCATTCTGAAGTTACCAGTGGCAAGGTGTATTCTCGTGAGCTGGAAACTCTGAAAAGCTTCTTGGCGGACAAAGGCGTTTTAGGAAACTCCGATGCGCTGGCGCGCGACTTGCGGACTCAGAGCGGACAAAAGGATGTTTTCCACATGGCTCTCGTAAGGTCGGTTAAGTTGTTGCCCCTCATGGAGACTATCATGCGCCGGCACAACCTTCCTGCAGGCCTTTCTCGTCTTCCTTTTGTGGAGTCTTCTTTTAACCCACACGCTCGTTCAAAAGTGGGAGCAATGGGCCTTTGGCAGTTTACGCCCCCTACCGCACGTGAAATGATTCACCCTGAGAACAAAGCGCTTTGGGTGCACCCCATGGTGCAAACTCAGGCGGCTGCGCGTCTTTTACGCCAGTACCGCAAGGTGCTGCCTGATTGGCCCACCACAGTAACCGCGTACAATTCCGGCGTGGGCAGACTCAGCAGACTGGTCACCCAACATCGGGCGAAAAATTACGAGAGTCTTTACTTAAGAGCAGAAAAGAATCAACTCGGTTTTGCCGGACGGCATTTCTACCCGAGTCTCATGGCGGCAAGCCTGGTGGAAGCGTACAAGGAACAGTTTTTTGATCTTCTCAAAACACCGCCCACGTACGTACAGATCATGGGCTATGGAAACCCGATGGAAGCCGAGCTTTGTTTGAAGTTAGAAGACTAAGTTATTAGTCCACTGTTGGTATCGACTCCAACCAAACAAATGCATCTACTCATCACTCAGTTGAGCCATGGAATCACAATCGCCATTTTTTGTCCGCACCGCTGAGGCGTGATCGTTGAGGCCGCGTGAGAGGAAAAACGTTTTTACTTTTTGCCGAGTGTATTTGCCCCCCGTACTATAAAGGTCTACCAAATGTGCACGTATAGGATCACTGGGGGTTCCCTTTACGTGTTCTTCAATAAACTCCACTACCCCACTGCTCTCGCGGAGCTTTCCCCCTTCAGCCACTTTCTCCAAGATAAGCTCTTTGTGCTCAGGGGAAAGTTTTTCATCGGCTAAAAGCCTTTTGAGGAGATCAGCCCAACTGTGACCGGCTTCAATTGCCCCGGGGATGAGTGCGGCAACCTGAGGCAGGTGTTTTAGGCTGGGGTTTTTACTAAAAAAGTTTAACGCGGTTT
Source organism: Bdellovibrionota bacterium (assembly GCA_041751875.1). Lineage (GTDB taxonomy): Bacteria > Bdellovibrionota > FAC87 > UBA2466 > JACKAF01 > JBGSIC01. The sequence goes on from JBGSIC010000021.1 coordinate 75,911, forward strand.
CAACGCTAATGCCCTTTTCCTTCGCTACTAGTTTGAGAAGCTTTTCATAAAACGCGTCACTCAAAGGAGTAGGGCTGACGGCGTGGGACTTTAAATTGCTATTCACCCCGTAATCGGCGAATTCTTTAAAGCGCCTGTCTATCCATTCCCCATCTTCCACATGCTTCCAAAACATCTCTTCCACGTCTTTGGGCATAGGTTCTGCCATATTAAAAGCCAAATGCCAGAGTTCTTTCATCCAATTTGCTGCTTTCCAGCGCAAATCTTCGTTCCTCGATTTCCCTTCGGCCCTTCGTTTTTCGTAGCGCTTCTTCCAGGTGTCCCAGCTAAAGGGGTGCCCTAGCTTCTCCAGCAAAAAGGGGAGATTGAGATTACGATTTTGATTGTGCACTAATTTACTAGCCAGTGAGGCTGCCCGACGACGGTCTTGAGCAAATTCACCGATCAAACCTTCGAGCCTCTGCACTCTTTCTCGCCATTCCGCTTGGGCCTGTAACCGATCCTTCTCGTTATAGTGGGTGTGTCGGCTGGGCTCACCTCTAGTGAGTTCATGCTCTTGTTGTCTCAGAAGGCGCCTTACCACTGTGTTATAAGTCTCAGCATTCATGGTAGCGCGGTTGGCTTCAAGAAAACGAAGGAGCTCTTCTGCAAGGGGTTGCTCAGTGCCCGATTCGGGGATAAGCCCTACAATAACTTTTTGATCTCTAACCACTAGCCCATCAAAAACTCTTTGGAGAGGCGTTTGGTTGAGTTGGTTTTTCACCAGATTCAGATGACCGTCGGTATCTTCTCTCAAAGCATCGATAAGATCGTAATCCCTTAAGCCCTTTCGGTGAGCCATCTCAAGCCACTTAGAATCCTCTTTGAGATTCTCTCCAAACCATTTCTGGGCAAGTTCCAGGGCAGTGTAATCTTTGTGGTTGGCTAACTCATGGGTGATATCAAGTCCCAAGGTGCTAAAGAACTCCGCGGTTTTCTCTCGCGTATAGATGCTGCCTTTTTCATAGGCCTCAAGAAGTTTGCAACGAATCCCTTCCCCACAGCTTTCAGGACTGTGCTGACGAATAAAATCCACTACACCGCTGCTGTCTCGGAGCTTTCCCCCTTCAGCCACTTTTTCCAAGACAAGCTCTTTGTGCTCAGGGGAAAGCGTTTCATCACTCAAAAGCCTTTTGAGATCATCCCAACGACGGCCGGATTCGACTTCTCCCGGGATGAATTCAGCGAACTGAGGCAGGTATTTTAGGCTGGGGTGCTTACTAAAAAAGTTTAACGCGGTCTCAGCGCTTATGCCCTTTTCCCGAGCCACTAGTTTGAGAAGCTTTTCATAAAAAGCATCACTCAAAGGAGTAGGACTGACGGCGTGGGATTTTAAATTGCTCTTCACCCCGTAATCGGTGAGTTCTTTAATGCGCCCGCCTATCCAGCCCCCATCGTCCACATGCTTCCAAAACATCTCTTCCACGTCTTTAGGCATGGGCTCAGCCATGTTGAAAGCCAAATGCCAGAGTTCTTTCATACCACTCGCTGCTTGCCAGCGCACATTGTCGGTCCTCGATTTCCCATCGGCCACTTGTTTTTCGTAGCGTTTCTTCCAGGTGTCCCACCCAAAGGGGTGGCCTAGTTTCCCCAGCACAAAGGGGAGATTGAGATTACGATTTTGATTGTGCACTAATTTACTGGCCAGTGAGGCCGCCCGACGACGGTCTTGAGCAAATTCACCGATCAAACCTTCGAGCCTCTGCACTCTGTCTCGCCATTGCGCTTGAGCTTCTAACCGATCCTTCTGGTTATAGTGAGTGTGTTGGCTGGGCTCACCTCTAGTGAGTTCATGCTCTTGTTGTCTCAGAAGGCGGCTTACCACTGCGTTATAAGTCTCAGCATTCATGGTAGGGCGGTTAGCTTCAATAAAACGAAGGAACTCTTCCGCAAGAAGCTGGTCAGAGCCACTAGGGATAAGCCCTACAATCACGCTTTGATTTTTGACCACTAGCCCATCAAAAACTCTTTCGAGAGACATTTGGTTGCCGATTCGGTTTTTCACCAGATCCAGATGACCTTCGGTATCTTCTCTCAAAGCGTTGATGAGATCGTAATCCATTAGGCCTTTTCGGTAAGCCATCTCAAGCCACTTGGAATCTTCTTCGAAACTCTCTCCAAACCACTTTTGGGCAAGTTCCAGGGCAGAGTAATCTTTGTAGTTGGCTAACTCTTGGGTGATATCGAGTCCCAAGGCCGCAAAAAACTCCGCTGTACTGCTTCTCACATGGCTGCCACCTTTTTCGTAAGCCTCAAGAAGACTGCAGCGGATCCCTTCCCCACAACTTTCAGGACTGTGCTCGCGGATAAACTGCACCACACCGCTGCTTTCGCGGAGCTTTCCCCCTTCGGCCACTTTCTCCAAAACAAGTTCTTTATGCTCAGGAGAAAGCTTGTCGTGAGCCAAAAGCCTTTTGAGATGATCGTCCCAATTGTGGCCAGTTTTAATCTCCTGGGGGATAAGTTCAGCAAACTGAGGTAGGTGTTTGAGGCTGGGGTGTTTACTAAAAAAGCTTAACGCGGTCTCAGCGCTGATACCCTTTTCCCGATCCACTAGTTTGAGAAGCTTTTCATAAAACGCGTCACTCAAAGGAGTAGGGCTGACGACGTGGGATTTTAAATTGCTATTCACCCCGTAATTGGTGAGTTCTTTAAAGTGCCCATTTATCCATTCCCCTTTTTCCACATGCTTCCAAAACATCTCTTCCACGTCTTTGGGCATGGGTTCTGCCATGTTGAACGCCAAATGCCAGAGTTGTTTCATCTCACTTGCTGCTTTCCGGCGCGCACTATCGTGGTTTGCGTTCCACAGCTCTGTTACCTTTTTTTTCATCCAATGGAACATGGAGCCGTCACCCTCCCACTCGGCTCTTTGTTTTTCGTAGCGCTTCTTCCAGGTGTCCCACCCAAAAGGGTGGCCTAGCTTGCCCAGCACAAAGGGGAGATGGAGATTGCTATTTTGCTTGAGCACTAATTTACTAGCTAATGAGGCCGCCCGCCGGCGGTCTTGAGCAAATTCTCCGATCAATCCTTCCAGCCTTTGCACTCTTTCCCGCCATTCCGCTTGGGCTTCCAGCCGATCCTTTTCGTTATAGTGGGTGTGTTGGCTGGGCTGGCCTTGGGATATTTCACTTTGGAGAGTACTAAGCAGGCGCTCCACTACCGTGTTGTATTCCTTAGGGCTGAGTTTAGTTCTTATCCGGCGAAGAAAAGACTCCCGTTCACTCAAGTTCTCAGCAAGATCCTTTGTCAGGGCTTTGAGAAGCTCTTGTCTCGTCTCGGGTTTAGCATCGAAGAGGCAGCTTTCATCCAAGCACAATAGTTTGTGAACATCGTTGTAATTTTTGGCTGAATCCAACTTTTCTAAAATCTTGCCACGTATCTTGGGATCTACCGGACCCAAGTAGTCAGGAACACCGAGGCGCAGCACATCCAAAAGTTCCCCGTTTCTTTGCAGAATGACTTCATGGATTTGCTTGGCAACAGAGGGCGATACTTGCCGAGAGAGCTTGGGAAGGATTTCCTTCACGACGAAGGACCCAACGTCGGGATCATTTACCAATTCGGGAAGTAGAGTGTGACTTTTTAAGTCAATTGAATCGAGATGTTCAAAGATCTCTTTGGTTGTTTTTTCGGCGTCGGGATCAAAGAGACGATCGAGAAGCTTTCCCTGTATCTCAGAATCTAGTTGCCGTGCCGATAGGAGTACAGCTTTTCCCAGTTCGCGTTGCTCCTTATGCGTACTTCCCAGAGCGTCCAGGGCTTTATCCGCGATATAGCCCGGATCGTGCGGGAGCAAGCGGCCGATGGCACTAATAATTTTTTCGCGCCCAATCGCATCAAGCGCTTTGTCCCCTGCGGCATCAGAAAAGAGCTGGTCCACAAATTTCAGGCGTTGTTGATCCATTTTGTCTGAAGGAAAGCGGGATAAAGTCTCAAGTCCCTGCACGAGACTGTCAAAACCTAGCTGGACTTCGTTTCTTCTCAAGTTGGGTGCCTCACGCATAAGCCCGCCCAGTTCGTGGTTCAGTGTCGTAGCAAAATCTTCTGCCATCTTCTGGGTCTGTTTGGGTGGAATGGTCCCCGGGACTTCCCCCTCTATTTTCGCCAAACTAGCAATGGCCGTCAGGTAATCGGTCTTGGTGAGCAAATCGTGATCGAGCTCAAAATCACTGAGGAGCTTTTTATACAACTTGGCGCCGATAGGGCTCTGGTGCGTGCTACTCAAAAAGCTTTGAGCTGTTTGCAGATCTTCCGGCGTAACGGAAAGGGCTTTGAGCACTTCACCCGCGTCAACGTGGGCGGAGCGTTGGGAGTTTGCCTGAGCCGCAATCAGAGCTCTTTCAAAACGCGACATATCCTCGATTTTTTTGGGCCTCGGGTAGGGCGTCTCTAGGTGGGTCACTTTAAGATCTTCAAAGTACATAGGGCTTTCCGCTACATTCTCGAGTACAGCGTGCCGGAGAGTGTCTGCTTTGTAGTACTCACTCGAGAGGCGATCGACCTCTTTCCAGCCCGGAGGCATCTCCACAGTGACTTGTTTGGATTTCCCTTCCGGCTTCAAACCCCGGCGCATGGCGTCCGTGTTGACGATGTTTCGGGTTCCCGCTTCAAAATTATGGGTGAAGACCACTGGGGACTTAAAGTCTTTGGCGACGAGGTGCTTTACTGCTCGGATATCGGTTTCCCCAAGGCCTGAACCATTGGTGGTGATGATGTACGGAATCTTTTTTCCTTGGTGTTCAATCGTTGTGACAAGGGCGTAGCCGTCAGGATTGCCTTCTAGGTTTTCTGATTTTCGGATCCAGTAAACCCAAGTTCCTTTTACCAGCGGGTAGTGCGGGACGGTCGTCATCGAGCAGTCTCCGCCGAAGCAGCCCCGAACAATCCCGGCTAGGGGTGGTACGCGCTCGATAGAGATTCCTCTAAGAGACTGAGTGCCTTCGTCGCCAGAGGCAACCGGAAGAAGAGCGGGGTGGACTTGTTTTGTCAGAAACTGGTTTCGAAGGGTGTTCACCCCTTCGTTGACGACACCCAATCCCTTAGTTTGGGACAACTTTGCCAGCTCGGGCTCTTGGTGCAATCGAAAAGTATCGTTATACAAGTTATCAATATCGCCCACGTCCAAGATCGAGAGCTTGTTGACGAGTTCCCGTTTATGAGTCTCGAAGTCTGCGTGCAATGGATTTAATTCGTTATCATACAAGACGGGAACGAGTCGCAGAAAAGCACCCAACCGCTTTTTGAAGACCTTGTGGTCAAACTTTCCCTCACGTTTGCTTATTTCTTTTAGTTGTTCGATAGCTTCCGAAACGGTCCCAAGCTTTTTTATATCAAGGTTGTCCAAGTCTCTTAAAAGACCTTGGCGGAGCAATCGAAGTTTCGCTTCGTCAAACACGATGGGCTTAGAAGAATACTTAGCCGACAAAAAGTCGGTGCCTCCGAAATCGGTGGGACTCGCATTTTCTTCGAGGCGCCGGACAACTTGGCCCGCTTCATTGTAAAGTTCAAAAAGATTTCTTCGGTAGGCGGTATTTTGGGAAACGAAATTTGGGTGCCGGTTGGTGATAGAAGCAATGACTTGCACCACATCCGCAATCTTAGAAAGATCCGCTGGGGCTCTTGGCCCCGCAGCCAAGCGCAGGCAAAAGCCCAGGGAAAATATTATTAAAAGTCGTGTATTCATACAGATTACATTGGGCCCCTGCGCGTATCCGGGCCTTACTGTGCAATAGGCGGACCAGCAGTTTTCGGCACTTACGGGTAAACCGCTTTGACGACAATCCCTTCAGAATACGTGACCCAATAGTGGATGCAGACGCTTGGGCGGAATTGGACTATGAAATAAACCACTTGGGGCTTGTTTGTGCGGGAAAGCAAATGAACTACTTCAGTGCGGGCGATGCGCTCTTGGACAGCAGAAAGAGTTGTTTAAATAGGTTTCCCCAATGAAGTACGGGGCGAAAGGGTGAGTCTACTATAGAAGGAGTACTACTGTTGGACGGACATCGTGACCTTGCCGGCTCCGATGTGATGAACGCGTGTGCGGAGAATGTTTCCTTTAGGACCCACTAGCTGTTGCAGATAGCGTCCCGGTTTCAAATTCACAAACACGAATCCGGGATGTTCCTTATTGAGGCACAAAGCCTTGTTTTCCGTTGAGGCAACGCCCAAGGCATACGGGCCGGACGCAGTCGACGTCGCTTTTCCTTCCGCATCGAGTAAGCGCACGTTGAGGCATCCTGAATTTTTCAAGAACTTGGATTCCACTCCACCTACTAAATTCCCATTTTTTTCGTGTCGAAGCTGGCCAGAGCTCTTTTCAATGGCTGCGAAATTTTCCCAAAGAACATCTTTATCAAGCAGAAATAAATCATTCACCGATGCTGTTTCACCCGCATTAAACGAAATATCGTGCCAGGTGGAAGGATAGCCGTCTGCGTTTACTTCCAAGGTAACTTTGCCAGAGTAATCCACCTGAGGAATCGAGAAGCGACCGTGCTGGTCAATATTTATCGGTAGAGCCGAGCCGCCTGCAAACCGCACCTCGGGGTTACGGATTTCCGAGCCGAAAGGATCAATCAAACGCGCTTTTAGCTTGCTCAGTCCGCCGCGTCCGAATTCCAGATAAGAAACTTCGCCTGCGCCCACGTAGTGCATGACCGGATGTTTTCCCTCTCGGTACAGCACGCGCAAAGAGGGCACGACGTTGAAGAATCCAAAAAGACCCAGCTTGCTGGTTCTTTCCAAACTCATGTTTGGAATCGCTCCCAAAGACATTGCTGCCCACGCCCCGAAAAGGCCCTGCTCGGTTAAGCTCTGTTCGTCAATCGGATCAAAGTAAAGCGGACGGCTTTTTCGGAAGGACATTTGAACCTGTTCGTCCGCACTCGGCGTGCGCGACTCAGGGTCAAATGTGCGGCCCATCAGAATCCCTTTTCCTAAATCTTGATTTCCGCCCTTATTAAACGAAATCGTTCCAAGATCTTTGTTGGAAAGGAGATAGAGGGGAACGTGAGTGTCCGTTCCAAAGGTGGTGACAATCTTGGAGCTCTTCCAGTGATTGTCCGTTTTTACGTTCAAGATCAAGTCAGAGTGCGCAGGAACGTTCTCGATGCGAATAGTGCCCGTACTATCTACCTTAAATTTTCCCCAGTGTTCAAACCCGAGTACACTCACTTCGGCGTTAGAGACGGCTTGAGGGTTGCGATAGTCACCAGCAGCCGCTTCAAAGACGGGCACTGTCAACACAACGGAACCCGAAGCCGAAGGTTTCTTTCTAGCCGAAACGGCTTTCTTCAGTTCTTCGGTCGTCACGAAAAAGCGTAAGCGCTTCTTGTAATTCTCGGGCGTAATCACTTCAGGATAGGTCACAAGACCCTGTACATCGGTGCGACCCTGACGAAAGAAATTGGCAAAAAGGCGGTAGGAGCCTTTTAGTCCTATATTATCCACTTCGAAGTCTTCACCTGCTTGAACGGCACCGATGTGAATTCTGTCTTGCGAATCGCGACTCCCTACGGGATGGAGAAAAAGCTCCACATGCCCACCTGAACGAGATAGCCATCCCTGCACACCGCGATCAATTTGGAACTCGCCAAAAAGACGGTCATCGATTTCGGTGATGGCGTTCGCCCGTTCCGAAGCGCTCTCCTCTATATATGAGTGCGTTTCTTCTACTGCGACCGGTTTAGAAGCAACCGTATTGGAAGACGCTTGGCGAGGCTGGGGAAGGTTACTCATGCCGGCTAAAACCTGACTAACCACCTCAGGGGCTGCCTGAGTAGTCATGTCAGCCGCACTTTCAGTGGACACCACTTCGGTTTCTAGTTCTTGCGTCGCATCCAAAACTACGCTTTCTGGCGCAACCGTCGCGGGGGTGGATTCCACTGGTGTGCCTTCGGGTACTTCTACCTGCTGGGCGCTAATCTGAGTGGGGGCTTGCGGAGTGGGTTCATCGACGCTTTCTGCCTCTTGCGGCACTTCCAGCGTCGCGCTTTCTTCTATTTTTCGCGTCTCCGCGACTTCTTGTTCGATCTGTTGCTTTGTGATCCGCTTTGTTTCGGGTGCTTTTTTAACAGCAACCGAAGTTTCTGAAGCGGGAGCCACAATTTGATTCAGAGCAAGGAGTGAAGAGGCTGCCGCTAAGGTCGGTTGACGTTTTTCTTCGCGTTTAGGAACCTCGGGCAATGCCGGCAAGATAATTTCCGCTTTTGCCAAACGCGCTTTTTTCAGCAGTGCTTCATGATCATCAAAACGCTGCGGTGCAATCTCACCCATGACGACTCGAACTTCCGTTTCTTGCGGAAGGTCGGTGTGAGTAAATAGCGCTGTTTCCATTTGCGCGGCGGAAAGCATGGGGTTGGAATCGTAAAACGCGGTTAGCGGAGATTCCGAAAGCGCTCTATCTAATACATCGCCGATCGGATCGGGATAGTTCACCGCTTGCTGGGCTTCTTCCTCTGCTGATTCATCAAATTCAAGGTGCGTAGGAAGAGCCGCCAAAATCATTTTGGGTTTCGGCGCAACAACGACCATTTTGCGAGAAGCCCGACGCGCGCGTTTCTTGGCAAGAAAGGCTCTCTTACTCTTAGAAAACTTTTTGACCGTTTTGTTACTCGTGACTTTTTTCTTGGTGAGTTTCTTGGCACTAACTTTCTTCACTGCTGCAGGCGTTTTGCTTTGCACCGCTGGCGCCGCTGCTGCGATTTTTTCCGCTGTGTCGCTCAATTCCAGCTCGGGCAAAGTAAAAGTGTGAGGAAAGAGATCGTTTGTGGCGAGTAAGTTTTCGGAAGCTTGCGCACGTTCAACCGGCAAAGGCAAATTGAGTTCGGCGGACGGGGCTTCGAGAGGCGCAGGAGCGTAGGATTTGAGGTTAACCTTCACGGTCCCTGCGTCGCGAAACTGGAATAATGCTGCTAAACTAGCGACACCGGCGACGCCGACCCATTTGGGCACGGATGAAGAGAAGATTTTTCTCAAGCTCGGCACGGGATTTTGGGTTCCTTGGAGAAGGAGAGAAAGTGGGGAGGCTATATTCTTAGTATATCTATCGGCGGAAGCTTCACAAGGGAAAACCGCAACTAAGATATTGAAAATACAGAATATTTTGACTATCCTGTGACTAATCAAATGACCCCTGAAACTACAGAGGAATTTTCTAAGATCGAGCGATGGGTTACTCACTGGTTAACCACCCAGGCGAGCTCCTCTTCACAAAAATGGGAACTAATTCCGCTTGCGGGGGACGGCTCAACCCGAAGATTTTTCCGTTTCCTCAGCCCCGCGGGTAATCGGATCCTGCTATCCGATCCGGGTTGGCGTTTTACCAAGGATTACTCGGCCCATCAAATGTATCTGGGCCAGCTCGGGCTTCCCGTTCCACGCTTCTACTTAGAAGACCCCGTTTCGGGCTATTTAGTGATGGAAGATTTGGGTGATGAGCTTCTTCAGAAGCGGATTTTAGATGAACCGGCAAAAAAGATGGCCTGGTTAAAGCGGGCAGTGGAGCTTGCCGCCCAAATCCATGGCAAAACGAGCCCTGTACCGTCACAGATTCCTGCTGCATCGCGTCGTTTTGATAAAGCCAAATATCGTGATGAACTTCAGTTCACACTCACCCACCTTCATGAAGGTCTTTTGAAACTGCCCCCGCTGGATGCCCAGGGCCAAACCAAGCTCAACGACTACTGCGCCTACATCGCGGGGATCGAACCGCAAGGTTTTTGCCATCGCGATTACCACACCCGAAACCTGATGGTGAAGGGCGATGACCTCTATTTAATAGATTTCCAGGACGCACGCATGGGATCACCTCTTTACGATCTGGCGAGCCTGGTCTTTGATGCTTACATGCCTTTGAGCGAAGCTGAACAAAATGAACTTATCGCGACCTATAAAACGGCTATCGAACGTTTTCCCATAGGAAAAGCTTTCGGTGCGCGTAGCTTCAAAGAAGACCTCCAACTGGTCGCCTTTCAGCGTTTGGTAAAAGCGGCGGGCTCTTTTGCGTCTTTCTACACACGCAACGGCAAAAAAACGCATTTTGAATACTTGCTACCTGCTTTGCATCAGGCCCAGACTTTTCGCGCTCAAATGAAGAGTCCTTTTTCTGATAACGTTTCCTTCTTTCCGCTGGATCAGTGGATCGAGAAAATCCAACAGATGAAAGCGAAGAAATGGCAGATCGAAAAATAACCAAGGGCATGTTGCTCGCGGCGGGAATGGGAACGCGTTTGCTACCCATTACGGAAACGCTGCCCAAGCCTCTGGTTCCCGTTCTTAATCTACCCAATATTCTGCATATTGTTTTTCTTCTTAGAAGAGCCGGAATACGCGATCTCGTCATCAATACTTTTCACCTCGGCGATCAACTCTCACGTTGGTTGGGAAATGGCGAAAAGTACGGCGTAAAAATTAGCTACTCACCGGAAACTATTTTGCTCGGTACAGGCGGAGGCGTTAAACACGCGGAATCTTTTTTCAAAGGTGAGCCCTTTGTGCTTTGCAATAGTGATTTTGTCACTGATGTGGATATCGCCCCCGTACTCGAAGCGCATCGGAAGAATAAAGCGCTTGCGACAATGGTCTTAGTGGATGATGCCGCCAAGAAGAAAAAGTATGCGCCGGTAGGAACTACGCCTGCTGGCAATCTTTGCTCGCTGCCTAAGTACGAAAGCCAAAAGCCCGCGCGCACAGGATTTTTTACCGGCATTCATGTGCTTGAGAATAGCTGTTTGCAGTACCTAAAAGATGAACCCAGCGGCATTAATCAAGTTCTCTACCCGCAACTCATGCAGGCTCACCCTGCAAAAGTTTTTGGGGAATACTGCTCGCCTCGGTTTTGGTTGGATACAGGGGAAGTGGATGAGCTTCTCAAGACTTCTCTGTCGCTCATCGAACACCTCGATAAAGGCAATCCGGTTCTGCAAGACCTGATGGAATGCTTGGGCTACCGCTTGGTTGCCCCTACGGTTTGGGCGGCACCAAGCGTGAAACTACCCGCCGATATTGAGCTCGGAGATGGAATCCTGATTGGGGAGAATTGCGAAATTGGCGAGGGCGTTCGCCTAGGGAATAATACGATCGTAGGTGACAACTCTCTTATCGGCGCATCTGCCAAGATTGAAAACAGCTGCCTTCTACCCGGCAGCCTCATTCAGAATCACGAGACGCTCTCGCATTGCCTTGCTTGGAAAGCCAAGCGCTTAGGCAATTTGCAAAAATAGATTCTGAAAATGATAAAGGCGAAAGGATTTCTCCCTTCGCCTTCATCAGTGCTTACGTACTACTAAGATCGCTGACAGCTATCGTAGCAGAGTGGGGACCACTCCACCGCGGCTCGTGCCCAACCGAAGATCCGGCTGGCTCGAAGGCGGTACTGTGGTGGTCGTTGTTTGACCGACACGGTTCCGCAAGATGCTGCCTAAATCCAAAGAGACATTGTTGTTAATCCCGCTACCGTTCACGCCACCGTAAGGGTACTGCGTGATCTGGCTTCCCATCGTGTAGGGATAAGCGCCAGGGTACATGCCAGGCATACCGGGCATTCCAGGCATTCCCATTCCGTACGGGGCCCCCAGTTGCATCAACCGATTGTTCGCAAACATCGGCATCGCTAACGGGTCCGGGCTCTGAGGAGGAACCGGAGGAGCCGGGTTAAAGCGCGGAGGCTGATTAATGCCACCTTGCATCGCTAAGATCGAATTCATATCCAATCCACTGCCACCTGTCGGTGCCAGAGGAGGCGCCGGCGGAGGCGGAATCGGCGGAGGAGGCATTCCGCCCGGAGGATACGGGGGCGGTTGCTGACCACCAGCGCCAACCGATACAGGCGGCAACGGCGGCGGCACAAACGGAGGAGGAGGCGGCGGAGGAGGAGCTGCGGCTTTAATTGCCGCGTCCTTCTGCGCCTTATTTCCCTGTGCTGCAGCCAGCAAGGCGTTCGGATCAAGTTGCGCCTGTTTATCAAAGTTCACCAAATTTCTTTCCAAGTCATTGATACGGTCTTCAAACGCACGAGCGAGATCTTTGATGTCGTCGTCGTTGTCGTCAGCTTGCAAGACCGCGTCGTTAAGAAGCGCATTTGGGTCACCAAAACCGTAGCCTGCGTTGGCCAGGTCCGCACCGTAGGTATTGGCGTCAAATCCGTTCGGGATACCACCATCGACACCCGCGGCAGCGCGCGCAGCTTCTTCATCAGCTCTCTTTTTAGCCAAGGCATCAGCTTCGGCTTTCTTAGCGGCTTCTTCTGCTGCCGCTTTTTCTTTTGCGGATTCTTCAGCGTTCCTAGCCACCAATTGGGTATCAAACACACAAGGCTTGCTCTCTTCGGAGCTGATACCTTCAAGAAGCTTCGTGCTATCGCTGGAAAGGGTGGTTGATTCATCAGCGGTCGTGCCGAAGAACTTAGCCGTCTTCCAGAGATTTTCGCTAAAGGTCTTGTCGAGTTCGCTTTGTGCCTTCCAGCCAACGACTTTCGTGTCCGCTAACTTTTTAGGCGTGTGCGTTTCGTCAAAGAAAGACTTGCGAAGCATGTCGAATTCAGGAAACGCGGAGAGTTCGCTGCCCTTAAGAGTCAGCACTTTCTTCTCTTGGTCGCCTTCTAGAATCACTCGAGATAGGTCGGCAACGACAGCGTCCATCCGTTTTGCAAACGTGATAGTCGTATCGTTCTCACCTTTTTTCCAGCAAGCGGTTTGAACTTTTTCACGGTATTCCTGGACACCTTTCATCCAGTTAGCGAGTTTCTTTACTTCGGCAGGAGGCTGAGTGATGGCTCCGACCTTAAAGCTCACACCTTCCGTTGTCAGAACGGTCAGTCTATCATTGAGATCTTTATAAGCTTTGAGAGGATCAACTTTATCCCGGCTCTCAGAATCTGCTGATGCTGGACCAGACGTGGTAGCATCGTGCTCTTCTTCGGCTGAAAACACCGGTTGGGCAAAACCCACCAGGATTGTTAAGACTACACTCAGTGTTACTTTTACCAACTTACTCACAGGAACCCCGCTTTCGACTTCAGGAAGGTTTTTACTCTTCCCTACGTACTATTTTCGAATCAGCTCTAAATTGTTTTCGAACTACTGCCTAACCATCCCCCGGCGATCGCCAATACAAGGTGAATACAAAGACTAATGGTGTTTGAACGAATGCTACGACTCAAGTGTGCAAACACTGTTCCAAACCCGACTCCGTGCCCGTTTTTCGTCACCACCCCCCGCATTCACTTGGGAATCAGGAGGTGACTTTGTCAGAATGTTCGACAGGGTGTTTTAAGCACACCAACAGTGCGCGGTGAGATCGTTGCGCAATTTTTATTTTGAGAGGGTTGGGTTTGTTTGTTGGTTTTTTACACACTTTTTATCGCTGCCCACTGCAGCGAGCACATACTCGCAATTTAAAACTTCGAAACCTACTAGGTATTTTATTCACAATAGAATTCCTTACCGTATACCGGTTGGACTCATCTAAGATGGTTGGTTTATGGTCGTATTGCCGGCTTCGGCAAACTCCATATGACCGGTGGCCAAATGTCGAAAAGAAAAAAGTGGACCTTTGCTTCATTTATTCTACTAGTAGCGTGGTCATCTACAGCGCTCTGTCATACGACGTGCGCCCAGGCGCTCTCCGCTTTAAAACGGGATTACCTATCTGTGGGACATGGCGAAACTGGCGGGGGTTCTGGCACAAACGCCGAAGCGAAACGTGACTTCATCAATTCCACCGGTTTAATGAATCCTCGAGTTCTAGCTCTTACCCGCGAGACTCCGATTGATGAGTTCCGCCAGGTAACGTCCGAAATTGATGAAAAAGCAGAAACTTGGCTAAACCAAAATGGTGTGCGCACCTTGCCAGTGTCCTTCGAAGATGGAAAAAAGGGAGTTCAGATTCTACCCCTTGCTGGCGCCTCAGAATTGAATGATTTTGCCCTAAAGCAAATGAGGGTGAACGATCAACTGGTCGTCTATAGCGCTGAACAACAGCTAAGACTAGCAGCGACAGCATCATACCGTTTCAGCGATCATACAACGTTCTTGGCAAACGATGAAATTGCGAACCTAAAGCCAGAAAACTTTGCTCATCACGAGGGTAGGCATGCAAACTTTGGCAAACGCATCCTGGAAAATAATCCAAGCCCCTTCTCGCTCGTTGTGAGTAGAAAGTCAGTTGAAGCTAATCCTGTCTCTGCTCTCAAAGGCTATGAAGGCATCATTACACTGGAAGAAGTTCACAACTACGCATTTGACTTAGCAAGAAGTGCTTCTACGCTGACTGATGATATTAAACGGGGTGCATCTGAAGCCGGAAAGTTGCGACTTAAAAAAGCTATGCTGGTGCACGAGGCTCAAAGTGCCCAGCTCGCCAATGAAGCTGCTCAGAAATGGATACAAACTAGTCTCGACTACCTTAGAGATGGAGAAAACCCCGTTGAGTTTCACACGGAAAAGGTTTCCCAGCCAGGTCGAGATTTGATCGAAGTTGCGTACCTAAATTGGGAGCAAGGGGGCATTGAGTTTCTCATCCCGTTAGGACGCAAGCCGGAGGCAAAGCGCCTTACTTTGAGCCGAAACAAAGCAATCAAAAAGCTTGAGTCGCTTCAAAAAGGCACCGCCCAACTCAATCAGATTTATGCAGCACTCCAAAAAGAGATAGAGGAATTCGAGCCACCTTATGGACCAACCAACCCCAAATCTACCCAACAATATCTTTCCCAATTGAGAAGGGGTGAAGGGATTGACGTACAGAACTTCCCAGTGGGAGATGAAAATTCTTTAACTTTTATCACGGTGGAAGTTAACGGAGTACCCCGGCAGATTTCGTCGGACGTGTACGAAGGCGAGCCACTCGCAAGGAATCAAGCTATCGAATTAGCCATTAAGCAGCTTCAAAAAGAAGAAGCAGAGATTTTTAAGCGGGCGGCTGAAGATCAGGCAAGCGCACTCAAGATCCTACAAATAAATCGCTTAGCCAGGCGCGCGCGAACGATTGTTCAAAACGTAGAGTAGCCCGCCACTGCTAATAGGTTCTTGTACTTCCGTTATAGCTACTGGTTGAAATGATAGGCAGCCCGGGTTCAAAGGAATCTCGCGGTTTATGCTGGGCGTCATGACAAGCGCCGTCCTCCAGACCGATTATCGGCTCCCAACAGGAGCCCAAATGCACGGTGGAAGGATTGTGGCGGGGTTTATCGCCCCTCACCCGCCTCATTTAGTTTACGGAGAAAACCCGCCCCAAAACCGTGTTCAGTCACAAGGCGGATGGGAACCTCTGCGCTGGGCATACCAGCACTGCCGCGATTCCATCGGGCGCCTTAAACCCGATGTGATCCTGGTGCATAGTCCGCACTGGATGACGGTGGTCGGACATCATTTTGCGTGTGTTCCCACCCTCAAAGGCCGTTCGGTTGATCCTATTTTCCCCCATCTTTTTCAATATGACTTTGAAATGAAGGTCGATACGGGGTTAGCGGAACTTTGCGCGGAAGAAGCGCGCAAGGACGGGCTCACTTCAAAGCTCATGACGAACCCCAAATTTCGGGTGGATTACGGCACAATCGTTTCTCTCCACATGCTCAATCCAAAGTGGGATATTCCGGTATTGCCCATCTCAGCGAATAATTCCCCCTATGCGTTTGCCGATAGTGTGGGCCAAGACGAAATGATCCGATTAGGAAGGGCAACAGCGCGGGCGATTGAACGACGCGGGGTCCGTGCCGTACTCGTAGCGAGCAATACTCTTTCTCATTTGCATTTTAGCCAAGAGCCCGAGCTTCCCGAGGACATGAGCCAAGAACATATTCAAAGTCACAAGCAATACCGATGGGACATGCGCGTAATCGAGATGCTTCGCCGAGGAGAATGGGAAACCTTTTCTCAACTTTTTCCCCAGTACGTAGAAGAAACGTTTGCGGAAATTAAATCCGGAGGCCTCATGTGGATGGCTTCCGCGATGGGCTTTCCCAAACAAGAAGCTAAAGTCCATGGCTACGGCACTGTGATTGGGACAGGCAATGTCGTGATGGAGTGGGATTTGTCGGAGGCACAAACGTGAGCGTCTACTACACGTTCGTTCCTGGCCTTCCCCACCTTTTACAAAAAAGCAGGGGCCCGTCTTGGGAAAGACTGGCGTCCGGCTATGAGCAAGTTGCAAAGGACCTCGCGGCATCAAAACCGGATATTCTATGCCTCTATAGCTCGCAATGGCTATCGGTGTTGGGAACTTCTTTTCAGTGTCACCCTCAACCGCAAGGGTTGCATGTCGATGAGAACTGGTACGACTTTGAAAACCTGCCCTATGATTTTAAGACGGATTCTGTTCTTGCGGAGAAAATGGCCATAGCCGTGAAAGAAAAGGGACTGCCTACGAAGACCGTTTCCTTTGAATCGTTTCCCATTGATACCGGTTCATTGGTCGCCCTGCGCTTTTTAAATACCAAACTCAATTTGCCAGTGGTCATTGTCTCTTCGTGGGCCTACGCCAACGCGGAGGCCTCATATACCATTGGACGCCTCATGCGAGAAACAAGCGACGCCGAAAACAAACGCGTCGCCTATATCGCGTGTTCCGCGCTCTCCCATCGCTTTTCTCCTTTTGAAGTCGATCCGCAACTCGACGCCGTTGCCCCCAAAGAAGAAGAATGGAATCAGCAAATGTTAAGGTCTTGGGAGCAAGGGGACCTCGCCGGAGCCGCCGAACTTTCCGCAGCCTTCACCAAGGAAGCAGGCGCTGATATGCAGTTCAACGCTTTTCACTGGCTGCGTGGTGTTCTGGGAGAAGGTTCTGTGCGCACGCGCGTACATGCCTATGGACCCATCTGGGGAACAGGGGCAGCCGTCGTCGAGTTTAAACCAGAAGGAGTAAGCGTATGAATGAACTCATAGCGTACCAATCCTCACGTGCGCCAAAAGCACTAGGAAATTATACCCACGCCATGGAAGTAAACGGATTTCTCTTCGTCTGTGGTATGGGACCTCGGGATCCCAAGACGAATCAAGTTCCCGGTCTTACGCTAGGAGAAAACGGCGAAATTCTTGAGTACGATATCCGACTAGAAACCATTCGCACATTGGAAAATATCAAAGTGGTGTTAGAGGATGCCGGGAGCGATATGAATCATGTTGTAGAAATGAATGTTTTTCTACGCGATATGAAAGACTTTCAGGCGATGAACGAAGTCTACAACGAGTATTTTCACTCTCATCAGCCGGTGCGCACGACATTGGGTGTGGTAGCGTTACCGGGCCCAATTAGCGTTGAAATAAAAGCCGTCGCTGTTCGCAAGGAATAATGAAACAGGAATACGCCTCATTAGAAGAAAGCTTGCGTTCTGGGAACGACGTTACGGTTCCCCCTTTTCTGCAAAATTGGTTAAATCAACCCAAGAAGAATTTGTGTGGCGATACCTTTGTAGAAGGAAAAGAAAGCTTCTCTTCGATTAATCCCGCAACGGGGGAAGAGCTCGCCACTCTTTTTCTTGCTGGAAAAAAGGAAGTGGACTTAGCAGTAGCCGCTGCCAAGACAGCCTTTGAGACAGGAAGCTGGGCACAATCCGGCCTCGAACATCGCGCGTCTGTTCTTCGTCGGATTGGGGATCTTCTCCTAGAACATAAAGCCCCTCTCGCCCTCTTGGAATCGCTCGACACGGGAAAACCCATTCGCGAAAGTCTTGAGGGTGATATTCCCCGGGCCGCGCGCAACTTTCATTTCTTTGCCGATTTTGCTTTGCAGGAAAAGCTGCCCAGCTTTCCCACGGAAGACGCGCTTCATTCAGCGTACCGAGAGCCTGTGGGCGTGGTGGCGCTTGTAACTCCTTGGAATTTACCTCTGTATCTGGAGAGCTGGAAACTTGCTCCCTGCTTACTCATGGGAAACAGCTGCGTCCTTAAACCCTCTGAGTGCACGCCACTGACGGCGGCGTACTTCGCCGAGATTATTTTGGCGCAGGTTGATTTGCCCCCCGGTGTATTTAATCTTGTCCAAGGTTTTGGGGAAAACTCCACCGGTGAGTTTTTGGTCAGTCATCCCGACGTGAACGCTATCTCCTTTACGGGCGAAACGCGCACGGGACAAGCGATTATGAAAAGCGCTGCTAGCGGACCCGCACGCGTCTCGTTTGAACTTGGCGGGAAGGGGGCCAGTATCGTTTTCGCTGACGCAGACCTGGAAAAAGCGCTCGAGGGTTCTCTTCAAGCCGCTTTCCGCAACCAAGGCGAAATCTGCCTAGCCTGTCCACGTCTCTATATAGAGAAGTCGATTTACGCAGAGTTTGCAGAAAAGTTTGCCCTCCGTGCGAAAGCGCTTCGCGTGGGTAATCCCCTTAATTTTGGCACCCAAATGGGTGCACTCATTAGTCGAGAACACTATGAGAAGGTAACGGGCTTTCTGAGTACAGTGGAAAGCCCCGCGCGTATCACCTGTGGCGGAAAGCGCCCCGAAGGCCTTTCGGAGGGAAATTTCCTGGAACCGACCGTACTGGAAGGTGTTCCTGAAGATCATCCCGTGACTCAGAAAGAGATTTTTGGTCCGGTAGTTTCTCTTTATCCTTTCGAGACCGAGCAAGAAGTGATCGGCGCGGTAAACTCTACTCCTTATGGTTTATCCGCTAGTCTTTGGACCGGAGATCCGAAAAGAGTCGGGCGGCTTACCCCCCAACTTCGCGTTGGGTTGCTTTGGGTCAATTGTTGGTTTGTGCGAGACTTACGCGTCCCCTTTGGCGGACAGAAGAAAAGTGGTTTAGGCCGTGAAGGAGGCCATCACAGTTTAGATTTTTATAGTGAATGGAAGAGTGTATGCATCAAACAGCCTGTAACTTAAACGAAAGTGCCCTAATCCAGTACGCCGATCGCCTCTGGAAAGCCGAACAGACGCGGGTACCCATTTTGAATTTTAAGAAATCTGGGTGTACGGCCAATCTAGCCGACGCCTACGCCATTCAGGAAATCAACGCCCGAAGACGACTCGCAAAGGGGGAGAAATTGTTGGGCTACAAAATCGGACTTACTTCCCTTAAAGCCCGCACCCAGCTTAATCTTCATGAACCGGATTATGGGCATTTGTTTCATACAATGGAAATTCAAAACGGACAGCTCAACTTGCGAGACCTTATTCAGCCTAAGATTGAAGGAGAAATTGCCTTCATCATGAAAAAAGCTCTCAAAGGTCCCGGTGTCACACGCGCCAGCGCGCTTGAGGCAACCGATCATGTGCGAGCTTCAATGGAGATAGTAGATACGCGCATCGAAAAATGGGAAATTGCCGGGGAAGACACGATTGCCGATAACGGCTCATCCGCACGCTTTGTTTTAGGAGACAAGAAGGTCACTCCTCAGGATTTAGACTTTCAATTTATGGGAATGAATCTCCTTCGCAATGGGGAAGTCTTGGTGACAGGAAGTGGGGCAGCCGTGATGGGAGATCCGCTGGAAGCGGTGGCTTTCTTAGCTAATGAACTGGGTAAGCACGGCAAAACTCTGGAAGCCGGCTCGGTAGTGCTCTCGGGATCGCTTTCCACGATGCTCCCTTTAAAAGAATCAGGAAAGTTTGATTGCGATTTTAAGAATTTGGGTAGAGTTTCTTTAACGGTGAATTCATGAATCTAGAGGCTATCGCAGAAAAATTGACCAAAGCAAAAAACGAGCGAAAGCCCATTTTGCCTTTCACCCAGCAGGACGACGCGTTTTGCTTGGCGGACGGTTACGCGGTTCAAGACAACCTACTCGACCAAGCTCTGGGGTGCGGCGAGAAACTCTTTGGGTTCAAAATGGGCCTGACGAGTAAAGCCAAACAAGCAGACGTGGGAGTCTCCGAACCCATTTCGGGCTTTTTGTTGGAGAGTATGAGCCTGCCCAATAAGGTAGCCCTTCAGCGAACAGAATTCATTCACCCACGCGCAGAACCTGAAATCGCGGTAATACTCGGAAATGATTTGAGCGGCGCCAAACTTTCTTTAGAAAAAGTGGCGAGTAGCATCGCGGCTTTATGTCTGGCGGTTGAGATTCTCGATAGTCGGTTTATCGATTTCAAGTTTCAGCTTCCCGATGTGGTGGCCGACAATACTTCGGCAGCGCGCTTTATTTTAGGGAAGGTCGATCGAAAGGTTTACTGGAAGGACCTCCCCACGGAAGGAATCCTTGTGAGAAAAAATGGCGTCATTTTGGAAACCGGTACACCAGGGGCTGTTCTGGGTAACCCGTTGCAAGCGGTCGCCGACCTGGCTGAGGCTATGACGAAAAAAGGTTCGCGCCTTAAAAAGGGCCAAATGATTCTCACGGGCGGCGCCACCGCGAGCGTTCCTCTTAATGTGGGCGATCAACTTGAGTTTTCGTGGGCTTATGAAAAATTGGAATTTAACGTCATCTAGGAAATATTAAAGATGGATCTCAATCTAAAGAATAGAACCGCGTTAGTGACAGGCGGAAGCCAAGGCATTGGACTTGGAATCGCCCAGGCGCTTGCCGCAGAGGGCGCGCATGTCATTATAGCGAGCCGCAACGAGAATAACTTGGAGAGTGCGAGAGCCCAAATCTTCTCGCGCACACCCGGGGCGAAAGTCAGTACCCACAAACTCGACGTGTCTCAACCAAAAACCCTGCAAGAAGAAGCCGCCAAACTAGCCCGCGAATACAAAATCGATATTTTGGTCAACAACGTTGGCGGACCTCCCGCCGGCCCTATCTTAAGTTTAAAAGAAGAAGCGTGGGACCTCGGCTACGAAAGACTTCTGCGTAGTGTGATTACCCTTAGCCGCGTGCTAGTACACGGAATGCAGGAACGAGGGTGGGGAAGAATTCTGACCATTACCTCCACGGCGGCCAAAGAGATGATCGCCAATCTTCCGGTAAGCGCTACTTTCCGCGCTGGCTTAAGCGCTTGGGCAAAGGTGAGCGCAAAGGAACTGGGCCGATCGGGCGTTTTAGTGAATAATTTGCTGCCTGGACCCATCGCGACCGCCCGGCTTGATGAGCTCAAAATCAAAAGCCCGGACTTCTACAATTCGATGGAAAAAGAAACGGCCGTGGGACGCCTCGGCACACCCGATGAAATTGGGCGGGTGGCGGCTTTCTTGTGCTCGGACGCCAACTCCTTTATTACCGGAACCGACGTTTTGGTGGATGGCGGCTACACGAAGGCTCTCTAATATATAAGGAGCAACGTCCGGTTTAGGGTTTTTTCTGAGTTTCGGCCGTTTTTTGGGGTTTTTGAGGGATTCTAAGAGTTTTTCGCGGTTCTCCTACGCTATTACAACTTTTCCTTAATCCCGCTCTTTAGTATAAATGGACCATGGAAGATACGTTCAATCCGCCGGCGGAAGCCAAGCCCGTCATCATTTCTGAGCTGGCGGCCAAAAGTGAAGCTATTCGAGCCATGCTCGAACCCTTGCCCAGCAAGCGATCCTTACTCAACGACAAGAAAATCCGCCGCCTCTACATGCAGGCAGCTTCTCAGCAATGGTTTAGCCCCACGAAGTTAAACTTCGATATCCCCTTGGATATGGAGGATGAAAAAAGACGCATCCTCATTCAAGTTAATAAGATTTTTTACACGCTAGAAAAGATGGGTCTTTCGACCATCTTGTACATGCAACCTAAAGCGATTCATAAGCTAAAGAGCGAAGAATCTGCTTTCTATCTTTCGCAGCAAGCAGCGGATGAAGCACGCCACGTGTTTACCATAGAGGCCTACTTAAAAAAGTTGGGTTCTCCGCCGGAGTACGATCGCAAGCTGCATGTTTTTTCTCAAATTGCCACCTTCGGTTTTTATCGCGTAGAGAACTGGCTCTTTTCCACTCTATTCTCGGAAAATTTTGCCTCTGCTTTCTTGCGCCAATACAAAGCCGCCAACACCGACCCGATTGGTGCGGAAATGTCTCGGCTGCTGTTGGTAGATGAAAGTCGGCATTTACATTTCTTGCACATGATTTTGCCCGACATTCTGGATCGCTTGTCCTTAATGGGCCGTTCCGTTGTTAAAACCTCGCAGTACTTCGTGATGCGAATAACAGAAGCTGTATCGCGCAATCTTGCCGCCGACGCTGCTTACGTTGGTTTGGACCGTCGCGCTCTATTGGAAGATGCTTTTGAAAATGTTGAGCGTGCGTATGAAGGGTTCGGCGTCACGCGCGACTTCCTGCGCTTTCCTAAGATTCAGTAGTTTTTGCATTTGGCGGGGATAAATGGGTCTAAAGACATCTTTGAGCTTAAAGGGCGATTCGCTTGCTCTACTTCCCCGGATTCCGACTGCATCGGTAGATGTTTGTATTGCTGATCCCCCCTACAACATGAGTAAGAAAAAAGGCCTGGCCTGGGCTTTTTCTAGTCATGTAACCATGCAGGAAAATTGGGATCGTTTTTCAGATGACGATTTTTTTGGGTTTACCGCAACGTGGATTAAAGAAGTCACGCGTATCGTAAAGCCGAACGGCAACATTCTTTTGTTTGGTACCTACCACAACATTTATTTGATGGGTTTTATCTTGCAGCAACTGGATCGCAAGATTCTAAACAGCATCATTTGGACGAAACCGAACGCGCAACCAAACATTACCTGTCGCATGCTCACTGAAAGTACGGAGCAGATTGTTTGGGCGGCAAACCACACCAACAAAAAAGCCACCAACTGGACTTTCCAATATCACGCTGGAAAGGAAATGAACGGCGGTAAGCAGCTAAGAAACCATTGGGCTTATCCGGTTACCGCTCGCAGTGAGCGCGTCGCGGGTCACCCGACCCAAAAACCATTGGCACTCATTGAGCGGCTCATTCTTTTATTTAGCCATCCCGGTGATGTGGTGCTTGATCCGTTTGCGGGCGTAGGCACTACGGGCATTGCAGGCCACAAACACAAGCGCAAATGTCTGCTGATTGAGAAAGAAACCAAATACTTCAATGCACAGAAAAGCCGCTTCAAAAAGGCCAAGCTGGGAATGCCGGAGTTTTCGATCAAGTACCCCCTTGCCCCGACCAGAAAACCTCTTTTGAAGGCTAGCAAGTCAACTAGGTCTGTGCTTCAACCAGCCTAACGTTCCGCAAGGTGCTAGGCACCTTTTAGAACTTTTTCGAAAAATGGGATATAAGCTTCACTATGGGAGATAAGACCATACGCTACGGGGATAATGTGCCCGGTAAATGGTACACGGATGAGAAATGCATCTTGTGCTGCGTTTGCTCGGAAATTGCCCCCAAAAACTTCACGATTTCAGACAACCAAACGCACGATGTCGTTTACAAACAGCCCACAACGCAGGAAGAAGAGTTCGAGTGCTTGGAAGCCAAAGAGGCTTGCCCTGTAGAGGCGATTGGTAACGATGGAGATGTATAGTGCCGCTTCAACCCTCTATCCTGATTTCTCTTAATCAATTTAAAGGAACGCTGAAAAACAAAGAAGCCTGCGAAATTGTGGCACAGGCCGCAGAAAGTGTTGGGCTGCGCTTTCAGTGCGTTCCCTTGGGGGACGGTGGACGGGGCACCATGGAGGCCGTTCGTTCCGTTCAAGCAGGCGAGGGCGTTGCCATTGAGACGGTAACCCCGTGGGGCTTACCCGTTGATGCGGAGCTTTTGTGTTTGCCTAACGCTAACTCACCTGACGCACTCTATATTGAAAGTTCCGAGTCGTGTGGCCACCACCTAGCTCCCCCAGGAAAACGCAACATCATGCGTGCCTCGACGTCAGGCTTGGGAATCCAGCTCAGAGAAGCGTCTGCGCGCTGGCCAAACGTGAAGACTTGTTACATTGGTTTAGGGGATTCGGCTGTGTCCGACGCCGGCATGGGACTTCTTGAGGCTTTGGGTTTTAGGTTTTTAGATGAAAATAATAAGGAACTCGCGGGAAACGCTGAAAACCTACAGCACATCAGAAAGATTGTTCCTGCCCAGAAATCGCCTTTAAGTCATTGGCGCTTTGTTGTTTTGTCCGACGTTACCAACTCCTTGTGCGGACCACAGGGCAGCGCTCCCACTTTCGCTCCTCAAAAAGGAGCCTCTCCCGCTGAAGTCGAAATCATTGCGAAAGGCATGGAAAACTTTGCGACACTAACAGAGGCACTCACTGGGAAGGATATCGCAAACACACCGCGCACGGGATCGGCGGGCGGGATTTCTGCGGCGTTTTTTGGCTACTTCCAAACCGAACTTGTTTCCGGCGCAAAGTATCTTTTCAATTGGTTAGGTTATGACGACCTCGTGGCAAAACATGATTATGTGGTCACCGGGGAGGGGCGTACCGATTATCAAACTCTTGCCGGAAAATCTCCCTTTGAGGTGATCCAAAGCGCGGGGCGGGCTGGGAAAAAAGTCATCCTTATATCGGGTTCTCTTGGAGAAGGTTACGAGCGCTTCAAAGAATTCCCCTGTGTGGTGGGCTGTTACGCCAGCGGTTCGCAAGGATCCGCCCAAGAAGCGCTACTGACCAAGGCCAGAGAAGTCTTCCAAAGTCTCAAACTCAGCTGAGCGGGAAATTTTTTTCAAACGACCTAACTAGTTAAAATAATACAGGCTATTACGGTGCCGTTTCTTGCGCATTGCGGCAATACCCCCCTTTCCTGTATAAATTGCCCCACTTATGAAGCCAAAATCCCTTTTTGTCCGGTTCCACGTCCTAGCTCTTTCTCTCTTTATGCTGAGCTTTGTTGCGCTCGCGGAAGAAATAACGGGGCCTGAGCTTTTGGCCCCCGCCGAGCAAAGCACAGCTACGGCTTCCACGGAGAACACGCCCCCTCAATCAGCCTCTCCTCTAGAGGTGGTTCCTGAAGTCCCTACACCACCGACTGAGGCCGCAACACCCGAAATCGCCGAAGGTGATCCGGAAACGAAGCTAAAACAAGATGCCGATAATCTACGAGCGCAGCTGAATGTCATTTCCCAGTTGATCAAACAGTTTGTACCGAGTGTCGTGCACATTAAGTCGACTCCGCTAGCAAAATACAAAAAATTGGCAAACAGCAAAGGTGAGGGTGCTGGTGTGATTGTCGAGTTCGACAACCGCTTTTATATTCTCACCAACCGGCACATCCTTCGTTATTCAAAAAAAGAGCTTGTTGAAATTTATTTGAATGACGGCCGTGTACTGACACCCGAAAAGATTTGGAGCGACGGCGAGACCGACGTGGCTGTGCTGTCGTTTAATGAAGATGAATCCGATATTACTCCCGCGAAGATTGGGGATAGCGACCTATTGGAACTCGGGGAAATGATCATTGTAGTCGGCGCACCATATGGACTTAGCCAGAGTGTTGCGCACGGGATAATCAGTGCTATCGGACGCCATGACATGGATTTTGGTGACGTGGAGTTAAAGTGGCAAGACTTCCTGCAAACAGACGCCGTATTAAACCCAGGAAATAGCGGTGGTCCCATGTTTAACCTCAATGGTGAATTTGTAGCCATTAATACCGCTACCGCTTCTACGGCGAGCGGCGGAACCGGTGTCGGATTCTCTATTCCTTCGAATATTGTGGTTCGCATCGCAAAAGAGCTCGTGGAAGATGGCGAAGCTACACACGGCTATTTGGGTGCGACACTCGAAAATAAGTTTGATCGCAAAGCCGCGGCAAAACTTGGCGTTCCTCCGGGCCCTACGGGCACTCTCGTTAAGAAGGTTCTCAAAGACACTCCTGCTGATGAAGCCGGCCTTCAAAAAAACGATGTCATCTTAGCCTTCAACGGACGTCGAATCGATAGCGACACTCACCTCATCAGCTTAGTTAAACTTGCTGATATCGAAGAAGTAGTGGAGCTGGAAATCTTGCGCGACCGTGAGCGGCAGTTTGTTCGCGTCCAGTTAATCGATACCCCTTAACTGCCTCCGGGACGCGACGACTGAAAGAATACGCCAGGTTTCTTGCGAACTGTGCGCATAAGCAACGTATTCTACAAGAATCGAATTTTCGTTTAACACCAGCTATCTGCCGATAAGCCCTGATAAAAGTAGTTTCCTCAAGTGTGGCACTTACGTTGCAAATAACAGCATTAGGTTCGGGGGGACCCATGGGGCAATTTCTTACTTTATTCGCACTTTTACTAATTCAAACTGAAGGATGGGCAGGCCCACCTGCGTTTCAAGGTGGTTTCTCCGCACAAGTGTCTCGACCAAGCCAGTTTACCTGTAAACGCTGCGGTCGGCCGCTTTCTCGTTGTCCCAAGTGCGGACGCTTCACGCATCCGCCCCAAATGCCGATCCGTTTTGATCGCGGGCAAAGCCCACAGCAACCAGACGCATCACATTCTGTTCCACAAGGGGGATCGCCCGGTCTCGCACGCTCAAGCGTTCCGACCCCTGAAAGTTTTGCTCCCTCACAAGATCAAGATGCAGCCCCTCGAGTTCAGCAATCGCAACCACCTTTAAAAGACATTCCGCAGGCGCAACCTTTGCCCTCGCAAACTCCCCCCGCGCAAATCGCCAATTTGGATGAACAACGTAGAAGGTCTTTGGGTCCAATTTCACAAGGGCAATTCGCCAATGACATTCTCATGCACTACAAAAGCTCAACCGGTGAAAACATGAGTATCAATGGAGCAGCCATTGCAAAGGTATCCGTAGGGAATCAATGCCGCTACGCCATTTTGTCTGTACGGCATGGCTTTCAGGATGGCGGAGCACTTAAGCGCAATCCAAGTTTTGGAACAGGCTACGCACCTCGCCTTTTTGTAAATGGATTTGATCTCGTTACGGAATCTATTCAAGATAGCGATCAGGGAGCAAACGGCGGACCCGATGTTGCCTTCGTAAGCGCTGTGGGTTCCTGCGATGCAATTCCGGATAGTAAAATCGGAACTCTCGCCACGGAACCGGTACAACCAGGAGAAGCTTTGTACGCACGAAAGAGTCAGTTTTGGGCAACCCCTGATATGATCTTTCAAGACCCCAGTGGACGACAGATTTCAATGGCGCAAGAGGGCGGCCGCTTGATTTCCGGCTTCGCAACCAGCGATGAAGCTGGTTACATGGGTTTTGAAATCCAAAGTTCTGGAAAGGTCCAGCCAGGTGATTCGGGTGGCCCCATTTATCGTAGCGATGGGCGCATCGCAGGCTTTGTCTCTCATGGACCCGGTGAACCGCCATTTAAAAAGTTCTTTTTCACGGATACCACGCGCCTTCTCGAATGGGCAGGTATGCAAATGGTAGCTCAAGGTTTCTCTGGACCACGATTCGACACGCTTGCTGCCAGATAGATTTAATTGGGTGCGATAATTCCCACAAGAAAGACGACGCGAGAATCGCCCGTCTGACTTTTGTAACGAAAACGCAACTTCCCTGCTGCATCGACATAGATGTACGCACCGTTGCCATAAGTATTGCTGTACCCATCAGAAACCCAGGGGTAGGCGGAGAAAGTGGGGGCCAACACTGGACTTCCCAACCGCTCCGTCCGACTCGAATGAATAGAAGGGTAGCAGCCTGCATTACTTACGGCCCACCGATCTCTTACTTCATCCTTAAAAACATAGGCAGGAGCAGGCTCGGCGCTGAGATTCAAATAGGAACCCGAGGCCAAATCATTAAGGTCGAATCGGTTTGCAGCAAAAACGGTATCAGAAATAATGGTACAGCGAGAATTAGCCGCATTGGCTGCTGCATCCCGCTCCGCGAAGTTGCGTGTGATACCTACAATTTCCGCAAACTGGCCTGAGTTACTATTTATTTGAACTGCGGACGCCGGATAGTTAACTACTCCGCCATAGTTTACGCGGGAGAGTAACCGTTCATCCACCAGGACACGAAAGGGTTGGGTTTTAAAGTTATACCCGCTCAAAGCGTGAACCCCTGCAACCATTTGATCGAGTTCGCGGTCGAAATCTCCCTGCGCGGTATAGGCAAAATACACCTGCTTGTAGGGAACAAGCACTCGTCGTGTCTGGGTGGTCGTGCCCACGCCATTGGTACAAGACAGAGAGAAAGTGCGCTGTTGCAGAATGTCAGACACTGGCACGTTGAAGCTTCCGGAAAGTCCGCTCGCAGGAGCCGATCCTCCTGTCAGACTGCACGTGCCGCTATCGGATAGCCAAGCAACAGCTACATTGCCCGACGTCGGACGATTAATATTCGAAGCATTTCCATTAAGTGTAAGAGAAATCACCGGAGGTTGAGGAGCAACGTATGGGGTTTCGACGGTAAAAGTCCTAGAACAAGTTGCAGGAGGGCCCACTGTTCCGGGCCCCGAGACAGAGGCCGTTATGGTAAACGTACCCGCTGCGAGAGGCGTAAAATTTCTCGCCCCAATGTTACCCACTAAAGTAACCGGGTGCGAATCAATCGAGGCGCTATTTGCCAAACCACCTGCTACCACAGTGGCTCTCGCGGGTTGATCAACTATCAGCGCTCCACCGGAGAGAGCCGCTACCGTTAAGGAAACACAAGTCGGCGCAGGAGGTAAATTTACCGTGTACTCGGTACTACATTGAGCGTCTTCGCCGCTGTTACTGACCGATGCCTCAAGTACGAAAGTACCGGCTGAACTTGCCGGAAAATTCCATACAGCCTGGCCATCGTTAAGCGCGCGTGGTTGCAAACCGCTGCTCGCTGAAAGCGCCGTTCCCGAGGTAACGGTCAGAACGGCTTCCAAAGTATCTCCCGTCGTAATGCCGCCACCGCCGTTGTTTCTTACGGCTAAGGAACACTCGAGAGGAGGAGGGTTTCCTTCATCAATCGGATCTTCGTCGGAGGGTTCCTCAGAGGCACAAGCGGAGCCCGTGCAAAGAACAGTGGCGCGCCGATTGGGCGCGCAGCTCACCACGCTGAGCACCAGCACGATCAAAAATACAAAAACCGGCCAACTGTTTCGAAGAGATTTCATGTCTTATTGGGGCAGCTATTAATAAGGAGGGCAAAACAAGGTGAGCTGCACTCCTTAAGAGTGCAAGATAAAGACCAGGAAATTCAGGCACTAAGACACGAATACGAGAGCAAACAAATGGACTACTATTGGGAAGTGAGCGGAAATTCTTTAAGAATATCGAAGTCCTATCAACTCGTTGAACTCCTCGACACTCTCGCTAGTTAGACACCTTGGGGCAGGCTGCTGACTACTCAGCTACGTCCAGCTCCGAGGCCCGAGTTTGGAGCGCTTGAGCGTCGCCTTCAAGATTGTAGGTTCGATAAAATGCCGCCAAAGCGTTTAGCTGTTCTTTTTTCTCCAGCACCGTCGCCCGCAACGCTTCTGAAAGCGCCGAAGCTTTCTCCCATTGCTTGGTGTTCAGGTAGGCCACCGATAATTTTTGCAGACTAGGAACGTGTTGAGCATATCTTTGGTGGAAGGCTTCGTAGAAAGAAATCGAAATCGGATACTGTTTGGTCTGAAAATAATAGTCACCTGCCACTAAATTAAAAAAGTCTCCACAAGCTGCGGTGTAGCCCGGAATGTCCTCCACCATCTTGGCCATGATCGGATTGGCCTCGCCGGTACGTCCCAACGCCAACAGGCTCCGAAGCTGGTAACATTCCGCGATGGAATCGCGCTTTTGTGGATAGCGCTTCCCCAATGCAACGACTTCCTTAAAACGCTCTAATTCAACCAAACTTCCTAGAAGCATGACAAAATTGTTCGTGGTTGGCGCTTGCGCGAATGCGGAAGATAAGTAGTAGTGCGCGCTATCATAGCGTTGAGATTTTTGGCACAAATACCCCAGCTGAGCGTGACGTGATTTAACTCCCGCAAACTTGCGCTCAAATTCCCAAAGAGAGGGATAAAACTTATCAAACTGCGCTGTTTGCTGAAGAGAAAGTAAAACGTTGTAGGCCCAATCCTGTGTCGTATCGAGAAAGCCAGTAAATCCCGGCTTATAGTTGGTCGCCAAAAAAGCCCGCGGCGTCTCGTCTGCTTTGAGTCCTCTATAGAAGCTTTTGCTCTGACGTGTTTCCGCGTAGGCATTAATATCCGTGTTTAAAACAGAGTTCGCAGCGACTTCCCTAATCTGCTCTCGGCCCAGAGCAAAATGAGCAATGATGTCAGATGCTCCATTGAAGGGGACGGCAGCTAATCGGCGCTGATATCTGGGTGACGAAGCGATGCGCTGGGCTTCGCTCGTGTTGAACTGCAGCGGACTCATAGAACCGATCAGAATCATTTCCTGATCTCCTTGCCCGCTGAACACCGCTCCGTGTGGAAAGACATGAAAGAACGTAGCAAGCAAACTCTTCAGAGTATCGACATCCATGTTGTAAAGATTCAACCACTGCGAAAACACGCCTTGCGGGGAAAGGTTTGCTTTTACAATTTCAAAAAACTCTTTCGTGAAAAGATTCGCGGCACCTGCTAGCCAGGAATGCGATGGCTGGGAAACAATGATGTCGAGCGGAGCCTTTTGTTTAGACGCGAGGACAAATCGTGCATCTTCAATCGTGAGATCTAAATTCTTTCTCCTCAAGATTGGATTCTTTCCCAGGTAGACTTTATCCTGGGCTTCCATAATCGCTTCTTCCAGCTCCACCACATTTACTTTTTCGATGGGGAAAGAAGTCAGGAGATCGACCGTGTAACCACCACCATAGCCGACAACAAAAGCAGATTTAGGCGAATTAGAGAATAAATACGGAAGAAGCCCCAACAAAGCTTCGTAGCGAGGCAACTCTTCCAACCGCTTTAGGACATAAACAGATTCGTTAAGGCCATTGGTTTTTAAGCGCAAAAAGTCTTTGTAGTGCTCACCATCTGAAGGATCCTGGCTTAAGGTGATGACGCTCGTCTCTCCCTCACGAATCCACTTAAAATCCTCATGGGCTTCGGAGTAGGGCGCAAGGTGATCCGCCAAAGAAACATTCGGATCGACTTTCTGAATGTAGGCCGATTTAATGATGTTTCTAAAATCCAAACTTCCAAAGAAACCGATGATCGCCAGAGACACTACGGAGAGCGCGGCAAAGCGCTTGCGCGGCATTTGCGGATCGCGGCACACAACGTAGGCCCCACCCAGAAGGAGAACACCGGCCGCAATGCGAATCGTATGCGACGACCCCAGGACAGGAATAAAGACCAGTCCTGCGAGACAAGAACCGAGAATAGCTCCTACCGTGTTGACGGCGTAAGCAACGCCCACCGCGCGGTGACTGGTTCGGTTGTTTGTTGAAATCAGATCAACGGTGAGCGGGAAAAGAAAACCGAGAAGAAGCGTGGAAGGCATGAGTAAGAAGGCCGAGAGTGTACTTTTGATCGCCAGCAACTCCACTTTGCCCGCAGTATAAAAACCGATGGTACTCGAGAGAACGGGAACCCAGTTAAACGCGTAGCTCGTAAGCGCAATGCTTAACGGAAGAAGAAACAGACACCACCAAAACACGATCTTGGGCTGTTTCATTTTAGGCAACAGCGTAAATAAAATGAGAGAGCCCAAGGCGATCCCTAACAAATAGATCCCTAAAACAATCCCCAACCCGTAAATGTTGTTTCCTAAATAAATTCCAAGATATTTGTTCCAAACAACCTGAGAAGCGAGTGAGGCAAACCCACAAATACCGCTCAAAATAACGAGTTCCCATTCCGCTCGTGAAAGAGGATGCGTTGCAGAAGATTCCTCCTCCGTAACTTCAGAACGCGTTTTTAATTTTCGATCAAGCCAAATCCCGGCTCCGCACAACACGAAGTTAGCAAGCGCACAAGCTTGGTTTGTTAGTAGGATTCCCCATTGCGGGATGAGCACGAAAGCGGCGAGTACGGCGCCAGCCACGCCGCCTAAGGTGTTGATCGCGTATAAAAGACTCACCGAGCGAGATTCACCGCCGGGAAAGGTATGAAACAATTTTACAATCAGTGGCAAAGTCGCTCCCATTGCCACAGTGGGAACAAAAATCAAAAGGCCCACGAGAAAGAATTTCACCAGTGTAGCGCCGAACGAGAGGGAACTCTCCAAAGGAAAAAGTGCGAGGAGCGAGTGGAAATGAATTAACCCGTAAATGAGACCAACACCTACTAGTCCAATTAGTCCTTCGAGAACCGCGTAGATAAGTAGCGGACGGGAGTACTTGGTGATCCAGCGCGAAGACAACCAACTGCCGAGTGAAAGGCCGAGAAAAAATAGACCCAATACGATACTCATCGCGGCGGAAGTGGAACCCACTCCCAGAGAGATCACACGGATCCAAATTGTTTCGTAGACGAGACTAGTAACACCCGACAGAAAGAATAGAGAACAAATTACAACCCACACAGATCCTCCCCTTCCTCTCGGTTACTCATCTCCTTTCCAGGACTCAAGCTAAATCGTTGAGTCTCCGAATGGCATCCCCATTCCCATGGGCATAGGACCAGGCATTGGTCCAGGACCAGGCATTGGTCCAGGTCCGGGCATTGGTCCAGGTCCGGGCATCGGTCCAGGTCCGGGCATCGGCCCAGGTCCGGGCATCGGTCCAGGTCCGGGCATAGGCATCGGACCAGGCATTGGTCCAGGTCCGGGCATCGGCCCAGGTCCGGGCATCGGCCCAGGTCCCGGCATCGGTCCAGGTCCCGGCATGGGCATTGGACCAGGCATCGGTCCAGGACCAGGCATCGGATGAGGCATCGGCTGAACGTTACCTACACAAGCATTCGCTCCCGGCGACCAGTGGGTTCCCGGCGGACAAGGTCGAGGACGCGGCTTTGCAATACAGTGCACTCCATCCCACTGATATCCGGGAGGACACTTCTGCGGTCGCGGGCGGCAACTTCCCGAATGCGGATCCCAATAATATCCGGGAGGACAATTCTTTTGCGCCTTCTCACAACTTTGGGTTGAGGGATTCCAATAATAAAGTGGAGGACACGACTTATGATTTGCTACGCAACGGTTTAGCCGATGATCCCAATAGGTCCCGGCTGGACAACGCGTAGGATAAACATACACGCATTCTTTTAAATTCCAGTCGTACTGATAATTGACCGGACAGGTGTACGGCAAACGCACGCAACGCTGATAGTAGTTGTCCCAAGTATAATTAAGCGGGCAACGAGGCACGCTTTTTAGTACGCAACTGCTCAGGTAGGGATCAAAGTAGTAACCTGCAGGACATTCCACCGTAGGTGGGGGCCGCGGGTAGCCGACGCAGGCCTGAACACTCGGATCCCAATAAGAACCTTCCGGACAATTCTGACCGTTTTCCGCAACACAGTATCCGAGAGCGGGATCAAAATAATATCCAGGGGGACAAGAAACCGTTCCGCCGCCACCGGTGCTTGCTTCATCCACCGTAAGTTGAAACTGTTTGTAAGACTCCGTACCAACATCATCCGTTAGTTTAAGAGCAAAAACGTACTCGCCTTTTTCAGCTGTACGTCCGTTAAGAACAAGATTCCAGTCAACGTCATTGGCCGTCAGAGACATCCCGTCTGGTAACGCGCCATCATAGTGTTCGGCCTGATAATATTTCTGCGAATCAACATCGATTTGGGTTTGGTAGAACTGGCCCACCGTTGCATGGGGAAGGAAACGATCGGTTGTCAGCTTTGGGTACTCAAGATTGGTGTTCTCTCCCGAAAAGAAACAAACATTTCGGAAAGTCTGGTCACTGCCTTGGACTTTTGCCGAAAGAACAAAACACCAATGTCCTACAAAAAGAGGATTACCAAACAGCAACACTCTCTTACTCGTGGTGAACTCCAACTCAAGGCCAGGGGGAAGCGGCGTTTCGGGAACGGACCACTCTACTGTTGCGTCTTCGGAAACGCCCTCTAAATTGAATTCGGTTTCTCCATACATCCCGTAGTAAAGACTGAGAGAGTCTTCATCCGCATTGATGTACGAGCCCGCAACCGCCTTAAAGACGTTTGTGTCGGCTACGCCATTCTGGCAACCCAACAACAAAAACATCTGGACGAGTGATAATAAAAAAGCGAATCGCGAACGCGATGAATATTTTTTCATGTTCCCCTAACCCATGTACAAAACTGCAGTGCTACACACTGCTACCCATAAGCAAGACTAATACCAGTTGTTGTTGCACTTTAATAGGCACAATCACTAAGATAAGCTGGAGTCACAATGGAACTAGTGCGAACCCAGTAGGAAAATTTTATCTGTTTCGAAAATGAAACAGCTCACGCGCGCAACTACAATTATAAGGAGGACTCCTGCGTTAATTGAGTTGCTCATTTGGTTTCGCGAGTTAAAAAGACACAGCGCTCTCAAACCAAGTAACAATCGGGAGTTTCAAAACGTTTTATCTTAGACACATAGTGCCCAAAGCAATATTAATTTCCCTCTTCGCTTCTAGTTGGTTATTCGCCACAACCTTTCATTGCTCAGGGACAGAGCCTTTCTGGGGGTTTTCGCTCAGCGAGAATAAACCTCGTCTGGATCTGTTTGGTGAAACAGAAACTGTTTCTTTAGTATCAGTTGAGAATTTTCATGGGCAATCCGACGGCGCAGGCATCTCTGTTCGCTTAAAAGGAAAGAATCCGATCGTTCTTCAAGTCGTGAGAGCCTCGGGGTGCTCAGACGGAATGAGCGAAAGAATCTACGACTCGTATGCCACTCTCGATCGCGAGGGGAAAACGTTTTTTGGTTGTTGTGCGTTTGATCTCGACCGGGGAAAACTCTTTCATGTGGTGGGTCTACCCGCCGGGGAAACACTCAACGTCCGCAAAGGGCCTTCGGGAAATTTTGAAGTTATTGATAAGCTTTCCTACAACGCACAGAACCTTGAGCAACAACACTGTGACGGCCCCTGGTGCTTTGTCCGTTACAAAAAGGGCGAACAGAAAACGGCGGGATGGGTCCATTCTCGCTATTTGCAGAAAACCCAACCTTAACGGTATCTTTCCTTCCATGAAAAAATCTGATCTTTTGCGTTTCATGAACTTTTGGCCTCCGTACATCGGTTCGGGAGTCCGCGTGAAGCGGATTGCACCCGACTTACGGTCTATAGAAGTAGAAATGAAGCTGCGTTTCTGGAATCAAAACTACGTAGGTACCCACTTCGGTGGTTCGCTGTACGCGATGACCGACCCTTTCTATATGCTGATGCTGATTGAAAACTTAGGAAAGAATTACGTCGTGTGGGATAAGGCGGCGCACATTAAATTTAAATCACCGGGGCGGGGCAAAGTACACACGCGGTTTGATTTGGATGTATCACAGATTGCCGCCATTAAAGCAGAAGCGGATGAGAAGGGAAGAGCCGAACCCCACTTTATTGTGCGCATTCTCAACGAAGACAACGAGCTAGTCGCAGAAGTCGAAAAGGTTTTATCGGTAAAGACGAAAGAGAGTGCCACGTCGCCGACGGCTTCTCACAGTAATAGGAATAATGGGTAGTTGTTAGCCGACTTGGTCTTGTGGGGCGGGAGGCGCATCGCCTTCCCAACCCTGACCAACGCCTTCGTAAAGAACCGAACGCAACGTCCATTCTTTACCTTTTTGCTCGGCTTCTTCGGAAGGCACCATGGGGATCGTATCCCATGGGCAGTATTTAGCGCAAAGACGGCAACCAATGCAGCGCTCTTGATCGACTTCCACAACGCGCATGAAATCAGGCGCTCTCCGATCCGGTCCCGGAACGGTTTCGATGCAATCGACCGGACAAAAAGGAATGCAGGCGTGGCACCCCGTACAACCCTTCTGGTCAATAACGGCAATCACCTTTGGCGCTTTAGTCTTGCGCTCGGGCTTGCCTTCGGCGGGATTGACGATCAGTTTGTCCATAAAAACACTCTACCAAACCATGATTAAACTGTCAGCGGGGTTTCCGTTCGTCCCAAGCGTCGGCTGAAATGGCGTCGAATGCCGGATTTAATGCTCTCTTTGTCGGGGCAGTGAGCACCCATGACTTCCTTAAGCGACGTCATCACCGACGCCTTAAAGCCACAAGGGGAAATCTTGGTAAAACCAGATAGGTCGTTATCTACGTTCAGGGCAAACCCGTGGTAAGTAACCCAGCCGGAAACGGCGACGCCGAGGCTTGCTATCTTCTTTTCCCCTGTAACCCAAACGCCTGTGGCGTTGTCTCTGCGAAAGGACGGAACTCCGAAATCGTTAAGTGTGTCCATCAGAACCGCTTCAAGGTTTCTCAGATAATGATGCAAATCCCGTTCAGCGGGATCCAAGGACAAAATAGGATATCCCACAATTTGCCCAGGAGTGTGAAAAGTATCCTCTCCCCCTCGTTCAATGTCCACGAAGCAAAGAGAGCGATCCGGATTCTTAGATTTTCGCCCATATGTGTAAACATCGGGGTGTTCCACCAAAAGAAGATAGTCGGGGGTGTTTGGAGCTAGTTTCTTTTCTTCAACCAGTTTTTTCTGGAGGGAATGGGCAGCAACGTAATCCATGAGCCCTAAGTCACGTGTTTCGAGAATGCGCGGTTCCATCGTTCCGGGTGTTGGCACAAGGTGCATATCAGGGTCTCCGCGACGGCCGATTCCCCGTGTGAATCGCCATCAAAAACGCGTTTTCTACCGCTTCGGGAAAAGCTTCCGGCAGCGTGGGATGCGTATGAATCGTGCGCACGATATCTTCCGCGCAGGCTCCCATTTCCATTGCAAGCGCCGCTTCCCCAATCAGATTGGAAACTTCGGGGCCCACCATGTGCACGCCCACAAGACTTTCATCTTTTTCGTTGATGAGCACTTTGATAAAACCATCCGTGTCATTCATGCTGATGGCACGCCCTGAGGCAGCAAACGGGAAGCGCCCCACTTTAACGGCTATATTTTTCTCTTTGGCTTCTTTTTCCGAAAGACCGCAAACCGCAATCTCGGGGTCTGAAAAAACCGCCCAAGGCACCGTACGGTAATCTCGGTGACCGTTCTCGCCTTTAATATCGGCCGCCGCCAAAAGACCATCCATCGAAGCGCGGTGCGCGAGCTGAGGCGCCCCGTTCACATCGCCAATCGCATAAATGCCCGGCACATTGGTGCGTCCACGCTGATCCGTAATGATATTTCCTCGCGGATCGGTCTTGATGCCGGCCGCTTCCAACCCAATCCCTTGCGAATTGGGTTTGCGTCCGACCGCCACGAGTACGGTGTTAGCCTGAATCGTTTCGACACCTTTACCTTGCGTTTCCACTTCAAGATTCAAAATGGGTGCATTAGCACTTGCATCGCCTTTAAAACCTTTGGCCATAGTGTTAGTGAGCACCTGAATGCCCATTTTTTTCATTTTGCGCGAAACCACATCCACTAAATCCGAATCCACCGAAGGAAGAAGTTGGCCAGTCGCTTCGATAATGACCACTTCACTACCCAACTTTGCGTAGGCCATGCCGATCTCGATCCCGATAAAGCCACCACCGATGACGATAAGTTTCTTGGGTAGCGCACTGAGTTCCAGCGCTTCAGTAGAAGAAATCACGCTCTTCCCATTGAGAGGCAAATTGGGAAGCGCCAGGTTCTGCGAACCCGTGGCAATCACGTAATTAGCCGACGATAAATCTTGTTTCCCTGAATCGGTGTGTACGCGAACCGTCTTGGAATCAACAAACTCCGCACGTCCTTTTATGACTTCTACGTTGTTCGCCTTTAGAAGCTGTCCCACCCCTCCGGTCAGCTTTTTTACAACGCCCCTTTTCCAAGCTTGCATCTGGTTAAAGTCGCAAGTGGGTTTGGAGGAAGAAATTCCCATCAGGGCCGCTTCATGTTGAATTTTGTGATAAAGCGAGGCGGCGTGAATCAACGCCTTAGAGGGAATGCATCCGACGTTAAGGCAAACTCCGCCCACATTCTCTTTTTCTACAACGGCGGTCTTAAGACCCAATTGGCCCAAACGAATAGCACAAACATAGCCGCCAGGGCCGGCTCCTATTACAACAGCATCGTACTTCATGCGTAGCTTCCTCTAAGCGAAGACAAATCGTTTGGGATCGCCCAAGAAATATACTAGGCGATTCATAAAGCGTGCGGCATCCGCGCCGTCCACCACACGATGATCCACCGAAAGGGAAAGGAACATCATATCGGCAATCGCGATTTGATCGTTTTTCACCACAGGACGTTTGCGAATGGCGTTGACTCCAAGAATGGCAACTTCAGGGTAGTTGATCACTGGTGTGGCAAACACGCCGCCAATCGAACCCGCGTTGGTAATAGTAAAACTACCGCCTTTTAGATCTTCAAGAGTAGATTTGCCTGTACGTGCCCTTTCGGAAATCGTGTGAATTTCACTCGCTAACTCCCAAATATTTTTACGATCCACATCCTTGATCACTGGCACCATCAGACCGTTGGGCGTATCGGTTGCAATACCAATGTTGTAAAAACCCTTAAGCAAAATCACTTCATTTGCTTCATCTAATGTGGAATTGAGATAAGGAAATTCTTTCAAAGCGGGAATAAGGGCCTTGATAACAAATGGCAAGAAAGTGAGTTTCACATCGCGAGACGCCGCTTCCTCTTTCGCTGAAGCACGCATCTTTACGATTTCACTCATGTCGACTTCTTCAACATAGGTGAAGTGGGCAGCCGTGTGTTTCGAAAGCGACATGGCTTGGGCGATCTTCTTGCGAATCCCTTTGAAAGGAACCTTCTCAATGGCACCCGCGCCTACATACTGCGTTGGCGACAAAACGGTGCGAGAAACATCGCGACCACTTGGCACCGGATGGGACCCGCGAGGTGTGGCAGCTTGTTGACCTTCGTAGGCCATCTGCACATCCATTTTTGTGACCCGTCCGTGCGGTCCCGTACCTTTGATCCCACCCAAATCGATTTTAAGATCGCGCGCGAGTTTGCGCGTCGCGGGGGTCGCTAAAACTTTGAACGGAACAACCGATTGCCCGGTCTGTTTTTCTTCTTGCTCTGGTGCGGTTTCAACTTCCTCAGCTTCATCTTCTTCTACGGCTTTGGTCTGTTTGGGTGCGGGTTTGGCTTCTTTCTTCTCTTCTTTAAGTGCCTCTTTGTGAGACGGAGCGGCTTCTTTCTTGGCGCCTTTTTCGGCTCCGTTTGCCCCTTCGATACGCACGATAACGGTGCCCACGGGTACCGTCTCGCCTTCTTTGGCCATTACTGCGGCAATTTTTCCGGCCATGGGGCTGGGAATCTCGACCGTCGCTTTATCGGTCATGATCTCAACGATAGGTTGATCCGCGTCGACCGAATCGCCGGCCTTCACGAGCCATTTCGTGATTTCCCCTTCCGCGACGCCCTCCCCAATATCCGGTAATTTAAAGTCCATTTGCGAGCCTCTACTTGATCAAAAAGATCAGAAATTCATCACTTTACCAACGGCCAACGCCACGCGCTCAGCATCAGGCATATAAACATGTTCCAGCGTGTAGGGGAAGGGTGTATCCAGCCCCGCCACCCGCACAATGGGCGCTTCTAACGAGAGAACCGCTTCTTCGGCAATCAGGGCAGAAACTTCCGCTCCAAACCCGCAGGTCCGAGGGGCTTCTTGTACGACCACCACGCGTCCTGTTTTTCGAACCGATTCCAAAATGGTTTCCTCATCGAGCGGCACCAGTGTGCGAAGATCAATGACTTCACACTCTGCACCCCGAGGAGCACAAAGTTCCGCCGCCTTAAGACACTCCCAAACCAAGGCCCCCCAGCAAATCACCGTAACATCTTTCCCTTCGCGCACGACCTGCGCCTTGCCGAGTTCAACCGTATAGGAGTCTTCGGGGACTTCGCCTTTTACCGAGCGGTAAATCTTTTTGGGTTCCAAAAAAAGCACCGGATCATCACAGCGCATGGAACTGATCAATAATCCCTTCGCGTCGTAAGGGTTTGATGGAATGACCACCTTCAACCCAGGCGTGTGGGCAAAATACGCTTCCGAACTCTGAGAATGATAATGCCCCCCACGGATACCACCACCAGAAGGAGAACGTATGACCATCGGGCAGGTAAAACCCCCGCCCGAACGGTAGCGGATTTTCGCCACTTCGCTCACAATCTGATCGAAAGCGGGATAAATAAAATCGAGAAACTGAATCTCGGGAACGGGACGTAGGCCGTTGACGGCCATGCCAACAGCGGCACCAATGATGCCGCTTTCCGCAAGTGGCGTGTCTAAAACACGCTTTTCACCAAATTCCTTTTGCAGGCCTTCGGTGGCGCGAAACACGCCCCCATTCAGACCCACGTCTTCTCCCAAAAGCACAACTCGAGAATCATTTTTCATCTCGGTATAGAGAGCGTCGCGAACTGCTTGAACAAGTGTCAGGTTTGCCATTGTATTTCCTTTTAGAGGACGCCTTAGAGAGGAAAAGCCTCACTGGTGTTTTCGAACTTACCGCGCAGGTCTCTTTCTTCCTGCAGCGCCTTTTCTTGGCGCCGAAGCTGAGGCGTTTTTTCGGCGTACACGTCCTCAAAGAGAGATTCAATAGCGGGTGGTTCCATGGTTTCTGCTTGTTCCACTGCCTCAAGCACACGGTCTTTGGCCTCGGCTTGAAGCTCCTCTTCTTGTTCTTCCGACCAGTACCCCTTACCCACCAAATATTGTTTGAAACGCAAAATAGGATCGCGCTTTTTCCAAGCCTCGTATTGCTCGGGATCGCGGTAGCGTGTCGGATCGTCCGACGATGAATGCGGTCCCATTCGCAACGTTAAACACTCTATGAGCGTCGGACCTTCCCCCGCTCGCGCGCGCTTGACCGCTTCTTCCATGGTTACATAAACTGCTAGCACGTCGTTTCCGTCGACAGCCACTCCGGGCATGCCGTAACCAATCGCTTTGTCGGCAATGCGCTTCGCCCCAGTCTGCTTATGAACCGGAACGCTAATGGCGTACTGGTTGTTCGTGCAGACAAATACGGTCGGCGTTTTGTAAGCGCCCGCAAAGGTTAGGCCTGTGTGAAAATCGTTTTCCGAAGTCCCTCCATCTCCAAAGTAGGTGGCTGCCACATCCGTTTCGCCTTTGATCTGTGTGGCCATCGATGCGCCCACGGCTTGAATGACTTGAGTGGAAATAGGGCTCGAAATAGAGAAAAGGCGCTGTTTGGCAAAGCTATAATGGTTGGGCATCTGTCGGCCCTGGCAGATGTCACCGCGATTGCCGATGAGGTTACAAATCATTTCCAGAACGTTCACACCCCGATAAAGAAACAAGCCGGGTTCTCGGTAGCTAGGAAAAACCCAATCCGATGGTTTGAGCGCCGCGGCCGTGCCGGTGGTAATGGCTTCCTGTCCAAAGGCCGGCACATAAAATCCAATGCGTCCTTGGCGTTGCAGCATCATGCCTCTATCGTCGAGTACGCGCGACTGCACCATATTCTCGTACATTTTAAGAAGCTGGGTCTCGCTTAAGCGCGGTTCCACTTTCGGATCAGCTATATTGTCCTCCGAAAGAACGCGAAAACAATCTTCGCGCAACACGCCCCGGTTTGTCTTAGTCATTGGTTGATTCTCTTTTCCCTGAACGTTTAGTTGCATGTCTCTGCCTTTATTTCTGGCTCGATCACTGACAGAGCTGCCTGCTTGCGCGAACGTAAGTACCCTTCCATGAACATTTCTCCAGCCTTGTACGAGCTTCTCACCAAAGGGCCAGAAGCCACGTAAAGAAAACCCATCGTCTCGGCGATAGATTTGTACTGCAAGAAAATCTCTGGTTTTACAAATTCCTCGACGGGCAAATGCCGTGTGGAGGGCTGAAGATACTGACCGAAGGTGACCACATCCACGCCGACTTTTCTTAAATCTTCGAGTGTGACAATAATCTCGTTTTCCGTCTCACCCAGTCCTAGCATCAAAGAACTCTTGGTGTAGCGCGAAGGATCCATCTCTTTGGCTTTTTCTAAGACAAACAAAGACTGCGCGTAGGTGGCTCTACCATCCCGCACCCGACGGGTGAGCCGTTCGACGGTTTCCATATTGTGGGCAATGACATCGGGTTGCGCGGCCACCAAACGGGTAAGGGAGTTTAGGTCCCCCTTAAAATCGGGAATCAACACTTCCACAAAAGTTTCCGGACAGCGCACGCGGAGCTCTTCAATGGTGCGCGCAAAATGATCGGCGCCTCCATCGGGTAGATCATCTCGGTCAACGGAAGTTAAAACCACGTAGGTTAAACCCAGCTTCGCGATCGCACCCGCCACTTTTTGGGGTTCTTCCAGATCGAGCCAGCCTTTGGGGTTTCCCGTTTTCACATTGCAGAAATGGCAACCGCGCGTACACGTATCACCCATGAGCATGATCGTCGCAGTGCCTTTACCCCAACACTCCCCCATGTTCGGGCAATGCGCTTCTTCGCAAACGGTGGAAAGTTTTAATTCCCGCATGAGAAGTTTGAGCTGCGTATATTCCTTCCCCACCGGCGGACGGATCTTCAGCCAACTCGGTTTTGGTGGCGCTTTTTTCGCGGCCTTTCCTATGGGCACAGAACTCTGCATCTTATGGTTTTTTTAGTAGAAAAAGCCTGCCCACGCAACTAAGCTGACGACATCATGCCGCATAGAAGCCGCTCTATCGTGCGAGTGCTCTGCGTCTGTCTGGTAGCTAGTTCCGTAGGCGCAGCCGCCAAAATCTACTTCGGGGCAAAAACGGGCATCCTGGCTTTCGTCGCAGACGGCGTGCATTCTCTTTTCGATTCCACCGCTACGATTGTGGGCATAATCTCTGTAATCTCAGCTAGTAAGCCGCCTGACGCGGAGCACCCTTATGGGCACGAGAAGTTCGAGACGATAGCCTCGATGATGTTGGCTTTCCTCCTTATGTTAGCGGGCTACGAAATGGCCACTTTCGCGGTCCAACGTATTTTGAACCAGGATGTCTTCCCCACGTACTCACCGGTTGGGCTTATCATCGTTTTTGCGACCATGAGCATCAACCTGGCTGTTTCCTACTACGAAGGCAGAAAGGCTGTGGAGCTTTCGAGCCCCTTTTTATTGGCAGATTCATTCCATAACCGTAGCGATTTTCTGATTGGTTTCGGAGTGCTCATCAGTTTGATTTCGGTGCGCTATCACTTGGGCATCGTCGACGGAATCGTAGCGGTGGGCATTTCACTCTACTTGGGCTACCTAGCCTACGTACTTATTCGTAAGACCATAAACCCTTTGGTGGATCACCGGGTGCTCGATCCGAAAGCGGTTGAAGCGGTCGCCTCTTCGGTGAAGGGCGTTTTGGATTGCCATGCGGTCAGAAGCCGGGGGCAACAGGGACATCACTTTTTGGATCTCAATATTCATCTCTCGGGAAAAATGACGCTCGATGAAGCGCACTCGATCACACACCAAGTAGAGACGCGCTTGAAGGATCAATTTCCTGGTTTAGCAGATGTCGTGATTCACACTGAGCCCCACGGGCATCCGCCATGTTGCGCCTGAATAAAACAATCAACCGCAAGGAGGTTCTTGAATTGGCTTTGCCGGTTCGAGAAATCGGGACGCTCCAGGTTTATGCATCTCAAATTCTCCCGAAACAAGATATACAAATTCGAAGTCATTTCCTTTGTGAGAGAAAGTTACAAAGCCGCGCGTGGGATCCATACTTCGTGGACCTTCCATGCGAAACGGTATGCGTACGCCATGGTCTGTCACCCAAAGCGCGGTTTCCAGAGAGCCCGCACTAAATGCGTGTTGCCCAAACTCTACACTCAACAGGCTTTGATCTGCTGGATGCAAAAGATTCCATTTTTTGCCGTTCTCCATTGCCACGGTGGGCGCGTGCTTTAGAAAGTTGGCTAAAAGGGCGTGGTCGAATTCCCCGAGTGCCTTTTCCCTTTGAGCACAGCTCTGGGGAACCGGTTGAGTGCAAATATTTTCCGTAAAACGCGCAATCACCTCATGGGGATAGGCTATGCCTCGATACGTATTCAAAAAGGGATCCTTCCACCATTTTGTATCGGCGAAACGTTTCTGCTGACTTCGCAAGTCATTTTCCATTTTCTGCACTGCTTGTACCAGTCTGACCGAAAATTCCTCACGACCCAATTCCTGATAAACAGACCAAAGAAAAGCCCTCACGTTGTCCGCACCATCGTGGGCGAAGAGACTTGCCGTGAGTTCCTCAAAAAGGTTCGGATAAAGCGAGTCATTCACATCCATCCTTCGAGAGCACTCCGCTTCAAACGGAGAAGACCCCGGCTTCTTCCGCCGATGACAGCCATCGGTTTGCAGATATACGTGAGAGAATAGATCTGCGACGAGCTCATTTACTGTGGAATCGGTAAAGCCCTGGTCTATTGGATAATCTCCCTGCGATTGCCATAGATCATAGTGAAACCCATGGCCCACCTCGTGAAAGACAACCTCCGGATAGTCGAAGCCATCTTGCGCTACATCCGGGCGCGGTGAGCGATTAAGGATTAAATAGCTGTCGGCTTGAGACCCTCGGTATTCATAGAATCCGTAAGCAAGATTATTGTTGGGCCAAGGTTGCGTGTCGGCGTCTGACAAACGCAAAAGCCGATTGCCCTTCTTGAGCACTTGAGCCACGTGATCGCGCAATTCCTTTTCCGAAAATTTTTCCAAGCGCTCTAACTGTGCGAAAGCATCAACAAGCAATGGGGAAAAAGTTCCGTCCAGGTTCACCAATAGGGGGTGAAGGGCTTGAGGATGTGTAAGCCCGGACAGGGTGTTTATCTGAGAACCCATCTGTTGTTGCCAAGTCGCTCCAAAG
Source organism: Bdellovibrionota bacterium (assembly GCA_041751875.1). Classification (GTDB taxonomy): domain Bacteria; phylum Bdellovibrionota; class FAC87; order UBA2466; family JACKAF01; genus JBGSIC01. The sequence goes on from JBGSIC010000021.1 coordinate 120,408, forward strand.
CGTCGTTCCATGTAGTCTTTAGCCGTAGTTTCATCGTTGTTGGGCTGAATAAAGAACTGCACCTTGGAGGAGGGAAAAGAAACCCCTCTTTGCTCCCAGAAGGACAAAAAATCCGCTAGCGCAACCTTATAGTGAGAAACCCAGGCCTTCGCCCGCGCTTTTTCTGAGGAAGACTCAATCCAATGAAAATCCGCGGAGGAATGCGCCCAAGAAAAAGACCAAGCCGCCATGCAAAGGTAAGCCACCCAACACTTTGTAATCATGTCGCATATAGAGCAACGCGGGTCACCCAAAAACAAGGGGCGCTGCGTTGGATGGGCGGAACGGAGCCTATCTTTTCAGTAGGCTTTTTGCGATCTCGCGCCATTCCTCGACTAAATTTTAAGGCAGCTCAAAGGCGCCCGTGTCGTCGAGTTTCTGAATGAGCTCTGTCAGCTGTTGGACCGTGCCTTTATCAGAGCCATAGACTTTGTACCAACCTACTACCGTATCGGCATCCTTAGTACGTTGCATTTCCTGCCCGTGGGCGTACTCAGGAGAAAATTCAATCATTACTCCTAAGGCGCGCGCTTTTTCTTCCACTTGGAGAAGGGGGGTCGCATTAAATTTTTTCCCGCCGTCGGTACTCAAGAAAAGGGCGGACGCAAACTGCTTGCGCTCATAGAGACGGGGCTGATGCCTCAACTCCCAGGGCTTCCAAAAAGAAAGGACATAAAGCTGACGGGGATCGCGTCCGGTCGCCGCAGTTTCCAAGGGAACATGTCCCCCACCGGGCAAACGTCCATTTGGATCAAGAGGAACAATTTCTCCATTAGGGAGAAGCATGAGCTCAATGTGAAGTGCGCCCACCTTCAGACCTAGGCGTCCCGCAATTTTTTCCGCAACCGCGATTAATCTTCCCGCTAGCGGCTTTCGCGGATCCATCAACCAATCGGATTTATACCGATTGACCGCACCTTCGACTCTCGTGCGCTCGTACTTCCACACACCTGTCACGATAGGACGCCCTGGATGGATAATCAGATTCACGGCAAATTCTCTTCCCGACAAATAGGGCATTAGAATCATCCGTCGGTTTCGCCATTCGGAATGACGTAACTGAGAGAGTGCCTGGGCGGCTTCCAAAACATGCTCCGAATCGACAACAATTCCTCCGGTTGAACCAGAGGCAGAGGCAGGTTTCAAAAGAAGGGGACCCACCATTTTTTGTCCGGCAATCGCCAACTCATTCGGATCTACGGAGACCGCGTAGGGAGGCACGTACACTCCTTCCAAACCTTGTATCCGATCGTAAAAGTGCCCCTTATCTATAAGCGCAGGATTGAGGATGGGATCATTTGTTAAAATGGGATAACCCAGCGACGAAGACGCCTGTGCCAAGTATTGGTATTCAGGAATCCCGGTCCCCGATCCCAACACAAGAGCGTCGGGCGGAATGGGAAGCTGTCCTGCAAGAGTTTCCGCGTCATCGGGGCGACCAGAAAATTCAAAAGTCTCTTCGAACTGCTGGGGCTGAAAAGTTTTGAGAAAAAAGTCGGCAATATGCGAGGTGGGGCGGGGTTGGATGTGAAAGGGGTACCCGCCCAGGTCGCGAACTACCTGGCCGAGGTCTTTGGCGGCAGAATAAGCCCCCACAATGTAAACGGCGCAGGGGTGTTGAAAAGCTCCAAAAACCGGAGTGCTCCACAAGAGAAAGAAAACTATTTTAGTAAGTATTTTCAAGATATTAATGGGTGTTAGCTCTCGGAACGACGCACTGTATCACAAAGTCAAAACCTTCCTCAAGTCGCTACCTCGTAGCTCACTTTTGAGATTTTCTTGTGCTGTGAACGCGCAAAAGTGAGAGGCACGGTCCCCACTAAGCCTGCAATCCTTGGCACAATCTTTGTAGTTACCTCTTAGTGTGATCGTGGAAGGTCACATAGAGGGAGTTAAGGATGAAAGGTGTTCGTGTTTTTCTGTCTGTCTTAAGTGTTCTGTCTGCTACGCCGTCCGTCGGTGATTCCTGCTGGTCCATCACGCAGGTAAGAAAACAACCCAACGAAAAGCCGTTTACGTTTACCACGCTTACCAACGGATCAAAGATGCGCATGAACTTCGCGCCGCAAGTGTTCGCGCTCTTCGATGGTAAAGATCTTTACTCCTGCGTAAAAACGCCCAAGGAGTGGATGTGCGAACTGGGGCTCGGTACCTCAGGAATGTCGATGGCAAACGTTGCCGGAGGCCTAGGGTTAAAAACAAAAATCCAAACCGTCAAAGTCACCGATCTTCGCAAATCCGAAATCATCCAAGGGCAGTTTTGCCGTCATATCAAAGTGGATTCCTCGGTGGACATGAAAGGCTTTTTTGGAAACTCGACTTCAAAGGTTTCTGAGACAGGGTGCTACACAAAGGGCGCTGGTTTGGGAAAGGTTATCAGTCGTATGGGTGAACGGGCCCGCTTGATGGAAAAAGATCTCGTAGCCCCAGCTGCTGTATCGGAGTACCGCAAATCCGGGTCTTACGGTTACAGCCTGAAAACCGCAACGACGGTAAACGGAAAGCAAACAGGCACACTCGAAACCAATTCAATCAAGCGCGTGTCGTGCAATGCCGCTGACTTTGTATTGCCACCGCATAAGTCGATGATGAAGGAGCTTGAAAAGTTAATGAAGCCTAAAAGTATGGCCAAAACCCAAGTTAAACCTCAGGCAAAAGCACGGGCGAAGACGCATGCAGAAGATGCGATCAAAAACGTAGCTAAAAGCCTTCTCTCCTTCTAAATCCACCTAACCTCGAAAGAGGATCTCAAGGGGGCCCCGAGTTTAAGCTCCGGGCCCTCCTTCCTTTTCCACCTAATCCGCTTGACCTGGATTGGCCCCAAAAGTACGAATGAAGTACATGTTTGGGGGTTATTATGGTGCGTTGGGTTTTGGGTTTTTCGCTCGTCCTAGCTTCGTTTTCTTTTGCAGATGAGCAGGTTTTACAACCTCTCTTTGAAAAGCATTTTCACAAACAATATGTATCAGGCCGCTGCGGCGACAACATCCGCCGCTTCGTTAAGGCTGTGGAGCGGGAATTCGCTTCTGCTTCTGATCTTGCGGTGGTTTCGCTGAACAACCAAGGCTACAGCGTCTTTGGAATGATCAATGTCGAGAAGGCCAGAGGCCAGCGCTTCAATAAGCCCTGGGAGGGAGAAGCCAATTGGTACCACCACGTTTTTGCCATCGATCGCAATGGCAACGTCTATGACTTTGATTTTGAAAAGGAGCCTCGTATTGTTCCCTTTCACGAATACATCGACGAAATGTTTCTCATCGAACCTGAGTGCGAGAAACCGACTTACGGAGAGTTTTGCGCGGGGCGCGACAACAAGCTAAAGGATTATCTTTTAGAGTCTGTCGCTGGCGAAGCTGTTGCGAAGAACATCAACAAGGAGAACCCGATTAAGGTTTCTCTAGAGGAAGCCTACAAAGATTACCGCGTCCTCTTCCAGTAGCCGTAACCCTGGGACTACGTCCCGCGTACTTCGCCCCAAACCTCTTTGTGAAGCTGGGTCTGAAAGGTGAGGGCGAGAGGAGTTTCAAGCACCCATTCAGCGAGTTCTTTCTTTTCTACTTCCCCGAAGACAGGGGAGATGAGCACGGTGCACTTCTCATCCAAATGTTCCTTTTCGATAAGCGTCTTCGCCCAGTCAAAATCTTCTTTAGATGCGATTACAAATTTAAGCTGATCCTGTGGGCGCACAAGCTGTAGGTTTTCCCAGCACATGTTGTCCGTCTCCCCGCTTCCAGGGCACTTCACATCGATGACCCGCACCACTTCTTCGGGGACGTCTTTCACCGAAAAGCCCCCACCGGTTTCCAGTGAAACACGGTACCCGCGTGCGACAAGAGAACTTAGAAGAGGGTAGACGCCTTTTTGTCCCAAGGGCTCTCCACCCGTTACGCAAACATAGCGGGCAGGGTATTTGGACACTGCCTCCAGAATTTGATCTAGCGTAAAGCGTTTGCCTTCCCAAAAGGCGTAACGCGTATCGCACCAACGGCAGCGCATATTGCACGTAGCGGTGCGCACAAATGTGGTGGGTTTCCCAACCGACAGGCTTTCGCCCTGTAAGCTGTAGAAAATTTCATTAATTTTTAAAGCGACTTCTTTCACCGAAACCTCGTTTGAGGTGTCAGGCTACCTAGCAACGTGCTGTCTTAAGATGGCTCTCTGGAGTTTGAGTTCGTATTTTTTGAAGTGTTCAGGAGGTAAGGTAGCGCCCATTTTCTCTTCTGCAATCTGCTGTGACTTCTTAGCACGCGCGACATCAATCTCAGTCGACTCTTCGCAGGTTTCCGCAAGAAGCGTTACTGCCCCATCGCGTACTTCGACAAAGCCATAACTAACTGCAAATTTTCTTCCCGCAAAGGCCACTTCACCCGTCGTCAAAGTCGAGACGAGATCCGCGTGCCCTTCGAGTATTTCCATTTCCCCTTTAGCACCCGGAAGCTTAATAGCCGACGCTTGAGCGCCTTCCACCATCTTACGTTGCGGGGTAACGATGTTAACTTGCATAAGTCTTACGCACCTTGCAGTTTCGCGGCTTTTTCTAGCGCCTGCTCAATGGTTCCCACCATGTAGAAGGCCGCTTCGGGCACGCTGTCGTGTTTGCCTTCCACGATTTCTTTGAAACCTTTTACGGTGTCCTTCACTTCTACGTACTGACCAGGGTTACCGGTGAACTGCTCTGCTACGAAGAAGGGTTGAGACAAGAATTTTTCCACCTTACGAGCGCGGGCCACGGTGAGCTTATCTTCTTCAGAAAGCTCGTCCATACCCAAGATCGCAATGATGTCTTGCAGATCTTTGTAGCGCTGCAACGTGCTCTGCACCTGGCGCGCAACCGAGTAATGATCGTCACCGACCATTTCAGGAGAGAGCAGGCGAGAGGTGGAAGCCAAAGGATCCACCGCCGGATAAATACCCTTTTCCGTAAGCGCACGAGACAAGTTCGTGGTCGCATCCAAATGCGCAAACGCGGTGGCCGGTGCGGGATCGGTGTAATCGTCCGCAGGTACGTAAATCGCTTGCACCGAAGTGACGGAACCTTTTTTGGTGGTCGTAATACGCTCTTGAAGAACGCCCATCTCAGTTTCCAGAGTTGGTTGGTAACCTACCGCGGAAGGAATACGTCCCAAAAGGGCGGATACTTCTGAACCTGCTTGGGTGAATCGGAAAATGTTGTCGACGAAAAGAAGTACGTCCTGGCCTTCTTCATCGCGGAAGTACTCGGCAACTGTGAGAGCCGTGAGACCGACTCGCAAACGCGCACCGGGTGGCTCGTTCATCTGGCCGTACACCAGAGCGGTTTTACTGATAACGCCGGACTCTTTCATTTCTGTCCAAAGATCGTTTCCTTCACGAGTTCGTTCGCCCACGCCGCCGAACACGGAGTAACCACCGTGCTGCTTGGCAATGTTGTGAATGAGCTCCATGATAAGAACAGTTTTACCTACGCCGGCACCACCGAAGAGACCGATTTTTCCGCCGCGAGCATAGGGGGCAAGAAGATCTACTACCTTAATACCGGTCACAAGCACTTGGGCTTCCGTGCTTTGATCCTCAAATTTCGGAGCATCACGGTGAATGGGATATTCTTTCTTCGCATTAATCGGGCCCATTTCGTCTACGGGCTCACCGATAACGTTCAAAATACGTCCGAGTACTTCAGGTCCCACCGGAACGGTAATTGCTTTGCCGGTGTCGCGCACTTTCATGCCGCGAACCAAACCTTCCGTGGAATCCATCGCGATACAGCGGGCCATTCCATCACCAAGATGCTGGGCGACTTCCAGTGTGAGGTTGTCTTTCCGATCATCAATAGTGGGGTTAGTCAGCTTTAACGCGTTAAAGATCGAGGGCAAATTGCCACCCGCAAACGATACGTCTACCGCCGGTCCCATTACTTGAGCGACTGTTCCAAAGGATTCCATCTTCGACTCCTGTTTCTCTGTCCTAATTTTCGCTTCGCCATGGTTCGTTCCCCAATGGCTTCTATCTCATTGCCTCGACGCCACCGACGATTTCCATGAGTTCCTTAGTAATGCCGGCCTGTCGGGCTTTGTTGTACTGCAACGTCAACTGATCGATCATTTCCGAAGCGTTCTTTGTCGCGCTTTCCATCGCCGACATACGCGCTCCGTGCTCGCTCGCCACAGATTCTAAAACCGCGCGATAAAGCTGGGTTTTAAAATGCCGGGGCACAATTTCCATTAATATCGCTTCGCGGGAAGGCTCATAGATGGGCTCAATGAGACTTTCCTTCGCTTCCGCTCTAAACTTTTTCACGGCGTCGGGAATTTCCACACCCACCGGAATGAACCGCTCGACGGTCACCTTCTGCGAAATCGCCGATTTAAATTCGTTGTAGACCAAGTAAATCGCGTCAAACTTGCCTTCGGCGTAGCCGTTCATCACGCCCAGAGCGACTTCCGATACCGACTGGTAGCGCGCATCACCCAAAAGCCCCTTATGGTAAGGCGCGTCCGTGAAGTCTGACTTAAAGTACTCAAACGCCTTTTTACCGATAAATTCCGCGCTCACTTCTTGGCCAAGCGCTTTGCGCTCGTCGATAAACTTCTGAGCGGCCTTCATGATGCTTGCGTTGAAAGAACCGCAAAGACCGCGATCGCCTGCGAGAATCACCAGCTTCACGTGCTTTTCTTCGCGCACCTCCAGCAGTGGATGACTCGCCCCTTTTTCGGCGAGGCCCAAAAGGATGGCGTAGATCCGATAAGCGTAAGGGCGCGCGCTAACGATGGCTTCCTGGGCGCGACGCAGTTTCGCCGCCGCCACAAGTTTCATCGCGCGCGTAATCTGACGAGTGCTCTTAACGCTCGAAATGCGCCGTCGAATGTCTTTTAAACTAGCCATGCTTTAGACAAAAATCTCCCGGTACTCGGCTACGGCTTTATCCAAAGCGTTGGTGATGGTGTCATCGAGCACTTTCTTCTCACGAATTTGTGTGAGCACATCGCCGTACTTGCTCTCGACATAATCGCCGAAGCCTTTTTCAAATTCCGTGATGCGATCGGCAGGCACGCTGTCCAGTTTCCCGGTGGTCCCTACGTAAATAATGACAACCTGCTTTTCCACGGGCAGCGGTTGGTACTGCGCCTGTTTCAGCACGTTCACCATGCGCTCGCCGCGAGTGAGCAAGTCTTGCGTGGATTTATCAAGATCCGAACCGAACTGCGCGAACGCCGCCATTTCGCGGTATTGCGCGAGGCTCAACCGCAGGTTACCAGCGACTTTTCTCATCGCCTTAATCTGCGCGCTACCACCTACGCGTGATACCGAGAGACCGACGTTAATCGCCGGGCGGATACCGGAATAAAAAAGTTCCGTATCCAAGAAAATCTGCCCGTCGGTGATGGAAATGACGTTCGTGGGAATGTACGCCGAAACGTCACCTGCTTGCGTTTCAATAATGGGAAGCGCGGTCAAACTACCGCCACCTTCCGCATCGCTAAGTTTCGCGGCTCGTTCCAAAAGACGGCTGTGAATGTAGAACACGTCACCAGGATACGCTTCACGACCAGGCGGGCGGCGAAGAAGCAGCGAAAGCTGCCGATACGCTTGAGCCTGTTTGGTCAAATCATCATAAACAATCAGAGCGTGTTTCCCGTTGTCGCGGAACCACTCGCCCATCGTTACACCCGAGTAGGGCGCAATGTACTGCAAAGGCGCCTGTTGGCTCGCAGTCGCGGAAACCACAATCGTGTATTCCATCGCGCCGTGACTGCGAAGCTTCTCCACAACCTGCGCTACCGTCGACTGTTTCTGTCCGATGGCAACGTAAATGCAAAATACGTTTTTGCCTTTTTGGTTAATGATCGTATCAATCGCAATCGCGGTTTTACCCGTTTGGCGATCACCAATGATCAACTCGCGCTGTCCACGACCAATCGGCACCATGGCATCAATCGCCTTGATCCCTGTTTGGAGGGGTTCCGAAACTGATTGGCGCTTTACGATACCGGGCGCTTTAATTTCAATATTGCGGTTTTCTTTCGATTTGATCGGGCCCAAACCGTCAATGGGTTGGCCAAGGGCGTTTACCACGCGGCCGACCATTTCCATACCGACGGGCACTTGCAAAATCTTTTGCGTGCGCTTTACCGTGTCGCCTTCTTTAATTTCGCTAGCACCACCAAATAGAGCAACACCGACGCTTTCAGCTTCGAGGTTGAGCACCAGGCCGTAAATACCGCCTGAGAACTCCACCATTTCACCGGCCATCGCGTCCTGCAAACCGTATACGCGGGCCACACCGTCACCGACGCTTAAGACCGTTCCGGTCTCAGCGACTTGTACGTCGCGATCGAATTCCTCGATCCTCTGTCTAATAATCTGGCTAATTTCATCCGCTCGTATGGTTTGCATTAGATTCCTCCGGCCAAAGTTTCTTTCATTTTATTTAGACGCGTCACTAGGGTTCCATCATAGGTGCGGCCTTCGGCGGTTACTCGGATACCGCCAATCACCTTGGGATCCACTGTATAAACAGATTCGACGTCCTTTTTTAAAACGTCTTCAAACTTTTTTTCAATTTGCTTTCGCTCTTCGGTGTCCAGTTCTTCACGTGAGGCAACTTTAAGAAGAACCACTTCGTTGGCTTCCAAAATGAACTGCTTCAACGTTTCCGCGATGCCCGCAAGCTGCCCTAGACGTCTGGCGTGCGCAAGTACATTGAGCGTGCGACGAGTATCATCCGATAGCTGCGCTTTTTTCGAAAGTTCGGCGATGACCGCCACCGCGTCCTCGGCTGAGAAATTTCCACTGCTAAATACGCTTCGAAGATCGGCGGATTCCTGCGCCCAGCCTGCCACCGCGGCAAGTTCTTCGTGAATTTCAGTGCGCTTTTTCGCATCGTCTTTTAAGTCAAAGATGGCGCGTGCGTAGCGGCTACTAACTTGTGTGGCCATTTCCCACCAATTCTAAAGAGTCGACGACCAGTTTCTTGCGCTCACCTTTACCGAGCGACTTATCCATAAAGCCCTTGGCAAGAGCGAGACTCTCTTCCACGACTTTCTTCTGCACGGCATTCCGTGCTCGTAACAACTCACTCTGCGCTAAAAGTTTGCTTTCGCTTTCGATGCGTTCCGCCTGCCGCTTGGCATCCGCCAAAACGCGCTCGCGCGTCTGGGCAACCATGGTTTCCGCGTCGGACTGCAATTTTTCCACACGCGATTCAATCGCGTTCCAGTCTTGCTGCCACTTGCTCTCTTCGGCACTCGCCACCGCGTATTCACCTTCCGCATCGTGGATAAACTTTTTTACATTCTCGCTACGCGATTTTACAAAATCACGTGCAGGCTGTTTCCCGACCTTCCAAAGAATTAAAACTACCGCGAGGAAGTTAACGACGTTAGAAGCAATATATAAGTCCATTAGGCCTGGAGCTCCTTGTCGGGGCTTGCTTTTGCTCCCGAGGACTTGATGTTGACGGAATAACCAAGAATCTGACTGCTCATCGCGCTAGCGAATTCGAAAACTTTGGGGGCGAGTTCCGCTTCGGCACGCTTTGCTTCTTCATCTACTTTGGCGCGTGAAACGTCCATTTCTTGCGAAGCTTTGTGACGGGCTTTTTCAATCACCGCTCGCTCTTCATCGCTGATTTTTCTTTTTTCGATGTCCAGCCAATGCGCGGTATTTTTGCGTTCTTGCGCCATGCGCGTTTCGTACTGCGCACGCAACTCTTCAGCGTGCAAAGTTGCCGCTTTCGCCTTCTCTCTTAGTCCGCTTGTCTTGGCTTCCCGCAAAGCAAGGAGTTCCAAAAATGGAGTAAATACAAAAAAACGCAGAACGAGATAACTCGCCATGAAAATGCCGAGCTGAATCAGCATCGTATAATCGGGTATTAGTACTGGTTCGTGGCCCATACTCTACTTTTCTAACCGGATCCCTAAACAACCGCAAAAAGGTCAAAATATTCCGAAGGTTTACCTGCTTACCCAAGGTGTGTCAAGAACGGGAAAGGCTGAAATGCCGCGACCGCGGGGCATTCGCAGCGCGTTAAAGAAATAGGAGGAAGAACGAAAAGGGGACCGGAAAATTAGGTTTCCGAAGTCTCGGATTCAGGTTGTTGGCGTTCAGCTCGAAGCACGGGAAGGGGTCCGAGCATCTGGGTCTTTCCATCAAAAACCGCACCTTCCTCAACCTGCAGGATAGCCGTTTTAATTGTGCCCTTCACCACCGCCGGAGACTGGATCTCCACACGCTGGGTAGCAAAAATATCGCCTTCAAATTTGCCCGAAATTACAACGACATCCGCCTCAATTTGACCGGTTACCTGGGCATCTTGCCCCAAGAGAAGAATATCCGGGGTAAAAATCTCGCCTTTGAACTCGCCGTCAATACGTGCGGTTCCCTCGAACTGAAGACGGCCTTCGAGTTTGGAGCCTTTTTGAAGAACCACGGTGATGTCGTGGCTTACCGAAGGTAGGTCAAATGGGTCGGAACGACGGATCATATATACGTTACCCTTTCCGGGAAACTTTTAGCGCAGTCTCGGATGCAAAGTAAACCGCTGCTTCTTACGGGGTCGGTTCGAGAATGACTTTGCAGATACGGTCCAAATCCTCGCGAGAAGCATACTGGATCTGAATCGTTCCCTTCTTTTCGGAACCCAACAAACGCGTCTTGGTACCGAAGTGCCGTTGCAGACGATCTTCCAAGGCCTGCATGTGCACATCATGGCCCTCTGCCGCCGGTTCCGTACCAGCCGGCGCCGTTTCGCTGGGCGTTCCCGCGCTTTGAAGCTGTGTGACTCGTTTCTCGGTATCGCGCACAGAAAGCTTGTCTTTGATGATCTCGTCCCGCACCTGAAGCTGCAACTCGGTGGATTCTAAACCGAGAAGCGCTCTGGCGTGACCCATGGTGATCTTGTTGGAGGAGATGTCTTCGCGAATTACCGCCGGTAATTTCAATAGTCGAAGCGTATTGGCGATCGTAACCCGGTTCTTACCTACACGGGTGGCAATTTCTTCTTGGCTCAGCTGAAACTGATCAATGAGCTGCTGATAAGCAATCGCTTCTTCGATGCAGTTTAGTTCCGCGCGCTGAATGTTTTCGATGAGCGCCATCTCGAGCGACTCAACATCTTTGGGAACGTCTTTTACAACGACAGGAACTTTTTGTAAGCCCGCTTTCTGAGCCGCTCTCCACCGGCGTTCACCCGCAATCAGTTCGTAGTGGCCATCGCGGATGCGTACGACGAGCGGCTGAATAATTCCGTGAATCTTGATCGACTCAACCAGTTCAGCGAGTGCTTCTTTGTCAAAAATCTTGCGCGGCTGATACGTGTTGGGAACGATCTTTTCAATTTCACAATCGAAGTACTGCCGCTTGGTGGCGCTAATGTTGTTCTTCGCTTCTGGAATAAGCGAAGCAAGCCCACGACCTAAAACACCTTTTTTTTCTGTATCAGCTGATGCCATGCTCATGTGCCTCCGGGTTACCCTCTTCATGGGTAATGAGATCCTCCGGGTTTACCGAAGGTTGCAAGTTAAGGTCTTGGTTATCCTCGTCTGAGGCAAACGGTTGGCTACTCACCGCGGCTGTGGCGGCTTCTACGGCTTGAGTAGCCGGTTTTTCCAAACGCGCGATCACTTCTCGCGTGAGCGCTAAGTAACTCTGCGATCCCGAAGAACCGATATCATACAAAATGACCGGCTTTCCATGGCTCGGGCTTTCGCTGAGTTTCACGTTGCGTGGAATGACGGTTTCAAACGCCGTTCCTTTAAAGTGTTCGTTCACTTCAAGTAGGACCTGGCGGGACAACTTGTTCCGCGAATCGTACATAGTGAGAAGAATGCCCAGCTGCTCCAGTGAACGGTTCAAACCTTTTTTCACCAGATCCACCGTGTGGAGAAACTGTCCTAAACCTTCCATCGCGTAGTATTCGCACTGCAGCGGAATCATAAAATAGTTAGCTACGGTAAGGGCGTTGATGGTCAAAAGGCCCAATGAAGGAGGGCAATCGATGATCACATAGTCAAAAACGCTTTCGCCATTTTTATCGAGCTCAGCAAACGCATTTTTCAGGCGCAATTCACGGGCGATGGCACCAACCAGCTCAATCTCCGCGCCGCTTAGATTGCTATCCGCGGGACAAACTTTCAAATATTCGAGTTCGGTGGAGTAAATTGCGTCGCGCAGCGGCAAATCGTCGATCAAAACATGGTAGATGTTTTTCTCAGCGTACAGGTCGCGCACCAAACCCAAACCACTGGATGCGTTTCCTTGTGGATCTAAGTCGAGCAGCAGGACGCGCCGCTCCGCGGCAGCCAAACAGGCAGCTAAGTTTACGGCGCTAGTCGTTTTGCCCACGCCGCCCTTCTGATTTGCTAGAGCGATAATTTTAGTCATGGTGTCAAAATGCTGTTTTTTATTGAAGACTTAGTTCCATTAATTACCACATATATGTAAGGGTCGCAACAATCGTACACCGAGGGGCCAACTGCCCGCGCAGCCTATGTTTTTGACGGAGACAAATTGTCCAATGACAGATTCGGCATTCAATCACGAAGGGGCGAAATAGAAGATATATATAGAGGGCTCTTCGCGTCAGGTTCCAAAAGGTGCCTGGCACCTTTCGGAACCTACAATCGCCTGATTGCTTGTACCCACCGGCTTCCTTCAATGGGCAACGCGTAGTTTTCATCTGCGAGTGCGTCAAAATCTTTGGGCAATGCGGCAGGTTCTTCACCGGTCATGAGAATTGCTACCGCACCGCGCAGCATTTTTTTGCTGTAGTACGTCAATAATTCTTCGCGTGGCATCACCGCGCGAGCCATCCAAAGGCCATCCGCTTTTTCCTTAGGTTCGTCTTTCACCAAAACATTTTTCAAATTGAGTTGGGCACTTACCACCGTCAAAAAGGAGCGTTTGTCTTTTTGTCTCTCATATAGCGTGATCGGGTGATCGGGAAAACGAATGGCATAAACCATCCCTGGAAACCCACCGCCACTTCCCAGATCGTGAACCTGGTGTTGAAAATATTTCGCAGCAAAATCGGCGATGAACAAACTGTCTATTAAATGAAGAGGAAAAAGTTTTGAAAGAGAAGGGGCACTCACCAGTTTTGCGCGATCGTTCCATTTGATAAGGAGGGAAAGAAAGCTCTCAAAACTTTCGATCTCTTTCGGGGAAGCATTCGGCACTTTGCCGACGAGAAGGTCAAACTGTGGCTTGAGCGGATCCAGACCGTTTCCTTCCTCGTAAAGATGCCAAGATGGCGGTGAGGGCGGCAGGAGTGACCCCTGAAATACGAGCCGCTTCAGAAAGATCCTTTGGTTGCGAATGAGTGAGTTTTTCTTTCACCTCAAAGGATAGCCCGTCTACCGTCTTGAAGGAAAAACCGTCGGGAATACGCGTGTGCTGCAAACGCTCCAGGCGTTCGCGCTCTTGGGCTTGAATTTTAATGTAGCCTTCGTACTTAGTTTCAATTTCTAAAGTCTCTGCCGTTGCCGCCGGCAGATTCAGATCGAGCTCGGGCGCGGCCAGGTCTTTGATGGTCTGAAAATCAATTTCTGGTCTTTTTAGAAGCTTTAAAAGGCTCTCGGGCTGAAATAGGGGAGGGACCCCTGCTCTTCCCAGAACCGCGTCGTTCTTTTCCGATTGTTTCACGTGGAACAATTTCATTTTCTTCAAGGTGGACTCAATGAGTGCCTTCTTTTCCTCAAAGCGTTTACCCTCTTCTTTTGAAACGAGCCCAATGCGAATACCAATGGGCCTCAGTCGCGCATCTGCATTGTCCTCACGCAATGACAATCGGTACTCAGACCGCGACGTGAACATCCGGTAGGGCTCCGTTACCCCCTTAGAAACCAAATCATCCACCATCACACCAATATAAGACTCCGCTCGGGAGAGAATCATCGGCTCTTCGCCCCTGACTTTAAGTGCAGCGTTTATTCCGGCCACAAGCCCTTGCGCTCCGGCCTCTTCATACCCGGAAGTTCCGTTCACCTGCCCGGCCAAATACAGCCCTTTCACCCCTTTGGATTCTAGAGTGTGGTGTAAGGAACGTGCATCGATGCAGTCGTACTCTACCGCATACCCGAAGCGCGCGAATTCCGCCTTCTCACACCCCGGAATAGTACGGATAAAGGCTTCCTGGACATCTTGGGGAAGACTAGTGGAGACGCCATTGGGGTAAATCCAATCCGTATCTAGCCCTTCAGGCTCAAGGAAGATCTGATGGCGTGGCTTTTCGGGAAATTTGACCACTTTGTCCTCGATCGAGGGGCAATAGCGGGGCCCAATCCCCTGAATCTTGCCACTATAGAGGGGGGAACGGTCCAAATTCTTCGCAATCACCCTGTGAGTCTCTTCATTGGTGAAGGTGAGGTGGCAGGCGATCTGCGGCAGCGGAATATTCGTCTCTGAAAAGCTGAATTTCTGAGGCGGACTATCTCCCCATTGCTCAGAAAGCTTGGAAACATCCAAGGAACCCGCAAAGAGGCGAGGGGGCGTGCCTGTTTTTAGCCTTAATAGCGGAAAACCCAAGCGGGCGAGATCATCCGAGAGCCCGACGGAGTTCTTCTCCCCGACCCTACCCCCCTCTGACAGGCTGTCACCACAATGCATGACCCCTCTCATGAAGGTTCCCGAGGTAATAATCGCGCATTCCACGTGGAAAGTGTGGAGCGTCCCGGCACTTTCGACTGTTACCGCTCGTATCTGGCCACCCTCCTCGACCAAACCCTTTACTTCACCTTCTAGGACCGTCAGTCGGGCCTGATCCTCCACAATTTTGTGCATCCTCTCGGCGTAGAGCCGTTTGTCAGACTGGCAACGGGAGCTTTGAACCGCGCTACCTTTCCGGGTATTGAGCCTGCGGAACTGGATGCCCGTATAGTCGGCATTAATCCCCATTTCCCCACCGAGCGCATCAATCTCTTTGACGAGTTGTCCTTTGCCCACCCCACCTATGCACGGATTACAGGACATCACCCCGATACTTTTCTTAGAAAGCGTGAGCAGAACCGTATCTACACCCATGCGGGCACTGGCGAGCGCGGCCTCACAGCCGGCGTGACCTCCTCCAATCACAGCTATTTGGTACTTTTGTTTCACGTGGAACCTTTAGTTGCGAGGAGCCGCAGGCGACGAAGCAATCTCAATGAGCTTGCTTCGGCTTCTTCGAAGCCTCGCAATGACTGTCGCGGACGTTCCACGTGGAACAATTGGTCCACGCTACTTTCCAATACAAAAATCACTAAAAACTCTCCCAAGGACCTCTTCCGTGTCCACTTCGCCAATGACCGACTCCAATTGTCCCATCACCAGCCGGCTTTTCTCTCCCAGAATCTCCGGAACCGCTCCTGCATTCAAAAGGCTCTCGAGTTCCCGAAGGTCCACAAGCACCCGCTCGAGGCGCGCAGCCTGTGAAGCCGAGGGCAAGGGCACCGGTTTTACTGCCTGGGCTTCCGCCAAACTGGCCAAGCCTTCCCATAAGGCAGGAATTCCCTCTCCGGTCACGCATGAGACGCTGAACTGCGGGACATGAACGGTCTCTGCAGCCGTTTTCCCTTCAGTGATAAGGTCTGCTTTGTTCCAAACCACACAGTGAGGCTTGTTTCCGAACCTTTCTAGCAGTGCGTACTCACTTTCCTGGATACCCACCAGGCTATCGACCACTAAAACCCACATGTTACAGGCACTTAAGTACTGACTACCCATCTCTATGCCTTCAGCTTCCGTGGAACTTTCCGCTGTACGCACGCCTGCGGTGTCTGCAAGCTTCCAAACCTGCCCAGAAAACTCGAGCTCCTCTTCCACGACATCTCGCGTGGTTCCTGGATAGGCATGCACAAGAGCCCTTTGCCTACCCAAAAGGGCGTTAAAAAGGGAAGATTTGCCGGCATTAGGCCTTCCTGCCAAAACAAGACGCGGAAAATGCAATTCCGACCGAAAAGTCCGAAAACGTTGGATAGTCAGTGAGCAGCCATGGATAACCTTTTCCAGGCACGATTTTGCCGTGGATAGGACACTTGAGTACTCCTCGCTAAAATCAATCGCCGTATCGAGAACCGCTTGCAGTCCCAGCAAATCGTTTCGAAACCCATCGATAAGTTTTTGCAGTGAGCCCTCTCTACGATCGTAGAGGGCCTTAAGATCAGAAGCTTGTTTCACCTGATACAAATCGCCGAGCGCTTCGAGATCAACCAGAGAAAGTTTTCCGTTTAAAAAAGCGCGGTAAGAAAATTCTCCCGCTTCAGCGGGACGTGCGCCGTTTTCCAAAAGGGCTCTTTGCAATTTTGAAAAAATAATCGGCGACCCGTGAATGTGAAACTCGATCACATTTTCCCCAGTGAAAGAGTGGGGCGCCGTAAAGGTGAGAACCAATGCCTGATCTATTTTTTCTTTTTTCGAATCGAAGAGATTTCCCAACACCCGACCTGCCGTCGGTAAATCAGAATTCAAAAGTAGCTGGGAGGCGATCGTAAAAGCGTTCTGTCCCGAGAGGCGCACGATCGCAACAGCACAAGGCAGGGATCCTGAAGCCAGGGCAAAAATAGACTGCGACTGATCTAATTGTTTACGCCACCACATTTACTTCTCTGACTGATTGTTAAATCAGGTTTTCTCTGGCGCTGTTTTCGATGCTGTTTTTACTGGCACTAACGCCGGCTCGTTTTTGCGGGTTGTCAGTACTTGCTGAACGATACCCAGAAGGGTGCTGACAAAGATGTAGAGCGTCAATCCAGAGGGCAAGCTTACCATCAGGAACGTGAAGATGATCGGCATAAAAAGCATCATCTTCTGTTGAGCAGGTTCCATTCCGGCCGCCGGCGTCATTTTTTGCTGGGCGAACATCGCGATGCCCATGAGCGCAGGGTAGATATAATAAGGATCCTTTGCCGATAAATCGTGAATCCAACCAAAGAAGGGGGCGTGGTACAACTCCATCGAATTGGCCAAAACTTGATACAGCGCGATAAAGACGGGCAACTGGATGAGCATGGGGAAACACCCTGCGGCAGGATTGACCTTGTGCGTCTTGAAAAGGGCCATCTGCTCGCGGTTCAGCTTGTCTCTGTCATCCTTATGCTTCTCTTTCAGCGCGGCAATATGCGGCTGAAGTTTCTGCATCGCTTTCATGCTTTTCATGCTTTTGGCAGTCAGCGGATAAAAGAGAAGCCTCACTAATATAGTAAGGAGGATGATGGCCACTCCCCAGTTGTGAACAAAGGAATAGAAGAATTTTAGGACGCGCAGCAGCGGATAAGCAACTACCGCGAACATACCAAAATCGACCATCTTCTTGAGGCTTCCGACCCCTTCGAGCTCTTTGATGTCTTTCGGACCCGAATAGAGCTGAAATTTGAAGCTGATCTCGTTTTCCCCTTTTTTGAGGTGAAGGGGGAATTTCATGTAGGCGCCCTTGAAGCCTTCGCCACCCACCAGCTCCACATCCGGATTAATGGAAGACTGATTGACGAGGGCCGTCGCAAAATAACGGTTTCCAAAAGCCATCCACTCTGTGGTGCCCTGGAGGGTTTCCGCTTCGAGATCCCCGAGGGGTTTACGGGTCAAAGAGTCATCTTGGTAGACCAAAGCTTCCCAGGCATGATCCGGTTCTGAAGCTTCAAAACGAAGGCCAGTTCCCCCCACTGGAATCCACATCGCACCCAAATCTTGTCCTTGAATGGCTTCCGGAATCCCCAGAACCAAGCGCATCTGGGAAAGGTAGCCGTCCTCGCTAAGCTCGTAGACTTTAGTGAGCTTTACCCCGTTGGTCGCCGTCTTTGAAAACACAAATTCCTTGGGGCCCTGACTCACCACTTTGTACCCGCCAAAAGCAAGGTCCTGTAATTCGGGTGACGTAAAGAGGGTGGCTAGCGCAAAGGCGTTCGCCTTCGCATCGATTACCTTTATGTGCGGGGAAGTTTCCTTCACGGTCTCGTGATATTTTTTGAGAGTAACTTCCGAAAGTTTCCCCCCGCTAAGTGAAAAGCCATAATCTGCGACCGGAGTAGACGTCGTTAAATCTGTTCGGATAACTGGAGTTTTAAGAAAAGCGTCGGCTTGCTGGGCCGTTTGGCCAGGAACGGAAACATTAGCCTTACTAGAATCGGTGGAAGCAGCGCCTTCTTGCTTGGCTGCGGTTTGATCCGGCATCGGGGGGGCAAAAAATTTGATGTAGGCGAACCAAACACCAAAACTCAACATGACTGCTACCCAAGTCCTACCTGCCACAAGCTGCTCCTTGATGCCGCGGAACGGGATCCCATCCGCCTTTGCTTAGCGGGTGACAGCGCCCAATCCGGCGCGCACCCAACCAAAAACCTTTTACAAAACCGTGAACCTCACAGGCCTCTGACATGTAGTCAGAGCAGGTGGGAAGAAAGCGGCAACAGTGCCCAAAACCAAAAAAGACATGGAGGGTTTGGCTAAGACTTTGAAAGAACAATCGCACTAAACTGTTCTCCTAGGCCGCTGGAGGCGTGCCAAAAAGTCTTCCATTTCCGCATCAATTTCCCGCTGGGTGAAGGAACGCCAATCGGTTTCAAGCTGGCTCAGGCCAACCCAGTTCACATCCAAACCTTCAAAATTATTTATTTTTTTCCGAAACGACTCTTTCAAAAGGCGCTTTACCCGGTTTCGCGAGGAGGCTTTGCGCAGGCTCTTTTTTGAGATGGAGATACCCAACCGGCCTTTACCGGCCACGGTATACAAAACGCGGAAATGCTCTGTTTGAACGCAACGAAAGGGTCGAAACCTGTACTCAGCTGTAGAGAGGAGCCGCGCTTCTTTGGGAAAACGCTCGACGCCTAAGCTCACGCCTATTTCCCACCAGTGCGAACGACAAGACGCTTACGTCCCTTACGCCGACGGCTCGAAAGAACCGAGCGAGTGCCCTTCACGCTGTTGCGCTTCCTGAATCCATGGGTCCGTTTCCGCTTTCGGCGGCTAGGTTGATATGTCCTTTTCACTATCTACTCACCTTGAAATAAAACCACGGAAGACTATGCTTTCGCCCGCCGGCTGTCAAATGGGCTCCAGTGGCGGTTAAGCGGCAATTTTCGTGGTTAGTTCTGGCTTCTGAAAAAGCAAGAAATTTCGCTTCCTTCCTTTCTAGCGCGCTTCGTGCTGCGTGTCCCGAAGAAAAAAACATTTCTTGAAGAGTGTATGTGTTTTTGCTTTGCTAGCTCTTTGTTTTTGCCTCTCACATCTGCGACGGGTTGGCTAAAGAATGCATCGAAATCTTTGGGAAAACATTCAGGCTCGTCTCAAAACCGCTCTCCCCAATCATATCTACGCTGCTTACGTTGAACCGTTAGAACCGTCCCAAACCTCCGATCAAGAACTTACGCTTCTCTTTGCGAGTTCGTTTGAGAAAGAGAGTTTCGAACAGAAATGTTTGCCGTTGGTGCGCGAGCTTTTAAAAGAGAGCCCCTTTGCTGATGTAGAGCTCTTGCTCGATGTAAAGGCCGCTGAGGCCGATGCGCAGTACTCTTTCTCCCATGTAGCCGACCGGACGTCTTTCGACTCGAAATATACTTTTGATACTTTTGTGGTGGGAAGTTCCAATCAGTTTGCCCATGCGGCGTGTGTGGCCGTCGCCAAACAGCCGGGCCAAGCCTACAACCCGCTTTTTCTTTTTGGTGGGGCGGGATTAGGAAAAACGCATCTCTTGCGAGCGATTCACTACGAAGTAAGCCTTCTCAATCGTAATTTAAAAGTTTTCTTTCTGACGGGTGAGGCGTTTACGAACGAACTGATTCAAGCCATTCGTCTCGATAAAATGCGAGACTTTAGAGAGAAGTACCGTCGGGGATGCGACGTTTTGCTTCTCGATGATATTCACTTTTTGGCTGGTAAGGAACGTACGCAGGAAGAGTTTTTCTATACATTCAACTCTCTTCATGAATTGCGTAAACAGATTATTGTCACTTCGGATCGCTACCCAAAAGATATTCCGGGATTAGAAAGCCGACTACAAACGCGTTTCGAATGGGGATTAGTCGCCGACGTACAACCGCCTGAAATGGAAACGCGTATTGCGATTCTAAAAAACAAAGCCGATATTGAACGCATCAACTTGCCTCACGAAGTAGCGGAGTACATTGCGACTCACATCAAAACAAATATTCGTGAGCTTGAGGGCGCACTCCACCGTCTGCAAGCCTACGCGACGCTCCTGGGAACCCCCATCTCGATTGAACTCGCCAATCAAACGTTTAAAGATATCGCTCCGAAACACAGCCATGAACTCACTCCGGGTGGCGTCCTTAAACTTGTTGCGCTTCATTTCAATGTAAAGACCACTGACATTCGTTCAGACAAACGCGCGCGCAAACTTAGTTTCCCCAGACAGATTTGCATGTACTTGCTACGTAAACATTTACTGATGTCGTTTCCCGAGATCGGAAGATTTATGGGCGGCAAAGATCACACGACCATTCTTCACGGGGTCGCCAAAATTTCCGAGCTCGCCAAATACGATACCGACACACTTAAGCATATTACGGCGATTGAGAGCCTGATTCGGTAACTTCACGGCCCGCCACATCTAAATAAACCCTATACCTCTAACCACTTATCGCTTGCCGCTTGAGAAGGGAAAGGGGCTTCTGCTAAGAAAGTAGACCTTCAATTTTCCGGAGAATGGCATGAAGTCGATGTTTCTGGTTTCACTATTTTTATTCGGAATCGCTGCGTGTTCCGATCCCAGGTTTGTTCCCTTCAAGTACGCCACAGGTTCACCCTCGCCCGAAACAAAAATAATCTTGATCGCCGGCTCGAACACGGAAGCGAATTTCGCTCAAGAGATACTCGATCAGAAACGACTCTGGCTTTCTCGTGGAATCAAAGAATCTGAAATTTCCTGTTACTTTGCCCCGCCCTGTACCCACGTTTACCAACGTGACGCGAAACAATTTGAAAGCCTGCGACAGGAACTGACGTCCTGTTTTTTAGCTGACCCTGCGGTACTGGAGAACCATTTCTACGAATTGGGAAATCAGAATCCGAGCCATTTATATGTCTATGTCACCTCTCACGGCTCAGCTCCGACAAAAGTCTTATTCAACTATCTCCTTCAAGCGGAGGGAGAAGAAAAAGCCCGTGAGGCAACCGGCCCGCTGCTTGCAGCCGAACGAAGACGGGGAACGCTTCGCCCCTATTCCCTTGATGTGATGGGAGGCCATTCCGCCCGCTGCGCGGAAAGAAGATATGTTGAAAATGCAAAGTTGAGTGTGACGCCTAAGGATCTCCATTCTTATTTGGCTCAATTGCCCACCGATTCTGAAAAAGTAGTCGCTCTTCAAGGATGTTTTTCTGGGGGCTTTTTACAACCCTTTGAGACCAGGAATGAAAAGAGCGTGAGTCTACTCAACTCGATTTCCAATCTAACGCTATTAACGGCATCACGTTCAGACCGAGCTAGTTTCGGTTGCGACCCCGGAATTGAGCGAACGACTTTCGGAGAAGTTTTTTACGGTGCCCTAAAGACAACAACCAGCGGTGGCCCCGAAAAAATAGATTGGGCTGCGGTACACCAAACGGTGTCTGAAGAGGTGAGAGCTCGGGAAGTCAGTTACAGCCTGCCTTCACTCCCCATGATGGGGGAGTCAAAAATAGAGTCACCCCGAAAAGGACTATTTGGCTGGTGGTAACGTTCGCGCGTGGGCTGAACCTTAGCTTTCTTTCGTTGCGAGAGCGGCCCCGATTCCCCAGAAGAAGAGGTTCGGCACCAGAGATTGCGTCATATAAAAGTGTTTGTCGAAAATTCCCGCCACCAAAAAGGCTAGAAACCCTCCCCAGA
Source organism: Bdellovibrionota bacterium (assembly GCA_041751875.1). Lineage (GTDB taxonomy): Bacteria > Bdellovibrionota > FAC87 > UBA2466 > JACKAF01 > JBGSIC01. The sequence goes on from JBGSIC010000021.1 coordinate 142,216, forward strand.
TGCCAATCGCCCAGGCGCGGTCGTTAGGTGCCCGGGCCTGACCGGCTGCGTTGCGTAGCATCTTAAGAATAGAAAAAATAAGGAAGAGAAAGGCGGCAAAACCCACTAGCCCGGTTCCGCAAAGCATGTCGAGATACATATTATGAACCTCGACTGGAAAGTGCGGGTTAGTCAGGTGATGGTCAGTGTAGTTTTTTACCCGGCTGCCAAAACTATAAAAACCCTGCCCAAACACTGGCGCGTCTTTAAGCATTTCGACCCCCACACGCCAAAGTTCCAATCTTTCCGGATTTTGCGAAGGACGGATCGATAAGACTCGTTCTCTAAACGGAGCAAAAACCAAACAAGAGCCGATCAAAAGGGCGCCCAGCACCGCCCCGATTTTTAAAACCAGTTTCCGATCTTTAAGAAACAAAACGCTGAGCGTGGAAAAAGCGGTGGCAAGCCAGGCGCTTCGCGAGAAACTGCAAAAAATTCCTGCTGCTGCAAAAACGAGCGGTACACCAAACACGGCGTTTCTATTTTTGGCGTCGTTAAAAAGCCAGTGCGCCAAAAGAACCTGAAACAGAAGGGCTAGCGGCAAAGAGAAAGGGTTGTGATGAAAGGCAAAGCCGGAGGCATGAAAATATTTCCCCGCAGTCCCGATGATTTCAACCGATGGCGGCCCCCCAAAATAAGGCAGCGGAGAGAAAACGCCAAAAAATTGCAAAAGGGCAATTCCACCCAAAAGGGGAACCAGGCGTCTAATGATCGCAAGAACAATGTCGGTGTCGCCGGGCCGCACCACAAAGTACCAGGTGAAAAAGAAGAAGCAGAAAAGGTAGCGAACCTTGCCCAATGGCTTTTCAAAATCGTAAGGATCTGCCAGCGCGATCGATAGCAAAATGGCCAAAATGAGTAGACCGAAAGGAAGCGCGAGGGGGTTGTTTTTGAGGACCGCCCCATGTTTTCCCCCGATCAAAAGGGGGAGGCCTGTGGCTAACATCAGTCCGGTTCCGATTCCGATGATTGATACGGAAAAGTAGGCGCCCAAAAACGACAGATAGACCCCCAAACCCAAAAATAAAAACAGGGTTTTTTGCCAATTTTGGGGTCCAATTTTCCAGCCATTTATTGGCCGTTTTTGGGGTTCAAACATGGGGTCCAAAATTCCTGTTTTTGGGATCAAAAAAGGGCGAAAAATCGGTCCACTTTCTGCGTCGAGTCATCCCCCATTTTCGGACCCCGTTTTTTGATCGTTGACGCATCACAAAGACACTCCGCATCAACCCCCCAAAATGATCCCCCAGATCGAAGAGCGCCGCGTTACCGACGTTACTTTTAACGCAATATTCCAAATTGCCATCAACGCTATGAGTTATTACATGTGATGTCATCGCGAAAGTGAGACCTGCATTAGGTTTTGCTAAAGGAACGGTTTGGCTGTTGTTTTTGCACCATATCTTGCCATACGCTTTGCGCGTTGGTTTTTGATGTCCCGTGTGCTTTGTTAACAACTTGTTGAAACCTGTGTTAATAGCCTGTTGATAGTGTGTTGATAACTTGTTGATAACTTGTTATCCACAGCCTGAAACAAACTATCCACAGATCCATCCACAGGTTCATCCACAGGAAAAAGGCTTTTGTTCACAGGGTTTAACTGAGTTTTCAACATATCAACAACACCAAATACTACTACTATAAGATCAGTTAATTAATATGTTATGAATACTATCTATTCTTGCTGTTTAGAAGTCGGGGAGAGGTTATGAAGTTCGTCATTTCCAAAGAGCAGATGTTGTTAGGGCTGCAAAGAGTCCAGAACGTAGTGGAAAGACGCACTACTATGCCGATTCTCTCTAATGCTCTTATACAAACAGAAAAAGCGGGCCTTTCATTGGCAGCCACCGACTTAGAAGTCGGCTTACAAAGTATCCTAGAAGCCAAGGTTCTTGAGGAAGGTGCGATCACCGTTCGAGCGCGTAGCCTTTTGGACATTGTTAGGGAACTTCCCAACACCGATATTCACTTTCAAACCCGCGAGAACCACCGTTTGGAAATCTCCGCGGATAAGTCAGTCTTCAACATTCTGGGTCTGCCAGCAGAAGACTTTCCCGAAATTCCGGGCTTTTCCGCGCTAGAAGCGCAGCCTTTTATCCGAATGAACGGAGCTGCGATCATTTCTATGCTCGATAAGACCCTTTATGCCGTCTCTAATGACGAGTCGCGTTACCATTTGAATGGCGTGTACTTCGAAACGATCGAAGACAAAGACAAAAAGCATTTTCGAATGGTTGCGACCGATGCACACCGACTTTCGCTTGTAGACCACGCTGAGGCGCTCTTCGATGAAGATGCATGGAAGACCTTCGAACAAGGCGTGATCATTCCTAAGAAGGGCCTTGGAGAGCTCAGGCGACTACTTGCAGAAGGCAAAGACGACTTCTTTGCCGCGATTCAGGGAAAAATGCTCCTGATCAAGCAAGATAATATTTTTCTTTCGATGCGTTTGATTGAAGGAAAGTATGCGGACTACAGCCGCATCATCCCCAAAAAATCGCCGGAAGGTGTTTTGTTGAACAAAGAGGAATTTTTGGCCTCTTTGAAACGGGTTTCTCTGATTTCGACGGACAAGTCGAAGAGTGTGACGTTGAGTTTGACTCCTGGACAATTGGAACTCTCAAGTCAGAGTCCAGAACTGGGTGACGCGAAGGAAGAACTAAACGTTGACTACACAGGCGAACCCCTCAAAATTGGTTTCAATTCGCGCTATTTAATCGATGCGTTATCCACTATCGATAGCGACAAAGTCTGGCTCGAAGTTAAAGGGAAACAAAACCCTGGCGTTATTAGGGCTCAAGGTGGCTCCAACCACACCAGTGTTGTCATGCCCATGCGGATCTGAAGTAACGACAACGGAGCCTTAAGTACAAATGGCCACTGAAAACGAAGCAGCTGCGAGCTCCTCACCGGCGTATGGCGCCGATTCCATTCAAGTCCTTGAAGGGCTCTCTGCGGTTAGAAAACGCCCCGGTATGTATATCGGGGACACCAACATTCGCGGTTTGCACCATCTTATTTGGGAAGTCGTGGATAACTCCGTCGATGAAGCGATGGCCGGCTTTTGCAAGAATATTTCCGTCAGTCTTCATGTCGATAACTCGGTGACCGTCGAAGATGACGGCCGGGGCATTCCCGTTGAAAAGCATAAAACAGAAAAAATTTCCGCTTTGGAAGTCGTGCTCACCAAATTGCACGCAGGGGGAAAGTTCAATAACTCGACATACAAAGTTTCAGGCGGTCTGCACGGTGTAGGTGTTTCCGTGGTGAACGCACTTTCTGAAAGTTTGCATGTGGAAGTAAAGCGGCAGGGAAAAGTTTTTTCACAAGATTACAAAGCCGGTGATCCGCAAGGGCCGGTGAAGGAAGAGGGCGTCAGCCAGGTTACCGGTACCAAAATCCTTTTTAAGCCAGACTCGACTATTTTCGAAGTCAGAGAGTTTAGCTTTGATACGGTGGCAAGTCGTTTGCGTGAGCTTTCATTCTTAAACCGTGGCATTCGTATTACGCTTTACGATGAGCGTACGGAAAAGAAACAGGAGTTTTTTGCCGAGGGCGGAATTAAATCTTTCGTCGAACACCTAAATAAAGCCAAAACAAAACTCCATGAGGATCCGGTTTATTTTTACGCTGAAGGAAACGGTATTTTCCTCGAACTCTCCATGCAGTGGAATGACGGCTACAAAGAAAATATTTTCACCTTTGCTAATAACATCAATACGATTGAAGGCGGCACCCATCTGGCGGGGCTCAAAACCGCGCTCACCCGTTGCGTAAATAAATACATTGAAGCCAATGGCCTGAACAAAGAACTTAAAGAGAGTTTGTCTGGCGAAGATGTGCGCGAAGGTTTGACGGCGGTTATTAGCGTAAAGATTCCTGATCCTCAGTTTGAAGGTCAGACAAAAACGAAATTGGGAAACTCGGTGGTGAAGGGCCTTGTTGAAAACTTAGTCAACGAGCGCTTCATGATTTATCTTGAAGAAAACCCCACAGAAGCCAAGCGTATCGCTGCTAAGGGAATTGAAGGCGCACGCGCGCGCTTGGCCGCAAAAAAAGCACGCGATCTCACGCGACGTAAGTCGGCGTTAGACATGGGCGGGTTGCCTGGGAAAATGGCAGACTGTCAGGAGAAAGATCCGGCGCTTTGTGAAATTTTCATCGTAGAGGGTGATTCAGCGGGTGGCTCTGCGAAGCAGGGTCGCGAGCGAAAGAATCAAGCTGTACTCCCCCTTAAAGGTAAAATTCTTAACGTTGAAAAAGCGCGCTTTGATCGGATGCTTCAGTTTGAAGAAATTCGCATTCTTATTACAGCGCTTGGTACGGGCATCGGAGAAAAGAACTTCGATATTTCAAAAATTCGGTATCACAAGATAATCATCATGACTGACGCGGATGTCGACGGTGCACATATTCGCACTTTGCTTCTGACGTTCTTCTACCGTCAGATGCCCGATGTAGTGGAAAAAGGTTATCTGTATATCGCTCAACCACCTCTCTACAAAGTAAAGAGGGGGAAGACTGAAAAGTATCTCCAGAACGACGCGATGTACGATGATTTTATTTTGGATCGAGCGCTAGAAGAACTTGAAATTCGTTCAGGTAAAAACAAAATTGATGCTGAGACGGCTAAGAACATTTTCAAGAAGGTAGGTCAGTTCAAGAATTTGTTACAGGCATTCTCGCGTCGCGCAGATGCGGATCTGATCCAGTGGATTGCCATCTCGAAAGAATGGGGCCCAGAAGTTCTTAAAGATGAAGCGAAGATTAAGAAAGAACTTGCCGCTTACGAAAAAGAACTTAAGCGTAAAACACCCAGTGCGGGATTCAGTTTCAATATCACCAAAGACGAAGAGCACAGCTGCGCGCAAGTAGAATGCATCACCGTAAGAAACAACCTTAAGGTAGGAACGAAGATCACGCAGAATTTCTTGTCTTCTCCTAAGTTTGAAGAGCTGCGGCAGATAATTAAAAGCTTCGATAAGTTTGGTGAGCCGCCGTATGAGATTGAGAACGACAAGAAAGAAGTGTCGAGCTTTGGCTCCATTCTCGATCTGCATAAACAAGTTTTACTCGTTGGCGGAACAGGTCTGCAGATTCAGCGCTATAAAGGGTTAGGGGAAATGAACCCCGAACAGCTTTGGGAAACAACGATGGATCCCACCAAGCGCGCGATGCTTCAGGTCCAGGTGGAAGATGCGGTGGAAGCCGATAGTGTTTTCTCGACATTGATGGGCGACCAAGTAAAACCGCGACGTGATTTTATCGAAGAGAATGCGCTCAACGTAAAGAATTTGGATATTTAGGTTTTGAAGTAACGAGATGGAAACAGAAGTAGTACATAAGAATTCGATTCCGGTAACGATTGAAAGCCAGATGCGCGAAGCGTATTTGGAGTACGCGATGTCCGTGATTATCGGTCGCGCACTACCCGACGCCAGAGACGGACTAAAACCCGTACACCGACGCATTTTGTATGCGATGGCAGACCTCGGAAACTACTACGACAAGCCTTTCAAGAAATCCGCTCGTGTCGCCGGTGACGTTATTGGTAAGTACCATCCACACGGTGAAAGCGCTGTGTACGACACCATGGTGCGAATGGCGCAAGATTTTTCGCTCCGCTACCCACTGATAGATGGCCAGGGAAACTTTGGTTCGGTGGATGGTGATCCTGCCGCGGCAATGCGCTACACGGAAGCGCGCCTTGCTAAAATTACCAATGAAGTTTTAGCGGATATCGAAAAAGAAACCGTCAACTTCTCGCCCAACTACGACAACACCTTAAAAGAACCACAGGTTTTACCGAGTAAGATTCCCAATCTTTTGGTGAACGGTTCTTCAGGTATCGCGGTCGGCATGGCGACCAATATTCCTCCCCACAATCTCGGGGAAATTGTTGATGCTCTTAAGTTGCTCATCACCAATCCTGAAGTGACGATTGCGGAGATCATGAAGATTGTTCCGGGTCCCGATTTTCCAACAGCCGGTTACATCTACGGGCGGGCGGGACTAAAGGACGCCTATCACACGGGTAAGGGTGTTATTCAGCTTCGTGCTAAGGCGGAAATTGAGACGAACAAGAAGGGCGACCGCGAGCACATTGTAGTTACCGAAATTCCGTTCCAGGTGAATAAAGCACGGCTTATCGAACACGTTGCGGAACTTGTGCGGGATAAGAAAATTGATGGCATTGCCGATCTTCGTGACGAATCTGACCGTACCGGCATGCGCATCGTCTTTGACTTAAAAAGAGGCGAAGACAGTCGCGTTGTTCTCAATCAGCTTTATAAGAACACGCAGATGCAGACTTCCTTCGGCATCAGCATGTTGGCACTAGATCATCAGCAACCGAAGCTGATGAACATCAAGCAACTTCTTCAGGTGTTTTTCAATCACCGAAAAGAAGTCGTTACACGCCGAACGATTTACGAGCTCAAGAAAGCCGAAGAGCGCGCCCATATTTTAGAAGCCTTGAAAAAGGCGGTAGAGAACCTCGATGCCGTTGTGGCACTTATTCGCAAGGCCCAGAACCCCGCGATTGCCCAAGACGATTTGATGAAAAAGTTTGAGTTCACGGAAACTCAAGCAAAAGCCATTTTGGAAATGCGCCTGTCTCGTTTAACGGGTCTTGAGCGTGAAAAGATCATCGAAGATTACAACGCGATCTTAAAGCTTATCGGAGAACTCAAAAGCATATTGGATGATGAGAAAAAGGTCGTCTCAATCATTGTTAAGGAATGCGACGAAGTTAAAAAGAATTTCGCCGATCCGCGCCGTACGCAGTTTATTGAGCAACAAGAAGAAATGACCGCGGAAGATTTTATTCAAGATGAATCCACCTTCATCACGGTCACTTACGATGGTTACATCAAGCGCATTTCGCCTGATACCTACCGAGCGCAAAAGCGCGGCGGCAGAGGGGTGAAGGGCGCGGATACGAAAGCGGAAGATTTCGTAAAAGACATTTTTGTGGCTTCTACTCATGACTACGTTCTTTGTTTTACCGATCAAGGAAAGGTGCACTGGCTAAAAGTGCATAAAATTCCGGAAGGCGGAAGAACGGCGCGCGGCAAGCCGATAGTAAATCTTCTGAACCTTGCGACAGATGAGCGCGTGCAGGCCACCATGGCTGTCAAAGAATTCAAAGAAGAAGACGGCGTGGTCATGGTAACCAAAAAGGGAACCATCAAAAAGACCAGTTTGGGCGCCTTCTCCCGTCCTATGAAGAGAGGCATTATTGCTCTTACTATCGACGAGGGCGATCAGTTGGTAGACGCGAAGACTTGTTGCTCCAACGATCATATTATTTTGGTGAGTAAAGAAGGCCAGAGTATTCGCTTCACCGAAGGTGATGTGCGTGCGATGGGCCGTTCGGCACGTGGCGTGGCGGGGATGCGTTTGCATGAGGGCGACGAGGTAATCGGAGTGACCGTACTTCCGGCTGAAGCGCGCGATACTTTCCTCCTTACCGTAACGGAAAAAGGTTACGGCAAGCGCACGGCCGTAGAAGAATACCGTTTGCAGGGCCGAGGCGGTTCGGGCATCCGCACCATGAAAGTTACCGATAAAAACGGTAGTGTAATGGCGGTAAGGTACGTCACCTTACAAGATGAGCTTATTTTGGCTTCTAACGAAGGCAAACTTATTCGCACCAAGATCGCTGAGATCTCAGAGGTAGGCCGCGTGGCCCAAGGTGTGCGGTTGATGAATCTCGAAGCGAATGAGAAGGTTGCTGCTGTTGCTAAGATAGTTGAAGAAGATGAGGGCGATGAATAATTCCCACAATAGGGTTGTTCTAAAGTCTATTCTCCCTCTTTTTTTTTAAGCATTTTTCTTTTCCTCTCCTGCACCGGCCAGAAACAAGACAATCTCTTAAAAGAGGGGGATAGTTATATTTCGCGTGGGAACTACCTTCGCGCGATCAGTTCTTTTCGCAAAGCTTTCACCCTAAACCCAGAATCTGATGATGGTGTAAGAGCCCTCTATAAGTTGGGTTCCGCTTTAGAGACTTACTTTAAAGATTACAAAGGCGCAGTCCTCAATTACCGCGAGTTTTTGAAATTCAATCGTGATCCTGTGCGACGCTACGAGATCTTGAAAAAAGTCGCTAAAATTGAGTTCGACGATTTGCGTGACTACGATGCCGCGCTGATTTCTTATGAAACACTTCTGAAGGAATTTCCGGAAACGCCAGAAAAAGATTTTCTTAGCTTCAGAGAAGCGCAGGCTCTGTTTTTTTTGAACGACTTCAAACTTAGCCGCCAAAAATTTCAGCAGTTAGTAGAGACCTATCCTAAGAGTCAGTGGGTCGCGCGCTCCCGTTTCGAGGTGGGAAACACCTACTTTATGGAAGGAAACTACTCGATCGCGACAGAAGCACTCAAGCAAGTGCTGCGGATGCATTCCAAAAGTCCCTTTGCCATCGAAGCGCAGTTTCTCATGGGGCAGTGCTTTGAGGGACAAATGCAGTACGAAGAAGCTCTTCGCATGTATGAAGGCCTTCAAGGAAGATACAGTCCCTCCGAAGTGCTTTCCAAACGGATTGAAAAAGTTAAACAAAAGCAAAAAAAGAGCTAAGAAGGTCAATCATGTTCGTTGATCCTAAGTGGATTCGCTACGCAACAGTGCTCAGCAGTACGGTGATGGTAAAAGCCTTAATCATCGTAGCGTTTCTTTGGGCAGGCAGGGAACTCGATGAGCGATTCCATACTTCGCCCATTCTCATGTTTGTCGGATTGGTTGTTGGCACTTCATTAGGATTTGTCTGGCTATTTTTTAACGTGAAACGATTGAAGCCTAAAGATGACTAGGTTTATTCTCGGCCGAGATCGGCACGGATTACGCTGCTCAAGCCTTCGAAAGTCTGTGTGAGCACAAAATTCGTCGAAGTGGTTGAGCCGGTAATATAGAGCGAAAGAGATCGCGCGCGACACATTCGGTTGAAGCTTGCAAAGAAGGCCCCGTTTAGTTCATCCAATGTCTCCTCACCTTTAATCACTCCGCCACCACAACGCTGAGGCGATTTGGAAAACAGAACTTTTACCGTGTAACCCCCACCAGCCTTCGGTTTCATCATAAGAAGGTTTGAATTAAAGACCTTCGTAATGCTCGTTCCGGGGATTGTCATATCGTAGTTCAGAAAATAAATATTTCCCGAGTGGTCAAAGCCAAAGTGAGAGGGGGACAGGTTTACCTGAGAAAGATCAGCTTCACTTCCATCGTCAGGAGGAGGAGAATTCGAAGTGATAGTAGAAGCAAGGAGAAGCGGGGTGGGGCGCCCGTCCACATGCCAGAAGTTCATTCCACCCTGGGAGCTCATCACGTGAATGCCCAGTGTGGGATCTTTCGCCATGTAAACATAGCCGGGAGCGGAAACGATCACTTCTTCATTTTCTGGGCTCGCTGGATTAAACCGGCGCACTTCGGTTGGGTTAGATAGTCCTTTTTTGCAAAGATAATAGATTTTTCCATCATTGCCGAAGAGCACGTCCCCGGGACAAATAGCGTTGCTTACGATGGGGGTTTGCTTTATGAGGACCCAGGTGGGTTGCGCATCGTTTTGAGCGTCAATACGGTATATGCCCCCACTTGTTGACACGTACATCTTCCCGTCAGGTCCAAAGGAAAATCTTTTTAGATCATATTGATCATAGGCATCCATGGGGCCCCGTTTGGTCAGAACTGTCTTTAGTGACCCGTCATTTTCGACACGGTAAATACGGTTGTGCTCGATTAGGTATAAGAGGTTGTCTGGACCTACTACCCCCATGTGCGAATTGATTTGGGAATTGTAGTGTTTTTTCCCCTCTGGGAAAGTGGTTGGCCCAGGAGTACCAATGATCGGGCGCGAGGTGCCCTGCAGGTCAAGACCTAAGAGGGTAGAAGAAGAGATCGTTGAGTAATAAATATTCCCGTCGGGGCCGAGGGTCATTGATGCAATCGCCCAACTTTGTGCTGGGTAATTGCTCGTTTTAACAAGCTGATTGTCCTTAAACAAATAACGTTCAAGTGTATTAGTGGCGAACTCTACGCTTCCATCGGGCAAGGGACGTAAGGCCTGTGGCTGTGTGGTCAGTACATCGTAAGTTGTCAGACTTTCGAGGATGCCGTCAGGTGTAATCCTTTTTAGCAGCCCCACATCATTGAGATAAATACTATGATCAGCAGCCACGGCTAGATGGGATACGCCCAGGTTTGCCTCAAGAGCAAAAATACCACTTCCCGATCTTCCGCCGCTCACTTTGCCCGCGATATGTTGGGACCTTTGGCCCAAAGTTTTTCGATAGATTTCCTTGGATTGGGCGACAAAATAAAGAGAGTCATCAGCGCCTACCGCGACGGCTGTTACGCGTTTTTCGGTTCCCAGGTCGAGCTTCTCAATATGACCGTCGAAGGAAAGTGCAAGTGCTTCTTTGTCTGCAATGAAATAGAGACGCTTTTTTCCGCAAGCCAGCAGCGAAACTGTATGGGCGGAGATGCTATGGCTTAAACTATGCGAATAGTCGCTTTCATGTTCGGTATTCCCAGAGCCTGCAAAGAGAGAAACCGTATTTCTCGCTAGGTCATAGCGATAGATAAAACCGGTCGTCGCAAAGTAAATGCTATCTTGCGTTGAGCAGACCGTTTGGACGAAGCCGAACTTAAGCATTTCCGGATTAGTGAGTTCGCGTGATTGAAACCCCTGCCGAAGCCCCCTGCTTGACCCAGTCACTCCTCGGAACCATGTGCCGAGATTTTCGGTATACCCAATCTGAAAATTGACCGGAATTTGAGGAACTAAACCATAGGATACGATCGAGAACGGCAAGAGCACCTTATCTTTCTTCACTTGGACTTCGCCGTTGTGAGCGATCGAGAGACCAAACTCCAATTCCGCGGATGGGCTTTGAAGCTCAAACACGCAGCGCTGGCGCAATCCCCTGTTCTCAATAGTGCAACCGTCTGGCTCTACTAATCCGCTTACTGTCAGCGGATCTAAAAAGGTGGTCGCAAAATCTGAAGGCAGTTCCGTTAACTGCCATTCATTTCCCTTGGGATCGCGTGCGATGGTGTCGCACTGAACGGCTGAACGAGCGCCGTCGATAACGGAAGCTTGGCAGCGTAAATCAAGATCGGTTAGACCGAAGACGCCGGTTGCGTCCCCGTGAGGCGCACCTTTTCCGCCTAATAACTGGCAACCCGAAATCAGGAGCAGCAGGAGGAGCAGGTTGGTGCGGAAAGCGACTTTCACTTACGTTCAACGCCTCAAAAAGAGTAGAGATTACTTAGATCTTAGCAATTTTCGCTGTATAGGCTCAATCAAGATCAAGTTGGCTTCTAAGTAGTCGATTGAGAAAGACTAAAGCGCCCGACTGTCAGGTTTTTAGACACCGTCATTGCTTCGCCGACTAAGTCGGCTCGCAATGACATTCGTTAGAACGTGCAACCCAGACTGACGCCTACCCAGGGAACAAGTGTGGTTTGCGTGAAAAAGCCGTAGAGCATCGAGCGGAAGTGAAAGCCGTGTTTGTCTTCTTCCCAGTAGCGATAACCGACGCCAACCGTAGGAACGGAAGGGCTGCTCGCAAATTTTGCTGCTGCGTTTGCTGATCCCATGTTTTCGGTAAAAAGATTAAACGTAACGCCCGAAAGAATCTCCAAAAAGCTGGCTTTCTTTCCGAACAATACCGAGAGAGAAATTGGTACTTCAAGCACCTCCACCTCGTTGTAGCTCATATGGGCGACGCCTAAGTTAAGAGCGATGGACCGAAAAAAACGATACGATCCATAGAGGCTATAAACGAATCCCTGGCCCATGATTTCAAACGACACTTGCGCGCGAGAGTATTTTTTCACTTTCCCGGGGGGAGGAGTCTTTTGTTCCTCAACTACGGTTGGCGCCGAAACGGTTGCGGGGGGACCCGGCGTGGCAGGGGGTTCCACAACAGGAACGGGTGGAGGGGATACCGGAGCCGTTTTAGTCGGGGCAGGCTTGGCGGGGGCTTTTATAGCAGACTTTTTCGCCTTCGTTGGCGGGGCCGACTTAAGTTCCATGGGCTGAAAGAGCGCCATGAGTGCGAGTAGAAAAAAGATCCAAAGCTGATTCGGCGCACGCAACAACGGCAAAACCTCTATATATAAGGAGCGGCTATACTATCCAAAGCGCCCGCATCTGGCCACAAACCCTATAGATAGTTGAGTTATTTGGGTAAATTGCGGCTCCCATTGTGTTTTTAGCCTCAAATGGGTATGTAGGGCCCCGTGCGCTTGCTCTCTTTTATAGTTTTTTTATCTACTTTAAGCCCGATCGCTTTTGCCGGTGAGGTCAAAACCCGCATCTGGCCTGATAGCGGTTGTGCGCTTCTTTTGTGGACCGAGTGGACGATACCCGTCGATCCTCACGAAGCCAGTGATGATGATGCCCCATACTTTGCCCCCGCAGAGGCCACCGCCGAAGGTTACATCATTCACACTGAAGACTATGTCGCCTCGGTATCCGACGAACTCGAGCAAAAGTTCAAAGAATTTCAAAGTGCGCAAAGTCCCAACTATGTCCACCTCGATTCGCTGAGAGTAAAACTTTCCCGCGGGGAGACGCTTACCCTCGCTGATTTTTCCATGATTGATCTGTTGTCAGAGCCGTCACGTGAGCGCTGGGAATGGTTGCAAAGGGAGCGAGGATATCGTTTAGACGGACTGGGACTAGGCGACATTTTTCGTTTAGGACAGTTAGCGGAATTTGACACGGCGTCAGTGGATCGGGAACAGCACGCCATTCTTTTGAATCTTTTGATGGGAGTGGATCCCTGGTTGGAGTCGCTAAGCTCGCCTGATCTTGTTGACCCTCACACCGAAGTGGTGCGCCGGATCGCAGAGGCCTTTATTTCCGAACATTGTGTCGACGAGGAAGGGTTTCCTGAGTTGAATGCGATTGGGTTTATGAACCGCCACCGACATTACGTTGAGCACTTAAATCCCGATCATAGTGCTGATGTATGGCATGACGATCTTTTTGGACAGATGTGGACGTTCTTTGTACAGCGGTTTGCTGTAGTCGAGGCTCTTACCTTCTTTGAGAAAATGCGGAGCCTAGGAGTTCCTGCACATTCGGAGTTTTACGGACATCTTTGCGAATTGCCGGCACCGGAGCGGATCAAATTACTTCAACAACACCTGAGCGAAAAATTTGGATTAAATGAAGAACTTGTTGAGGATCTCTGGGATATCGAATTGCCCTTGGAATGGCAGATACCCCCACTACCGTGATCAGACTTATAGGGTGATTGTTTCCCCTTTCCTCGTGTGGCAGAGTTGGCTGACCCTATAGTTTGGGCCTCCCTAAGCGAGCGGACCGAAAAAGTAGGGTGATTTTTCGAAAAAGTTCCCAAACCAGCAAAAAAGGTAGGGCAAGCGAGAGGGCACCTAGCGAGCCCGCCCGAAAAATGGCCACCACAAGGGCTTTACGGGCGTACCCGATTTAGGGCCGGAATCCGGATTTTGCCGGATAAACGGCCGAACTTGTTGAAATCCGTGGCTATTAAAGGTAAAAATCCAGGTTTTGACGTGCTAAAAAGGCTAGCAAGCTAGCATCGAAGAGGAATTAGTGGCAGCAGCTTCCCACGCAACTTGGTTGGAAAAAATCCCGGGGCTTCCGAGTGATCCCCATTTCGTTCATGTGAACGGGGCCATTGTTGTCTTTGTCTTTATCACCATTGTTTCTTTACTCGCTTACCGGATCATTCGTAAGAACGCCGCGCAGTTTATTGTTCCTACAGCAGGTTTCGGCCTAGTGAACATGGTCGACATCGTCGTCGAAGGTCTCTACGGCATGATCACCGGCACTCTAGGGCATGAAGGCAAAAAGTATTTTCCGTTCATCGCCGCAGTTTTCCTATTCGTTTTATTCTGTAACTTATTGGGCCTGACCCCGCTAGGTTCAGCACCTACTTCAAATACCAACACGACGCTTGCGATTGGTCTGGCGAGCTTCGTTTACTACAACATCATGGGCATTAAAGCGCATGGTTTTGGTGGTTATCTGAAGCACTTCTTAATGGGCTTGGGACCAGCCGGAATTGTCGTCGCGTTACTTGAAATTGTATCGCACGCGATCCGCCCTGTTTCCTTGGGCATTCGCCTTTTCGTAAACATGCATGTGGATCACACGGTTGTAAGTTCTTTCCACGCGCTGTTTGCATGGTTGTTGCCGGTTCCATTGTTGCTTTTCGGAGTTGTTGTTTGTACGATACAGGCCTTTGTTTTTGCTACGTTGACGGCTGTTTACGTGCAGATGGCGACCGAGCATTAGTAGGTTTTTTTTAACGAGGGGAGAAATAGTATGACGAATATTTTTAATCGCATGTGGTTGGGGCTGGGAGCGCTGTTGATGGTGCCAACATCTTTGTTTGCTGCGGAAGAGGGTGCGGCGAACGCGGGTGGCTTAGGAATTTTAGGTGCTCCGGCAGTCGGTTTAGCTATCGCGCTTGCGGTAATTGCCGCCGCGACTGCTCAGGGCCGTATCGCTGCTGCCTACATGGAAGGCGCTTCGCGCAATCCTGGTGCGGACAAGGTGATGCGCACGCCGCTCATTTTGAGCCTCATTTTCGTAGAAACGTTGGTACTGTTTACGGTACTTATTGTTCTAATGCTGGTCGGGAAGCTATAAAACACAGCAACATTGAATAGCGAGCCATTACTGGCGGCTGTAAAGTCTGCTCGGCTTCGTCCTCCGCGCTCGGAATCCTCGACGTGGCTTTAGCCACGCCTCCGGTTCCTCTCTTGTGCGTCCTTGCGATCAGCCTTTTCGCTCGCCACTAATCGCCTCTCTATCAATGTTCCTGTGTTTAGACTTTTTCCGAGCAGAAAGACCAGATAATTCGTTTTCACGGGCCAGTGCCTTTTTAAGGAACTGGCCCGTGTGCGTTTTGGGCGCTTCTAAAAATCCTGCCAGCGGCCCTTGATACACCACTTCTCCACCGCCGATCCCTGCTTCGGGCCCGAGATCGATGATGTGGTCAGCTTGCTTAATGACATCCATGTGATGCTCAATAACGACCACGGTGTTTCCTTGGTCGACCAGCTGATGCAAAATATCCATCAGCTTTTCGATATCTGCGAAGTGTAACCCCGTGGTGGGCTCATCCAAGATGTAAACTGTTTTCCCTGTTGCCCGGCGAACCAATTCCTTTGAAAGTTTGACCCGTTGGGCTTCGCCGCCTGAAAGCGTGACTGCGCTTTGCCCCACATGCACATAGCCTAAGCCAACAGCGTTAAGCGTCTGAAATTTCACGCGGAGCTTGGGGATTTTCTCAAAAAACTGCGCCGCCTCTTCGATAGGCATCTCGAGCACATCGGCGATATTTTTTCCGCGAAAATGAACCTGAAGCGTTTCCCGGTTGTATCGACGTCCACGGCACACCTCACAGGGAACAAAGACGTCCGGCAAAAAGTGCATAGTGATGCGAATGTTGCCGTCGCCACGGCACGCCTCGCAACGGCCACCGGGGACATTGAACGAAAAGCGGCTTGGTTTGTATCCCCGCATTCTCGATTCGGGAAGTGACGTAAAGAGCGCTCGAATGTCCGTGAAGGTGCCCGTATAAGTCGCTGGATTGGAGCGCGGGGTTCGCCCAATGGGGCTTTGATCGACATGAATGACTTTATCGATAAGCTCAAGACCCTCAATCTTTTGCACTTTTTGCACAGGCTTTTTTTGGCGCAGGGTAAAGCCCTCTAAGGCCGGCAAAAGGGTGTCGATAATCAGCGTGCTTTTACCTGAACCAGAGACGCCGGTGACACAAATAAAATTCCCGAGTGGAAAATCCACCGTGATGTTTTTGAGATTGTTTTGGTGCGCTCCCACCAATCGGAGCACTTTCTTGGAATCGGCTGGACGAAACTTCTCTGGAGAGGCAATCTTTCTTTCGCCACTGAGGTACTTTGCGGTGAGGCTATCGGTGCTTTTCGATATATCCCCAGGCGGCCCTTCATAGGTAATGTATCCGCCGTGTACGCCGGCGCCCGGGCCCATATCGATGAGGTGATCGGCCCGCCGAATCGTTTCCTCGTCATGCTCCACTACCAACACAGAATTCCCCAGATCGCGTAGCTTTTCCAACGTCAGAATAAGTTTCTCATTGTCTCGCTGGTGTAGACCAATGCTGGGCTCGTCGAGCACGTAGAGAACGCCTACGAGGTGTGAACCAATCTGAGTCGCAAGGCGAATCCGTTGTGCTTCTCCTCCAGAAAGCGTAGCGGCTGTACGCGCGAGAGTGAGATACTCCAAACCCACATTGTTCAAAAAATCTAGACGGGAAAGGACTTCCTTCATAATTGGTTTTGCGATAATGGTCCCCGATTTGTCTAGATTCAAATTCTTAAAATGTGAGTGGCACTCAACAATGCTCAGCGAGCACGCCTCATAGATATTCTTTCCCCCGACCATAACGGAAAGAGCTTGAGGTTTGAGGCGGGCGCCATGACAGGCCTCACAGGGTCTGAGGCTTAAAAACTCTTCCACTCCCGATGACTCCCCGTAACTAGTGGCTTCACTGAGTTGGCGTTGTAAGACGGGAATGACCCCTTCAAAGCTTTGCGAAAAGCCTTCAAAGGAAACCTTCTCAGAGGAACCTGTGAGAATGAGATCTTTCGTGGCGTTGGGAAGAGAACCAAAAGCCGTATCGGGATTGAACTTGAACTTCTCAGCAAGAGGAACCACCACTTTTTTGACCCAGGAAGTACTCTTGGTTCGCCAGGGCGCGATTGCTCCCTCGAGCAAAGAAAGTCTCGGATCGGGAACAATTTTATCCACGTCAAAGACATATTCTTGACCCAACCCTGAACACCGTTCGCAGTAGCCTTGGGGACTATTAAAAGAGAAACTGCGAGGCTCCATTTCCGAGAAGCTCGTGCCGCAATCGACACAAGCAAACTGGGTCGAAAAGAATCGGCTTCCCGGGATGTCGCTGACGATGACTTCCACAAGACCCTCGGAAAGGCCCATAGCCATTTCCACAGCTTCGTTAAGCCTGCTTAGGATCGCGGGTTTAAGAACAAGGCGATCAATATAAATAGAAATATCATGCTTGAGATTCTTGCGTAGTTGGATGGAGCCGCCGAGTTCGACATCCTCACCGTCGATGCGGGCTCTCGCAAATCCCTGTCTGCTGAGCTCCGAGAGCTCCTTACGGTACTCGCCTTTTTTCGCTCGCACGATTGGGGCAAGCACGGCGAATTTGGTGTTCTGCGGATAGGCTAAAATTTGGTCAACAATTTGTTGTGGCGTCTGACTTTGAATCGCTTTTCCGCAGGAAGGACAATGAGGAATTCCCACTCGCGCGTAAAGTAAGCGCAAGTAATCGTAGATTTCCGTGATCGTACCGACCGTGGAACGAGGGTTCTTGGAAATGTTCTTCTGCTCAATGGAGATAGAAGGAGATAGGCCATCGATCGCGTTTACCGCCGGTTTCTTCATTTGTTCCATGAATTGGCGGGCGTAAGCTGAGAGCGATTCTAGATACCGGCGTTGGCCTTCGGCATAAATGGTATCAAAAGCCAAAGAGGACTTTCCCGAACCGGAAAGGCCTGTCAATACCACGAACTTGTCGCGGGGTATGTCTAAGGAGATGTCTTTAAGGTTGTGCTCGCGCGCCCCTCGAATGGAAATTTTTCGAGAACTCATCTCTTCATTCCCTTTTGTAGCGAGACGTAGCGGTTATTGAACTGTCCAGGACGCATGGAGAAAATACCCGGAAGCAGCCCTAAAGGGCTGTTGAGGATATTTTCGACAGAGGACGCCGGCAGTTCAATAACCGGTAGTCGCAGCAGAAAAGGAATGAAGTGGTGGGTTCTAAACACCGTAATACCGCTAGGACAGAAACTGCGCTACTCCTTGCTCGATCGTACGGCGAATTTCCTTTAAGCGCGCCTCTGTCTGCGCCTCAAAGCGGTATACCAACACGGGTTGGGTGTTGGAGGCACGTACAAGCCCCCATCCATCTTTAAATTCTATGCGTGCTCCATCGATCGGATTGACCTCGAGGCCCATCGATTTGAAGTGGTCGCGCGCTCTATTCACAACTTCAAACTTAATTTCATCAGGGCAGTCCACTCGGATCTCTGGGGTGGCGAATGAAGAAGGCACATCGTGCAGTAGCTGAGCGGGAGTTTTGTGCTCCCTCGCCACGATTTCCACGATGCGGGCAGCAGCATAAATCGCATCGTCGTAACCAAAATAGCGATCGTTGAAAAACATATGACCGCTCATCTCACCGGCCAGGGGTGAGTCCAATTCCTTCATTTTCGATTTAATCAAGCTATGTCCTGTTTTCCACATTAAGGGCTCACCCCCATGCAGACGAACGTCGTTGAAGAATCGATGAGACGCTTTAACTTCCGAGATGATGGTCGCCCCAGGGAAGTGGGTCAGGACATCGCGAGCGTAGAGAATAAGTAGTTCATCGCCATAAATCACGCGTCCTGATTTATCAACGACTCCAATGCGGTCGGCGTCGCCATCAAAAGCAATTCCCAAGTCTGCACCGGTTTCTGCCACTTTTTCCTGCAAGTCTAAGAGGTTCTCCAAAACCGTCGGGTCAGGGTGGTGATTGGGGAAGTCGCCGTTAGGTTCGGAATACATTTCGATAACGTCACAACCCAGTTTTTTTAGCAGGGCAGGGCCTACACCACCACCCATGCCATTCCCACTATCCACTACCACCTTAACCCCTAGCGGATGGCTCACGTTTTGGTAAACATAATCAAGGTAGTTTTCTATGACCGAGACCTGATTAAAAGTGCCCTTACCTTGCGAAAATTTCTGCCCCAAGACGAGCCGCTTGAGATCTTGTATTGCTTCCCCATAAACCGAAGCTTTTCCCACGCAGATTTTAAAGCCGTTGTGCTCTCCAGGGTTGTGGCTACCGGTTACCATGACTCCGCCATCACTCTTTTGGTCGTAGAGCGAAAAATAAAGAAGCGGTGTTGGCACCAAGCCGATGTCGGTGACATTCATCCCCGTCGACAGAAGGCCTTCAATAAAGAACTTGTGGAGCCGTTCTGAGCTGCGACGACAATCTTTTCCTACGGTCATCCGCTTGGAACCCTTGGCAAGCGCGTAGGTCCCAATCGCGGCGCCTAAATCTCGGGCGAAAGAATTGGGCAAGTCCCGGTCGGCAACTCCGCGAATATCGTACTCTCGAAAAATTTTTTCGTTCATAAAATTAATTAACGTCTACCAAATGGATATACGCATCTTTCTTTTTTCTTTCCAGCCAGAGCAGCATGCGTTTCTCAAGTTCCTCGGAATACATGGCGTTTCTCAAAGATTCCTTTTGCTCGGGAGAAAGGGAGTCGAAACCCTCTTTGCGTGACTCGATCACCTTAAGAATATGATATCCAGAAGAAGTTTTAATCGGACGGGTGACCTCACCCATGTTCATCTTGGGCACTACAGCGAGAAATTCTTTGGAGAGCGAACTGGTTGATAGGAAACCCAAGTCGCCTCCTGTTTCCCGACTTGAATCATCGGAGTATTCTTTTACGGCATTTTCAAAAGTAGTGTTGCCACTGGAGATCTCTTTGTAAATATTATCGGCGCGGGCCTTGGCGTTTTCTCCATTGCTGATCAGAATTTGGGCGAGGTGATACTCCTGATTCCTGCCGGGAGCGGTGTTGGTACGCTGAAAATAATGACGTAGATGCTCGTCGGATATTTTAAGGTCCGCACGTATTTCGCGGTCCACTAGATTTTTGCGCTCAATCTGGCGTTTGATGCCGTCGCGGTACTCGCCTAGGTTGGAGCCTAGCTGAACAAGCCGTTCGTTAAGCTGGCCGCGAGTGATGCCGTTTCGTTTCATGATAGCTCGAATTTGGCCGTCGATCTCTTCGTCTGTCGCGCTTAGGTCCAATTTCTTAACGTTTTGGTTGATTAGCTTTTCTTCCACCAAAAGTTGAATAATAGATTTGCGATCTTTGAGCGTCGCGGGGTCCATTCCGCCGAAGAGTTCCTGGAAGCTTTTAGACTTCAACTTGCGTTGGAAGTCTCTTATGTCGGAATCCAGAATAATCTCGTTGTTGACGACGACTATGGTTTTATCCAAGACCTTCTTCGCGAGGGCGGCGGGGCTAACCAACAGGATCAGCAAACCAACCGAAAAAATAAACCTAGATGGAGCTGAATAATTTTTCATTGCGATAAATCTTACCTTCCTTCAAAAGCTTCGAGACCCATTCCTTGTAGACGCGCGCTTCTTTCATCTTCTTCAGATTCTTAGCTAAATCGCCTTTTGCCTGCTGAAAGTCGAGCTTCTTCCTAATTTGCTTTTCAACGACTTTAAGTAGATGAACCCCGTATCGACTTTTGATTGGGTCGGATACTTCATTCACCGAAAGCGAGAAGGCCTTGTTGAATGCCGGGATCTTCTCATTTTTAGAGAAGAACCCAAGGTCCCCACCTTTCGCTGCATCCGGGCTCAGCGAATACTTTCTAGCGGCAGACTGAAAGGTGATCTTGCCACTGGTAATTTCCTGACGGATTTTTTGAGCTTCTTCCACCGTGGGAACAACAATTTGATAAACGTGTACGCGCTCCGGCTGAAAATACTCTTGCTGATGCTCTTCGTGATACTTTTTCATTTCTTCGTCAGAAATAAGCGTTTCGGAGCTAAACGCCTCTTCCAGAACCTTTTCCAGCAGCAGCTGTTCTTCTATTCGTTTTTTGAGAAAATCCTCGGTTGTGTTCTGGCGGCGAACCATTTCTTCGAAGCCTCCGGGAGGGTAGCCATCTTTCCAATTGGCGAGTCGTCCTTCAACCTCTTCTTTATCGACGGCGATTTGGCGTTTTTGTGCCTCTTGTTCGATCAAAGCAAACACAATCGCTTCATTTAGAGCCTGGAGCTTGAGTTCGTTAATAATTTTGGGGTTTTTCTTGGTGATTTCGTCTTGTTCCCCTTTGAGCTGTTCGTACTTCAGACGGAAAGCCTGAAGCGTAACAGGGGTTCCGTTGACCCGCGCAATAACCGAATTGTCCCCTCCTTCGCTCAGGCGAGTGCAGTGGCTAAGCAGGAGACAAGTGGAGAGTAAGAGGAAAAACGATATTCTCATTCGGAATCCCATGGTTGTTTTTCGGTCTCAAGAAAGTTTTTAACTTTCGCCTTCTTTTTTAAACTGGAAAGACTGGCCGTTAACAGTTCTTTTTCTTTTTTTTGCTTTTCCTGCGAGGATAAATAGGCCAGGTAGGTGGCAGGAGCTTTCGAGAAATCCTGTCGGTCCAGAAGGGCGACGAGGTGGTAGGCGTTCTCATATTGAATGGGAATAGAGATGCCTCCCTTTTTCAGAGCAAGCCCGGCCTGGTAGAGAGGCGCAGGCAAACGTTCTGCTCCTTTAAAATCCAAATCACCCGCGAAACGGGCGCTGCTATCTTCGGAATATTCGGTGACCAACTTTTTGAACGGGACGCCCGCTTTGAGAGCTTTTTGAATTTTCTTAAGCGTGGTCTGCGCCGCTTTCTTTTGTTTATCCGTTTTAGCAAACAGCACCAGATGACGAAGACGAATCATTGGCTGTCGTTCGTACAACACGCGAAGCTCAGCAGGCGAGGGCTCCAGCTGGCGCGCTTTTTTGCTTAGCTCTTTTTTAAGATAGGCTTGATAAAGAAGCCGGTCTAACTCTTGCTGCACTTCCGGGGTCCGATCCAGTCGCTGCCTGCGTGCCTCTCTGACTGCGAGCTGAAAGAGAATATACCGGTCAAGAGCGGCAGACCGCGTTTCCCGAGGTTTGCGAAACTCGTCGATGTCCTTCTCGTAAATCGGTTGAGAATCGATGGATCCGAGGGCGCCAGATGGGTGAGAGACCCCCCCAGCTTGAGTTTGCCCGAGCACCAACACGCCAAGGCAAATTATGGGAAAAAGCATAGAAAACATCTCTGGCATCGTAATGGAATAGAACGGTGCCTGCAAGGCACGCTCGCGGCTATCCTACCGTCTTTAAAAAACGGGCCTTCAGAGGCAGAAGGCTGTTTTTGAGGTGGGCTGTGGAGGTACAATAGGCACATGCGATTGCTTGTGACGGCAACATTTTGGTTTTGGCTGGTTGTTCCGGGGTTAGCCTGGGCGGCTGGAGATTTTCAGCTCCTTTATATGGCAAACCGGCAGGGAGAATTGGAACCCTGCGGATGCCAAACGGGTCCTATCGGTGGTCTCGACCGGGCCCTCAACTATATAGAGGGTGTGCGTCGCAAAGAGGTCCCTCAGCTCGTGGTCGACTCCGGCGATACGTTTTTTGCTTTTTCGGAAGGGGACGCCAGTCGCAAGGCCCAAGCAATAGCGCGCGCACGCGTCATCGCCGAGGCCTATCGCAAGATGGGAGTTCAGGCCCTACTTCCTGGAGAGCGCGATTTTGCCGAAGGCACTGCCACTTTGGAGGAGCTGAAACAGCTGGGGCAGTTCAGTTTGGTTGCGAGCAACCTCAAAGTGCCAATTAAAGAGAACTTGATAGAACCGTCCAAGATTCTCACTCTGGCGGGTCAAAAAGTCGGCATCTTGGGCGTGGTGGATCCCCCAAGTTTTGTAGGTGTGAAAGAGGTAGAGATCCGACCCGCCATTGCCTCGCTCAAGCAGGCAGTATCCGACCTGCGCAAGCAGGGAGTAAAAACCATCTTCCTTCTTTCTCACCTGGGACTTGCGCAAGATCGAGAGGTCGCTCGACTGGGTTTGGTTGATGTCATTTTAGGGGCTCACTCAATGGATGTGGTGACTCCGTCAGAAAGAGTAGGACGGACACTCATCACGCAACCTGATATCGAAGGTAAACAGATTGGACTAGTGGAATATTCTTTCAAAGCCCCACACAAAAACTTGCACCACTTGGTCGATCTTGGCGCCTCTTACGAAAAAGCGAACACCGTGTCGGCGTTGATGAAAAAGTACAATGAGGAGGTTCGCAACTTAGCGTTGGCTCAACCAGCCCCCCCGACCATTGAAGCGGCGGCTAGCGCAAAAAGCACAGCAAAGCCGCCTTTTCGGGCGCACGCGTTTGAGTGCCGTTCTTGTCATCAGGCGCAGTACGATTTTTGGGCCGGAACTCACCACGCAAGCGCTTACCTGGTGTTGTATGCCAAAAACCAACATTTCGATCCCGAGTGCATTAGTTGTCATTCGTTGGGGTTTGATTCAGCCCAGGGCTTTTCAAAAATTGCTCATCCCCTACAGCTCAATCCTCCTCTACCAACGCTAAAAAAAGGGGAGGTATTTGTAGAAAATTTAATGAAAAAAGTTTTCTCCAAAGATCCAGGCTCTGGCCCGCTCGACTCGCGAGTATCACCTGATAGATACAAGGTTTTGCAGAATGCTTACCAGGCCGAGGTTCATCATCTCGAGGATAAGAAACAACTTCAAAAATTGTACATCGGGGTGCAATGCGAACATTGTCACGGCAACCGCGCGGGACACCCTGGAGGAGGTTTTAAACCTGTGGGTAAGGTACAGAGTAGTTCCTGCGTCCAATGCCACACACCGCCCAACGACACTGATTTTAACTTTGCAGCGCAGGTCGCAAAGGTGGCGTGCCCGAAAATGCGGCCGTAAGAGAAAGTCTTAGGACGGATTGGTGTTGCTGCTTTCCCGAATTTTTTCTAGAACCTGGTCGGCCTTCCAGTTGTTGTCTTTATATTCCGCGATGATCTCTAGTTTCGGATTGAGAAGAACGCTCTTTACGTTGTGAGAGATGAGTCCCTGAGTAGCAAATCCCACCACATTGGCTAGCTGAGAAGCAAAATCAGACAATGTTTTTTCATCGCCCGTGACCAGCGTGAAGTCCCTTGCGCTTAAGCCGTGAGTTTTGGCGTACTTTTTAAGCACCGCGGGAGAGTCATTGGCCGGATCAAGTGTGGCGAGAACGAAGTGTAGCTTGGGTTTTTTAGCGGTGCCTGACCATTTTTTGGAAAGCCGCTTGTTCAATTCCAACGTGAGGGGGCAAGCTTCCGGCAAAGGGCAATGTGTGAACATAAAGGACACCAAAACGTTCTGTCCCTCGAGCTGTTTCAACTGAAAGGGCTGACCTTCCTGGTCAATCAGATTTGCGGTCAGATACGACGGGGTAGCTGCTTCAGTTACAGCGGGTTCTTTCTTTGTGCAGGCGGACGTCAGAGAAAGGACTAAAAGGGACAAGACTAAGAAAAAGATTTTCATACGGAAGTTCTAGCGAAGAGAACCCCAAAAAGCCAGACCCTTATTACCGCGTGGTGTCACTCAACTTGCGGGCCCAAACGGAACGGGTCATTTTTTGGCGTCGGCCACGTGTATAATCCGTATAGAACCGACTGATAGCTGAGACAGCACCCCTTTATGAAAATCCTTCTTATTAATCAAGCTTTTTACCCTGATACGGTTGCCACCTCACGACACTTAACGGACATTGCCGTCTATTTGGCAGGCGAGGGTCACGAAGTTTCAGTTTATGCCTCTCAGCACAACTACAACCAACCCGGCAGAAAGTATGCTTCGTTTGAGAACTACCGCGGGGTCCGGATTTACCGGCTGCCTGTAACAGGATTGGGAAAGCGGAACGCCTTTACACGTGTCGTCGATGCCATTTTATTTCAGGTGG
Source organism: Bdellovibrionota bacterium (assembly GCA_041751875.1). Classification (GTDB taxonomy): domain Bacteria; phylum Bdellovibrionota; class FAC87; order UBA2466; family JACKAF01; genus JBGSIC01. The sequence goes on from JBGSIC010000021.1 coordinate 166,840, forward strand.
GTTTAATCGGACGGCTACTTTTTGGAGGACGCCCCGATGTGGTGGTGAGCCTGACGACTCCACCTCTTCTCGGGTTTGTTGTTTCGATCTACGGACTGCTTTTTCAAGTGCGATGTGTGCAATACGTGATGGACATGCATCCGCACACGGCCGTGGAAATGGGCTATCTGAAACGGGGCGCTTGGTTCACGCAGTTACTTTACAAGGTTTTCTCGTTCAGTATGCGCCACAGCGAGAGAGTGATCGTGTTGGATCGTTGGATGGGCGAGCGTGTGGGGGAGGCGGGTGTAGCCAAAAATCGGATCTCGGTCGTTCCCCTGTGGCCGACCGTTAACATAAAGCAGAGCAGGGAAACCCGTCTGGAAAACGGTTTTAGAAAAGCTCACGGTTTAGGCGATAAGTTTGTACTTCTCTATTCGGGCAATCACGGCATGGCCCATCCGTTGGATACGATTTTGGACGCGGCAGTCGAACTCAAAGACGATCCTAATTTTGTTTTTGTCTTTGTGGGCGGCGGTGAAAGGGTGCGTGATGTGAAGGAAGCCATTGAAAAGCACAAGCTGAGAAATGTTCTACAGCTTCCTTTTCAACCCGAGGAGTTGCTGCAGCAGTCGCTTACTGCCGCCGATGTGCATTTAGTCGTTATGGGAGATCGCGTGGCCGGCCTGGTACACCCTTCCAAGATCTACGGCGTGTTAGCGGTGGGTAAACCTTACATTTTCGTTGGCCCCCAAAAGAGTCCTATTTGCGATCTGCTTTTGGAATGCGAAGGCGGTTGGCATGTTTCCCACGGCGAAGTAGGTCGCTTTATCAGCATTCTGAAGGAGGTTCGCTTGGGCTCCCTAGAGTCACTTTCGCAAATGGGCGAAAAGAATGCGGACTATGCTACCCAACATTTTTCTCCCGAACGGGTGATTCGCCTGTTCGCAGAAGCCCTCAGCCCTGTCGGCTAAATCCATTTTTACTATGCGGTGCGCATTTCAAATTCCTTGCACTTTGTTCTTCACTGCCTAAAATCTACAGTGCAAAGTTGAGGGATACCATTTGGGCAGAAAATTTTTTCGCTTCGTTCTTTTTTTGATCCTCCTTTCTTGTCAGGCGCACGCGATACCGCCCCGGCTCTCGCCCGGTCCGGCAATCATCACTCCAGTCATAGAAGAAAAAACAGAAGCTCTTTTACGTGGAGAGCCGTGGTCCGAGATATTCGGTTCGCGCGCAGCTAGTGATTTAGCGCAAGCCTTTAAAGCGCAAACTTCGGTGAAAGATCAATGGTACCGAGGTGTTTGTTCGATGTTCTCCGCGATTGCGGGGCTGGAGACCTTGATCAAGGTGCACTACCGTGAGGACTTTGATCTTTCGGAGAACTTCTTGGTTTTTAACGTGATCGATAAAATTTACAAGAAAGGTGAAGACGGATCAGATACCGATGTCGATGTACGGGCTATTCGGCGTTTCGGCATGATCGAGGAAAGCTCTTGGCCTTACGAATCTGAAGATTGGTCGTTGAAGTCGATAGACAAAGAAGAAAAAAAGAAAGCGTTCAAAGTGTGCGGGCACCTCAAAGACGATTTTAAAAAGCAATGTCATCTTACGCATCTTCCCCCAGGAGATGATCGTTTCGATGCGGAGGCGGCAGCGTTTAAAGCGACCTATGGCTTGGGTAATCTGAGATACCGAAAGCTACGGCGACAAACGGAGATAAAAAAAGCCCTCCTCGAGGGTGACCCGGTGGTATTTGGTTTCCAGTTTTACTACGGTGCCTGGCACCATGAAGCTGCGAAGAATCTCCAGATCGCCGATCCCGATCAGAAAAAGTGGTTGTCGGGAACAGTGGACAATCCAACTGACAAAGATGTGAAACTTTCCAAGAAAGATGATAGCGCACACTCAGTACTCGTGATCGGGTTTGATGATTCTCGCGGGCGTTACACCTTCAAAAATTCTTGGGGAACGACCGATTGGGGATCCCAGATGGAGATTGAAGGGGAGCCGGCGGCCGGTTACGGCAGCATCCCGTACGAGTACGCGCACAATCACGGCACCTTCTTTAGAATGTCCTGGAAGCAGCCCTAGAAACGAAGCGACTAGTGCGAAGCCGATTTTGGGGCTACCATAATAAGGTCACTCCGATCCGAGATTAGAAAAACCCAGAAAAATTATGACCCACCGAGCCGCGAAGTTTGTTCTTGTTTCACTCCTTATAATAGGAGCTTTTCCAGTCATGGGAGACAGCACCCCGGAAAAGAAACCGGAGAGCGCGGTGACGCGGTTGCTTTCTTCGGAGGGTCTAGTTGAAAAGAAGACGGCTGGGGGGGCATGCGTGCTTTTTCACGTCTGGGCGACTTGGTGCTTACCCTGCTTGCAGGAGCTCCCCAAGTTGTTGCCAGTTCTGGAGCGGATTCCCAACGTTACTCCAGTGGTAATTGATATAAGTTCCACCAGCACGCAGGAAAAGTTTTCACGAAAATGGGTAGAAACCATTTTGAAGCCCAAGTTCATCACTTTCCGAAAGCCGGAAGGGCCCCAGAAGGAGTACCGGGCGTTGATCGATGAAAAATGGGATGGCTCATTGCCCTATTCTTTGCTTCTTAAGGACGGCAAGAAACAGAAGGAATGGAGCGGCGTTCTTGACCTAAGTACATTTGAAAAAGAACTCGCTACCTTGTGCAAGTAACCCGAAGACTTACTGCAGCATGTTATGTGTCTGTTTCTAACGCTCGCCGTCGATAAAAAAGGCCTATGAGTTTCTCAGACCCATGCCGATAATTTGAGTGAACAGTCACCGCCCTTTGAGTGGTGATTACTTATTAGGGAGACAAACAAATGAAACGTACCATCCTCGTGGTAATTTGCGCGCTTTTCGTCTTCCCTCAGTTGGTCCAAGCGAAGAGCGCGGATTCGATTAAGGGTGGATTTGGTTTTTTATATCCCGACTTCAACAACCAGACGAACGCTGGTCAATTGGCGAACAACTCGGGATCAGCTTTTGAAATTGGTTACCAGACTCAGACGGTGAGTGGTACCTCTGTTCAAGGTTTAATCCCCAGTCTTGTTTATTCGAATAAGCGAGTTGGTTTCGGCGTCTACGGGTCTCGTGTAGGCACGGGTTTCGGCTCGGATGAAAGCACGGACACGGTTGGCGGTTCCTTGGGCTTCGGTTTGGGGAAAAAGGGTAAATTTAACGTCGGCTTCAACTATGAAACATCCCTCGAAGCCACCACCACCGACAGTGGTAAGGTGATGGGAACGTTGAACATGAACCCCGGCAAGGGCAGCGGATTGGCTGTTGGATTGGGCGTGGGAACAGTTTTGGGTTCGGACACGGAGAGCGATATTACAGGTAAAGTAGCCGTGGGATACTCAGGCAAGAACCGTAACAACAATATCGAAGTAGTCTACACGCTTCCGAATGTGGATAGCATGGATGACTATACGTTGGGTGTTTACGGCAGCTTGGGCGACAAAACCTACTACGTAGGAGCGGGATACGAAATGACCTCAGCTTCTGGTGCAGATACAAGCGACTTACTAGGACGCGTTGGCTTGGTGCTCAGCGGTGGACGCAGCACTGGCTTCGACGTTTCGGCTACGGTGCGTTACCCCCTCGATGGTGCAGAGGAAGCCACCTTCGGTGGAACAGCGCGCATGAGCTTCTAGTTTTTCTTGTTCAAAGCTTGGAAAAAGGCCCACTGTGAAAACAGTGGGCCTTTTGCTTTTTTAGGGGCACCTTTAAAAGTGCACAGGCACCTTGGCGCGCCCCGCGTTATCCCCGTACAATAGTAGATGTAGACGACTCCTCAAGCGCCTCCTTTTTCCCTCGCGACTCTCCATAAAAGCGACCTGAGCAAAGTTTCCGCGACCGGTGTGCGCTGACATTTTGTCAAATCCCTCAAAGTCATCATGAGCATCCGATCAAAAGTCTTCGCCAGTTTCATGTTTGTCGTGATTCTTTTCGGCGGGGTTTCCATTAACAACTACTACCGACTGGCCGATTCTCATCGGCACTTGGTATTGATCAACGAAATCTTCATTCCGCTTTCTCGCGAGGTCGCGCAACTTCAGGAAAAACTGGCTTCCCTTTCTGAGGATATGCACCGTTTTTACTTTTACGAGGGGCGCACTTCAGAGCAGAGCACCTTTTCGCGAGTGGTCAGAGATCTTTATCCCTACGTGATTAACAAGAAGTTTGACGCCGCAGAGAATCTTTTGGACAGACCGGCACGGGGACGTGTCGTGGAAATGACAGGACAACTTCGCGATCGTCTTAAGCGCTCCCGACAGAGTTTTGATCAGCTTATCGCGGTAAACGACTCTTCGGAGTTTCGAAAACGGTACACCGAACTCAAGCTTGAGCTTCGCGGCTTCTCACGCTTGTTGGATGAAGAAGCGCAGAAGATTACCGTGTCCGCGCAAAACAAAGGGAGAAACCATCTCATCGTTAGCTTAGGCTTATCCGCTGTGGTTTTGTTGTTCGGTGTTTTTGTCTTGTTTTTCTCTCTGCGAACCCTAGAGCCATTGCCGCAACTCATTGAAAGTTTGCGCAAGATAGGCGATGGCGATTTTCTGAAAAGCCTTAAAATTAAAACTTCCGCGAAGGATGAGGTTTCGCTACTTGCTCGTGAGTACAACCGCATGCTGGAAGCTTTATGCCAGCGCGATAAAAAAATTGAGTCCCAGCAGAAAGAATTGGTTCGGGCGGAAAGATTGGCAGCAGTAGGGCAGCTTTCTGCCGAGGTCGTACACGAGATTCGTAATCCGCTAAATTCCATCAATCTCAACATTGATTGGTTGCAAATGTCCTTGAAAGACGCGGAAGAGGAAACTTCAAAGACTTTAGTCAGCATTGCCAAGGAAATACAGCGTTTGAATCAAATTACGGAAAGCTATCTGGTGCGGGCCCGTTTACCTGTGGCAAACAGCGAACGCGCGAACGTGCACGATGTATTGGCCGAAGTAGTGGAATTTTCCCGCGAAGAAGATCGCTCGAGAAACATTTCGGTAAGCACGGAATTTACAGACGCTGCTATTTTTGTGAAAACCAGCCACTCTCGTCTCAAACAGGTCTTTCTCAACCTCCTAAAGAATGCCAAAGAAGCCATGCCTCAGGGAGGAAAAATCCATGTCCGAACCGCACAGAGCGAGAATATCTCCACCATTCACATTAGCGACAATGGTTCGGGGATGAATGACGCCATCCGAAGAAAAACGTTTACCCCCTTTTACACAACCAAAGAAAACGGAACGGGCCTAGGCCTTGTGTTGACCAAGAACATCGTGGACGAGGCGGAAGGCAGCATCCAGTGCCAGAGCGAGTTAGGGCAAGGCACGACGTTCACATTGCAGTTTCCCGCGTGAGGAAGAAAGTTTATGCACAACTACCACATAGTGATTGTCGATGATGAGAAAGCGAATCTAGAACCTCTGGAAAAAATTCTGAAGGCGGATGGGGCGCGGGTGGTCGTATTCCAAGACCCCCGTGAAGTGGTTCCTTATGTTCAGCGCAACCGCGTTGACGTGCTTCTTTCTGATTTCAGAATGGGAGGGATGAACGGTCTAGAGGTGCTGCAGTCAGTAAAGGCCATCGACAACGCGGTCGAAGTCATTTTGATTACGGCTTACGGGACGGTTGAACTCGCTGTGGAAGCGATGAAAAATGGTGCTTACGATTTCATCACTAAACCTCTTCAAAGAGTCCAAGTTCTCAAGGCCGTTCACAAGGCACTTGAGAAAAAGAGGCTCCTCTCTGAAAATCTTTCCTTGCGAGAGGCTCTGCGGACTCAGTTTAAAGATGGTGAGAAAAGTTTGGTCGCGGAATCGGCGACCTCGCGTCAGCTATTGGAACTCGCCGCTCAGGCCGCGAGCAGTCGGGCGACCGTTCTGATTGAGGGAGAGAGTGGAACCGGCAAAGGCGTTCTGGCGCAATACCTTCACGAGGCCAGTCCGCAAGCGCAGGGCCTATTCGTAAAAATCAATTGCACCTCCATCCCCGAGAATCTTTTGGAAGCCGAGCTTTTCGGTTATGAATCCGGAGCTTTTACGGGAGCGACACGAACCAAGAAGGGGCGTGTTGAACTCGCCCAAGATGGAACTTTGTTTCTCGACGAAATCGGAATCGCTCCGCTTGCGCTTCAAGCAAAACTCTTGCGCTTTGTGCAGGAGGGGGAATTTGAGAGACTGGGAAGTAACGTTACCCGCAAAGTAGTTACCCGAGTTATCAGCGCGACCAACACTGATCTCAAAGAGGCAGTGAGGAGGGGAGCGTTTCGGGAAGATCTCTACTATCGGCTGAATGTCATCCAAATGCGCATGCCCCCACTTCGCGAACGTGCCGAAGATATTCCGTCACTCGTTCAGTATTTCATGCAAGCCTCAGCGAAAAAAAATGGGCGCGAAATCCCTGTGGTGACGCCTGACGCGGCTTCGGCGCTTAGCGCGTACTCCTGGCCCGGCAATATTCGGGAGCTAGAAAACCTTATGGAACGCCTGGTGGTTCTCAATCGCTCTGGCAAAGTGCAAAGAGAAGATTTGCCTGCCGAGCTTGGCCAAAGCAAAGCGCGCGATTCAATCATCGTACCCTTAGGGACTCCCTTGCGAGAAATTGAGAAAATGGTGATGGACCATACCATCGCCGCCGCAAAGGGTGATAAGCGGCTTGCCGCACGTCTTTTGGGAGTACACCCCCGAACCATCTATCGCCATCTGGGACAAGATGCCCAACGGCCTTTGGCCCCCGTCGTTCCAACCGAGGAAGTGGGAGTCCTGGATGCGGCCAAAGATACAGCCAGAGAAGAAGAACCTGAGATTCAGCATTGAATCATCCCTTTTCCCACCCGTCGTTGCCTCACGATCCGCGCTAAGGTAAAGAGTGCCTATGGAAATGGAGATATTGCTCGCTTTAGCCGCGGCGCTGACCGCGGTGGGAACCTTACTCGGTGTCCGACGCTACCGTCGAACCCGCTCGACTCCGACCTTGCCGAGCTCCGCCAGCTCTCCGGTTGAAACAATCCCGCAACCTCCCGCTCCTCAACGAGCGAGTTTGGGCGAACGACTCGCACAAACCCGCACCCAGTTAAGTAAGGGGTTGGGAGCTTTTTTCGGGAAGACCGCGAGCTTTAGCGAAGCGGAATGGGAAACCGTCGAAGAAGGCTTGCTGGCTGCCGACGTAGGGATGAAGACGGTCCAGTATCTTTTAGACAAAGTGCGAGAAGGGGCCAAGAGTCAGCCGGACGCTTCTCTCAAAAGTTTGTTGCGCAAAGCGTGCGAGGAAACGCTTCAAGAAGGTGACGCTGGTTTAATTCCGCACGCCTCTCCTCATGTGATTATGATTGTGGGAGTCAACGGCGTGGGCAAAACCACCACGGTGGGAAAGCTGGCCCAGCGATACGCTTCAGAGGGTAAGCAAGTCCTTCTGGGCGCCGCGGACACCTTCAGAGCCGGTGCCATTTCGCAATTAAAGGTATGGGCCGATCGCGCGCAAGTGGCTTTTGTTGCCGGTAAAGAGGGGGGAGATCCCGGTGCGGTAGCCTTTGATGCTCTCTCCGCTACCAAGGCCCGTAGCATGGATTTGCTACTGCTTGATACAGCTGGGCGCCTCCACACTAAAGTGAATTTGATGGACGAATTGAAAAAAGTGCAGCGTGTTTTAAAGAAGGTGGTACCTGAAGCCCCTCACGAGACATGGTTAGTGGTGGATGGAACTCTAGGGCAGAATTCTGTGCGTCAGGCCCAAGAGTTTCATAACGCCCTCGGGGTGACAGGTTTTATTGTGACCAAACTGGATGGGACGGCCAAAGGGGGCACGATCCTTTCTTTAGTGCATGAGTTTCAACTTCCTATAAAATACATCGGGATCGGCGAGACGGCGGAAGATTTAGTCCCTTTTAATCCTTCCGAGTTTATTAGCGCCATTCTGGGATAAAACAACGATGAGTAATGGATTTATAACCTTATTGGGTGGAGGAGCCTTACTCGTCTTTTCGATCGAGTCGCTTTCCCAGACAATCCAGTATCTCGCCGGCAATAAGTTTCGCACCTGGATTAATATTTTTGCACGAAATCGCATCAGTGCTGTCGCCCTGGGTTTTGTGCTGTCTATCCTCATGGGCAGTAGCGGGGCTGTGACCGTGCTACTTGTCGGACTAGCCAACTCGCGCATTTTGCGACTTGACCAAGTTTTGTCCATGACACTCGGAGCGATCATTGGAACCACAATGATTGTTCAGGTGATGGCGTTTCGCGTTTCCGAGTACGCCCTATTGATTATCAGCTTTGGCGTGATCGGGACTTACCTCGCCAAAGATGACACCCCCAAGCACGCCGCCCGAGGGCTTCTCTTTTTGGGGCTCATGTTCATGTCGATGGGCATGGTGCAGGAGGCAGGTTTCCATCTTCAAGACAACGCGCACTTCGGCGAGGTCATGGGCTATCTCAAGACCAACCCCTTTGCGACCCTCGTCATTTCTACTGCGTTGACGGCGATGGTGTTTAGTAGCGCGGCCACGCTTGCTTTTATTATGTCGATCTTTGCGGCCCAGCACGGGAACATCTATGACGCTCTTCCTTGGGTTCTTGGGGCAAACCTGGGCACGACTTCGACGGCTTTTTTGGCAGTGCGAGGTGGTGTGGCCGGTAAGCAAGCGGCCTTGGGGCACCTTCTGATAAAAGTGGTGGCTATCATTTTGATTTTCCCCGTGATGCACTACTGGGGGGAACTATCCGCTCTTTCCAGCAGCGACATCGCGCGACAGATCGCAAACAGTCACACGCTCTTTAACCTCGCCGTGGCGGTTTTCTTTTTCCCCTTTATTACTTGGGGCGTGAAGGTCGTGGAGTATTTCATAAGGGAGAATCCTCGCGACACGGACTATATTTTCTTTTATCTCGATAAGCGTTCCTTAAACGCACCGGAGCTGGCTCTTGCTCAAGCTCACCGCGAGATCTTGCGACTCTCGGATTACGTTGAGCGCATGGTGGAGCAAAGCATTCATCCCTTTTTAACGTTGAATCTCAACGAGGTGGAGAAAATTCTCGAGACGGACAAGATCGTGGATTATCTTCACAAGGGCATTAAACTTCACTTAACAAAGTTGTCACAAAAAGAGATGACGCCTGATCAAGTGCACAAAGAGTTCGATCTGCTCTTTCGTACCAATGATCTAGAGAGTATTGGCGATATTGTGGACAAGGGAATCATGGGCTTAGTCCGTAAGACCATAAAAAAGGGATATCAATTTTCACCTGAAGGCTGGGAAGAAATTAAGCAGTTTCACGCCAAGATCTTGGAGTGCCTCAAACTATCGACCGCTTACTTCGCATCGTCGGATACAGCCTTGGGGGTAAAGCTCACGCTACTTGCGGAAGAAATCGAAGAAAATATGCGTGACCTGAATGAAAAGCATATTCAGCGTCTGCATCAGGGAATTAAAGCGTCGCTGGAATCTTCTTCTGTACATTTGGATCTGATGGGGCAGCTCCACCGTATCGCGGTGCTTTCTGTCAACTTCACTCACCTCACCGAACTTAAAACAGAACACTAACGATGCGGGAAGAGAAGTTTCTCTAGGGCCTTTATCAATGAGGCCGCGAGAACCAATCCGTTGGTTTTCGAAGTCAGCCCTTCCGCACTCTCCTGAATTTGCCCGAGTTCTATCAGGCGTTGCACGCGTTCCTTTGCCATCGTCTGGGGAGTGTATTCCTCAGTCGGTAGGGAGCCGGTTTGTCTGAGTCGAGTGAGTAAGAAGATGCGTCTCGCCGTTTCGCTTAAATTAAAGAACTGAAACTGAAGATGAATGCTAAGCACACTCATCGTAACGTAGAAAAAAAGTGACGGTAGAGAGTGTGAGAACTGTGCGCCTTCCCAAATGGCCAAGACAACCCAGAAAAAAACACAAGTTAAAAAACCAATCGTGAGCGTGCGTTTCATTCGCATTTGCAACTTAAGAACGGGATGTCGGTTTAAGGCGAGTTGAAAGAGCAGAATCCAAAGGGGAAGCAGGCAAACCAGTAACAGACCCAATAATGAAATCATCCTTGCCCCAGCGGCTCGCCCAGCCATTTGCGGTAGGTGATAAAAAGGTCGGCTAGGAGGCGGCCTTTCTTGGTGAGCGCGTAAACGCCATTGTATTCAAAAATGAGTTTGGCGTGCACCAGATCCTCAATGCGTGATTGGACACTTTTCTCCTGTCCCATGCACAACACGGCTTGTTCCCGAGTAAACGGAATTTGCTGATGATGCATTTCATACAGAAGTTCGATGGTGGGCGAGCGGGCCTCCATCGCGGGGTAAGCGGCGATGTAGTTTAAGGACAAAAAGAGATGAAGAACATAGGCAGAAAGCCATTGCCATCCGATCCAATTAGCCCAGAAAGCGGAAAAATAGATCAGGCTCGGAACGACAAGGAAAATGAGAAGCATTGCGTAAAGGGGATGCTGCGGCGTTCGGCGGCGCCAAACGATCACGTGAATCAGAAAGAAGGTTCCGAAGTAGAAAAATCCACGCCACCAGTCGGTCAGTAAAATATTTGTGCTCATGAGGCTTCTAGCGCGCGGAGTCGTAAAGCAGATCCAAGAGAAGCTCTGCCTTCTGGTAAAATTGATAAAATGCCCCAATCACAGAAGAAATTCAAGGTGCGCGACCGGAACAAGCGCGTGGAACAAGATGTCCCACAGGACAAAATTGTTTCTCGAATTGAGCGGGGCAAGTACACCGGTAATGAAGAAGTGGCAGAGCTGCCTGATGGGGAATGGCAGAAACTTTCCTCGGTACCCCTCTTCTATGATGCGCTCATGCGGCGCCTTTTTCAGGCAAACTACAAAAGTGGCGGCTCGATAGCGGAGAAGGCGACTGTCCACAAGAATCCCCCAAAAGAAAAAGCAGAGAATGAGGCGGGTGCCGATGACGCAGTGGAGTCTCCCGATGCCACCCACCAGGCAACCCTGCACAAAAAGGAAGCTTTAGACGCTCCGAAAGCCGATGAAAAGAAAACCAAACAGCTGGTAGGCGACTTTGAGGGGACGATCGATCAAGCTTTGCTGAAAGAACTTTTTGATGAAAAGACGGGTAAAGAGGGTGGCACGGCTTCCAATGCACTTACCACCGTACTGCCCCCAAAAGATCCCTTCGAGCAACCTCTTAAGGAAAGCCCACGGTACTTCAAGAAATTTGATCTCAAAAACCCTCTAGATATCTTTCGCCCCAAGGAGGGCGAAGAGGGTCAGATTCGGTTAGACAATAAAAAAGCCCGCATGCGCCGTCGTGCCATTCTGTGGGGATCAGTTGGCTTTGCGCTTGTTCTCTTATTCTGGTCATCGAGTCCCAAGCAGCCCGAGGTTAACTCACCGTTTGAAAACGAGGCGGCTGCCTTTTTCGGCATTGAACCTGAGAAAAAACAAGAAGCGGTTACCGCTCTCCTCAACGAGGGAAAGCAACTTTACGGCTTGGACAACTTCATATCCTACCGTCGAGCAGGACACCTATTTGCGCAAGCCAACTTCAGCAACAAATCGGATGCTCAGTCTTATGTGCTGTACGCTCAGGCCTACGCACGCTTGGCAGGAGTAAACCCAGAAGAAGTAGCTGAATTGCCAGAATTTGGAACGCTTTCCATCGAACGGGCTCTTGGTGATGGCCGAGCGCTTGATCCACAAAACAGCGGTTTCTTCCGCGCAGAAGCGATTCTGCTAATGGGCGAGAAGAAATGGGAGGAAGCCAGGAAGAAAATTAGTGAGGCGATTGATGCGGATCCTGAGGGGCCCGAGAATGCGCTCGTACTAGGCGAAATAACCTACGGGTTAAAGGACTTTCGTATCGCGAAAGAGGCGCTAGCGCGTGCACTGGGGGACTCTATGACCCGGGTGAGGGCGCGCCTTATTCTGGCTCGAATCGCGTTTGAATCGCAGAGTTACCGGGAGTGTGAGCAAAGACTGGGCGAGATTTTTGAGATCAATCCTTTCCACTTCGAGGGATATGTGCTGGCGGGCGATTTGGCGGCGAAAGAGAACAAGGTACAGCAAGCACTGCGCTCGTACCGGCAGGCGGCCCGTTTGGCCCAGTTTGGGCGGCCGCAGGAAGCGGTCTACGCTTTCCTTAAGCTAGGAAAGCTTCTCACCTACATGAGCCAGAAAGGGGAGGCCGAGGACAATTTTTTGCTCGCGTATGCCGCGGACCCGAACAATGCGGAAGCCATCGAACTCACCAAGAATCTCGATCGATCTGAAAAAATACTAGATTCGCTGAAAGAGAAAAGGGTTACCAACGCATCCCAGCTGGTTATTCGTGGGGAAACTTTCTTCAAAGAGAAAGATTTTGAGAATGCATTTCGCTATTTTCAGGCCGCCTGGGTGCTGTCCAATCGCGATCATTCGCTGCTCATACGACTGGGAGATATTGTAGAGAAAAAAGCCGTTTTCTTTACCGATTTTATTCGCGTTCGTTCTTTTTACGAGCAGGCGATTCTTCTTAAACCTTCTTCGTATGAAGCGTTCATCAAGTTGGGATTACTCGAAACCCAACACTACAACTTTGAAAAAGGGCACCGCTTACTTTCGCAAGCCAAAGCGCTGGCACCGCAAAATCGAGACGCTTTGGTGGCGATGGGTAGGCACTACTACTTGCGCCAGGACTACAACCGCGCCATCGATGAATTTTTGGAAGCTTCCCGTTTGAACGAAGAGGATAGCGAGGTTTTGTATTATGCCGGTAAAATGCGCGTGCTTTTTAGCCGCGATCCGAAAGCAGCGATGACCTTGTTTGAGCGGTCTTACAAGATTGATCCCACCAACTACCCCGCTTTGGCGGAATGGCTTAAGTTGAAGGTAATCACTTTCGATAAACCGTTTGCGATCAAGTTCGTAAACAACCTGATTGAAGCCGAGCCAACAAACCCCAAGTTTTACTGGATCCTCGGCGAAGTCCATGCCGCCAACCAGGACTACGAATCAGCGATTGATAACTTTTATAAATCCTTAGATATAAACAATCGCGATAGCGCCGTGCGGATGTCTCTTGCCCGCTCTCATGACGAACTCGGAGAAAAAAAGAAGGCAGTGGCAGAGTACACACTCGCTTCGCGGTTGGATCGCACCAACGCGGAAGGCTTTAGCCGGGCGGCTGAGATCCTCATCGAGTCGGGAAACGCCGCTGAAGCGGAAGAGGTGTTAAATAGTTTGGTAGAAGTCAGTCCCCGCTATCCGGGTGCCCAAAGAGCGCTTTCTCAGGTTTACGAAGCAAAAAAGAAGCCCGACGAAGCCGAGCGAGCGATGTTGCTTGAGGTAACCAACAATCCCGCTAATGCTAAGTTCCGAATAGAGCTCGCGGAGCTCTATATGCGGCACGAAAAGTATGAACCCGCCATCGAACAGCTCAATGAGATAACCAATTTGCCGTCCGTAGCGGAAGCTCCTGAGTTTGTTTACGACAAGATTCGAGCCTACATGCTGCTATCGCGTTCCTACCGAGAGCTAAAGCAATACGACAGCGCGGAAGGAGCCATTCAACTCGCTCTCTCCATTGATGAAGGGGATCCAGCGTTGCTTCGGGAACTGGGATATGTTTATGTAGGTTTGCAGCGAAACAAAGACGCGGCCTCGGCGTTTAGAGGCTATCTGCAACGTTCCCCGGCTGCGGAAGACGCGGAGCAGATTAAGAATATGATCGATAACCTCGTAATACCCGAATAGCCCGATGCTCGACCTAAAACTGATTTCCAGCCAGCCCGAACTTGTTCAAGCCAGTCTAAAAAAAAGAGGCTTTAAAGACCCCAAGGAAGCCGTTGAGGCGATCCTGGTACTCGATAAGAAACGTAAGGAAGGCATCCAGGCCGGAGAGGTCCTAAAGCAACAACGCAACGAAGCCTCCATACAGATAGCTAAGCTAAAGAAAGAAAAGGGCGATGCGACCGCGCTTCTAGAAAAGATGAAATCGGTTGCTGACGAAATCAAGAAGACCGACGATCTGCTCTCCGTTGTTCAGCAGGAGATTAATACGAGACTTCTCGAGATGCCGAACCTGCTCGATGCCGCGGTGCCAGAAGGAACAAGCGCAGAGCAAAACAAAGTAGTAAAGAGCTGGGGAGAAAAGCCTCAGTTTAACTTCGAGCCCAAATCCCATTTCGATTTGGGCGAAAAGTTAGGCATTCTCGACTTCGAGCGCGCGGGAAAAGTGACTGGTGCGCGGTTTACCTTCGTTAGAGGATTGGCCGCAGAGCTGGAATTAGCTCTTATTCAGTTCATGGTGAAGCACCATCGATCTCGCGGCTACGAAGCCATCATTCCGCCTTTTATCGTCAATTCGGCAAGTCTTCAGGGAACGGGCCAATTTCCTAAGTTCAAAGAGGATGTTTTTCATCTGGAAGGAACCGACTACCATTTGATTCCCACTGCGGAAGTTCCGGTAACCAATTATTTTCGTGACGAGATTTTAGAGGAGAGCCTTCTTCCCAAGAAGTTTGTGGCCTATAGCCCCTGTTTTCGTTCGGAAGCGGGAAGCTACGGTAAAGACACCAAAGGCTTAAAGAGACAGCATCAGTTCAATAAAGTGGAATTGGTAAAGTTTGCGCGTCCCGAGCAGTCCATGCAGGAACTCGAAAGCCTTCTAGGCGATGCGGAAGCAATTCTTCAGTCTTTGGGCTTGGCTTATCGGGTGGTGCTCCTTTGCGCTGGGGACATAGGTTTTGGCTCCGCCAAAACTTACGATATTGAAGTTTGGTCACCCTTTGCCAATGCCTACATGGAAATCTCAAGCTGCAGTAACTTTGGCGACTACCAAGCGCGGCGCGCGCAGATTCGCTACCGTGAAGCTTCTACGAAAAAAGTTCAGCCCGTGCATACCTTAAACGGTTCGGGTCTTGCGGTGGGTCGCACACTGATTGCGATTATGGAAAACTTCCAAAAAGCAGACGGCACCTTCACCATCCCTGCCGCTCTTCAACCTTACTTGTAAAGGTGTCTGTGCACGAATAAAGGTGTCAGGAAAGGTGCCTGAATAAAGGTGTCAGGTCACTTTCCGTACTTCGTCCGGAAAGTGCACAGACACCTTTATTCTTTATCGTTCGGTGTGCGGGTTCTACCGGCAGGTTTGCGGCTAAAGCCCGCGCCGGCTTTTTGGGGCGTTACAGCGGGTTTAACTACCGCGGTGTTGTGGGCGCTTAAGTCATGTATGCCGAGCTGACAAGCGGTTCTTAGGCTTTTGGTTTTTTCGCTGTCGCGGCACAAGGTCAGAACACGCTTGGTTTGAGCAACGTGAGACTTGGACTGCTTTCCTAAGACAAGGGCCGCTGCTATCCGGACATTCTCGTCGCCACTTTTGTTCTCTACGAGTTGTGTGAGGATGGTGACGGTAGAAGGGCTGCTGTCTCCGCATACACCCAATGCCAGCACGGCTTTTTCTACGATCTCGGGTTCCTTAAACTCCGCAATAATCGCTAGCACCCGTTTAGAGAGTTTTTCATTCTGCAACGGCGGCATGTTATCCAAGAGTTCTAGAGCCGATTCCAGCACCGCGAGGTCTGAGGTTTCCAGGGCAATCTCAATCACTTGCCAAGCGCGTCGGTCGCGTACGTTCTGCGTTTTCAAGCCAGAGAGGCAATTAATTTGCAGAAGGTTATTCCCCGTAATTTTGGCGCAATCACTAAGCAGGGCAATCGCGGCGGAATGGCCTTTTGCGGTTTCGCCGAGAGTCTTTAAGATAGCAGCGCGAACCTTGGTCTGGGGGAACTTGTGGTAAATCGCAATCAAGTCATTAACATAGTTGCTGCTACCAAAACCAAAGGTCTCAAAGTAGCGCATCAACACGACTATTTCTTCGGGGTTGTTGGTGGCCTTCGCCTCGTCAAATAAAGCTTTTTGAAGATAGGGATCAACCGCTTTGAGCTGAATCAAACTATTAATAATCGTTCGTTTCAAAACCGGATGATTGCGGAACTGGCTGAGTAAGGCGTTTCTAATTTTGTCCGTTTGATGTTTCTTACGAACGTTCCCAAGTGCCTTAGTGCATAAAACTTTTATTTCTAGCTGGGGGTCGCGCACGCAACTGAGGAGCGCCTCAATCACGGACTCTTGGTAGATGGGTTGGGTGTATTGGCTAAGCTTAAACGCAGCGAGCTTTCTCTGCTCACGGTTTTTACTTTCCAGCAGGGTTTTGCCCCAATAGTAAATAGGGTGGGTCGGCAGCTTGGACGGAGAGGCACCGGCGATAAGGGAAGAAAAGATGGGGATTAAAAGTACGCTTTTATTCATCTTAATAAAAAGCCCATCCCCGTAAAGGGATGGGCTTCTAGTATTCCAGTCAACTATTAGCGTGTCAGAAAGCTTAAGTTAAGCTTTCCGTCGGTCGAGACTTTTCCTGACAACGCGCTGGTCTTTTTGGCGTTATCAAGAATCTCCTGCCGCACCTTAAGAGCATCCATTCCTGGATCGGCGGACCAAACATCCGCTAGCGCGCCGGCTACGAAAGGGGTGGCCATGGAGGTACCATCCCAAGTCGCATGGAGAAGTTCGCCGAGGTCGATCACGGTGTCTTGGTACTGATCACCAGGAACGGTGGAGAGGATCTTAACGCCAGGAGCGCCGATATCCACACCCACTTTTCCGAAGTTCGAGAAGCCGGCCAACTTGTCGGCTGAATCGATAGCGGCAACGGTGATCATGTTTTCGTACTCATAGCTTGCAGGAAAAACGGGCTTTGAATCGGTATCGTTGTTGTAACCCACACCGTTTCTTCCGTTACCAGCTGCTACGATGAACAAGACACCCTCATCGCGAGCGCGCATGACGGCTTCGCGAAGTGCATTGTCGCCCAGTTCTTCGCCTTCGCCACCCCAGCTTGCGCTGATGATGTGCGCGCCGTTTTTCACAGCGTAGTCCACCACTTGAACCGCGGCTGCGGTATCACCCTGACCTTTTTCGTTGATAAAGCGCAAGCCCATCAAGCTAACGGCCGGAGCGGTACCACTGATACCTTTACCGTTGTCACCACGTGCACCGACTACACCGGAACAATGTGTGCCGTGACCAGGATTTCCACCACCGGTGAGAATCTCCATTAGTCCGACGGTTAAATCGTACGGTTTGTTATCATTTGCCGCAAAATCCCAGCCGACCACGTCATCTACAAAGCCGTTGTTGTCGTTGTCGATGCCGTCGCCCGGGACTTCCTTAGAATTGCGCCACATGTTGGCCGCGAGATCTTCGTGGTTGTAGTCGATTCCTGTATCGGTGACCGCTACGATAATGCCCGCACCTTTGGGGGTGTTATTCCAGGCGTTTTTCGCGTTGATATCTAGGAATCCCCAAGCATTGCCCAAAAGGGGATCGGCGCCCGTCAACTGAACCGGAGCCGCTTTGATTTCCGGATTGTCAGCGGCGGGAGGGGCGCCAAAGCCAGGCATTCCACCGTCACGAATGGCTTCGAGAAGCGCTTCGCGGTTCTTCTCAATAGACGGATTGCTAAAGAGGCGAATGGGATGGTTTTTCTGAACGAATTCGACGTTGGGATGATTCTTAAGTGCGGCCAAAGAGCGTGTGCTCCCCGCCCACTTAAAAAGCTTCCCTGCCTCGCTGACGAGCGAAAACTCGCCATCGCCCAGCGTATCCATCACCGAAACCCGTGACATTTGTTTTACTTTTACTAGGTACTGCTCATTGCTTGCCATTGCGACAACGCTGAACAACGCGAGCGCAACCGTGAAGATAGATCTTCCTAGGCTCATGATACCCCCGTGGCGGTCTATAAATCTGGTTTAAATTAAATTAAGGACAAGTGAATTCTAAAACGAGAATATCATTGTTACTTCTAGTCGACGACCTTTTTCCTAACAAAGGTTAAGAATGATGCGTTAAGCATCATCCCCTGTTAGTGTCCTGGGGCGTAT
>JBGSIC010000022.1:0-4394 GCA_041751875.1 Bdellovibrionota bacterium
TCTAAAACAGCTATGAAACGCATCTCTGTAAAACAACTCGCTCCCAAGGGGCTACGCTTTGACTCTTGGGTGGGGCATCGTCCCCGTCCGGGCGCCCTCCCCGGCACCCTCGTCATTAAGCCTGACGCCCTTCCTACGCGCGTTACCCTAATCGCCTACGGTGAAATTAACTTCATTGAAAAAGACATTGAAGACCCTAAAGAGATCGAAACCTTCCTCAAAGAGTGGCCAGTAGTTTGGGTTTCTGTCGAGGGCCTGGGCAACAAACAAATCCTGAAAGATATCTCCGATGTTTTCAACATTCATCGACTAGCTCTCGAAGATGTGGTGAACACGCCCCAAAGGTCGAAGGTGGAAGAGTTTGAAGATACTTTTTTCATTATTCAACGGCTGGCCCGATGGACTGACACCGTGGTAACGGAACAGCTTAGTCTCTTTTTCTCAAAAACCTTCGTGGTGAGCTTTCAGGAGTCGCACGAGGAAAGTCTAAAACCCATTCGCGAACGCATTCGCAATGCGAAAGGGAGAGTGCGCCAGTACCACGCCGACTACCTTGCCTACGCCATCATGGACACTTGTTTCGACAACTACTTTCCCGTACTCGAAGGAATCAGTGAGAAAGTGGAATCATTGGAAAAACAAATCGTGGCCGATTCTGAAGAAGTTGCGATTCCCGATATCCACAGACTCAAACGACAGCTACTCACTATTCGTCGGGCTATTTGGCCCCATCGCGAAATGCTCGCCACCCTTCTGCGCACCGAGAATAAAATTTTAACGAAGGATACGCGAATTTATCTGCGCGACTGCCACGACCACGTTATTCAAATTATTGATCTCGTCGAAACTTATCGTGAACTTATTTCCGGCCTGTTCGACATGCACCTTACTTACATCAGTAATAAAATGAATGAAGTGATGAAGGTGCTTACAATCATCGCAACGATCTTCATTCCTCTCACTTTTATTTCTGGCATTTACGGAATGAATTTCAACTCGGGCACTTCTCCCTACAACATGCCTGAGCTTCACTGGTACTATGGTTACCCCTTCGCGCTCAGCCTCATGGGATTGACCGCCATGGGACTTATTTATTTTTTCAAACGCCGCAAATGGATCTAAGCCGCACTCGTTTGAGGGCGTGAATCGGACTGGCGCTTTCGAGGAATGGCTCTCGCTTTCGGCTTGCCTCGCTTCTTTGGCTTTGCAATCACATCAGGGTGAAGGACCCAAACAGGGCAATGCGCGTGTCGAGCCACCTGCCGTGTAATACTCCCTACCAAAAAGGCGCCCAGGCCATCGGTTTGAGAGGCCATCACGATCATATCCACCTTTAACTTCTTTGCTTTTGCCAAAATGGCTTCTTCGGCAACCCCGTCCGACTCGTCAATGATGATCTCGCATCGGATCCCTTTCCGTTTGGCCTGAACGGCTAGATCTTTGGCGATTTCTCGACGACGCTGAACGTCCTCCTGCAAATACTCTAGGTAAATAGGCGCTCCTTCAAAGGAGGGAGCAGCATATTGGGTCAACCGGTCGACCTTGTGATAGAGCGTAATTTTTGCCCTCAAACCCTTTGCCACCTCGCAAGCAGAGTCAAACGTCGCCTGAGCAAGCGGCCCAAAGTCAGTGGGGCACATGATGTGCTTGAACGGTTTTCTGGTCTTCGAGTGCACGTTGACCACAAGAACGGGAATGGGAGATACGAGCAGTAAACTCTCAGCAAAGCTTCCCCTCAACATGCGCGAAAGCCCTTCCCGCCCGTGACTACTTACGGCGATTAAGTCGGCATCAACGTATTTGGCATAATCGACGAGTGTCTGCACTGATTCACCACTAGAGTAGTGCGTCTTTTGAATTTTCACCGGTAGCACACCCCTTAACTTCGCTTTCTTGAGCAGGCGTGTCAGGTTTTGCTCTACTCGCCCCCCTTCGCTTTGAACCAAATCGAGTAAGCGCCCCCGCACTAAATAGGGAGACGGCGGCGATATCACACAGACGGGCTCGATCACCGCCCCGGTACCTTTTAACAAATTGTCCAGCGCTCTAGCAGTTTGCCGTTGTAGTTTTTCGTCAGTAGCTTCCACACCCCAAACGACTCTCTTTATAGGTGACAGATTTCTATGGGCTCGCATGATTTCCCTCCCAAGGAATGAGTTAGTGCCAACAATAAGATGAAGGTGCATGGCACGTGCCAAACTGATGCGTTTCTCCACCCCAAAATGGGCTCGTTTCGTACTCTCTATTTTGTTTACGTACCGAATTGATGCATATCTCTGCCTTCCACAACCATCACTGTCACCAACGAGCGACACCTCAGGGGCCTAAAGAAAAAACCTTGCCGCTTGCGCGCCTTCCTCTATATTCACCTTCCCAGACATGGATTATTTCAGCATAAATTCTGATTGGTGGATATTTGGTGGCTTGTTTGCCATACTTTTTCACCTCTTGGGTTTTGCCGCCGCCCTGGTGGCGATATTCAAAACGCGTACCTCTCAAGGCGCTATTGCGTGGGCCATCGCGTTGATTGCCTTTCCCGTTGTTACCCTGCCTCTTTACCTTTTGTTGGGAAGAAACAAGTTTCACGGTTATGTGCACGCACGGCGAACGGGGGATAAACAGCTGGCGACGATTGTCGATCAGATTCGCCACAAAATTCTCACGCACCCAGACTTGGTATACAAGCACCAGCGAGACGAACTGAAAGTTCTCGAAGCCTTAGCGGGCGCCCCGTTTACCACTCATAATTTGTCGCGGCTGCTTATCAATGGGGACGCTTGTTTTGACGCCATCTTTGAGGGCATCGAATCCGCCAAACAATACATTCTAATTCAGTTTTACATCGTGCGAGATGACGAACTCGGCCAAAGATTTAAAAAGGCGCTTCTAAAAAAGGCGGCTGAAGGCGTGAAAGTTTATTTTTTGTATGACGAAGTGGGCTCTCACAATCTTCCTCACCAGTTTAAGCTCGAGATGATGTCGGGTGGGGTCGAAATGCACGCGTTTGGTACCCCGAAAAACAAAGTTAATCGCTTTCACTTAAATTTTAGAAATCACCGGAAAGTGGTGATCATTGACGGCCAAGAGGCCTATGTCGGCGGGCTTAATATTGGCATTGAGTATTTAGGGAAAAGTAAACGCGGCAAATGGCGGGATACACACGCACGCATCGCGGGACCCGCGGTCAAAAAAATTCAGCTTACTTTTTTGGAAGATTGGTACTGGGCAACCCATGAGGTTCCCATTTGGAACTGGGATTTCGCTCCCGATAGCGAGGGCAAGCATCTCACTTTGGCGGTTCCCTCCGGCCCGGCCGACTCGCTGGAAACATGCTGCTTGTTTTACATCCACTTAATAAATACCGCCAAAAAGCGTGTGTGGATCGCCTCTCCTTACTTCATCCCCAATGGTGCCGTTATCGCCGCGTTGCAGTCGGCCGCGCTACGCGGTGTCGACGTGAGGATTTTGATCCCTAACGAACCCGATCATGTTTTGGTTTATTTTGCGGCTTATTCCTACTTGGACGATACCATTCCCGTCGGAGTGAAAGTCTACAAATACAACGACGGTTTCCTGCATAGCAAAGTGGTGTTGGTGGACGACGAGTTTTCCGTGGTCGGAACCGCCAATTTTGATAACCGTTCTTTCCGTCTGAATTTTGAAATTAGCGTGGTGACCATCGATGGCTCATTCACAAAACAAGTGGAAGCCATGTTTGATGAGGATTTTTCCAAGTCGCGCTTACTTAATATGGATGAGATTGATGCGAAACCCGTCTACTTCCGGTTGATGGTGCAAATCGCCCGGCTCTTCTCGCCCATCCTTTAGATTATTTTTGCGTCTGGCGAACCATTTCTTCGAGGCTGAGAATTTCTGGCGATAAACTCGCTTCGATTTCTTCCACGCTTGCGATTCCTCGGACGCCTTTCACCGCGCGTCGCGTTTTCGTTGGCGCATCGAGGTCAACGACTTCATCAAAAAGAGCATCGTCTTCCGTATAGCCTTCCCCGCTTGAACTTGCTTTCACACCAAGACGAGCGGGAGGGGCGCGCGTAATCGTGCGCCCTGCCGCGATAAAGCCAGGTTCCCGAAACGGGGTTGCCGGCGGTGCGGCCGCCTGTGGTGCGGGTTGCAACGCCTTCTGCTGCGCCTGAGCGGCAGTCATCTGCGCTGCAAAATCAGCAATCTGCTGGTTCATGCTCGCCATTTGCTGCTGCATCGCAATCTCTGATGCCGAAGGCTGGGTCGCCGTACTCGCCGTTTTGGTCGAGGGGGATCCCAACGAGGTTAACTTTTGCATCATTAGCTCTTCGCGCTCTTTGCTTGCTTTAAGTTGATCTTCCAAAAGCTTCTTGGCGCCATCATCCTGCGCTTGTGGCTGCGGTTGTTGCTGC
>JBGSIC010000023.1:0-70075 GCA_041751875.1 Bdellovibrionota bacterium
CACCGCCTCCGCCACCGGAGCGCGGAGCTTTAGGCTTCGCTTCGTTGACTTTCAAGGGACGACCTTGAAGGTCTTTACCGTCCAGTTCAGAGATCGCGGCCTGAGCCTGATCGTCTTCGGCCATTTCGACAAAGCCGAAACCCTTCGAACGACCCGTATCTCGGTCCGTGATGATAGATGCTGATTCAACCTGTCCAAATTGAGTGAACAATTCTTCGAGGTCAGTTTCCGTAGCAGAGTAGGAAAGATTTCCTACGTATAGTTTTTTACCCAAGGGTAAATCTCCTTGCATTGCGCCGATCGACAGAATCCGCGAGCGCCACGCTCAGAGGTCTTCGAACTCGACAAGAGCCCCTTTACTAACAGAGTTTATTTGCAAATTAAAGGGGGAAAATGAGGGGCAAAACCGGCGTAAAACCCCAATAAAATAGGGCTCAGGAGCATCCCGAGGTCGAACCGCAGCTGTTACAGCGCAAACAGGTGCCGCTGCGCACCATCGTAAACTGCCCACATTCCTGGCAGGGGTCGCCTTCGTACCCCTGACTCTTGGCCAAACGGGAGGCTAATGCCGAATCGTCCGCCCATTCCTCACGCGTAATAGCCATATCGGTAGGCCCCGACGGGCTGGTCGCGTAAGCGGCGGCTCCCAGACTGGAACCTGAGCTCCCTCCCCCGGCACCAGCCTCTTCTAAGTATGCGCCCGCAGAAGTACGAGGCGATTCAACGGGAGGAACGTGCACCAAATCGGTCCGTCCTAAATAGTTAAGAGCGAGATCACGAAAGATAAAATCGACGATCGAAGAACAAAACTTAATGGAATCGTGATCCGCGACATGACCATTCGGCTCGAAGCGGAAAAGGTGAAACTTATTAAGAAACTCTTCTAAGGGAACGCCATATTGCAGTCCCAAAGAAATAGCGATCGAAAACGCGTTCATCAGACTTCGGTAGGCAGCCCCCTCTTTATAAACATCAACAAAAATTTCCCCTAGCGTGCCGTCTTTGTATTCACCCGTTCGAAGATAGACACGTTGACCTGAGATAGTGGCCTTAACCGTGTAGCCAAATCGCCGCTTGGGAAGCTCACGCCGCTGTCCCATCTGAATCAAGCTCTCCGCGATTTCTTGAATGGGCGTAGGCGCCTGCGGACTCTCAAGATTTTTACTAAGCGCACTAAAGAGATTTCCCACAGTCGAATTGAGCGGCTGGCTCAACTTTGATCCGTCGCGGTAAATGGAAATAGCCTTCACCATTTTGCGCCATGCCCCAAGGTAGGCGTCTTCAATCTCTCCCACCGTGGCTTCGTGAGGCATGTTGATCGTTTTACTGATCGCACCACTAATGAAAGGCTGCGCGGCTGCCATTGTGTCGATATGCGTTTTGTAACCCAAAAAACGCTTACCGTACTTCCCACATTTATTGGCACAGTCAAAAACAGCGTAATGCTCTTTCTTAAGATAGGGAGCGCCTTCTACGGTCATGGTGCCCGTGACGTAGTCATTGGCTGCCGTAATTTCCTCGACACTAAACCCGAGATGCGCAAGGAGATCAAAACCTGGGGTACCCAATTGAGCATCGCTCAACTTAAGAACGTCCTGACAAAATTCTTTCCCCAGAGTCCAGGCATTGAAAACAAAACTCAAGTCAAACGCAGTGACTAGAGTCGCTTCGAGTTTTTGCAGAACTTCAGGGGTAAAACCCTTTTCCTTGAGAGACGCATGGTTGATAACCGGTGCGTTTTCAAGCGTTCCTTTTCCCACGCAGTATTCTACGATGGCATCGATTTCATTCGAAGCGTAACCGAGTTTGCGTAAAGCGCGTGGAACCGACTGGTTAATAATCTTAAAGTACCCACCGCCAGCGAGTTTCTTAAACTTCACTAGCGCAAAGTCGGGTTCAATACCGGTGGTGTCACAATCCATCACTAAACCAATCGTTCCAGTCGGAGCAATAACGGTGGTCTGAGCGTTGCGAAAGCCGTACTTTTTACCCCCCTCAAGTGCTCTGTCCCAGGCATCTTGCGCAGCGGTCAAAAGATTGGCCGGGCACTCGTCGAGATCAATCCCTTGTGGCAAAATGCTCAAACCTTCATACTCTTCCCCACCCGCCTGGTAAGCCGCGCGGCGGTGATTTCGGATCACTCGCAGCATCGCGTCCTTGTTTTCTGAGTAGTTCTCAAAAGCACCCAGTTCCTTCGCCATTTCTGCTGACGTCGCGTAGCTTTCGCCGGTTAAAATAGCGGTAAGCGCACCGGTCACGGCGAGCGCTCTTGAGCTACCATAGGAAATCCCCATCGACATGAGCAGAGCACCGAGGTTCGCGTAACCAAGTCCTAGCGTACGGTACTGAAAACTCTTCAAAGCGATGTCCGCGCTGGGAAACTGAGCCATCAAAACGCTGATTTCCAAAGCAATCGTCCACAAACGACAAGCGTGTTTGTAATCTTCGATCAAGAACTCGCCGGTCTTCTCATCGTAAAACTTAATCAAGTTTATCGACGCCAGATTGCAAGCGGTGTCATCCAAAAACATGTACTCACTGCAAGGGTTCGAGGCGTTAATGCGACCGCCAGCGGGGCAGGTATGCCATTCGTTAATGGTAGTGTCGCACTGGATTGCCGGATCGGCGCAAGCCCATGTAGCGTGGTTGAGCGCCTTCCACAACTCGCGCGCCGGGACTTCTTTCGCGATTGTGCCATCTGTCCGCCAACGCAAGGCCCAGTTCTCGTCGCGTTCCAGTTTTGAGAAAAAGGAGTTCGGTACACGCACCGAATTGTTCGAGTTTTGCCCGCTCACCGTACGGTAGGCTTCCCCCTGCCAGTCCGTATCGAATAGGGGGAAATCGATTTCTGCCACACCCGATTCTGCTAGCTGCAATACTTTGGCAAGATAGGAATCAGGAATCATCAGTTCGCGCGCCTCAATCAAGGCATTCTTCAACTCAGAGTTGGACTTCGGATCGGTCGAGACATTTCCCGAATCATCAAAACAAGCTTCTAATACGTTCTGAAGATACTTTTTCTGAATCTTGGACCCAGTCACCATTGCGGCAACTTTTTGTTCCTCGCGTACTTTCCACTGAATAAAGTCTTCAATTTCGGGATGGTCCAAATCCAGACACACCATTTTGGCAGCTCTTCGGGTGGTTCCCCCGCTTTTAATAACGCCCGCCGCTCTGTCACCCACCTTGAGAAAGGACATCAACCCGCTCGAACGCCCTCCTCCACTTAGAGGCTCCCCTTCACCGCGCAGATTGCTGAAATTGGTTCCGGTTCCAGAGCCATACTTGAAAAGACGGGCCTCGCGGATCCACAGATCCATGATGCCATTATTGTTCACAAGGTCATCATTTACGCTCTGGATGAAACATGCGTGTGGTTGCGGATGTTCGTAGCTGTTAGTCGATTTTTTAAGCTTTTTCGATTTGGGATCCACATAAAGATGACCTTGGCTTGGTCCGGTAATCCCATAGGCAAAATGTAGCCCGGTATTAAACCACTGGGGGCTATTGGGAGCCGCCATCTGGTGAGAAAGCATGTAGCACATTTCATCATAGAAAGTTTTCGCGTCCTCGGCTGTATCGAAATACTTGTGCTTCTTTCCCCAATCTGCCCAGCACCCCGCCAGCCGATGAAATACCTGGCGACTGTCTGTCTCGCCTTGCGGCTTGGCGCTTTTTTCCGATTTCTTTTTGGAGGTGACACCCGTTTTGCGAAAGTATTTTTGGGCGAGAATATCTGTGGCTACCTGAGACCAGTCGTCTGGAACCATTACCTCCTTCTGCGAAAAGATAACTTTACCGTCTTGTTCTTTGATCTCGGATTTTCGAGCGACAAACTTCTGATCAGCGTACGGCGAACTCAAACCTTTTGTAAAACGACGGCGAATCTTCATGCTTTGGCCTCCCCTACTGTTCGCACCGGTGCACCTGGGATTCAAGTCGAGAAAAGCTTAAGATAAAACTTTCCCCTTCCTTGCGCTCCTCGGGAGTGCCGGACCCATCCTACGGTTAAACTGTCTGGTAAATCGCGATAAGTCTTACTTCGTAATGCCTTCTCACTGATGCGGGTCTGAGACCAATTCTGCTGAAGACAACCTTGTTCGAGCTACCTACCCACTGCTGCGGCCCATTCCAAATCGGGCCATCGATTCATGGCTGCGATAACCTAATGTAAGTCAAAATATAGCATATGCACTACATTTACTGTCAACGGGGCGGCTGGGGTTTTCGAGAGAATCACCGCGCGCCTGCGTTAGGTGCAGAAAAACATTTGCGAATCGGCGCGAAATTAGCAGCTACCCTTTTTGGGAAAACAAAAGATTCTTTGGAAAAAAATAAAACTCTCAGATTCTTCCGTTCCTACCAGTGATCGGACCACTCCGATTCAACCTTCAAGGCGACTTTAAGTGCCATCGCGCTTTCCATCTGCTGACAAACAAGCTTTTCCAGCGCCCCCTTCTCATTTTCAGGGGCTTCGAAGACCAATTCGTCATGCACCTGAAGCAACATTTTGGCTTCTAGCTTTTGGGTAGCCATAGCCCGATGAATCGAGATCATCGCCACCTTAATCATGTCCGCCGCCGTCCCTTGCAAGGGGGCGTTAATGGCCAAACGTTCCGCCATTTCTCGACGCATCCGATTGTTCGAATCGATTTCACGCACGTAGCGGCGCCTACCCATCAATGTGGTGACGTACCCTTTCTCGCGAGCCTCTTCTTTTATCCCCTCGAGAAAGGCCTGCACATTCGCATAACGCTTAAAATAGTTATCGATAAATATTTTTGCTTCTGTCGTCGATATTTTTAACTGCTGAGACAAACCAAAAGGGGTCTGCCCGTAAACCACACCAAAATTAATGGTTTTTGCGACATTTCGCTGCTCGGGGAGGACGTCTTTCACGTTAAAAATCAAACGGGCAGTGTGCTCGTGGACATCTTCGTTATTCTTGAAAGCTTTAACTAATTCGGGGTCATCGCTGAAATGCGCCAGAATCCGCAATTCGATTTGCGAATAGTCCGCCGAAAACAACTGCCAGTTTTTTCTCGGAATAAAGACCGAACGAATGTCGTATTCCACGTTGCGGGTTGTGGGAATATTCTGCAGATTCGGATTAGAACTCGATAGTCGCCCCGTCGCAGCAACGGTCTGGTTAAAATTCGTGTGTACCCGGCCCGTCTCTGGGTCAATACTCGCAAGCAAACCTTCCACGTAGGTACTTTTGAGCTTCATCAGTTCACGGTAACGCAGTATTTGTTCCGCAATGGCGTGCGATGAGGAAAGCTGTACGAGCACCCGCTCATCGGTAGAAAAACCGGTTTTGGTTTTACGGATAGTCGGAAGCTTAAGTTTTTCAAAAAGGATAGTCGCCAATTGTTTGGGCGATCCAATATTGAACTCCCCACCTGCGCTAGCGTAGACCTGCTTTTGAACTTCCGCGATTTCCTTTTCGAGGGCCAATCCCATCTTTTCCAGTTTCGCTTTATTCACCGCAACGCCGCACATTTCCATTTCAGCGAGTACTTCAAGCAAAGGAAGTTCCACTTCTCGGTAAAGCTTCAAAAGAGGTGCGTCGGTGAGCATTTTCGAAAGGCAATCATGCAACGCGATGGTCACCTCGGCGTCTTCCGCCGCGTACTGTGTCGCCTTGGGAATCGAGACTTCCGCAAAGGAAACCTGGTTCTTCCCCTTTCCCGTCACTTCTTCGTAGGTGATGTTTTGGTGTCCCAAATGGCGAAAGCAAAGACTATCAAGATTGTGGGGCTGCTCAGGGTCCAAAAGGTAACTCATGAGCATGGTATCGCCAACCACCCCTTTCAAAGGCATTCCCGCGCGCTGAAGAATCTCCAAATCATACTTAACATTCTGACCCACTTTGGGAATGGTGGAATCGGCCAAAAAAGGACCTAGTCGTTTCTTTACTTCCTCAAGCGGTATCTGTCCGTCGGCCTCTTCCCCCGCTACCGTGTGGCCCACAGGAATGTAATAGGCTTTACCGGCTTTACCCGCCAACGAAACCCCCACGAGTTTCGCTTCGCGCGTATCGAGCGAAGTGGTTTCGGTATCCACGGCAACCAAGGGAGCACGCTTTAGCTCGCCTAAAACTTCGTCTAACTGGGAAGGGTCCACTACCGCGAGATACTTTCCCCGGTCAAAAGACTTGGTAGAAGCTTCTAACCCAAACCGCTTCAATAAGTTTTGAAATTCCATCTCCTGAAAAAAAGATCGTAACCCCTCTGTGTTTGGTCCCTTGTAATCCAAGTCTTGCCAACCAAGCTTAACGTCGACATCGGCTTTTAGAGTGGCCAATTCTTTACTCAAATAGGCCATGTCTTTTTCTTGCTCTAGCGTTTCTCGGCATTTCTTCTTGGTAATGGCGTCGAGGTGAGAATAAATGCCATCTAAAGATCCATGAGCTTGCAAAAGTTCCGCAGCCGTTTTCTTTCCTATTCCCGACACGCCGGGAATATTGTCGGAGGAATCGCCCATGAGTGCGAGAAGATCAACCATCTGCTCGGGTTTCACGCCGTGTTTTTCTTCGACTGCCACGGCATCATAACGTTTGTCGTTCATCGTGTCGTAAAGCGTGACGTTGTCGCTCACCAGCTGCATGAGGTCTTTGTCACCTGAGATGATGTCGACGGCGTAACCCTCCTCGGTGGCTTTTTTTGCCAGCGTGGCAATCAGGTCATCTGCTTCAAAGCCGTCCTTCTGGATGCGAAAGATTCGGAACAGATCAACCGCTTCCAAAATGCGGGGAATTTGAACCTTTAAATCATCGGGTGCGGCTTCGCGGTTCGCTTTGTACTCGGCGTACATCTCTTTGCGAAAGGTGGCTCGGCCGGCATCAAAAGCAATCGCCAGTTTGGTGGGCTTTTCGGTGTCTAGGACCTTCAGCAACATGTTAATGAAGCCAAAAATGGCATTGGTGGGGAAACCTTTGGAGTTGGATAGTTGGCGGATCGCGAAAAACGCACGAAAAAAGTAAGAACTCCCATCGATGATCACTAGCTTTGCCATGGCGCAGTCATAACTTCCCAGGCCCTTCACGACAAGACCACATTTTGCTGTGCGGCGTTCCGCCTTATTCCGATAAGTCCTTGGGGGATCTGTTCCTCCGTAACACAGAGCATCACCCATGGATGGCAAAACTCAACCAACGCGATTAGCGGCGCTCGACGGCCTGCGGGCTCTCGCGATTGTTCTGGTTATTCTTCATCACAGCGCCCATCACCTGGACCGATCCACTCCCGCGCTTAGTTGGATAGCGGGCGCTCTGGGAACTGGGTGGAACGGCGTCCATTTGTTTTTCGTTCTCAGCGGCTTTTTGGTCGGTGCCATTGCCTTTCGCGAGTTCAACGAAACCGGAACATTGCGCTTGTTTCACTTTTGGGGAAGACGATTTTTTCGCACGTGGCCTCTATATTTCGTCATCCTTGGTTTAACGATTCTGCGAAAACCGGGATCTGAACTTCCCAACCTCTTGCCTTACTTTTCGTTTACTCAGAATTGGTTCCGCCCCGACTTTTTTGCACACTCATGGAGCCTCGCGGTTGAAGAGCAGTTCTATCTTTTACTTCCTCTTGTTCTGTTGGGGCTGGTAAAGATCAAGCGACCTCAGGCAGGCATTTTTCTCGTACTCGGTGTTTTAGGTCTGACCTATTGGTATCGAGGCACGCATATCGATGGATTTTTTTCCACACTGCACACTTTAACCGTGCTCGACACACTCGTTCTCGGCGTGATTCTGGCGTGGGTTTCAGTCAATCGGCCTACGCTGTTCCAATTCTTTCAACGCTTTCCACACCTTCTTTTTTTCTCGGGCTTATTTTTCCTTTACGGCCCACGCGCCACCAATCTAGGCTTTTGGCAGACCAATTTCTTCTTTGGCGGGCAAGCTATCGGCTTCTCCCTGATTCTTCTCGCCGCCCTCTCCCCCACTTTTTGTTTGAAAAAGCTGCTCAGCTCTTTTCCCGCGAAACAAATGGCTTTGGTTTCTTACAGCGTTTACCTCACCCATGACCACGCCGTGTTCTACGTAGCGCAGATCGCGAACAAACTATCCTTGAGCGGGTGGGAGAAACTCGCGTTCTTTGTTCCCACCGTTGTGCTTTTTTCGTGGTTGGTCGGGTGGTGTACCTACCGAGCCATTGAAGCGCCGGCGATGAAATGGAGGGATACGTATTTACCTAAAGGGGGAGCGAAAAATCTAAAGAGGAGCTCTTTACAGAAGTCTCCGGTTAGCGCTTAGGAAAAAAGCGGGGACGAGCTAATGGCCAGTGCCAAAACGACGACCGCGACGACCAGTAATTTCCACATACTCAATCAGTCCTTCTTCAATTCCCCCCGAAAACGTTGCGCATAATACGCCCCTGATGCACCACGTCAACCCCTCATCCAAAGTAAATGTAAGTGATTAATTTTGTAAAGATTATGTAAATTCGCACCGCCCCGCATTGATTAGGCAGACGCATTGCGCTATATATGGGCCCGCATTCGCGTTTCTGGCCAGCTGATTTGAAAATTGAAATGAGACTTTTCACACATAGGCGCTGGTCGGCGTTGATTTGTGTGGCGCTCTCTATGCCGCTTTTGGCGGCACAGGAAGAATCACATCCTCACGCCCCCCGCAATCGCATTGGCGAGTTTACAGATTGTTCGGACGCGCTCGCCCAGCGTTCGGCCATTCAGCCTCCGTCCTTTATTCATGGGTACGCCGGCCCCGACCATTGGCAACCCATAGAGAACCGGGGAATGGAGCGAAAGCAACTCGACCAAACTCGTCATGTTTACGAACAGCTTCTGCGCGGTAACGTGCGTGTTCTGCGTTATGCCATGGCGAACAACGAAATCCGCAGCCGTTACGAATACCTTGTGCAAAATTCTAATATCCAAGTGGGCACGGTCGATTGGGCCACCTTTGGTGTCATGCCCAGTGCGATGACCACTCCGGCTTCCATTGGAGTTGATTCAGAGAATCGCCTAGCGCTCGGAATGAACATTTATTGGTGGGAACAGGATCCAAACCTCACCTTTGCCGAGCAAATTACTTTTCTCTACGTTTACGAACGCTTCAAATCTTCGGAACACAATTTGATTCAGCAATTAGAAGACGTGGGTCATTTCTCGTATGCCTGGGACAAAGATTCCCCGGACGGCATTCATCTCATCTTCTGGGCTTATGCGGAACTCTCGGCCGAAATCGCCCTTCTCACTGCCTATAAGGAATGGAGAGAGCTAAATTCTCATCCGGAACTGCGAGTTATCAATTTGGAAGAGCGCGTATCCCAGTATGTGGGCAACCCTTACGCCTACGCTCATAACTTATTGAATCAGTTTTTTATGTCCCGTGCCCCAGGGCAGCACCACGAAGGCAATGGATTGGTGGAAGCCATATTAGAACGGCCGATGCCACGCGATTGGAAAGCCCCGTGGATCCCTCGTGTACGGCGCTAACATTTTTCTAAAAATTCGGTATAAACAATTTTATGAGTGAAGAAGACATTCGCCATTTTTTGTCGAGTCGGAAGCCCACCCCCCCGACTCCACGACCGCGCATGGTGGCCCGACGCCCTCAAGCTGTAGCTCCTGATAGCTATAAAAACTTCCAGGCTTCGCACCTCTTTTGCCCTAGTTGTAAAAAGGCTATGCCCGTACGCGAGAAATTGCTTCTCGTCCTACCGGGTGGAGATCTTTACGATTACCTCTGCACGGGTTGCGGAAAATCTCTAGGAACCCGCCGTACCTAGTTTAGTTGAATTTTAGCGGCGACCGGAAGATGGTCCGAGAACCCGGCGTCATCGGCGTCCAGTGTGTAAAAGTCGTAGTGCTTAGGGACCGGCTCAAATACAGCACCATCGAAGTAGGAATGGGGATCATCTACCTCATAGCGGGTAAGCATCTCAGGTGGAGAGACAATACGAAAACTTGTACGATCGAGTTCTATCCCTTTTCCATCGACCAAGTTCTGACTTAGAACAATCCGATCGAGCTTTGACCACTGCTTGTTGCCGTTCCACCAATACGAATCGGGAGGCATTTGCCCCGCGATCGCGGGATGCTCCGTAGAGAAAAGAAGTTGTGCGTCCGCTAGACGGTTGTTCCATTCGGGTGCGTAGATGACGTTGTAAAACGCATTAGGGATCTCATTGTTGAGCGTGTTGAAATCTCCCAAAGCAATCACATGTGTCTTGGAATCCTTGAGTGTCTTATCAATGTCTTTTTTCAAGACATTAGCCGCACCCATCCTTTGCGAGGAGGGAGAAGATTGCGAGGGCCAATGATTAACATAAACCGTAAGCATCTGATCACGCTTCTGGCCTACGCGGAAATTCGCCTTGAGTATATCTCGCGTTGGTTCATCGACGTAGGGAGCGGCCAGTCTTATCGATTCAGTCCCCTCCAAAGTCACCGCCTCTTTCCGGTAAAAAATTGCCACATCAATCCCGCGTTCATCAGGACTGTCGGTAATCACAAAGCTATCGCCGTAGCCTAATTCCTTGGCGAGCATCGCAGCGACTTTTTCATTCTCAATTTCTTGCACCCCCAGAATATCGGGTAAGTCTCCCACAGCCCCAATCGCGAAATGAATTTGTTTGAGTTTTAGGCGGAGACGATCTGCTGTCCAATCAATTTCTAAACACTCTTTTTTGTACGCGGGGTGGAGAATACCCTCGCACATCTGTTCTTTTTTTTGCCCATTCGGAAGAACATATCCCAGCGGCAAAAACGTGTGGTCCTCTTTTCCTGGATCGTATTCGTTATCAAAGAGATTGAGTACGTTGTAGGAAGCGACAATCAACTCATTGGGGTTCTGCCGTTTAAGCCTCAGCGTTCCCCCATTGTCACTCCACCACGCCGCAAGCGAGTTCTGCGAGGCCAGCGCCTGGGTCGCACAACTGGCGATAATCCCCGCCAGAAGCAGCAAGAAGAAGAGACTTGCTAAGTAGTACAGCGACGAACCGATACGTGACTGGCGTTCTTGGTTGATGAGCACGGGAGGACCTCCTGGAGGCTAAGGAACTACGAGAGGGCCTAAAGAGTGTCATGGGCAGGGGCGTCAATTCCTGAAGAACCGCCATCACCGTGAGCGAATAAGCCGCCGAAACTTTTTTAAAACCCGCGTAACATTTCTTTGGGTTGCGGAGTCTGTAGGGTGAAAGCAAGTCAAAATGAACCCCTTCTAACACCTCAAGGGGCGACCAGCCGGTCGCCCCTTTTCTTTTGTTTGCCACCGTCAGAAAGAACGTTCTTAATATAAATAATTATGCAAATACCTTTAGAGAGTTACGCCGTCGTCATGCACGCTGCCGGTGGGCCGGAAGTGTTACGATTTGAGAAAGTAAAAACGCCAAAACCCGGCCCCCACGACGTGCTCTTGAAGGTGCATGCCGCTACGGTGAATCACACCGACATTTTCCACCGGACGGGACAGTTTGAGATTCGCAAAGATCTCCCCCACGTTTTGGGAATGGACATTGCGGGAGAAATTGCTGTTGTTGGAGACGCGGTCGAGAACTGGCGCGTGGGAGAAAAAGTCGTTTGTGCTTTCGAGGAACTAGGCAGTTCCATCAACGGAGGCTACGCGGAATTTGCTGTGGTTCCCGCAGCCGAACTTCACCGCATTCCTAAGGGGTTGGACTATGTGACAGCCGCGAGTACGGGACTCGCCTTCACAACAGCTTGGGCAGCCCTTTTTTACGCCGGCCAGTTGAAAGACACCGATCGCGTACTCATTCACGCGGCTTCGAGCGGCGTTGGCTTGGCAGCGCTACAAATTGCGAGTTGGGTGGGCGCGGAAGTTTATGCGGTCACTACACCCAACAAAACAGAAAGCCTGCGCGAGCGGGGCGCTGATTTTGTTCTGGATCGCACCTCACCCGATCTCGTCCATACCATTCAAGATGTCACCAATGGTAAGGGGATTGATCTTGTGATCGACCTTGTAGCGGGGGCTTCGCTCCAGCTCTCCGTAGAAGTCCTTGGAGAACGCGGGCGAGTGGTGTGTGTGGGCGCACTGGGCGGCGAAGAAGCGCGATTTAACGTCATGGATTTGATTCTCAAAAATGCCACCATTCAGGGAATCTACGAAAAGATAAAGCCCGAAGACTATGAAACGATATTGCGCCTGTTCGGAGACTGTACCTTTAAGTCTCAGGTCGATTCGGTTCTTCCTCTCAGCGAAGCCAGGCGAGCTCACGAACGCATCGAAGCCAAGATGGTTACAGGAAAAATTGTGCTTGTCCCGAAGGGAAACGCCTAATAGGACTTTCTCTATATGACAGAGAAAGCGAATCGAACACCAACCGTTTCCGTGGATCCCCAATTTATCGAGCGCTGGTCGCCTCGTGCTTTTTCCAGTGAACCTCTGCCGGAGAAGGAACTCCTGCGTGTTTTCGAGGCAGCCCGCTGGGCTCCTTCTTGTAACAACGGACAGCCTTGGCTTTTTCTCTATGCCTCAACGGATAAGGATCTCAAAACTTTCCGCTCTCTCTTGGTGGAGGGGAATCAAGTATGGGCGAATAAGGCGCCTGTGCTCGTTTTCTTGCTCGGCGCTAAACAGTTTGCTCACAACGGCAAACCCAATCGCCACGGAGGCTTTGATTCTGGTGCCGCGTGGATGTCGCTCGCGCTGCAAGCAAAACAAATGGGATGGATCACCCACGCGATGGCGGGATTTCATTTAGAAAGAGCTTATGAAGTTTTAAAGGTTTCGCCTGAAAAGTATGAAATCTACTGTGCGATTGCAGTGGGTAAGCCCGGTAACTCTTCTGAGTTACCGGACCACCTAAAAGAACGAGAACATCCTAGTGACCGCAAACCTCTTTCCGAGGTCGCGCGTGCGGGTGAGTTCTCTCGAATTAGTGACTAGCAACACCCATCAGTTTGGGTATCTCGAATCGTTCCGATTTCGAAAGCTGTTCACCCGACTTGAGGAAACTTAAGCTGGTACGCTCGTCGAGTACGGGGCTTTCATCCCCGGCCATCCACTTGTAAGTCAGACCAGCACCGGTGACCACCAAGAGGACTCCACCGACTACGCCCGCTCCCTTGATGTGCGCTTTGGTGACTTTCGCGTACTTAAAAACCGCGGCTTTGCGGGCTTCTGCAACGCGATTAGCGAGCAGGCCGACTTCATACTGAAATCGGCGCGCGTGTTTGGCTTCATTAATTGCCGCCATCTGAGCAGCGCGTTCCGCGCGAACCACTCTTGCCACCACTTCGTTGTGGTGTTTCAGCGCTTCTTGAACGCCTTCGCCGAAGTTACCTTTTCCTTGAAAACGCTCAGCGAAATTGCGCGCGCTTACGAGCGCCTCTTCTGCTTTCGCTAATTCGGCTCGAAGCGATTCGGCGATGTACGCTCGCGGATTGTTTTTCACTTTCTCCGCAAGCAGATCGGCTTCGTTCGCCAATTGTTTGAGTTCTTGAAGTTTAGTCAATCCGTTCGCGCCTGGGCTCATCCACAGAGCGCGCTGATCGGAGATGGCTTTGCGAGCGGCAATGACCGCTTCGTCTTTGTTCACAAAATCGAGTAACTTTTTATGGTCCGCGCTCAACGCATCAAAGGATTTTTTCGCAAGCAAAGCACCCACCACGGCTCCACCGGCCGTGACGGTACGAAGGGTGCCTACGCCAATGTTCCGACGCAGCGAAGCGCTTTCTTTTAAAGCATCGTGTGTGTCTTTGCGAAGGGTTGTATGTTGCTCGACTTTTTCAGCGTTGGCTTCGTCCAATTGTTCCCGCACGATGGTCTCGCGGCGACGTTCCAAGGCTTTGGGAACCGCACGAATACTCGCAGGAATGGCGGCTTGTTCTGCGCCAATATCGTCAATCATTTTTGCATCAATATCTTTATATCGACGGGCGAGCTCATCTTTCAAAGCAGCGTGCACATCTTCCTCTGAGATCAACATTTCTTCGGCGCTGCTCATACGGTAAATGCGCTGAAGGGTCGTTTCGCCCTCGCGTTTTTTCATCGAAGCTTCGGGAACCTTGCGCAATTCCCCGATCGCACCGGGGTTGACATCGATCACCCCCATCGCGTTCATTGCCACTAACCCGCTCAAAACCAACAACATCTTTTTCATCACCCACTCCTCAAAAACTCCGCGCACCACAGCGCTTGCCTCACACAAAGCAACACTAGTGCCAGGTGACTTCACGCTAGAAGAGTGATGAATTCCCGTTGGTTACAGAAGGACGAACTCCTCCTCCAGCGTAGAAGGAAAACACGCTCTGACAAAAAGCGGCGCTAAATCTTGGGGTTAAAGTTCTTCAAGACGTAAAGAAACGTGGCGTGAGGGTAGGTGTCGTTGCACCATTGGTGCTTCTCGCGAATTTCACGCGGCACCGTTTGCGGATCGGTTACGGGCTCAAAACCAAAGGTGGCATAAAAGTGAGCCATCGCTTCAAACGGCAGACAGTAAAGTGTAGCGTAAGGGTTTCGCGCTTCGATGAGAAACTGCACTATCTGATCCGCTATTTTTTTTCGACGAAAGTCCGGCAAGACATACATTCCGCCGAGTTCTTCCGCTTGGGGAGACACCTTTATCAAACGTCCCAAACCTGCCCTCTCGCCTTCCCATTCCGCAATCGCAATGGTCTCTCGTTCAAAGTGGGAGAGTTTAAAGTTCACTTCTCGGTAGCGATCATTGACCCAGTCGATCTCCTCGGAGACCGCACGCCGAATGCGTGCTTTTATTCTTTTAGCTTCCAAAGTGCTGCTCCATTGTCGAAAAGGGGTTCGGTTTGCGGAAGATCCCCTCTAAACTCTCCGTCGGCTCGAAAAACATATCTTAGATTGGGAGAATCTTTGGTCCAATGGGATGAAAGAGTATTCACCGCAACTCCATGAAACGGAACAGTGCACCTCAGTGCGAGCGGGGCGATCCATTTTGCCGCCGAAGGACTACTTACTGAAATGCAGTCACCTGCCGGTACTAAGTCCGCGACCTTCTGGTAGGCTACCTTATCTTTTGCAGTCATTTCCGAACTAAACAACAAAGGAACGGTACGCTTTTGAAACTGAATGAGTCCTAGCAAAATCACTACGGAAACAAACACTCGCCTTTGAACTATCTTGTTTTCCCATTGATTCCACGCCCAACCGACTCCAAGCATGAGCGGAAAAATCCAAAAGGCCCCGCAACGTTCGGGATACAAAAGGAGCGACAGAGGCAACAGGTGAAAACGCGCGTTTTCAACAAGAAGAGGCGGAATCAACAACCCAACAAAAAGCGCACGACCAAAGCTATTACGGTAGTTTTTCGCCAAAGCCCAGATACACAGAACAAGTGCCATTACACCCGCCGTATTCCAAACATAGGCCGTGGTTTGGGAGTAAAGATTGTAAAGCCATGTGTATTCATCCCTAAATAAAAGAGGCGCTGATGTTTTCTGCCACGCCAAAGTAAGCGCTGTTTCCTTGTCGCCAATACTTTTGGGGAAATACAAGAAGAAGGGAAGAAAAAACGCCGCGCCTAAGGCGAGCAAAGGAACGACCCTTTTGAAAAAAGCCTGGTCCCCGCCAACCAATAGCATCGGAACCGAAACCAACATCGCGGCCAGAAATCCCACGGGATGGGCGTACGCTCCGAAAGAAATAGCGAGGGCAAATACACAGGTTTCGGCAAAAGTGACTTTCCCCTGCCTTACGCGAGCAACATAGGCAAAACAAACAAGTCCCGAAACCATTCCCAGGAGTGTAGGAGTGCCTCCCCAAGACTGAAAGGCTTGGGGAACGGTGAAAATGAGCAGGCTTACCACCGACAAGGTCTGCGCATTTTTTTCTGAGAACCACAGACGAAGGGCAGCTCCAAAAGCAAAAACAAATAGGGCTAGCGAGACACCGTTATAAAAAGAGACGGCCCTTTCGAGCGAAACGCCGAATAGCGCGTGTAAACTGGCCAAAAGAGGGAACCCGACATTCGCTCCTTTGAGATCACGAATCGGTGTGAGCGGCCACGTATCACCCGGCACACCTCCTGTTTCGAGAATAAGGCGCGCGATGGAAGCCCACTTAACGGGATCGTACCCGGGGGGGTCCCAACGAAAAAGAAAAACCGAAAAACTAAATGCCAAGACGAAGAGAACTGTTTTGTCTGATAGCGGTGAAACGAATGCCTTAAATGCGCCACTTCGTCTAACGACATACGTACTTAACGTCACCGCCAACAGGGGGAGGATCCAAAGCGGTACGACTGCTGGTTTGAGATTTAAAGCGACAGCGTAAATTCCCATTGTGGCCGCAAAACAGACGGGGCGTGGAGCTAGGGGAAAAACTTTCCATAGGGCGATGCTAGGTAACAGGACCAAGGGGGCGAAAAGGAGAATATTGGCGAAAATAGAGGTCAGATAAGACCAAGTGCTCATGGAGGACGTTTTCTTTTTTATTCAGCCGTACCAGAGACACGCCGCATTCAAACAGTAGGAAGGCGGGTGATTGGCTGACTCGCATGGTGCGACGCGCTAAATTGAGCCCGGCCTCGTTTTTCTAAATGGGGTGGGCAACGGGGCTCGACCTCGCGAGCAACCAACCCGAGTCAACGCTCCGCATTTACCAGAGCGAGACTGAGCCCGACCTCATACTTCTAATGGGGTGGGCAACGGGGCTCGAACCCGCGACCCTCAGAATCACAATCTGATGCTCTAACCAACTGAGCTATGCCCACCACGGATAGAAATAGCCATTGAGAATGGTCTCTTAGCGCCCCGCAGTCAAGCTATGCGCATTGAGCTATGGCCAGTTTTTCGCTATCATAGTAAGGTCACTCGGATTTCGAGCATTTCATCCACATCCAATCGAGGCCCTATGCCGCTTAAGCAACCCTCCCTGCGCTTTGAGCACAAGGAAATCGCTGTCATCTTTAGTCTCTTCGTTTTCGTTGCCCTCCTCATGTTTACGGTCGGCATTCTCGTGGGAAAAGGCCTGACCATGGCCAAGTACGAAGGACAACTCACCGCCGGGACTTCTCTTGCCTCCGAAGAAAGTGAGATAAGACTTCCCCCTGGCCGAGAAATCGCCCGCGCGCTGCCGCCCACGGTGGAAGATACCCTCACTCCCCCTAAAAAGAACGAGCCCGCTGAGAGCGAGTATGTTCCCAAGAACCAGCCGCTTGATCTCGTTCCCAAGAAGAACACTAAGACAGCCAGTGCTTTGGGAAACTCCCTACTCGAAGTCAAAGGGAGAAAAAGCGAAGCCATCTTGAAGAACCCGCGGGTGAAGGCCCTGCTGGAAAGCACTCCCAGCCGCGGTTTAGCGTCGACAGGAAAGGGTGAAGCGGGCGGACAGCCGATCAGCTTCGCCAAGGGAAAATTTACTGTGCAGGTAGGCTCTTTTCCCGATAAAAAAGAAGCCGACGCCCGTATTGAGAAATTAAAGCAGTGGGGATTTGCTCACGCCTATGTTACATCCACTCAGTTGGGTGACAAAAAGCAAACTTGGTTCCGCGTTTGGTTGGGTTACTATCCCGACTTCAACTCGGCCAAGGAGAATGCAGAAATTCTTCAGAAAAAAGGAGAGGTGAAAAATTACCTCGTCAGAAAAGCAGACCAAGCAGAAGGTTAAACGGGTCGAGAAGCCCTGGGGTTATGAACTCATCTGGGCCCACACCGATCAATATGTAGGCAAGATGCTCTTTGTAAAAAAGGGCGAAAGCTTGAGCCTTCAGTACCATGAAGAAAAAGAGGAAACGATTTTTCTTGAATCGGGCATCATGCGTTTTGATTCCGGCCCTTCCGTAGAAAAGCTGGAAGCCTTGGAACTCCAACCAGGTGAGAGTTTTCATATTCGTCCGGGTTACGTTCACCGCATGACGGCGATCGCGGATTGCCGAATTTTTGAAGTCTCTACTCCTCAACTAGATGATGTGGTTCGCTTAGAGGACCGCTATGGCCGAGCAACAAAATAAACCCCTGGTTCTGATCATGGCGGGTGGCAGTGGCACGCGGTTCTGGCCACTCAGTACACCCGACTATCCGAAACAGTTTCTCAAGCTGGTGGATAGCCTTTCCCTTCTACAGGCTACCTACGAGCGTGTACTTCAACTCGTCCCCGAGGAGAATATTGCTGTGTGCGGCCTGGAGCGGCACGCGGCGCTCCTCCGCGAACAACTCCCTAAGGTGAAGCATTGGATTTTGGAACCCGTAGGCCGCAACACAGCGGCTTGCAACCTTCTCTCTATTCTGCAACTTCTTAAAGAGGGAGCCTCACGGGACCAGGTTCTCATCGTGCTTCCGGCTGATCACCACGTCGGACAACCTCAAAAGCTTTGTGAGACATTGGAAAAGGCGGCCAGCTTCGCAGCCGAATCAAATGCGCTTGTCACGCTGGGCATTCAACCGTCTTCCCCACACACGGGCTATGGCTACATCGAACGCGGGCGCCCGACAGGGACAGACGGTATTTTTGAAGTAGCCCGTTTTATTGAGAAGCCCTCTGAAACGAAGGCTCAAGAGCTTCTCAAACAGGGAAATTATTATTGGAACAGCGGAATGTTCATCTGGACGATAGGAAACATTCTGTCGGCGTTTGAAGAGTTCTTGCCCGAGACCACTCAACTCTTAAAAAATTGTTCTACCACTGAGGCTCTGAAAAAAGCCTACACAAAACTTCCCAGCGAGCCCATCGATAAAGCGATTTTGGAGAAAGCGAAGAATGTTTTCACCCTGCCCGCTGATGTGGCATGGAGTGATCTAGGTTCGTGGGACGCTTTATACCAACTTTACAAAAGCTCTTCGGAAAAAAACGTCATCCTGGGGGGACAAACCGAAGTCGTTGATAGCGATGGTTGCCTTGTCCACGCGCCACCGGAAATGCAAGTTGCCCTGATTGGGGTGCACAACCTTGCGGTGGTCATCCAAGACGGTAAGCTCCTGATCACCGACCGTGCCCAGGACCAACATGTCAAAAAAGTCCTCGAGAAATTCGAGAAGTAAGAAAATTGCCGGGCCTGCCGTCTTCCGATAACCTTTTCGTTTCATGCTGCTTGTTAAAACAACCTTTCACAAATCGGTCCTAGTATCGGCATCCGTCGAGCAAGCAGGCCACTTTTTTTCAGAACCGCATCACTCGGTCGGTGATTTGTTTCCCGGCTTAGAAAGCTTTCTTCCCCAGGACCAAAACACCTACCTGTGGTCCTTCAAGAAAGTCGAGTTCGGAGGCTTTTCCCACCAGGTGCAGGTGGTAACAAGATTCGACTGGCCGGCCACTCATTCTCTGACGATTCGACCCATAGCGGGCGGTAACGCCCAGCTGAGTGGGAGCATCCAAATTCATCCTCAATCCAACCGCACCGAAGTGAGCTTTCAGTTTGAGATTGAGGGGGAGCTCCCGGTCCCTCGTTTGCTTAAAGGGATGATCGCACCGAAGGTAGAGTCCGAACTAAATCAACTTTTTGAACGGTATGTGCAACGTGTTGAACAAACTC
The DNA here is from genome assembly GCA_041751875.1 of Bdellovibrionota bacterium. Classification (GTDB taxonomy): domain Bacteria; phylum Bdellovibrionota; class FAC87; order UBA2466; family JACKAF01; genus JBGSIC01. The sequence continues at coordinate 19,425 of JBGSIC010000023.1, forward strand.
TTAACCAATAAAATATTCGTCTCATTAGCGGCCGGCCTATCCTTGGTGTTGGCTTTTCCGCCGATTGAAATCTTACCCATCGCTTTTCTTTCCCCCCTTTTTCTCAACGCGTTGATTCTCAGTGGCGACACTTTCAAAAAGGGCTTCAAATGGGGCTTTTTGTCGTCGTTAGCCATCATGGTGGGCGCCTTCTATTGGGTGGTCTACGTCCTGCACGTCTTTGGGTATGTGCCGTGGGTGGTGGCAGGTCTCCTTTTTGTGGGCTTCTGCGGTTTTGGAGCCCTTAACTTTCCCCTTTTCGGCGGGTTCGGAAACTGGATTGTTCGTAAAACAAACCTGGCGGAATGCTCTCCTCGAAATATTCAGTTGTGGATGGCCCTAGGCTTCCCCGCGCTATTTACCTTTATTGAATACGTAGTTCCCAAACTTTTTCCCTGGTACATGGGACACGCGCTTTACACCGTCCTGTGGGCAAATCAGATTGTGGAACTCACGGGCAGCAGCTTTTTGACTTTCGCCATCTACAGTTTAGGAAGTGTGCTGAGCGGATTTCTTCTTTGGCGCGTATATCCTTTTTTCAGGGCGTCGTGGAAGACTCTTTTTATTCCGCTCGGACTCTGGACTGTGGCAATCGGGTTCAGCCTCGCCCGATTGGAATCGGTACCCTTAAGGGAAACGCGCCCGCTCCGGGTGGCACTGATTCAAGCCAACATCGGATCTCTGGAAAAGGCGCAGGCTCGCAAAGGACAGAAGAATATTGTTCGCTGGGTGCTGGATCGCTACCTGGCCATCACCTCTCAAGCCCTGCTCGAAAAACCGGACCTTATTCTTTGGCCCGAAACGGCCATGCCCTTCTACCTAATTGGCCCCGGCACCTACGCGCAAGAAATCCGAAACGCTGTCAGAGAGTGGAACGTGCCTCTACTTAGCGGTGCCTACGCTCCTTATAACGACGGCGTGTTTCGGGATTACAACGCGGCTTTCTTGCTCGACCCCAAACAAAACCTCAGCTTCCCGCCCATCTACCACAAGAATATTTTGTTAGCTTTCGGCGAGTACCTTCCCTTCGGCGAACACATGCCGTTTGCTTACGAGTGGTTTCCGCAGATCGCAAACTTCAAACGTGGCACGACACAGGAAATTCTTACTCTGCACGACGGTACACGGATTGGTACCACCATCTGCTATGAAGCAATTGTCCCTTCGTTCTATCGACGAGTCGCAGAGAAAATGCCGAATCTGATCGTTAATCTCACCAACGATTCTTGGTTTGGTCCCACGTCTGAACCGTATCAACACGCCGCTCTTTCGGTGTTCCGGGCGATTGAAACGCGCATTCCGTTTGTCCGCGTTACCAATACCGGTCTTTCGTTTACGGTAGATGCTTTGGGGCAGCGCTCGGATACTATCGGGGTTTCTCAGGATGGCTACCGCGTGGAATCATTGGCAGTGCCGGTTCATCCGCCCCTCACTTTTTATCTGCGGTACGGAGAATGGTTTGTTGTAGGATGTTTACTTATTCTTATTGTTTTGACGAGGCGAATCTATGCATCCCTATTTGTTCGACTGGGTCGTGGGCGGCCAACACATTAAGCCGCCCTCTTACGGTGTGCTTTTGGCGATCGCCTTTACCCTAGCGTACTTTGAGTCTTTGCGCTTGTCCGTCAAGACGAAGGATGGCCCGCGCCACGTCGAAAACCTTTTTCTAATCGTCATCATTTCTTCTGTCGTTGGAGCACGCATGTTCCACGTCTTGTTCGAAGACTTGGATTACTTTCTCAAAAACCCCGCTGAAATTTTCTACATTTGGAATGGTGGCTACACGCTCTACGGTGCGGTACTCCTGGGAATCTTTTGCGGTTGGATCTACACGCGCATTAACAAAATTAATTTTTTCGAATTCGCCGACATTGGCGCCGCACCGATTGCGATGGGCATCGGCATTGGTCGACTGGGCTGTTTTTTGGCGGGTTGCTGTTGGGGAGATAAGTGCAATTTACCGTGGGCGGTAACCTTCACGGACCCGACCGGCTTTGCGGGGGTAAGAAATATTCCTCTGCACCCGACGCAGGTTTATGAGGCGCTTTTGTGTTTTGCCTTGTACGGGTATCTCACCTGGCGTTTTAAACACCGATCCTACTACGGTCAGGCATTTCTGCATTTTCTTTTGGGCTATAGCCTCATTCGATTTGGCGTCGAGTATTTTCGGGGGGATGATTATCGCGGGTTCGTTTTCGGCGGGCTTCTCAGCTATTCCCAGTTTATCTCTCTGGTGATTATTCCCTTTTCGCTGCTGGCCACTTTCCTATTCTCCAGAAGGAAAATGGAAAAACCAGGGGCAAAGGTCAAGCGCACTTGATATGCTTGCAACACTCTGCCCCCGATAATTTGCTATTTCAAATTGCAGACCGCCAAATCTTCCGGTGCAGAAGCCGTTGCGAAATGGATGATCGTCTTGGTCTTCTCTTTTTTGAATGTCACTGCCAGTACCGTTCCGCTCTTCGAATCCGCAGCCGATCCGCACGAGCGACGAATCTCTTCAGTGCGTGGCACACTCTTAATCGACACCGCCTCAAATGCTGCGCCCATCGGACTGGTCGCAGAACCGACTAGCGTTTGAACCGCTTCTTCGAAGTCCTTGTTTTCAAAAAGCGCCTGAATCACTAAATCTAAACGTGCCGGAAGCGCGTAAGAACTTCCCGCAATCACGCCAAGAATAGCCAAAGATAGTAATCGTTTCATTTCTCTCCCCTAAGTTGCGTGGAATCCAAGGCGGAAATCCACTTTAAGTCAGCCACCTTATACCTGCCGCGTTAAGGGTCAATGGGGCCAAAATGTGATCACAACAACATGCGTCTAGTGGCTAAATTTACTCACTAAATCCACCGATACGTGGGTGAGACCCCATATGCTTTCGTTTTTGAGGAAATTTAGCTCGCTTCATCGCCATGTTCTGGCGATCTATGGTTTTTCTGCAATCGCACTGTGCCTTCTCGCTCAATGCACCAATTTCCAAAGCCAGCGCCCCGTTGAAACGGAACCGCCCACTTACTGGGATCCGGTAGGAGACCGAGTGCTGGGACAGCCCACGGGTAGACGATACTCGCAGCGTGAGCTGGACATGGAAAAACCGCAAGGCGTTTACACCGAAGACGGCCGGTTGTACGTGATGGATAGCAACCACCATCGCATCTTGATCTGGGAAACCATTCCCACTAAGAACAACACCCCACCCGACTATGTACTCGCAAAATTGGATATGCGCGACACGACTCCGGTGACTACAGCGGGCAATACTCTGCTGTTTCCGACTCAAGTGTCGGTCTACGAGGGAGACGTGTACGCCGCTGACAACAATAACCACCGCATTCTCAAATGGAACAAAGGCATTCTAAAAAGCGCGCAATACGCTGATGGCATTCTCGGACAAACCCTTTTCACCACAAATGCATTCGTTTCGGATAACCTCATCATGACCGGTTTTTTCTACGTAAACACCTTTCTTCGTTTGCCTGAAAGCCAAGGATATAAATTCTTTGCGGCGGACAATGATAACCACCGAGTACTGGTGTGGAACGAAATGCCCAGTTTCACGCCAGAAACCGTTCAACCAGCAGACTTTCAGCTCGGAAGTGGAATATCGTCCCAAGTCGAGGGCGTCGTTACTTTAGGCAACTTTGGCCCTGGAGGTGGGCCGAGAGGCATGTTTAGTTACGGCACTCGGCTTTACGTCGGAGATCCTTCGAATAACCGTATCCTCCTTTACAATTCAATTCCTGAAGACCCTGATCCCGACATCACCACCGATTACGTTTCGGCAGATCTCGCTATCATCTCAGCAGGCAGTGCGCTCAACGAGCCATTCAGCTTGAGTGGAGATGCCAGTCGTTTTATCGTTGCGGACAAGGGAAACCACCGAGTACTTATCTTTAATTCCCACCCTACTACTTCCACCCCAACTCCCGCGGCGGTGGTTGGGACTGGATTGGCGACTAATCCACCGAGTGCCGGAACGCTGAATTTACCCCACGCGGCCCATACGGATGGCACGCGTTTGTACGTCGCCGATATGGAAAACAATCGCGTACTCATATGGAACACCATTCCCACTACGAATGGGCAAGCAGCGGATGTGGTCCTAGGGCAGGATACTTTTAACACGACAACGACAAACATCGAGCGATGGAACCCCAAGTTTCACTTTAAATCGCCCTCGGGGTCATCGGTATCCAACCACTTTCTCGCGGTAGCCGATACGCTCAACCATCGCGTTTTGTTGTGGAAAAACTACCCTGACGACGATGGTGCAGCTCCCTATGCCGTCGTAGGTCAACCGAGTGAAGAGGCGACCACTGCGATGACGGACACGGACGACGAAACCTTTTTGCACTCTCTCAATCGCCCGACCGGCGTCGCCATACATGAAGTCGAGGAAGCGGATGGAACTCAAATTCTAAAGATGATTATTTGCGACTATCTAAACTCCCGCCTGGTCGTTCATCCCAATTTGACCGTCAAGTCGCCAGCAAGCGACTGGACCCTGACTAACAACTTTCAACGCAATAGAATAGGCGAAACACCCTTAACACCTTATATTCTTTCCGGAGCGAATCATACTCTCCCCGGAGGGGCCAGACCTATCAGCATCTTTTTTGATGGCCAGCGCGTTCTTGTCTCGACAAGTAACCACCAGGTCTTGGTTTGGAACAGATTTCAAGATGTAGGACTAATAGGTGACGCAAGAATTCTGGGAACCGGAGAAGCAGGAACAACCCAAAACCAGCTCAGCTCCCCTCGCGGCGTTTTCAGTGATGGCACAAGAATCTTTGTCGTCGATACGGGAAACCGCCGCGTGATGGTATGGAATAGTCTTCCCGAAGCCGACGGCGCAAACGCAGACCTGGTCATTGGCCAACCTGATTTTGACACCGTAACCGCGAATAGCGATCAACCCCACTCACCTCGCGGGGTGACGGTTTCGGACGAGGGAAAGCTATTTGTGTCGGACCATTTACGACATCGGATTTTGGTATGGAACACGGTACCCACTACGAATGGCGTTGCCCCCGACGGCTATCTCGGTCAGAGCGATAACGCAAACGGGACAACAGCAAACGCAGGAGGGCCGGTCACTTTTAAAACCTTCTCTCGGCCGGATGGACTAACCTCTTACCGAGGGAAGCTTTACATCACCGACACCCTCAATCACCGACTGATTATCATGTCGCCCGCTGAAATTTATCCTGAACCGATCGAGGAAGACTAGCGAAGTGCGTTTTCCAGGTCGCCCCACAGATCTTCGCAGTTCTCAACCCCAACGGATAAGCGAACCATCGTATCGGAAATGCCGAGCTTCTTACGAAGTTCAACTGGAACCGACGCGTGAGTCATAATGGCGGGGTGTTCGGCCAAAGATTCCACGCCGCCCAAGCTTTCGGCTAACGCAAATATCTTTAAGTTCTCCAAGAAGCGCCGTGAAGTAGAGAGATCCCCTTTTAAGAAAAAGGTGATCATCCCCCCAAACCCTTTCATCTGTTTCTTGCAGATTTCATGTTCGGGGTGTGAGGACAGCCCCGGATAAATAACGCGTTCTACTTTCGGGTGCTTTGCCAAACGTTCTGCAATCTTCAGTGCACTTTCTCCACTGCGCTGCATGCGAATAGCAAGGGTCTTAATCCCTCGCAGCACCAACCAAGAATCGAAAGGTCCCTGCACACCACCCTGTGAATTTTGCAGGTGCTTTAGCCGCTCAATAAGTTTGTCATCTTTTGCGATCAGCGCGCCGCCCACCACATCGCTGTGACCGTTTAGGTACTTCGTGGTGGAATGGAGCACCAAGTCCGCGCCCAGCGCGAGGGGTTGCTGCAAAACCGGTGTCGCGAAGGTATTATCGACGACTACCATGGGCTTTTGGGGGTGCTTTTGGCACGCCTCAACGACCCTTTTGATATCAATAATCTTGAGCATCGGATTGGTGGGCGATTCTACCCAAACCATCTTTGTGTTGGGTTTGAGAAAGTCCGCGGGAGAATTGGTCGAAAGATCCACGAAATCGAATTCCAGACCATGGTTCGCCCACACAGTGCGAAACAGTCTTCCCGTGCCGCCGTATACATCGTCACAACAAACTACATGATCGCCCGCTTTAAGAAGATGCATGCACAAATCAGTCGCCGCGCATCCCGAGGCCATGGCAAAAGCGTGCGTCCCACCTTCTAAAATCGCCAGCGAGCGTTCCAGAGCGGCACGCGTCGGATTACCTGTGCGCGAATACTCATACCCTCGGTGCGTTCCCGGTGACGCCTGCACGTAAGTACTGGTGGCAAAAATGGGCGTCATGATGGCGCCTGTCGACGGGTCGGGTTCCACTCCCGCGTGAACGGCTTTGGTATCAAAGTGCTTTTGACTTAGGTCAGAGTTCGCGTCAGACATTTACGGCTCCAGAAACCATGCTTAGATAACTAATCAAATCAATCTTGGTAAGAACGTAGCGAACCTCACCCTTCTCTTCCACCATCGCCAGACGATCACTGGTGAACACATTACTCAAACGCTCAATCGAATCTCCCATGTGCACTACAGAGAACTTGGGATCAATGAGCGGCCGAATGGAATCTTTCGGCTTAGCGGAACCCGAATAGAGAGGTCGCAGAATGGCTTGCTCGGTAATTTTTCCAATCACTTTGCCATTTTCAAACACCGGCATCTGCGAAATACCCTCTTCGCGCATTTTACGAACGACCCCTTCGAGATCTTCATTCGCCATCACAGAAACGACTCGCTGTTTTTTGTGCAAAAGATTGATGAGTTCCCCGACGTTGCTGCCGGTTTTTTCCATGTAAGCGTTTTCGACCATCCAGGAATCGTTATAGACCTTGCTCAAGTAACGGTTCCCAGAGTCTGGCAAAATCACGACCACCCGCCCAGGTTTCTCCTGATGCGACATCCAACGAAGCGCTCCGACCACGGCGGCTCCACTTGAGGCGCCGGCGAAGATTCCCTCTTGGGTGAGGAGTGCTCGGGTCATCAAAAAGGATTCTTTGTCTTCAATACGAACGACTTCATCAATGACGGAGAAATCGCAGTTCAAAGGAATAATATCTTCCCCAATGCCTTCGAGCACATACCCTTGGGCTTCTCCCATGGTTTTTGTCTCGTGATATTGTTTAAGAATAGATCCTTTAGGATCCACGCCAATGATTTTGATCTTGGGATTTTTCTCTTTGATAAACTTCCCGATTCCAGAGATCGTTCCGCACGTCCCCATTCCAATCACGACGGCGTTAATCTGCCCTTCGGTTTGGCGCCAGATTTCGGGGCCAGTCGAATGGTAGTGTGTCTCACGGTTCCTATGGTTGTGATACTGATTGGCGTAGTAACAATTGGGGGTTTCTTCCGCTAGGCGTTTGGCGACGCTATAGTAACTTTCTGGGGAGTCGGGTTCGACCGCCGTGGGACAAATGACCACTTTCGCCCCGAAAGCGCGCAGACTCTGGCGCTTTTCTTCACTCTGCTTGTCGGGAAGCACAAAAACGCATTTGTATCCCTTGATGGCCGCAGCAATGGCGAGGCCCATACCAGTATTGCCTGAAGTCGCCTCCACAATGGTGCCCCCAGGGCGTAGCTCGCCGCTTTTTTCCGCCTGCTCGACCATGTACCAGCCGATGCGATCCTTAATCGAGCCGCCGGGATTAAAATATTCGCACTTGGCGTACAATTCCCCGCCTACCTTTTGGACCACCCGGTTAAGCCGCACAAGTGGCGTATTTCCAATGGTTTCCAGAATATTTTTATGCAGTTCCAAAATTCCCCCTGGACTGATATGAATCCCAGCGTCCCCTCAACAGATGTGATTAACAAGGGGACCGAAAACAATGTCAACAGGTGGATCATGAGTGATTTCCAGCCGATACACAAGGCTTTGGTGAGCGTTTGGGATAAGACGGGATTAGACCTTCTCGCTACTGCCTTGCACCAAAAGGGCGTTGTTCTTTATTCCACGGGCGGAACCGCCCAATATTTGCGGGAAACCTGCAAAGTACCTGTCACGCTGATTGAAACCGTAACCGATTTCCCTGAAATGATGGCCGGCAGAGTAAAGACCCTCCACCCGCGCGTCTTTGGTGGCATTCTCGCCCGCAGGGGGGAACCCAAAGATTTAGAAGAAGCGGCCGCACACGGCATTCCGCTTTTTGATTTGGTGGTTTGCAACCTCTATCCCTTCTGGGAACAGGTAGGAAAAGACATTCCCGAGCAGTCGTCCTTTGTTGATATTGGTGGTCCCTCCATGATTCGCGCGGCGGCAAAAAACCACGCTTCGGTCATGGTGCTTTCGAATGCTTCCGAATATTCCGGCTTTGTCGAAAGCTTTACTCAAACAGGCGGCACAAGTTTGGCCCAGCGCCGACAGGCCGCGGCAGTAACCTTCGCGCGGACCAGCCAGTACGACGGAATGATTGCGCAGGAGTGGAACAAAACAGCTTCGTTCCCCTCGCAGCTTAATTTTGGTCCCGCTTCTGAGCTTCGCTACGGCGAAAACCCTCATCAAAAAGCGGTTTGGTGCGGCTCCCCTAAATGGAATCTGATTCAGGGCAAAACACTTTCCTATAACAACCTCTTAGACACTGAAGCTGCCCTACGAATCACCCGTGAATTTGAAACGCCCGTCGTGGCGATCGTAAAACACAACAACCCTTGCGGCGTGGCCAGTGGCCACAGCACGCTAGCCGAAGTTTACATGCGCGCCCTAGCTTGTGACGCGCAATCCGCCTTCGGTGGCATTGTGGCCACCAACGCTATCGTCGACAAAGCGGCCGCTGAAAAAATGGGTGAACACTTTCTTGAAGTTGTATTAGCCAAAGGTTTTACCGATGAAGCAAAGGCTTTCTTCCAGAAGAAAAAGAATCTGCGCTTAATAGAATGGCCCGAACCCACGGATCCTTCTTTTGAGGTGCGCGCTTCCTTGGGGGGATGGCTTTTGCAATCGCCCGATAGCGCAGAAAAGGGTTTTGAGTATAAGACCGTCACACGCAACCCGCCTCCACAAGACTCTTACGCCGATATCAATTTTGCCTGGAAAATTTGTAAACACGTCCGTTCTAACGCCATTGTTTTAGCGAAGAATCAGGCCACACTCGGAATTGGCGCCGGACAAATGAGCCGCGTGGACGCGGTTCGCATTGCGCTCGAAAAATCCTCGGTCCATTCGCTTGAGGGAGCCGTGCTCGCCTCCGATGCTTTCTTCCCGTTCCGAGACAATATTGACCTGCTCAAAGGGCGTAATATTTCGGTCGTGGTTCAGCCAGGCGGTTCCGTGCGCGATGAAGAAGTCATTGCCGCCTGCGAAGACCAAGGCATCGCTATGGTCTTTACGGGCAAACGGCACTTCCGACACTAATTCACGGCGCTAGTTGCGACCAGCTCGTAACTGTTTTCCTGTTCTCGTACAACGTGCCCTCTTCGATCAGCTTCGCAATTTCCTCGGCGGAGAAACTCTTGTAACGCAACTTTCCCGCTTCATCGAGTTGGGGTTTTCCGTTTTCAGTCAGAACATTTTTTTCCGCAAAGGCGTCTTCCACCGAATAGGTTGTCCCGCGAATGTCGTACACTGTAAGCCCCGCCTCACTGATATCCATCAAGAGTTCTGTTAACTCCAATTCAGCTTTGGTCTTGCTCTTTTCGTGATTGGCTTCATACAGGATTACCGTGAGAGGAATCATGCGTAAGCCTTTATCGCCTAGTGCGTGAACGGAATAGGCGCTCTCATCTTTCTCGCCCGCGAAAAGACGAAGCACCGTTTTTCCTTTTTGGTCTTCCATTCGAATGGGGAGGTCCAACTTTTTTACTTTTTTCTCGCCGTTCGCATCGACCACAATCTGACCAGCCTTCCTTTCAAACTCGGTGCGTTTCGCAACAAAGGTCAGAGTCCCGTCCTTTTCTGCCACCAGTGATCCAAACAGCAATTGCACCTCTCTGGGATCTTTGGCCGGATCCGGACCGACCACAACTGGGCGTACAGACCCGTCTTCAGTCGTTCGGATAAACAAATCGTTCCAACGTTCCCGGGCCTGCTTCAAAGTGAGCGCCTCCTGCGCAAAGCCTGAGAAAGGGGCCGTCAACACCAATAAAAAAAGTAAGTTTTTCATCGCGAACCTCCAGATGCCTCCCGACTACACCCCGTAACGCACAAGGTCAATCGGGCTCTCACCTTGTGTTTGCCTCCGAAATAAGTTCTAATCTTCGGACTTTAGGGAGGGTTCATGAAGAAGTTTGCTTTCAGTTTCTTGGTGCTAAGTCTATTTGCTTCCACAAAAGCTTCTGCCGCTTTGGAATCGGTTGAGCAGATCGGTTCGCGCGGACAGGTTTCTATCGAAGGTTTGGGTCAAGCCCTTCTCTACAGTCTTTTTGGCTCGTATCGAATCGTTCCCAATGTGGCTCTCAACGCCGGCATTAGTTACTGGGCAATCAACGCAAGCAGCGGCAGCTCGTCGGTAGATTCATCCCTTTTTATGCTTCCACTTTCGGCATCGGTGATGATGGGCGGACAAGGCGGGCATCATTTCGAACTTTTGGGTGGCGGAACTTTTGTCATCGGTGGCTCGAGCATCACGGGCAATTCACTCCAAGACGATTTTTCAGACTCGCTTTTCATACCGACTGTTGGGGCGGGTTACCGGTACTGGCCCGCATTGGGCGGCCTGCATTTCCGTGGCACCTTATACGGCCTGGTTGTGAACGGCTTTCATCCTTGGTTTGGAGTCAGCCTCGGTTACGCGTTTATGTAAAGGTGTCTGTGCACTTTTGGGACGAAGTACCAAAAGTGACCTGACACCTTTACGTCCCCTTGAAAATGCACGCACAGCGTCCAAGTCTTCGATCAATTTGCAGCGCGTGGGTTTACTTATTCCCCTAATATTCCGAAAAGATATACGAAGTCCGCTGAAAAGCGCAGCTTAGTATTCGTGCTCTAACTATGCGTAATACTGTCACAAATTGGATGGTTCGTACCCGGTCGGGTGAAATCCTGGGGCCGTTTTCTCAAAAACAGCTCGTGGAAGAGCTGAGCCGCAATACGTTCTCCACCCAGGACGAGATCGCGCCTTCGCTCGGCGACTGGATCTCCGCGCACACCTTGCACGAACGCGAGGCCGATGAATTTACGCAGACCATGACCAAGAGCCGGGCTGTTACGGATTCCGTTTCCGTGACGGGGTCGACGGCCTCGGATTACATGGCCGCCCGCACGGGATCCATCACCGCTTCCGATAATTTGGCGGTAAAAGTTCCGCCGATGCCGGAAGCTGTCAAAAAACTATCTGAGTTTGAAACGGAATCAGAAGCACCGTCTAAATTCTCGCTGCCCGTTTCCAAAATGGCCATCCTCCGTCCCGTCATGTTTTTGCTTATAGGCGGAGGCGTTACCTACTTTGTTCTATCGAAAAGATACCAGCCAACCACTGCACCTGAACCCGTGGCAGCACCCACTTTCAATCAGCCCGTGGAGTCGCCCTTCTTAAAAGAAGTAAACTATCTGATCAAGATAGGAAAACGCACACAGGCCCTGGAGAAACTTACGGAGTTTCATCAAAAGCCGCATGCGGAAAACGACATCGCTTATTTAATTCCCTACTCGGCACTCTTAATCACAGAGAATGAATCCACCGCACGCGCGCGTAAGCTCTTGCAACAAGTTTTGGCCTCACCTGTCGACGATTCCCTCAAAGCCCAAGCCCATCTCTGGCTAGGGTACATCATGCTCGCTCATGCCGAGGGTGACGCCGGCGCTAGTCATTTCCAAGAGACACTTGAGATTGATCCGAAAAATGCCGCAGCAAGATTTAATCTAGGTCGGGCTTACTTGCGACAAAACAAAAACAGACAAGCGCTAGAATACTTTCAATTCGCTGAACTGGAAGCGCCCGACATGTGGTTGATTCATATCTACAAGGGTCGCGCCCGAGCTGCGCTTTCAAACATGCAAGAAGCACGGTTTGCTTTCATGACGGCAGTTCAGACCGCAGAAGATCGCTGGCTCCCCTACGTCTACTTCTCACTCTTCCTGATGGGAATTCGCGAGCCACTGGCGGCGCAAAACACGCTTCATAAAATGCTGAGTCGTGACCCTGAGTATGAACTCAATGCACCTCCTCCTTTGGGCTTCTATCAAGAGCGAATTGATTACAATGAGTACGAGAGTGCGTTTATGCAGGTGATGAAGGGCGGAAGCCCGCTCGCCCGTGAGATAGGACGGCTTTATATCAATTACTTGAAGAATGGCCCCAAAAGCGTGGAAGGAAAACGTCTGCTCCGAATGGCTGAGGGTGAGAATACGGATCTGACGGCGAAAGTGATCGCTTTGAAAATTCAACTGGATAACGCCGCTCCGGCACTCCAACTCAACCAAGCCCTTAGTCAGCTGCCGACCAATCTCTCCGAATTCGGCTACTATGCCTATGTACTGCGTGGCCAAGCCCGTCTGCGTTTGGGCCAAATCAAAGAAGCCCAGGCGGATTTGAAGCGGGCCATCCTGCTGGAACCCAAATCGGCAGTGGGCCGGTTAGCCTACGCTAACTTCCTCAAGCGTATGAACCAGCCCGCCCAGGCACAGATTGAGATCAATAACCTATTAACTTTCCACCCTAATTACATCCCCGCACTGGTTTCTTCCGAAGAATTCTGATAGGTTCGGCCCGATTCGGGAGGACCTCTTTAAAATGCGATGTCTGGTCTTAGGCGGCGGCGGACGCGAACACGCGCTAGCCTGGAAAATTAAGCAATCTCCTCGCTGCGAAGGGGTGTTTCTACACCCTGGCAACGCGGGATCACGCCAGACGCTTCCCTCGTTCGGAGCCACTCCTCTGACGGATCTGCCCGCCCTGATTGCCAAAAGCGAGCAGGCACGAATTGATCTTGTGGTGATCGGTCCAGAAACGCTGCTCGCCAGAGGCTACGCTGACGCGTTTCGCAAGGCAGGCTTTCTTGTGGTTGGACCTTCGGAAGCCGCGGCCCGGTTAGAAACAAGCAAACTCTTTGCGAAAAATTTCATGCAACGAGCAGGTATTCCCACAGCGCCGTTTTTCAGCGCCGAATCCGCGGAAGAACTTTTAAGCCTCACCCAAGCGCGTAGCGCCTTCCCACTCGTTTTAAAACTCGATAGCCTGGCGGCCGGTAAAGGTGTGGTCATTGCTCACAATGAGCAGGATGTACAAGCGTTTTGCCAAGCAGTTTGGTCCGAAAACCGTTTTGGCGTCGAAAACCCGGTGGTAGTAGTAGAAGATTTTATTGAAGGCTCTGAGCTAAGCTATATCGGCTTGTGCGACGGGAAAAATTTTCTTCCTCTCCCCTCGGCGACAGACTACAAACGCGTGGGCGATTTTGATGCGGGCCCCAACACCGGTGGAATGGGAAGTGTCTCGCCCTCTCCCTATTTGAGCTCCGATCTGGAAAAGAAAATCAACAAGGACGTCATTGGAAAGCTTCTGAGCCAACTTGAAAAAGAGAAGATCGACTACCGCGGCGCCCTCTATGTGGGAGTCATGGTCTCCGCTGAAGGAATGCCTTACGTTTTAGAGTTTAACGCCCGCTTTGGAGATCCTGAGACGCAAGCTGTATTGATACGCTTGGAAAGTGATCTCATCCAACTTTTGGAACATACGGCGCGCGGCACGCTGAGTGCGTGCCCTCGCCCTGTGGCAAGCGCAGGCGTCTCCCTTTTTGTAGTGGGAGCCGCGCCAGGCTATCCTGACGCACCCAAGACCGGGGACCGCATCGCGCTTAAACGGGCGGTCGACCCACAGATTCAAATCTTTTACGCAGGCGTAAACGAGGACGGAGCCGGACTGGTGACTGAAGGCGGACGCGTTCTGGGTGTCGGCGGCAAAGCGGCCAACTGGGAAGATGCCCGCGAAAAAGTATATGACAATTTGGAGCGAATCGGGTGGAACGGGATCCACTACCGAAAGGACATAGGAGTTTTTCCAAGGAGCTAACAATGGCAGATGTACTAGTACTATTAGGTTCGGCGAACGATGCAGAATACGCAGAAGGTTGTCTGAAAATTCTGGGTGATTTCCAGATTCCCTTTCATCTCAAAGTCGCCTCCGCTCACCGTTCACCCAATCTATTGTTCAAAACGATAGAAACGGAAGGCTCGAAAGCCAAAGTGATCTTGGCGTTTGCGGGACACGCCGCCCATCTGGCAGGTGTGATTGCTGCACACACCACAAAACCGGTGATTGCAGTCCCCTTACCGACTTCTGATCTCAAGGGATTGGACGCTCTGCTCGCATCGGTCCAGATGCCAGCGGGTGTGCCGGTTGCTGTGATGGCGCTCGGCCAGGCCGGCAGTCGCAATGCTGCTTGTTTTGCCGCTCAGATCCTGGCCCTCCAGAATCCCGCTTTGGCAGAAAAGCTTACTCTTTATAAAAGAGAGCTTGCTGAAAAAGTGGCTGACGGCGCTCGCGATCTTGAGGCGAAGTGGCAGTAATTCTCTCCGCTTCTGACCCCGATCTTTGGAACACTCTTGGCAAGCGGGATCCACGCAACGAGGTTTGCGTCATCCCAACGGATACCGTGCTTGGCTTCAGCTGCGCGTTCTCAAGTGTCCGTGCGGCTGAACGCATTCGGGGTCTCAAAGGTCACGCCGATGCGAAGTTTATCGTTCTGGTTCGCGATTTGGATCAAGCAGAAAGCCTAGTCACGCTGACGCCGTTGCAGCGAAAGGTTTTGGAAACGCACTGGCCAGCCGCCATAAGCTTTGTGCTGCCTCGTTCAGACGGCAGTACACTTGCCCTTCGGTGTCCCAATGATCCTTTTCTGCAGAAGTTCCTCACGTGGTTCGGAGAGCCGCTTATCAGCACGAGTTGCAACAGCCATGGATCGCCGCCCCTCGAAGACGCCGATACCGCGGCTGAAGTCTTCGGTTCCGATGTCGATTTCTACATACGATCTTCGCAAACGACAAATACCAACGTGCCTTCTACGCTGGTCGATTTGCTGGGAGATTCCCCCCGGCTGTTGCGCACCGGGGCCGTTCTCTTTCCGAGCCAAGCTCAAGTATAATCAGTTAGTTAACCTACTTTAACTCTCCTTAACGCATAGCATTGACACCGTTGGGCAAAATCGGGGAAAATCCGCCGGTGCAAAAACTTCTCTCCGACATTTCAAAAGGCAAACTAGAAGACAGTTTGTGCGGTATCGCCTTCAAACATATTCCGGCGGCTCTCGCTCTTTCCGATCTCGAAACGGGAAAACTCGTTGCGGCAAATGAATATTTCATGGAACTCGTTGGGTATCCTTTGCACATTCTTCTCGGCAAAACTTCTCAAGACCTCGGGCTTTGGCCAAACTGGGCACACCGCAATTTTTTGGTTAACGAGCTGGAGAAGCATGGGACTTTGAGGAATCGTGAAGTTCTCCTGCGAACCGCGCACCGAGGGATTCTCAATATTTTAGCTTCCTTTGAACACGTTCAAATCGGCGAACGTGAGTACGTTTTGGGAATGGCCGTGGACATCACGGAACGAA
This sequence comes from Bdellovibrionota bacterium, assembly GCA_041751875.1. GTDB lineage: Bacteria > Bdellovibrionota > FAC87 > UBA2466 > JACKAF01 > JBGSIC01. The sequence goes on from JBGSIC010000023.1 coordinate 34,950, forward strand.
AACGAGCAGCAGAGAAACAGGAGGAAGCGATCGCTATGGCGGAAGCCGCCAACCAGGCAAAAAGTACTTTCCTGGCAAATATGAGTCACGAGCTGCGTACGCCTCTCACGGCGGTAAGCGGTTTCACTCAACTTCTGCACCATCTTTTTGCAAAAGACGGCTCGCCCGATAAAGCGCAAGTCCTTCAGTATTTGGAACGTATTCGTCGCAACACGCAACACTTAGAAAACATCGTCAATGATGTTCTTGATCTCTCAAAAGTAGAGTCGGGAAAGCTTGAAATCCAACGCCTTACCTTTGATTTAAAAGAAGAAGTGCAAAATGTGATTGCGAACTTTTCGGAGCAAGCTCGCGCCAAGGGTATTTCTCTCATGCTTGAATATGACTCCACCGCCCCGGTCACTGTTGAGACCGACCCTCAACGACTCAACCAAGTCTTAACCAACCTCATTGCTAACGCGATTCGCTTTACGTCACGCGGTAGTATCCTTGTAGCGGTGCGTGCCGACAATAAGCTGGTCGAGCTCTGTGTCCAGGACTCCGGAGAGGGTATGGACGAAAGCAAACACAAAGAAATCTTCGAAATGTTTGTACAAGCCGACAGTTCCATTTCGCGCAAATATGGTGGCACAGGTTTGGGTCTGCCTATTTCTCGAAAACTCGCTCGGTTAATGGGGGGCGACGTTCAACTTCTTTGGAGCACACCGGGCCTGGGAAGCGTCTTCAGCTTTACGTTTGCTCCCGGGGAAAACGCAAAGTTTAAGGCAATAGCTTCCCCTCCGAAAAAAACACCTGACGTTCTTCCAGCGCAAAACAAGCTGCCTCGAACCCCTCAAAAGGGTGTTCAACGTCTGCTAGGGAAAAAGGTCCTGGTTGTCGAGGACGGAACCGATAACCGCGAACTCCTGGCCTATTTTCTCAAACAAGCTGGCGCCTCGGTTTCAACCGCAGTCAATGGCCAGCAGGGAGTAGACATAGCCGTGGGGAACAATTTCGATGTCGTTTTGATGGACGTCCACATGCCAGGCCTCGATGGCTATCAGGCCACCGAGCTGCTTCGCGAGAGAGGATGCCAGATTCCTGTACTGGCTGTAACAGCCGCGGCAATGAAAGATCCACGCCAAGACAAATCAGTGTTTAGCGCTTATCTCACTAAGCCCTTTAACTCGAACGACTTGGTGGATGCGATTTCAACACTTTGTTCACACTAGCTTTTTGATTTGGAGTAATCGGTGCGTCTGATGCCTCTCACATTGAGTCTCTGCCTTTTCGCCTTTGCCGCTTACGGCGCCGGGCGATGGAACGACTCGAGTCCACGTCCCGGCTTGAGCATGCAACCGATCACCACCAACATACAATGTCTGCGTCAGATTCTGGCTCCGGTCGGAGATGGCGTAAATCTCGACTTTTACGAAGACTACGTCACGTGGAGCATTTTCCGAAAGCGCGCTGAAGATAGTGGGTTGGCCGATTATCAAGATTTGAAGGTTATCGTTCCTCTTGTTGAGCAAATTATTGGTTGGAAAGAACGCCCCGTTTGGCCCTCAGGACTTACTTCTTACCGCGCTTACGAAGTGGGGGCGGGCTTTGGCAGAGTCTTGGACTACTTTCGCACTTATCCCGTTCGAATCGATTGGACCGCGTGGGAACAGACACCCCTTTATGCAAACATGCTGACTTCGAAATTCATGAATCTTCCCGCCATTCATATCGAAACCGGTAGTTTTCTTCGCACCCGAATTCAAAAAAAGGCCCACGTTATTTTCATGTTGTGGGGCACCCTGGTGGAGTTCTCGCCCGCAGAGCAGGCCCGTTTACTAGCCAAAGCGCGCCGTCTCCTTCTTAAGGGGGGTGTTTTGGTAACCGATCTTCCCGTGGATATGCCAGTCATGAGAAGTGAACATGTCACTAGCGTGGAAAACGCAACAGGTGGCCGATATCTCCAATACCGCCCCGAACCCGAAAGCCCGCACGTTTGGCAGGGCTACCTACCCTATCCCGGTACCTTCCGTGCAGTCGCAGAGTCGCAAGGACTAAGAGAAGTGGCCTTTGTTCGTTGGCAGGCTTTGGAAAATAGTGAGCGCGTTTTTCAGTTTTTTATGCGTCCTGATGAAGTCCCCGCCCGCCCCATTAAGTATTAAATCACGCTCACTTCCATTTGCGATTCTGCCCCGGCTCCGCTAGGTTACGGCCCATGGCGAAAGTATATCCCTTTTCTGCGATCCACTATGACCCCAAAACAGTTCCTCTGTCGGACGTCGTCACCCCCCCCTACGACGTGATTTCCCCAGAGGAAGCTCAGCGCTTTTTAGCAAGCAGTCCTTACAATTTCGCGCATCTCATTTTGCCCAAAGCAGGCGAGCAATACAGTGATGTCCGGGATCGCATCAACGCCTGGAAGGAAAAGGGAGTCTTTAAACAGGAAAACGCTTCTCACTTTTACTTGTATGAACAAGAGTTCAAGTGGAACGACAAAACTTATACGCGTTCCACGTTGATGGCTGCCGTGGCTTTGGCAGAGTTTTCCGACAAAAAAGTCCTCCCTCATGAACTCACGCACGATAAGCCCCGAAAAGATCGCCTGGAGATTTTGCGTCAAACCCAGTGCAACCTGAGTTCCGTCTTTGCCATGGTGAAGGACAAAGAGGGAACTTTAAGTAAATGCTTCGAAGAGACCGCTTCCCGCCCCCCCTTTCTTAGCGCGAAGACTCCCGACGGGATTCTCCACCGCGTGTGGCCGATTGGGAAGGAATGGGAAAGCTCGGTTCAGGGTTTATTTGAGAACCGTCCCCTTTATATCGTTGATGGACACCATCGCTATGGAAGCGCACTAGCGTACGCCAAGGAGCAAAACACTTTAGGCACTTCCAAGCCGTCTGGCCGCATGTTTTTTGCGATCGCCAACGCCTACGACCCCGCGCTTCTCGTCCTGCCCACTCATCGCTGCGTGAAGGATCTCGTTTTGAGTGAAGCGGCCTGGAACAAAGTGAAAGAAGATTACGAAGTTTCAGATTTTTCTCCTGACAAAATTGATAACTACGTGGAAACCCTTCCCACAAGACCCGAGTTCGTCGTGCGAAGCGGGCAACGTTGGGTCCGCTGCGCTCCCAAAAATTGGGAACGTAAAATCGGTGAGTGGGGTTCGTCCCTAGCGCGCTTATCGGTCGCTTGGACAGATAAGGCGTTTCTTCCCGAAGTGTGTGATGTAAACGAGGAGTCCCGCGGAGACCGTCTTAGCTATTATAAGGAAACCGAAAGTCTGCGTTCCGATAAGAACGCTGAGAACCTATGTCTGGTTCTCCCGCCTATGCCGGTTACCGCCATTTGCGATGTTGCTGAAGAAGGCAAATTCATGCCGCAAAAATCCACATACTTTTATCCTAAGTTGGGGGCAGGGCTGCTTATCCGTCCTCTAACGACTCCGTAATACGCGGCTAAATACTTAGTATCCTTCTCTTTTTTAAAGCTTTATTTTCCCCTTAAGTATCAACGCACCGCATCCGAACTAACTAGCGTCATACGACTTTTATATATCTGTGAGGTTAGGAATGAACGCTCAGAAAAGAAACCGACTCTCTTTCATCGTCCTTGTGGTTGCTACCACGTTGGTGCACTTCCAAGGCGCAGCCGCCTTTGCGAAGGGAAAGAAAGCGCGCACGCTTCCTGGCGGAATCGTGTTTCCCAACCTCAACCAGGGCGCCACGGTTAACCCCGCGACGCTCAACACGCAAAAGGGACAGTCAGCTCAGCTGCTGTACTCGCCTCCCTTAGATGCGACACAGACCGCGCACGACGCAAGACTTTCCTACGCTTCGAGCTCCAAGGACTTCGGCTTGGGCTTGGGCTATCTCGCAAACTACGACACTGAACTCACCAGCGGCATGTTTGTCGGTGGCGGATTCACAACGGGAAGCTGGGGATTTGGTTTATCTTTGACGGAAACCGATCTTCAGGACGACGTAGATTCTTCTGTCGATGTGGGCGTCAGCTGGCAGATCAGCAAAGCCCTTCAGTTTGCCTTAGTGAGCCGTAACGTCATCGCAGACGAACGCACGGTTTCCGCGGGTATCGGCTTTGAAAAACTGGGCAGCTACTTCTTGGAATTAAATGCTACGACGCCCGCTTTGAATGCTTTGGACGGCGGAGACTACTTGGTGTCCATGATCGGCGGCGTCTATGTAGGTATGTTTGGCGCGTCTTTCACCACCACGTACAACGTGGGAACAGACACCACCTCAAACTCGCTAACCGGTTTGGTTCAGATGGGCAGCGACCTTAGCCTTCTCTTGACGATGGACATGGGAACGATTCGGACCTACACCTTCGGTCTGACGTACTCATTCTAAAGTTTCTTGGACGGACGAAAAATAACGGCACGCCTTCCGCATAAGATATGCAGAAGGCGTGCGCGCGTTTTAACTCTTCTATCTCACCAAACAATCGAAACCTATTTAAACTCGCACTCGTAATGCTTTACCCAGCTCCGCACAGGTAAGCCCCCCTCCGCTTAAAATAGGTCACTGGGCTTTTTCCATAAAAGAGGCCACCGTGGAAAAGCTATCCCGAAGCGATGAGATCTCCCGAAGTAAGTGACCTTCACGCAAGTAACCCCTGTAGAAAACTCTACCGGGCGCGGCGATTACCCACCGAGACAAAGAGTCTTGAACTTCCTTTGAGGCGACCAAATGATCTCTTTCCCCAAAAAGTACCAGAATGGGAGACAAACTAGAGATCTGCTCAGGGGATAAATGCAAGGCGGAACTGCGAAGGATCAAGCCACTTACCTCGACTGACTTCTGCACAGCTAACTCTTGACCCAGGACTCCCCCATAACTTAAACCGTCGATAAATAGAGGTTTACCGAAAACTTGCGAACGAAGCCACGCGAGCCAACCATTCAAATCTTCTAGAGACTCCCTCCTACTCATCTTCATAAAACGCGCTCCAAACCCACGGGACCCCGGATAGTTTGGAGCCACAACCAAGTAACCCATTTCGAGCCAAAGTTGGTAGATTGGGTCCCAACGAGGCGAAACACAAATGCTGGGACCTCCATGAATCGTAAGAACGGCTCCTTTGAGAGCTCCCTTTGGCCGAAAAACCCAACCTGAACTTAGTGAAACCGGTTTTGTCCATTCAGGCTGGGGAACTTGAAATTTGCCTTTCTGCAGAAGAAGGGGCTCAGGCGAGCTTTCACCATCTGGATCAATTAGAACAAGGGTGAGGGGAGTTTCGATATCGGAATACGTTGCTAGAATTTCGCTACCGATTAGAGCATAACGGTAAACCACTCCCCGACGCGTCAGTTTCTCAATTCGTTTCGAATCCAGGTTCAGGCGCTTTAACAAGTATTCCGTATTCTTGTTCTCTACGAAGTAAAGGTCTCTACCGATAATTTGAAACTGACTTTTATCCCCTCTGCTGGAATAAACGAGTTCTGGCTTTTTATTCGGTACGATCCGCGACTCATTTATCTGAATTTCTAAGCGGTAAATGTCTTTAAACCCGTCGGCCCCTTCAGCCGACAGATAAAGCGCCCCGGTCTCCACTTCAAATGCAACCCCACCCTTCTCCCCGTTCGGCAAACTCTCAAATTGGTAGCCTTCGCCAGATCCGAGGGTCCACCCATTCAGACTCTTGGTGGTGGCAATAACAACAAACCGCGAGTCAGGAGAAAAACTATGTCCCATATAATCGCCATCGAAGGCAATAGACCCGCAGCGAATGATCGTTTTATCGCGTGCCTGAAAACAATGCGCGAAGCGAGTGCCAAAGGCCAGAAGCCATTCCCCCGTGGGACTGGTAATTAGACGTTTAATCCCTTTTAAAGACGATAACTCCCGAGGCACACTTCCCACCACGCTGTACTGTTGATCGCCCAAGGTATCTTGCAAAGCCAACAGCTTCTCCGCAAACATTACTGGATAAAAATGATCTCGATTGGAAATTTGATCGGACCAAGGCTTGGCCTGCCGAGTTACCAAGTCAAAACGATGAACTTGAAATCTGTTTTCTTTGGCAGCGCTAAAGTAAACTTCTCCGTGATTAACCGAAAAAACCGGATCGAGAAGAACCAGCTCAGAGATACCATTAATATAAGATTGCGCGGACTCGCCAAGTGAATGAATACCCACCTGAATATTGGATGGCCCGACAGAGGTCTGCCCGTAAACCCAAGAGGGAAATTTATAGTAAACGCTCCCAACAAGTACAACGATCAGCAATCCTCCAGACACCCAAAGCCAAGTGCGGACTCTTCTGTGTGCGATTTTTTCGTGGCTCAATTTCTATCCTGTGGCCAGCAATAGCGGTAAAATTTTCTTCTCGATTTAACACAACATCGGCCATCTTGAACGGCCCCTTTGAAATCATCCATAGAACAAAATCCATCGATTTCCGTTCTAAAAATCGTGCTTGGTTCTCTGGTTGTACCTTTTCGGTTCGTAAGTACTCCCTGTTCCTCAACCTGTTGCTCAACAGCATAAATCGCCTCGTACCCGGCAGCAACGGCGCGTCTTACTGAAGTAACGTCAAAAAAGTTTCCGGGCCAAGCAAAGCTGCTTATCTGACTACCCAAAACATCTTCGAGTATTTTTTTAGATTGATTAAGTTCCGAGTAGATTTCTCGCGCAGAACAGGGCTTTCCCTGGCGGCAACATTTCCACGCTTTATCACACGGAGATTGAGTCAGAAAGGCGTGTGATAGCGTGTGAGACCCAACTTCGTGGCCTTCGGAAACCAAAGTCCGTAGTTTGCTTTGCTCCTCCGGTGAATTTTTTATTTTATCTACGATTACAAAGAAAATCCCTTTAAGGCCAAGACTGTTTAACGTGGGTCTAACGAACTCAAAATGATCTGGCGTCCAATCGTCGAACGTAAGAACTACCGACTTAGGGGGCAGCTGCCTTCGGCCATTTAAATGATCTAAATATTCGTTAGAAAGAATAGCCTGAAATCCCTCGTTAACTAGATACTCCATTTGGGAGCGAAAGTGCGTCGCGGGAAGAACATAGGCTGCCTGCTTTTCTTCCACGGATACCTCATGATAGAGCAACACTCTAACTTCAGGCGAGAGCCTGTCTGCTGCCAAATCTCGTTTTGCTTTGACACCCTTCACCCCCAAAAAAGTAACCACCAAGGCAAGCGATACCAGAAGGAATAGGAGGCGAGATGTAAAGTGCATATATAATGAATTATAGGCTAAAGGGGATTTCGACACCCCATGGCATCCCTTGTCTTGTAACGATCGCGACGCAGCAGCACAGGAGCAATGCAGTGAATTTTCAAACGCCGCCTTCTTACTTGTTTGTTTGTCGCTTCGCCATAGTGGTCGCCGCCCTGATTGTTTATCCTTTCAACGTTTCCTCCCAGATGGCTCCTCTAGGTTTGGCTTCACTCAAGCCCCTAGCACTGGCTTTTGCGGCCGCACTTGCAGGGTGGGCAAGTTTAAAGCAAAAGAAGCCTGTTCAACTTTACTATTCGGATTTCGCGATCATCGGTTTTTTCGGTCTTTTGATCCTCTCTTGGGTAGGGGGGCCTAGTCATTGGAGCTACGGACTGGCTGCGCTTGCCGAGAACATATGTGTCCTCTTAATTTATTTTAGCGCCAGTCAGCTCGAGAAAGCCGAGCGAGAAAAACTCATCGTAACCTTTCTTGTATGCGCGGTGATTGTCAGCGTCGTTGCGATCGCCGAGGCGGCTGGTGCCCCCATGCCCTGGAGAACGCCGGGAAGTCCCATGTCACTCTTTGGGAACCGAAACTCCGTGGCGCTTTTTGGTCTTCTTGCCTTTTCAACCGTGGCGCTCAACCTACTCTTTGACGGACAAAGCCGTTTTCTTCCATTCATTGGCCTTTTTTCACTAGTCGTGATCATCGCTCGATCGAGGGGAGTATGGATCGACTTGTTTGTATTTGTGCTTGTGGTTGTTCCCACTATCGCGTTCTTGGCTGGATGGAATAAGTACAGACATCGCCTCGCTAGAACGGAAGCAATCATACTTGCGACTCTTTTTCTTTCTATTTTGCTGGGACTTTACTTGCCATGGAAAGGCCTCAAGTGGAAGGAGGCGGCGCCTCTGAAGAGCTCAGTAGAACACATCGTTGACGTAAATGGGGGAACAGGCAAGTCACGCATCCTTCAAGCTCGCATTGGATTTGAACTTATTAAAGAGGCCCCCTGGCTTGGCTGGGGGCCAGGAGGCTGGCGAACCCTTCTCCCACTTTACCAACCGCGTGTACCAGAACTAACGATTCATGAAGTGTGGGGAATGCAAACGCCCGCATCCGATTTCCTCCGGTTGCTCGTGGAAAGGGGTTGCTTAGGAATTTTGTTTCTCTTGGCGGGGAGTATTTTATTGGCAACGGGCGCACTCAACGCTTTTCGCAGGACCTCGGACCCCACTCTAGCGATGGCAGCCGTTTTACTACTTCTCATTGGGATTGCGGGACTTGTGGACCTCCCGTTGGCGCGGCCTCAAACGCTAACTTTGGCCGCCGTCTTTGCCGGCTTCTTGCGTAAAGCAGGTAAACCAGGTTTCAGCTTGCGCTCGCAGCGAAGGGGGGCGGTTCTACTTATCGCAGCTATTTTTGCTGGTGTGCTAGTGTTGAACACGCTTTCGCGAGCGATTCTAATCTGGCATTTTCATCCGAAGTCGCTGGAAATATCGGCCAAGCTTTTTCCTCAGCCCACACTGAGCAGCTTGCTCCTGTACCGGTACCAAGGAATGGAACCAGACAAGCAAATCTGCAGGGCGGTCGAAAGCGTAAGGCGCTGGGCGCCTTACGACTTCCATTTAGATAGCTGGAAAAAGGCCTGCTATTCGAGAGGAACGACAGGACCGCCGCCCACGAGATCAGGCGCATCAGGAGCATCACTCGTATCCCCGTAACCGCATGAGGCTAGGGCGAACACGGCAAGCAAAGTAATCATAGGCACAGCGATCAAAGATAAGAACATTTTCTTCATAAAATTCTCCGGGCTTACCTTCCTGAGAATGCAAATGAACAGCCAAGATGCAGGCGCAGGGAAACTTCGACAAATGACTAACTTTTGACCGAAAGTGCGATTAGTCGCACGAATTCGAGTAGATACAAGCTTAGACAGGCCAGAATTTTCGTTCCAAATTAAATTGTTTCTTATTTTTCAATAGCTTGCAGAACTTCGCGCCAGTAAATGTCTATTGTTTCAACGCTTTCCTCTCATTGCCTGCAGCACGGATAGGCTCGGCAACAAAGGCGAATAGACAGAAACAAATCTCGTCGTCCGAACTTACCAAACTAAAGAAACGCTCTTCAATTTACCCAACTCAGTCGTCAGATCCGCACTCGAAGTGCAATCCACAAAGCCGCACGAATAGTAGTAACTAAAAGCATGGGCCGGAGTCGCCACTTTTAGACTGAGCGACCGCTGATTTCCCTTTTTCAATTCACGATGAGAAAGCACAATCAGATCGTTTCGGTAAATTTCCAAATCATCATCATCGCTTTCGATCGAATAACTCTTTGTTAACGACACCGTTCTGTACTTCGCGGTTTCTTTTACTTGCAGTTGCAGATCACTTTGTTTGTCCGTATAGCGACAAATTCCGCGCTTCTGTTCGGTCAGCTTAAGTTGCTTACTTTGCCGGGCTACGCTTTCTCGCAAAAAGCGCCGCATTTTTCTTGCTGAGGGCGAATAGTGGGCGGTTTCCACGAATGAGGATTCAGGCTCGAAAACCCCTGCCTTCAACTGCGCCACACTGGCGCACTCAATTGCCCACGATGACAGCGAGATAAAAAAAGTGAAAAATAGAGAAATAACTATCGATTGAATCTTCACAGAACCCCCTTTAAGAGCCATGTAAGCTCTATTCCCAGATGTATACCGTTCGACCAGAAATGGGCAAGGGGATAAAACGCTTACGCGCTGTAGAAACCTTGGTCTTTCACCGCCAGCCGGCGCAAATGGTCGCAGGGCTGAAAGCGCATCCCGTAGTTGTGATTGAAGATTTCCAAATCACTTACAATTTTTGCTATCCCAACGCTATCCGCGTAGCGAAGTAAGCCTCCCCTAAAAGGGGCAAAGCCCGTGCCGAAAATCATCGCCAAATCAATATCGGAAACGCGACGAACGAGATCCTCCGATAAAATACTCGCGGCTTCATTGACCATAAGATAAGTCATGCGCTTGACCACCACTTCATCTGTGAGGTCAGCACTTCTCTTTTTTCGCTCGATGCCCTCGAGAATAGCTGAGTTCACCGATTTCTCTTTTCCCTCGTAAAGGTAGATGCCTTTTTTCGTTTTCTTTCCCAGTCGATCCTTATCGATAATGGTATCGAGGAAGTTGGCTGGCTTCATTCGTTCGCCAAACGCACCGTAGAGAATTTTGGCAACCTTCTGGGCCACATCCAAGCCGACTTCATCCAAAAGCGCGCAGGGGCCCATGGGCATACCGAACTTTTCCATGAGTCCGTCCATTTCCTCCACTTCGACGCCATCGAGAAGAAGAAAGGCTGCTTCATTCAGATAAGGTCCCAAAATACGGTTCACCACAAAGCCTGGGGCATCTTTCACGACAACAGGAGTTTTCCCAAGGCTTTTGGCGAACTGAAAAACCGTGGCGATCGCCTGATCGGAAGTCTCTTTGCCTCGAATGACCTCCACCAAGGGCATCTTGTCGACCGGGTTAAAAAAATGCATCCCCACCACACGGCTTTTGTCTTTTACCTTTTCCGCGATGTGGGTAACCGAAAGACTTGAGGTATTGGTGGCGAGCACGGCGTTAGGACTTGTCACCTTATCGAGCTCCGCAAAAACTTTCTTCTTAATCTCAAGATCTTCCACAACCGCTTCGACCACAATGTCCGCTTGGCCAAATCCAGAGTAACTGGTTGTGCCGCCGATAAGCGCCATCGCGTTCTCGAGCTCAAACTGTTTCATCTTTCGCTTCTTAACGCGCGACTTAAAAAGCCCATACGCCGTGTTGAGCCCCTTGGCGATGGCTGGCCATTGAATGTCCTTCATCCGAACGTGAACGCCTTTAGCGGCAAAGAGCTGTGCGATTCCCCCGCCCATCACTCCGGCTCCCAGAACCGCCGCGTGCTTCACTGGCTTGACAGCGACTTCGGCGTCCGTGCCCCTGTCCTTCTTTACGCTCTCGTTCAAATAGAAAATACCGATCAGGTTTTTGGATTCGGGAGACCCTACCAGTTCAGAGAAAGCCTCCGCCTCTGTTCGAAGCCCTGATTCCAAACTTCCGCCGTAAGTCTTCTTAATCACTTCAAGCGCCTTGAGGGGCGCGGGATAGTTGCCCTTGGATTTCTCTAAAAGTTTTTTGCGTGCAATATCAAAAACGATGTATTTACCGCCGGGAATTTTTTCGACAAGCCCCAGCTTGCCTGCTTCCCGAATGCGCTTGGTTCGCTTGGCAGCAAGTTCTTGGCCAAACTCAAAGGCTTTTTGCTCGAGTAGTTCTTTGGGAACCACTCGGTCCACCAGGCCCATTTTCAAAGCAGAAGGTCCTGTGATGTGCCGGCCCGACAAAATGAGATCCAAACTTTTTTCCAAGCCAATCAGCCGGGGCATGCGCTGCGTGCCCCCCCACCCGGGAATCACCCCTAGCATCACTTCGGGTAACCCAATGCGCGTTTCGGGGGCATCGGTCGCCATGCGATAGTCGCACGCCAAGCTCAGCTCCATCCCCCCACCCAAGCAAGCGCCATGAATAGCGGCCAAAGAAGGAATCGGAAGGTTCTCCAGATACGTAAATACCGCCTGCAATTTCATGAGAGCTTCGCCGGCTTTATCCCCGCCCTGACTCCCCAAAAACTCAATTTCCGAGATGTCGGCGCCAGCAATGAAAATGGAGGGCTTCTTGCTGATGATGACCAAACTTCCCAAGCTCGTATCCTCCTCAACCTCCATGAAAAGGTCGAGAAGCCGGAGCATGTTTGAGGTGCTCAGTTTGTTGGCCTTGGAATTCTGTTCATCCAGCGTAATCACGCCCATCTTGCCTTGTCGGCTGAGCGTGATGGACTTTTCCGAAGACGCTAGAGTTTCTGGTTTGATTTGAGCACGGAAGGAGTTTACCTCTTGCCGAATTGTCTCTTTATTAAGTTCTAACATTTTCACTCCCCTTACTCAGCCCGTTCCAACACAAACGCCGCACCCTGCCCGCCGCCAATACAAAGCGTCGCTAAGCCGCGACGGAGATTGCGACGTTTCATTTCCAGTAAACAAGTCAAAACCAATCGGCCTCCGGTTGCGCCTACAGGATGCCCCAACGCGACGGCGCCACCGTTAACGTTTAAGAGTTCGTCTTTCAGTTCACCGATTTCCTTGTCCCAACCCAACTTCTCCATGCAGTATTTTTTCGAAGCAAACGCCATCTGATTTGCGATGACTTGAGCCGAAAAAGCTTCGTTGAGTTCCACGAGATCAAAATCCTTGAGCGCTAAACCGGTTGCCTTGAGTACTTCCGAGGTAGAGTAAATGGGCCCCATTCCCATTCGGGACGGGTCGCAGCCCGTAAAGACGTAAGCTGAGATGGTTCCCAGAATCTCACGCCCTTCGCTCTTTGCTTTCGCTTCACTCATCATTAAAAGAGCCACGGCCCCATCGGTAATCGGACACGCGTTACCTGGCGTGATCGTCCCGTTGCGTTTGTCGAAGAACGGATTGAGCTTTGCCAGCGCCTCCAGAGACTGACCGTCGCGCGGGCCTACGTCTTGCTCTACCGCTTTAGCGAAATCTGGCTCGGTAACGACGGGAAAGATCTCGTCCTTAAATCGGCCCTCTTTTTGAGCTGCCACCGCACGCTGATGACTGCGCAAAGCAAACTTGTCTTGGGTTTCTCGGCTGATCTGAAAATCACGGGCGAGAAGTTCACCCGTCTGCCCCATATTCAAGCCCGAAATAGGATCCGTTAGGCCTTCCATAATAGCGACGATGGGTTTTAACCACTGAGGCCGAAAACCTGAAATTTTTTGAAGTTTCTTAGTGGGGGATTTAGCGAAGTTCAGTGTCGCAAAAAGTTCGGTGAGTTCTTCTCCGAAGAGAAGCGGCATGTTGCTCATGCTCTCCGTACCACCGACCAACATGGTATCGCCGAGCCCCGCGCCAATTTTCAGGCAACCTTGGGCAACCGCTTCCATCGCGCTCGCGCAGTTACGGTGAACCGTGTAGGCCGGAGTGGCCTGCGAAAGTCCGGCGCGCAACGCGATGACACGCGCGATATTCGCCGCGTTAGCAGGTGTGCCTGCGTTTCCAAAGACGACTTCGTCGACGCTATCATCGCCTATTTCGGCCTGCGCGAGAACTTCTCTCGCCACAGTGACACCTAGATGGACAGCTGATGTTTTTTTAAGGTCGGTTCCCGCTTTAGCAAAAGGGGTTCGGGTTCCCCCTACGATTGCGACTTTGCTCTTTTGTTCCTTCGCCTGCCATACCTTCATGCGCCTCACCCCTGCGTATTGCGTGACAAGGCTCGGTCTTTGAATGACCGACTGAATGGAGGCTCATCTAGAACAGGAACGGGCGGGAAGACCTTTAAACTTCCAAGGCCGCGGAAACGAAAAGACGCGCCACTTCAGGATCAGTTGGCCTGTTTCCTGAGTTGTTGCAACTTCGTGAGCAAAGCAGAGTCTTTGGTTTTAAGACCTTCTAAGCAGCGCTTCTTCGCTTCCTCTGGAGAGCGTCGATAAAGAAGCGGATCAAAGTGGCAGACTGGGCAAGCCAACTCTCGCCTAAATTTGAACGTATAATAGACCTCAAGGCCGATAAAACACAACACCGCGAGGACGAAGCCCGACCAAAGCCCCAACGCAGGATTACCTCCCGCGCCGATCGCGCCGCCCACCAAGGTTCCCCATAGAGCAGCGATCCAAAGAAATCGCGCCACCGGAATATCTAATTGGGGCTTTTCACGTCCCGCGGCACATACCGGACAGAAGACGGTTTGTCCCAGTTTCGATGAAAGCATGGTTCATCCTTTTTTCAATGGATACAGAGGAGTTAACGGCAGCTCTTATTGTACCGAGCTTTAAAGAATAAAAACATGGCGGAGCGGATTGACACGCTGATCATTCAAAGTCGCTTGCGATCTCTTACCTAAGCAAAGCCGATTGTTGTAAAATGAATTTGGGCGCGTTTCATTTTCTTTAAACTTTTAAATTTTTAGCCAAGGATCCTCTTTGATTGGGCAATGTCATTATTGCCGGGGAACGCTTTCTCTAGCAGTTCAACAGAGGAACCGTTGTTGCCCGACGTGCGGAAGCGATATCCAAAGCTGCCGCAATTGTGTCCATTACGACGAGACCCTTACCTCCAAATGCCGCGAGCCAGACAGCCCGTGGGTCGCAGATAGAAACCACCAAAACAACTGCCCGCTGTTTGAACTAAGCGCGTGCCGTCAAACGCCCATCGAAAAAGAAGCCACCTCAGAGGCCGAGCGTGCGAAACAGGCCTTCAAGGCCCTTTTCCGGACCCCCTAGAAGCTTCTCCGCCCCGGTTTCCTTCCCCTTCGTTTACCCCGTTAATTATTGACTTTATTAGCCACGGGCACTAACTCTGTGCCTTTGGTAAACCATGGCAGAAGATAAAAAAGACACGAAAAAAGACGCAAAAAAGGTGGCCGCGCCCAAAGCAAAGGCCGAGGATCAACCCCAGAAAAAGGTAGCAGAGAAGGCTGCGCCCAAAGCCCCCGAAAAGGCTAAGGCAGCAAGCGCTTCCAAGAAGGCGGATGCCCCGAAGGCGAAAGGCGATAAACCTGCGAAAAAACAGCAAGTTGCCGGCCCCAAGCGAGCACCGATTATTGCGAAGACCTTCTTCCCCAAAGGCGATTCGAAGCGCAACTGGCGCCTCTTCGATGCAAACGGACAGACGCTGGGTCGTCTTTCCAGCCGCATTGCACACGTCTTGATGGGTAAGGATAAGCCGCAGTTCACCCGCTTCCAAGACACCGGTGACTTTGTCATCGTAATCAACGCGGAAAAAGTGAAACTGACCGGTAAGAAAATGACGGATAAGTGGTATCACTACCACACGGGTTATGTCGGCGGAATCAAGAGCTTCCGTCCCATGGACCTGATGGAAAAGCATCCAGAACGGATTTTGGAACGTGCGGTATTCGGTATGATCCCGAAGGGACATATGGGCCGTCAATTCCTGAAAAAGTTGCGAATTTATGTTGGCGAAACTCATCCTCACGCGGCCCAAAACCCCGTGAAAGAGGAATTGCGCGTTAACGTGGGAGACCGATAGATGGCAGCAGCAGAAGTGATTTTAGCGACGGGTCGACGAAAGAGCGCGAATGCACGCGTTCGTTTATTCCCCTCTGGCGACGGCACGATTGAAATCAACGGCCGTCCGATGGAAGAGTATTTTTGCACGGGAGCACTTCGACGCTGTGTTATGCGTCCGCTTCTGCTCACCGAAAAGGCGAAGGCCGTAAACATTAAGACCAATGTCGCCGGTGGCGGCATTTCAGGTCAGGCGGGTGCGGTAGCTCACGGGATCACCCGGGCGCTTTTAAAGCTTCAAGTCGACCTCCGACCGGTACTCAAGGCAGAAGGCCTTGTGACACGCGATCCTCGTATGAAGGAACGCAAAAAGTACGGTCAGCCTGGTGCGCGCAAACGCTTCCAGTTCTCTAAGCGGTAACCATCCCACGCCTCGGGCAACCCCGCGCTTTCATTCTTTGTTAAAAATTGCGGCCGTTGTGCGCGGTTTCAAGGAAAGCAACGAGAAGGCATTCTCCCGTTTCTTAGTAAAGCGTATACCGAACCGCGCCTCCAATCCCAAACAAGTCGACGTCAGATCCGGAAGTATTAAGGTGATTTGTCACCCGCGCGTAACGTGCTGAACCTTCCACTTCCCATTTTCCCCATCGACGGCGCAAGCCGGCTTCCCCGCCTATTCTCTTTTCCGTCTCAAGCGGTGCCGTGGGATTGAGTAAACGTGTCTCCGTAAAAACCCCCACCATTGCTTCCCACTGTTTTTGAAGAGCGACTCCCAAATCCACGTAGACGCCAAAAGCATCCTGCCCCAGCGGATGCCCCAACGGGGTGTTCTCGTATACCAACCCTTGAGTCCAGAATCCGTCTTCGTAAGCGCGCCGCGCCGTCTTCACTATCTCCAAGCGCAATGTAGCGTCGCCCAGTCGAGGAGCAAAGGCGCCGACCAGAAAGCTAGCCTCGCTGGGTCCACTCAAAAGAACCTGCCCATAAACTTTTGCCACAAAACTGGGTAGCCATGCATCCACATGCAGGGCGATCGCCTTATTGGCCAGAGACGGGGAAGACGCGTAGAAAAGCATCTTCGCCAAATCGCCTAGCCCCACAGGGGGAGCTCCGGAGCCTCCAAACTGATGCAAATGCACTACGCCCACTTCCAGCCAACTGTTGAGCAGCCAGTCTATTCCCACGCCCAACAATTCTGCGTTCGGAACAGCAAGGCCTTTGCCTTGGTTGGGCGCGTACCAAATCTCGCCCCTGAAAGTGCCCCACCCTCCCATGGCAAGAGGCCGCAGCCCCAAGCGAACTCGGTCCACCGCGCGAGCCGCAGGGGAGTAAAGAAGACTTCCGTGAAAAGTATTTCCGAACTGTAAGGCGTTGCGCCCGTAACTGAGTTCAACCTGACCATAGTTCACGCCGACAAAACCTTCTTGAAGATAAGCATCTGCCTGCCAGTTCTGATACTGCCACCAACCCAGTACCACCCCCGGAGTCATGCCGACGGAAAATCCCCAAGGGTTTCCCCCACCCATAGCAGCGAGATTCGCCTCGAGCAGAAAGTTGCCCCCGTCACCCACGGGTCTGCCTTGTTGAAAAGGAAAGAGCCCCACTACCTGGCCCTGCGTGCCGCGAAGGGAAACCGAATCTTGCGGTAACATCCACATCCGAAAACGAAGTTGATTGGCAAGGCGCGGACTTTTCAGAAAGTATGTCTTTTGCAACAGCCACTCCGGCGCCGTACAAGTGCTTCCGTCAGGAAGAAAGATTCCCGCTCTAAGATCATCATAGGTCTGCGGTTGGAGAATCGTGGGGACGGATCGCAGACAACCATAGCCTTTGAGTTGGTCGTAGAGTCCGTAGACAAAATGCCCTGGAGAAACGGGGGTAGAAGGAGCTGAGAAAGCTTCGGGGGTCGCGATCACTGCGAACCAGCCCATTATCCAAATTAAAAGTCTCATTAGCCCCGTTATTCTGCAGGCTTAGCGAGCTATTGAAAAGGTTTGGCTGGCTCTTATTTACCCAGGTGGGCTCGACTCCCGGCACGAGCCCATGCTATAACACACCACGTTAGCGACGCCTTTTTTGCCTCGTCTACGTTTTGATTTTACGTTTGAGAAATAGCTAAGTATATGAAGTCATTATCAACACAAGGGATGCTCGTTGAGGTTTCCTCAACCTCAACCTTGAAGAAGCTTTGGGCCAAGATGGTAACCCGTTATCTGCGCCGGCTGTGGGTAGTCTTAAGGATTTTACCCCCCTTTCTAAAAGTGACTTTTTCCCGTCAGGGCTTGGGCTGCGCGGAAGGCCGTACCCAGATTAGGGGCAAAGCGCGTCGCTCGTTCATTAGTTTGTTTCCCGGATGGGCAGTTCGTCTGCAGAAGAAGCACGGCATTCAAGGCGGGTGCACGAGCTGTGGAGCCAGCTGCAAGTTACTCTTTCAGTGTCCGCACTGGGATGAAACCTCGCATCTTTGCTCGGTATATGAAGACCGCCCCGATGTCTGCCGGCAGTTCCCGGTCACCCCCACCGATATTCGAGATAGAAATCTGGTTCGAAAAGATGTGCCCTGCGGTTTTACGTTTCGTTCCTAGTTCCAAAAGGTGCCAGGCACCTTTTAGAACCTACAAAATCCATTTCACGCCGCCAAATAGCGACTTCTCCACATGGAAGTGAAATTCAAATACAAAGGGTAGCGTTTCCGCATCTCTGTCTTTGCTCATAGGCGGGTTATCGAAAGGCTCAATCTCCCAAAACGCTTCCTTCGGGGCAGAATCAATTTCACGCACCCCACTACTCTTGATCGTGTTCATCGAAACAATATTGCCCTGCCGATCGACTTCCACTTTCAAGCGAGTCACGTAGATATTGGCTCCTAAATCATTCTCGCGCAACTTCATCGCATCGCCGAGGTGCCGGTTCCAAGGACCATAGATCTCTTCTTGGATGCGATTGAGAAAAGAAGCGTAGAGGATGGGATCGGTGTGGAGAAGCGTCTCTTGGCCCAGTTCTACGTCGTCAGGCAATACCGCGTTTTGGCTACTTCTTTGGGGAAGCAAATCCTTCATCGCTAAGCCTTCCTCGCCGTCAGGTTCCGCCGGCTGCCCCTGTTGCCCTTGCCGAAAGGGGCCTTGATTCGGACTGCGCGTTTCCTTATCCACACGATTTTTCTTCTCGCCCCCGAATCGAGCCTGCGCGTCCTTGTTTTTTTCACTCTGGTCAACGGGCCGACTCGAACGCGCAAAGGGTTTTTCGTTTACGCTATCGATCTCTATAGGCTCATGATTATCTTGAATCGCAAGGGGACGGGATTCCGGAATGTATATTTGAAAAATAAGAAGATGGAAAATACTGGCCAACAGCAACAGAAATGGCCAGCGTGCCGACCTTAGCCTATTCAGTATTTCACTTCGAGTAAGCATAATCCACAGGCGGGCAACGTCCGGCCCGCAAGTCTACGGTCACCTGAGGCGATCACGTCAGGGATCCTGCTCCCGTCGCGTCTCCCCTCGCCCACTTCGATAACAGTCCCCACAACCGCGCGAACCATTTGCTTGAGAAAGCCACTGCCCTCGATTTCAAACCGGAAGAGCCCTCCAGGCTCCTCAAACAGCTCGAACCGATTGAGATCCCGCACCGTTGTCTTCACGGACGCTCTCGCCCCTTGAAAGCAGCGAAAGTCTTGGCGCCCCACGAACAAGGGCAGGCAACGGGCCATGCTCTCCCAATCCAAACGACCCGGATAGAAGTATACGCGTCGATCCAGGGCGCTGGCTACTCGGGTATTCAACACACGGTACTCGTAGACCTTTCCGCGCGCATTCTTAAGCGCGTCAAAGGAAGGGTCAGCCTCTTCCGCTTGGAGGATGCGGATCGTCGTCGGCAATAGGGCGTTAAGCGCCTTACGCCACTGGTCCGGGGTCATTGCCGAAGGCGCACGAAAATTTGCCACCTGAGCGCGTGCGTGAACGCCAGCGTCAGTGCGTCCCGCTCCGCGGACAAAGACATACTCCCCGGTAACTCTTTGAATCGCTTTTTCTAGGGTTTCTTGAATGGAGGGCCCGTTGGTCTGGATCTGCCACCCAACGAAGGGTTCACCGTCGTACTCAATGGTAATTCGAATATTCAAGTCGTTTAGTTCAAACTGCGGTACGCGTAGAGAACTTCTAAGCTCTCCAGCACGTTCAAGGCCGCACCCTTTCGGAGATTGTCGGCAATCACCCAAAAGTTCAGACCGCTTTTAACCGAACTATCTCTGCGGATTCGCCCCACCAACGTTTCATTGCCCTTGGTGGCGTCCATGTTCGTCGGATAAATCTGATGCTCCGGTTGATCCACCACTTTGACAGCCGGAAATTTTTCAAGAAGCTCGCGAATTTCTTCAATCGAACCAAACTCTTTTTTAAACTCCACATTCACACTGATGCCGTGACTGCTAAAAGTGGGAACCCGAACGGCGGTAGAAGATACGCGAAGATCGGGAAGGTCCAAAATCTTACGAAGTTCCTTTACGACCTTCTCTTCTTCCGAGGAGTTACCATTTTCCAGAATGGAACCGATCTGAGGAATGCAGTTAAACGCAATCCGGTGGGGAAACACTTCGTTCGTCGTCGTTTTTCCATTCATCAATTGAATGGTTTGTTCCGAAAGTTCCTGCATGGCCTTGCTACCGGCTCCCGAAACCGACTGGTAGGTCGAAACAACAACGCGCTCAAGCCCGTAGACTTCCATCAATGGCTTAAGCACCATCGCAACCGGTGTGGTCGAACAGTTTGGCGTCGCGATAATTTTGCCTTCAAAGTCTTTGAGCTCGGCGCCGTTGATCTGAGGAACTGTCAAAGGCACGCCCGGATCCATGCGATAGAGATCAGAATCATCAATCACAGTGCAACCGGCATCGAGGGCGTAAGGAATATATTTCTTGCTGATTTCTTTGGGAACGCTAAAAAAGGCGATTTCAGAACCTTCAAAACTCTCGGGAGTCAGCACGTCAACTATCTGCGGCCCCCCCTGATGTTCGATGGTTTCCCCGCTCGATCGTTCCGAAGCCAAAAGACGAATCCGAGGAATCTTCACTTTATAGTCATCTAAAATTTCCAAAAACTCACGTCCCACCAAACCGGTGGCGCCTACTAAAGCCAGACCTTGGATTTTCTCTAAATGACTAAACCGCACCTTAATTCTCCTCTGTTCCTAGACTGGCCGCCAACCTAGCACAGAGACGCGGGCAAGGAAGCGGAAAATTTAAATCCTCAATTGTATTAACTACTTGTGTGGTCGTCGGGGATGGGGCGATGCCGGACTTCTTTGCGAAAAAGCTTACGCTTAACAAAAACCAAAACCTCTCGAAACGGCGCCCAGAGCACGTAGGCAGCTACTATGGATGCGAACGCGACTTCAGGGTGAACTGTGACAAAAGCGACCACCATCACCAGAAGAACGAGATGAAAGAAAGAGCGGTTGTGCCGCAAATCCATGTCTTTTGAACTGCGGTAGCGAACATTGCTGACCATCAAGAATCCGAGAAAAAAAGACAGGATCAGAAAAATTGTCTGCTCTTTGGGGAAGGGTTGGCTTTGGTACATGATCACCAGGGTGGCAATCATCGCAGCGGCGCCGGGAATGGGCAGGCCCAAAAAATAACTCTTCGGCATTTCTTCTGACATCGAATTAAAACGCGCCAGTCGCAAGGCACCGCAAGCCGCAAAGAAAAAAGCCGCCGCCCAACCCAGTCGTCCTAAGGGTTGGAGCTGCCAAACATAACAAAGCAGTGCAGGTGCCAAGCCAAACGACACCACATCGGCCAAAGAATCGTACTCCATTCCAAACTGGGTCATGCTGCCCGTGATGCGTGCCACACGCCCATCGAGCAAATCAAACACTCCTGCCAGGAGAATCGCGTAAGCCGCTTTTTCAAACGATTCATTAAAGCTGTGAATGATGGAGTAGAAACCGCAAAAGAGAGTGCCCGTCGTAAAGAGACTCGGCAGCATCAAAATGTAGGCTTTCTTTCTTTTCTTGTCTCGAACCACCATTGAGAAGCTACTCTTCCTGTCCGCCCTCGTTCAGTTTCGCAAGAACGCTTTCTCCGCCTAGTACTTTCTCACCCTCTTGAACTGTCACTTTGGCGTCCAGAGGAAGGTAAACATCACAGCGGGATCCAAAACGGATTAGGCCGAACCGCTGTCCTTTGAGGATAAAAGTTCCCGGCGTCGGATAACAAACGATTCGTCGAGCGACCAATCCCGCTACCTGAACAAAAACAATTTTTTCGTTGTTTGGCGTTTCTAAAAGAATGGCGTTTCGTTCATTTTCTTCCGAGGCGCGATCTTCAAAAGCCGCCATAAAGCGACCTCGATGATACTTAATATCGCGCACGGTTCCGTCTAAGGGCACACGGTTAACGTGTACATCAAAGAGCGACATGAAAATGCTGATTTTTTTGCAACGCGTGTGTAGAAATTCTGATTCCTCGGCTTCCCCAACGAAAATCACTTTCCCATCAGCTGGCGAGGCGACCGAAGCCCGTCCCACCGGCGGAAGTCGCTCAGGATTCCGAAAAAAGAAAACGACGTAGGCAGAAAGCGCCGCAAAGATGAGAGCGGCTGACCAAACCCCACCGGCCGCAAACCCGATCATTCCAATCAGGCAGACTATGACAAAGGGAAACCCTTCTTTAACTACGGGGATGCCTTCGTTTTTCAAGGATTGTTTTCCGAGCTGTCGCTACCGGATTCTTCGACTTCTGATTCTTCCAAGTCGTAGGACACCCACTCTAGGTTGTTGGCGTCGTCGGGCAGCTGCGCGAGATGGGCTTTTAATTCGCTATCTTTCACCAAACCTTTGGCAACGTTTCTATCAACGATACGCGAATCATAAAGACGGGGATTTTTTTCCATACTTTCCTCTTACTCTTTCGGGCACATAACCTTTAGGGTCCAGGATGCTACCGGCTTAGACTGGCGTAGGCAAGTCCTGGTCGAGAGCAGGAGGCTGAATGACCTCCCCCGCCGGACCCTTATCGCTTAACACTTTCTCAATAGCAGCTTCTTCGGCAGCAGTCAGTTTCTGCCCTTCAGGAGCCTTTTCTTCATAGTCCTTGATCATTTGAAGGAGTTCTTTCCCTTCGATCACTTCCTTCTCGTACAAAATGCCCGAGATATGGACCAAAAGAGCCTTCTTGGAGGTCACAATATCGGTCACACGCGTGTGGGCCTCTTGAAGGATGCGTTTAATCTCTTCATCCACCAGAACACCAGTGGCCTCACTGTAATCGCGGGTCGAACCGCCGCCGCCCATGCCTTGGAGGAAGGTAGGCCGCTCCGACACCAAAGTCCGCTGTCCCAACGTCGGGCTCATACCAAATTCCATTACCATTCGCTTCGCGATATCTGTGGCTTTCTGAAGGTCATCTGAGGCACCGGTCGAAGCCTCGTAAAACACGACTTCTTCCGCTACGCGCCCCCCTAGAAGGATATCAATGCGAGCTAAAAGCTCCTCGCGGGTCATCAGGTAGCGGTCTTCCTTGGGAAGATTGAGTGTGTACCCCAAGGCACCAAAGCCACGCGGAATAATAGAAACTTTGTGAACGGGATCTGCGCCCTTCGTAAAACAGGTAACCAGCGCATGGCCCATCTCATGATGAGCCACTATCCGCTTCTCTTTCTCATTGATCAAACGCGTCTTCTTTTGCAGTCCCGCCATCACGCGGTCAATCGCTTCATCAAAATCGGTGATTTTAACGATGTCTTGTCCCTTGCGAACCGCAAGAAGAGCCGCCTCATTCACGACGTTTGCCAAGTCAGCACCAGCAAAACCAGGAGTGCGCGCTGCCACAATGTGGAGATCGATGTCTTTATCCACTTTCACATTCTTGCAGTGCAACCGAATGATTTCTTCGCGACCCTTCACATCGGGACGATCCACCAGTACCTGGCGATCGAAACGGCCCGCACGAAGCAGAGCCGGATCAAGCGTTTCGGGGCGGTTTGTCGCCGCCATAATGATGACACCCGTTCGCGTATCAAACCCGTCCATTTCCACAAGTAATTGGTTGAGGGTTTGTTCCCGTTCGTCGTGGCCACCCATCGGGGAAACACTGCTGCGGACTTTTCCGATGGCATCGAGCTCATCGATAAAAATAATGCAGGGGGATTTTTCCATCGCCTGAGCGAAGAGGTCTCGCACGCGCGCGGCACCGACACCTACAAACATTTCCACGAATTCCGAACCGCTCAAACTAAAGAACGGCACATCGGCTTCGCCTGCCACCGCACGCGCTAAAAGCGTTTTACCCGTTCCCGGAGGGCCCACGAGCAAAATCCCCTTTGGAATCTTGCCACCGATCGCGCGGAACTTTTCCGGCGTTTTCAAAAACTCGATAATTTCCTGAAGTTCTTCCTTCGCTTCGTCCACGCCCGCTACATCATTGAACGTGACCTTTTTAGCGTCGTCAGCCACAAGCTTCGCACGATTTTTTCCGAAGCTCATCAGCCCCGCGCCGGGTCCCATTTTGAACGCGCGCGAGAAAAGAAAGCGCCAAACAAAAATAAGGATGAGGAAAGGCAAAATCCAGTGAAGGAAAAGATTCTTGAGGCCTTCATCTTCCGCGCCAAAAGCGACGCCTTTTTCTTCCATGAGCTTAATCAAACCCGGATCCTCGCCCCAGAACGCCACATAATAGGTCTTGGGAACACGAGAGAGAGAGGGTTTAAAGGGTTCCGCCGGAGCCGCTTCCGTGAAACCCTTATAGGTTCCCGCCGTCACAACAACGCGTTTGATTTCGCCCGATTCAATCTTCTTCTTAAAATCGCTGTACTCTACCTGCTTCGATGCGAAGTCAGGGCGTGAGTAAATAGACACCAAAAGAATCACCGCAACGCCGAAAAGAATCCATGTCCAAAGACTATTGCGATTCTGTGGAAGGTTGGGTCGCTTGGGCCCTAACTTCTTGGGGTTTTGATTAGGACCTGACCGTGAAGTTTTCTGGTTTTTTTTCAATGAAGACACCCTTTGAGCCATACAGCTCGTTCGACTTAAACAGAGACGAGTTGCCGGGCGCTCCCACCGGAAGGCAACTCATTGGAATATTGGCGCTCTGTGTACCATAACACCCCCTCAAACGCAACGCGGCCACCGAAAGAGCTAATCATATTCAGTATTTGGCTAACAGTGGGGATGTTGAACCCAACACACTTTGCTCCCTCAATTATATAGACGCGCTTTGCTTCCCTTCCGTTGTGATTGCCCTCCAAAAACTTTCGCCATTGCGCACCAATTTTGCTAAACAATTTCCACGGCATTTTCTCTCAGTTGTTAGGTACTTGGTGAAACAGATTTTCTTTATTTTTTTGGCGGGGGTACTCCCTTTGCTCGCTCAAGAATATCCGCAGGGTGAGCATGCTTGTAAATATCAACTGGCCCGGGCGGCGGGAGCAGCCCTGGGTTCTGTGGAGGAAATGCACTCCGTCGCTTCGTTCAACGGCTTGCGTGCTCTGAAAAACGAGTTGGAGGGAGTGGTCTCGCCCGAGGCCTTGCGCCAGCTTCGCCAGATGGAAGCCAACATGAACCGCAACTTCCGCGGTTTTGAAGAACTCTCTTCTATTTTCTCCGCAGAATGGCCCGTCATTGAAAAAGCCGCGCAGGCGCGTGCCGCGGGAATTCTTGGCGAACTTCCGGTAAGCGAGACGGCTTATAGCCCAAGGTTCTCAACCCCGCTGACAAAGTTTCGCTTTTATAACTTCACCGAGCTCGACCCGGAGCTTCAAGACGATCCCCGTGCGCTTCACTATTGGACCATTAGTCATACGCTTTTTGGAGCAACCCAAATGGTGGAAGAGGTAATCAGGGAACGTGTCGCCCAAATTTTGGACAACGTCCGTTATCCTGAGGGAAAAGTGTCCCGCCTCGAGGGGAAGCAACTAGCTTCCGTGGTTTTTGGAGGCGAACCCCAAAGACATTCGGAATCTGTTTTGGTTTATCGTCAACCCCTGCAAACTCAAGATGCAGCAGCTGACTTTCTCGCTTTGCCTGACTTCAAGCATTTACCCGCCGTAGTGATTGCCAACGAATCCAAAGATTTTCATTTGGGGTCCGCAAAACTCAAGGAACGAGCCACGCTTGTCCGCGCCTCATTCATGCCGCGCGGGATCATGGGAAGCGTCTACCTCAATTGCGAGTCGGTGCATATTTTGGGCGGTGGCCTTCCGTTTTTGTTGGATAAAGATATTGAACGTATCCTGGAGTCCGCCTTAGCCGAGCACGAGCATGTGAGTCTGCATTTTTACCTGGGCGCGAGCTATGGCTTAATGCCTCCTCCCCAAGGCGCGGACTTAGAAGTATTGGAACTTGCGGATGACGACGACGAGGTGTGGACGCCAGAAAGAGAGGCGGCCTTTGATTTACTTTATTCTAATTTCGGAGAGAGCGAGCAAGAAACTCTCACATCGGAATGGCCAGTCGCTTCTGTTTTTCCGAAGGAAGGCGAACTCATTTCTGATGCGGCGAGGTGGATGGCGTTTGATTACCAAAAGCGAGGGCTTCTTCTTCAGGACCGTACGCTCGACTTACTTGAGTTTCCTTTTTGGTCCAATCTTAAGCGCGGTGAGCAGAGAAGATTCCACTACAACAACTCCTTCGTGGAGCTCGAGTTTGAAGTTTTTTTGGGCGGACTGCGCCGCCGAGTGACTATCGAGTATAATTTTTTACAACCCTAGATTCTGCTCGAAATAGGTAGGAGTGTACGGAAGCAACCGTGCCCAATCTCTTGACGCCTCAATGTAGCGGTTCACGCCTCGCATATACATTCCGCGAATTTGACTCCGGGTAAGTGCCGAATCGTAAATCGAGACTTCAGAGATTGTTCCGTTCCAAAACACTCCCCATGCCGGTCCGCTTCCGATGAGCCAGTTGCTTGTGGAATCTGCGGAAGAAGCCCAGCAAGTACCGGATCCACCCGATGCATTGTTCGTGTTCTCCATCGTGCCGTCTACATAGATAAAGTAATCGGCTCCCGATCGTACTCCCACCAGGTGGTGAAAATCGCCGTCGGTTATATTGCTGCTTCCGCGCGCCCCCACATTGCAGCCCCCGCCGTCCCAACTAAAATAGGCGTTTCCGTTGGCGGTGCCTGCCCCAGCAAAAACACTGGCGTGCAAAGAAAGTGAATTTTCGCCCACCACTGAACGGTTGGTGAGAATCATCCCTGAAGCGGTTGTGGTGATACGCACCCATGCGGATAGCGTGCGATCAGCGGTCCCCATCGCACCTACTGGCATCCCTGTGATTGCGTCGTTGACACCGTCAAATGTCATTGCGGGGTTAAACATTCCAAACGCCCCGCGCGTGGGACAGTTGGTACAGGTGCCATCATAATTATTGCCCGAGCTGTCCATGAAAGTAGTCAGCCCTTCGCTTTCATTCAGGCGCATGTACAAAATAGCTCCCACCCCGAATGAGGACTCAGATAAAAAACAAAGAAAAACGACTAGCCACTTTTTCATAAATGCCCTCTCTTAGGAGCGCCAAAAAACTTTGTTGAAGAAAAAAGCTGGGTAACCAGCCAAATCAAACCATTCCCGGTACATCTCGCGGTGGCGATTCACGCCGCGCAAATACATCCCTCTAACTAAAGAACGTGTGAGTGCTTGGTCATAGACCGCCACTTCAGCTATTTGCCCCACCCATTGAGAGCCTCCCCAAGCGGGGCCATCTCCTACCAACCAGTTGGCGGTGGAAGAGGCCGCAAGTGTGTTGCAACCAGCGCCGACCGAAATATTGTTCGTTCCCTCTAGAACGCCGTTTACATAAATTTGGTAATTGGAGGTCGCCGATCGAATGCCAACGATGTGATGAAAATTACCGTTGGTAATCGTTGAGGTACTTATGGCCCCATACTCGCAACCGGGACCATCGTTCGAAAAATAGACACGACCGTTTGATGATGCCGCCCCAGCCCACCAACCTGAATGCAAAGAATTAGAAACTTCTCCGCCAGCTGAGCGATTAGTGACCACCATGCCAGCCGCCGCGTCAGTAGTTCTAACCCAAGCCGAAATCGTCCAATCACTGGTTCCAGCAGCACCCATCGCGATGCCTTCCAATCGATCATTTACGCCATCAAAAGTAAGGGCGGGATTGAAAATTCCGTACGCGCCGCGCGTCGGACAGTTTGTGCAGGTTGCGTCAAAATTATTTCCTGAGCTATCGCGAAACACGGTCGCGTTTTCTGCTTCGTTGAGATGAAGCAAGAGTCTTGGCCCGACGCACCAAGCATTTGTCGGTGACAGAACAAAAATTCCGGCAACTATTCCCAAGAAAATTTTCATGCGTCTCTTTCTGAAAAAGATGGCAGAGCGTCACAGGCTCGAGAATTTAATTCTCTCTTATTAATGTACTGTATTCAATCGTCCTGCTTTCACATAAGATTAGCGGGTGCGGCATAGAATTCTTGGAACAATTCTAATGCTCTGCCTATGGGCTGGGGATCTACTGGGACAATTTCCACGGTCGTGGGGGTGGAGCGATTTTCCGTTTCTGGACGAGTGGAACGCGGGAGGAATTATCTCCCAACCAGTCGGTTCAGATGACGACACGATACGTGCGTCGACTTATCAAAGTGATGGAAAACTCGTTGTTGTTGGACGACAAAACAACGGCACACACAACGACTTCCTCATTATTCGCTATCATCCCGATGGTGGACTCGATACTTCCTTCGGCGGCACCGGTGCCGTCACGGTTAATTTCCCTGACGGGGAATCTCTCGCTCACTCGGTTGTCATTGATAACCAAGGAAAAATTGTCGTAGCGGGTCGCGCTTGGAATCCGACCGACTACGATTTTGGCGTCGCCCGCCTCACATCCAACGGCGCGCTCGATCCGGCGTTTGCGGCGGGCGTTGGCTACGCCCGCATTGATTTCGGCGGAGATGAATTTGCTCGCGGCATTGCCACCGATCTCGCGAACCGCATTGTTATCGCGGGCTATTCCAACCAAGCAGGGACTTACGACGTCGCGGTCGCCCGACTCACTACCGCAGGCGTTCTTGACGCCACCTTCAGCGGCGATGGTTTAGTCACTACCACACTGGGTACGGGTTGGGACATTGGCTACGCCATTGATATTGATCCGCAGGGAAAGTATTTGGTGGCTGGAAGTTCTCGCACCGCTGGCGGAGAAGATTTTGCCATTCTTCGCTACCAAACAAACGGTGTTCTGGATCCCGCGTTTAGCGGGGATGGTTGGGACGTGTGGTCGTTAAGCACACTGAACGACAACGCATGGGCCCTTACGCAAGACACGAACAACCAGATTTTGGTTACCGGTTTTGCGGATCAGGGAGCTTCCCATTCCATGGCCCTGGCCATTTATGCAACAGACGGCAGCCGAGTCACCGCCAACAGTTACTCCTTTGCCGGCGGAGGAGTCGCGCGCTCTGTGCACGCCGACACGTCTGGCAGCATCACCCTAGGGGGACGCGCTTGGAACGGCACCGACTGGGATTTTGCCGCGCTTCGCATTCAAGCCGCAGTAGGCCTCGATGTCGGCTTTAGCGGCGACGGTGTCTCGCTGACTTCCATCGGCACGCGAGATGACATGGCTTATGGAATGGCTGTGCAGACGGATGGAAAACTTGTGGTCGTGGGTGTGGCGAACAATGGCACCAACGATGACTTTGCCGTAGCAAGATTTCTGACAAGTGGCGGTCTCGACACGGCATTTAGCGCCGACGGCAAAGTGATCAATAGCATGGGTACCACCTCAGATGTGGCGATGTCCGTGGCCATTCAAACCAACAACGGCCGCATTGTGGTTGCTGGGTATGCTTACAACGGCGCGAACAACGATTTTGCTGTCCAGCGCTATTACACCAATGGAAACCTCGACACTTCATTTAGTAACGATGGAAAAATAATTACTACGTTGGGCAGTGGGCACAATGTGGCCAACGCCGTAAAGCTCGATGCCTTTGGCCGCATTGTTATCGCCGGCAAGGCCTACAATGGAGCGAATGATGATTTCGCTATTCAACGATTTACGTCCAACGGTGTTCCTGACAACGCGTTCTCCGGAGACAGCCGACAAATCACCACGTTCGGCACCACTGACGATCAAGCGCACGGACTCGCCATTGCGACTAACGGACGCATCATGGTTGCTGGGGAAACAGTTATCGGAGGAAATAAACTTTTTGCCATCGCTCGCTTTCATACCAATGGCAACTTGGATACTTCGTTCGACACCGATGGCAAAGTCACCACCAGCTTTGCGGGAAGCAGCGACGATTCTGCGAAAGAAGTTCTCATGCAGCCCAACGGGCGCATTCTCGTGGGCGGACATTCCTATAATACTGCGGGAAAAGTATTCGCTTTAGCCCGCTATGCGACCAACGGAATTTTAGATACTTCGTTCAGCACCGACGGCCTGGTAACTACTGCTATCGTTAACGACGGTGCCGAGCTCACGGCGATGTCTCTTCAAACCGACGGACGCATCGTTGCTGTGGGAAGGACCCTCGAACTAGAGAACCGACTGGTAATTGTTCGCTACCTGAGTAGCGGGGCCCTTGATACCACGCTCGATAACGACGGTATCTTTACTCTACAATTTACTAATGGTGATGAGGCACTTTACGCCGTTTCTGCTCTGGCGGGCGGATCCATCGCCGCAGCGGGTTCTGGATTTAACGGCACCAACTATGATTTTCTGGTCATGCGCTACGGTGGCTTTGGCTCGCCCGATGTAAGCTTCGGCACTAACGGAAGAATCCAAACACCCATCGGCAGTGGCGACGATGTGGCTTTTGCCTACAGCCCCTACAACAATCATTTCGTACTATCAGGCTACTCCGACAACGGATCCGATCTTGATCTGGCGCTTGCTCGCTATAGCAATATCGATGGGAGTTTGGCAGGAAGCGGCACTCTCGATGTCAGCTTGAATAGCACCGGATCCGTCACAACGGCCGTCGGAGCGGCAGATGACATTGCTTACGGAATCGCGCTCGACGCCCTTCAACGGCCGGTTCTCGCGGGCGCTAGTGGCGCGACACGCGCGTTCGCGGTGGTCCGCTACACGTCACGGGGAAATCTCGATAGCACGTTTAGTACCGATGGCATTGTGACCACTGCGGTGGGCTCAGGTCATGCCTTTGCCAACGACGTAACCGTTCAAGCCAACGGTCGCATCTTAGCAGTCGGACAATCGTTCAATGGCAACAACTTGGATTTTGCGAGCGTGCGCTACCACACGAACGGCGCGCTCGATACGAGTTGGGGCACCACTGGTACTGTCGTGAGTAACTTAAGCACGACGGGCGACGCGGCCCATGCGGTGACCATTGATGCAAACGGTAGATTACTCCTTGCTGGTTACGTGATGGTGGGTAACGACGCGCAGTTTGCCGTGGCCCGCTACACTACGCGCGGAGTGCTCGATGCCGCTTTCAGCGGTGACGGAATTCAAACCACAACCTTTGTTGCGACTGGGGGAGAGTTCGCGTACGCGGTTCAAGCACTTCCCGACAACCGCGTGATTGTGGGAGGAAGTTCTCACGGCGTGGCCGGAAAACGCTTTGCGATCGCGCGCTTTCTCACCAACGGCAACGCCGATACATCATGGGGCGGCACCGGAACGGTTGTGACCGCCATCAATAGTTTTGGAGCGGATCTCTTTGCACTCGTTCCCACTTACGACAACAAGTGGGTCGCCGCCGGCCGTGCGTACGGACGTGGCGATGACATCGCGGTAGCGCGCTATCTATCCAACGGTTCGCTCGATACCAGTTTCAGCGGAGATGGCATTGCGACCTTTGCGATGAACTCAGGCGATTTTGTGGCCTTCGATGCCAAAGTCGCCACTAACAACAAGGTAGTGGTTGCGGGCTTCCGCCAGAACGCCGGACAAAATCAGATGATGGTGGCGCGGGTAAATGAAAACGGAACCCTCGACACGCGCTTCAACGCCGACGGGTACGCCACCATTTCCGTAGGTTCTTTCGACGATTTTCTTCATGCGGTAGTCATCGCCTCTGACGGCACCATCTCCGCCGCCGGGATTTCCGACAACGGCACCGACGACGACTTCGCCCTCATTCGGATGTGGCCGTAAATAGGTGCCTGTCGACCCTTTTGGGACGAAGTACCAAAAGTCGACTGGCACCTATTTACGTTTCTTAACTCCCATAATTTCAATTAGTTATCCCGGCCCGCGAAAGACCGCCCTCTTCCCACTTGCACAACCCCCGGAAATCTTTTATGACTCTCCACGTCAATCAGGCTTTATCTTTAATTATTACATTGGGTTTTGGGGCAATTGGTTTTCCATTGGAAAGGGAAAGTTATGTTGAAATCCGTCGTTGCTTTGTCGGTTCTTGTTTTCTCAATCGCCTCCTTCGGCGCCACTATCTATATGCAGGACTTGGGCGCTGACTTCGTCCCCCAAGCCGGTAACCCCCAGGGCGACATCGTCGGTTACAAACTTTCCACCAACCAAGCCGCCGTCCGCCGAGCCAACGGCACAATCGAAGATTTAGGAACGCTTGGTGGTTCGCAAAGCCGTGCGACAGCCATTAGCGATGACGGAAGTATCATTGTTGGGTGGGCACAAATAGCCAGCGGCACGCAAAAGGCATTCCGTCACGAAAGCTCGACCATGATTCAGGTTACAACCGCCTTAGGAGCGAATCAGGCCGTCGGACTCGACTCGGACAACAACGTGTACTTCAACAGACTCGGCGCTACAGATTCGGTCAATCGCTGGATTCGTTCGTCGAACACCGACCAACAACTCGTCAACAACGCTCAAACCTCCGGCGTGAATTTGGATGGGACTTTCATGGTAAAGGCCTCATCAGGTACACCTTCATATAACGATGGCACCCCTCATACGATCGTACCGACTACTTACTTCGGGTCAGCCGGAGTGTCCGACAGTGACCTAAGCGCTGGCTCACTCTCTGGTTCTGCCGCTTATTATCGTTTGGGCGATCCCTTCGCATTAAACATTCCCAATATTCTCACGCTCGGCGCGACGTCGTTCGCCACAGGCGTAAACGATTTCGATCGCATTGTTGGTGATACGGATAGCACTGTGTTTTTGTATTCACTTTTTGATAACACGCTCACCGACTTGAATGCCGCCGACTTCCAAGGGGCCAATACCTTACTCATCGATGACATCTATGGAATTGCGGACAACAACATCTTCTTCGGGAAGTATACGGATCTTGATAACCAAACGCGTTATTTCCGAGGCTCATTAGACGCTGTTATCGTTCCCGAACCTTCCGCTCTTGATCTTCTGGGCGTGGGCATCGTCAAAGTTATCGTCTTTGGTGATAATCAAGACGAAAAAGAGGACGAAAAAGAAGAATAATTTAACCAGGCTCGATCTTCAGTCGAACTTTGCCTTCCTGCCCTCCCAACGCTAAAATCATGGCACACGGGCGGGAAGGGCTTTGGCTCACATTCACTTTAAGAAATTTCACGCATTTAGTTTTTTCTTTTCCAGTTCAGTCGCCCTATTGTGCCTTCTTTCACTTCGATGCTCAAATGTCACGCTGGACTGGGTAAATCCAGGGTTAACCATCGCCCGAGGGAAAACAATTACTCTGGTTTCTTCTTCCTTTAGAGACCAAGTCGACACCCTCACACAATCTGAAACAGAAGGGGAAGTCGGCACCCTCACTTTAGGTGCCACCGGTACCTTTTCTGCAACAAGTGCCGCTACGGCGACTACTACCGTCACCATCAACTACAAGAATGGCGGCACAACAAGTCTTCCCATCACTGTTCACGGGCCGGGCTTAGATACAAGTTTCAATGTCTCAGGAACGCAAACGATAGCTTTCGAGTTTCCAGGCGTATCCAATGCCGACGAAGCTAAATCATTAGCAATTCAGTCCGATGGGAAAATTGTACTTACCGGATTCGCCGAGGACGATGGGGATGCTGACTCATACTTCGCTGTAGCAAGATTAAACACAGACGGCTCACTGGACAACGGGTTTGGCGACGACGGCAAACAAAGTTTTCAAATTGCCGGCGCGGGTACCGCAAACATCGCCTACAGCGTAGCGCTCACCCCCTCCGGCAAAATCCTCCTCGCCGGCGAAGCCGACGGGCGATTTGGCGCGGCGATTTTGACAGCGTCCGGCTCGGTCGAATCTTCTTTCCAAGGCGACACAAACAACCAACTGTTGGCTTCTCTTCTGCCATTTGATGACACTTCCTACTTCGCCTTAGGTCGAAGCACTAATATAGCTAAGTTGCTGCTTAGGTTTAGCGGCGATTTAAACTTGGATACTGTTGATCAGGAAATCGCTAACGGCGAGCTTCACAATGGTTGGGCTACAGCACGATCGGGCGACAAGCTTTTGGTAGCGGGCGAAATACTGGGAAATTTTTTAGTCGCCCGTTACGAGGAAGATGGAGATCAAGATCCAAGTTTTTTCACGCAATCTGGTACACCGGTCAATTACCAAACTGTTGATAGCGGCGGTGGGGGCGCAGACACAGCCTACGCACTGGCTGTGCAGTCAGACGGAAAAATCGTCTTGGCGGGAGAATTAAATGGAAAGTTTGGACTTGTACGAGTCTCCCCTGAAGGATCGGGCGCAGCCAATGATCTTGATCTAAGTTTCGGCGGTGATGGAATGGTGATCATCACTAACTCAACAGCGAGTTACAAGGGAGTTGCCTTGCTAGACAATGGAAACATCGTTGTCGGCGGTGCAAACACAGTACCAACATCAGCGCTCGCGGTATACCTCGCAGATGGTTCCGGATATTATATCCCCACCAGCGCGGCCACCATTCTAGATCCCGAGCCGTTGGCTGGCCCGTTTCCAAGTGGTGGCCTAATCGAGACCAATAGTGCCTTTAACACCGTCGCCATCGACAACGTAGGTAGAATTGTTGCCGCAGGGTATCGCACCGAAGCTGGCAACTCCGACTTCCTCGTCGTCCGCTACTGGCCCTAAGTTCCTCTAGGTGCCAGGCACCTTTTGGAACCTACCTTGTTTTCAGCGCGCATTTTGTGCTAACACCCCCGCTATGCTGAAAGCGCTTATTGCATTCCATTGCCTCTCTTTCCTCGCTGCAGCCGAAGTGAATAAGCCCTCCGAACGTAAATGCGTGGAAATTGTGGGAGTTGCGGGAGAGCGCCCCGAGGTCACAAGCCATGGCGTAAGTGTTCCCATCACAGGAGAAGACCGTTACTCGACCGACCTCATTTTGAAGGCTTTGGGCTTGCCCGAAGTGCCCCGTCTCGGGGCTGAAGCTTTGGTGCTCACCATCGGCGAAGGCTACAGTGGGCTCTTGCCGAAGCTACTTGAAAGCGGCCTTAACGCTTACGGGTTGGATATTTGGTATAGCATGGACATTCCCACTGCGACGCCCCCCCATATTCGCAAACAAATGCTCGCCTACCAAAAAGACCATGGCACAAATCTCATCACCGGCAGCGTCTTTGACCTGCCCTTTGAGAACAACACGGTCACTTTAATTTTATCCCACATGGTGCTTTCCCACTTTATGCCGCAAGAAAGTTCCCAGGCACTTTTAGAAATCGTTCGCGTCCTAAAACCAGGCGGAGAGGCCCGCATTGCCACCCTCTCTCAATACGTCACGGCCCAAATCAAACCTCTTTTGGATCGAGACCAATTTCCGGCCGCTTTCACTTTTGTCGAAACAGGTAAGAAAGAAATTGAAATACCCGCCCATCTGTCGCTCGATGCTCAAACCATCTCCCAGCTCCAAACAATGGGCTACCTCCACCTGATAAAAAACTAACCGTCACGCTCCCCTAACGCTCTTGAAAAACCGATCCTCTAGGCGTTTCCTCTACTTAACGGAGGTTGCCATGGAATCATTCAAACAAATTCACGAACGTGCTCTCGCCTGTGCGAAGCATTT